>DEHV01000006.1:121167-215356 GCA_002352105.1 Chitinophagaceae bacterium UBA2791 | reverse complement strand
CTCTTAATTGTCACCCTGGCTTTTTATGCCGTTGCTATTATCGGCGGATTGATCTTCGCGGCGACAATGGCTTCGTCGCTTTAGTCGTTCTCGTGCATTTTTAATGAACGCGGCCGGGCGTATCCACGTTCTGGCCTGCATTGATGCGCTATGGCCATGATCGAATCGGAAGCCGCGAAGATAAACGGTATAGGCGCGGCTCACAGCAAGACGGCGCGGGCTTACCGGGTGGAATAATAATTATAATCCTTTAACAGGGTTTCCAGGAAATCCAGCGGGGATTCGTCGCTTTCCATTTTTGTTTTTGATTTAATGCGGTCGGAGATCCTAAGGGCAAGCTGGTGGTCGTCATTTTTTTTGACGGTGATAATGATCGTTTTCAAGGTATTGATATCCCTGTCGCTCAATTGCATCACCTGCGGGTAGCGGGGTTGATAAGATTCCTCCAGTTCCGTAAAAACGGTGTCCTGCCAGGACGTGTTCTTGCGGAGATCGATCAGCAGCGTTCCGGCGACAATATCGCCGATACGCTGCGAGTGGGGCGTCATGATCACGCAGGCCAGTCCCGCAAAGCTCAGCGGCATGGTCCACCAGGGCATTACGCCTAACATCACTGCAAAAGCGATCCAATAGGGGAAATCAATTAAACGGAATACCCACCTGATCAGGTATTGGCCCAGGCTGGGCTGGCCTCCATCAGCGCTGATCACTTTGCAGTTCATGGCGATCTTTCCTACGCTGCGACCATTGGTAGCCACTTCGCAGAAAAGATGATAAAACAACAGGGGAAGGCTCAACAGGAGCCCCTTGATCTCCCATACGTTTGTCCATACGAAAAAGGAGGGCGTATCGGTGAGATACCCCAACGCTCTCACGATCAGCCAGCAGATCAGCAGGTCAATGATCCATGCCATCAGCCGTTTATGAAAGGGCGCGGTATTAAATTCTATTTCAATATTAAACCCGGTATCCAGTTTTACAGACGACATACAGAAATAAAGAAACGGATATTTCCTGAACAACTATTATCCTTCTAATATAACCATTATATTTATTGAAAGAAATCTGCCTGGTAAGGGCATTTCGTAAAATCCATAAAAAATGAAAAGTTGAGAGAAGGGCTTTTTATCAAAAAAAATATTGAGAAGTGGAAAGGCTACCAATATCAGCCGTCGACCGACCCCGATGAAATGGCCCAGGAATTTACCGAGCTGGTGAACGACCTGGGATACGCCAAAACATTTTACCCCCATAGCAAGGTTACGCAATATCTTAACGAGCTCGCGTCCAGGACCTATCTCGGCATCTATCAAAATAAAAAAGAAGAAAGGTCGAGGATATGGCGGTTCTGGAAAACGGAATTGCCGCTGGTTGTCCGGGCGCACCATCGCGAGTTGCTTTATGCCTTCCTGCTCTTTGTCAGTTTTGCGGTCATGGCGGCATTCTCCGCCGCGCAGGATCAGCAGTTTGTAAGGGGCATACTCGGAGACGGCTATATAGAGATGACGGAAAGAAATATCGCCAAGGGCGATCCCTTTGGCGTATACAAGAGCGCCAATCAATGGCAGATGTTCCTGACCATCGCCCTAAATAATATTAAGGTCTCGTTTATGGTTTTTATCGGGGGGCTGCTGTTGAATATAGGAACGGTATGGATGCTTTTTGACAATGGGATGATGTTGGGCGCTTTCCAGTCGTACTTTTTTTTACAGGGGCTGGGCTGGGAATCCGTATTGGTGGTATGGATACATGGCGCCCTGGAGATCTCTTCCATCATCATTGCCGGCGGCGCAGGCTTTATACTCGGCAACAGCATTTTGTTTCCCGGGACCTATAAGCGGATCGATTCCCTGAAGAAGGGCGCCAGGGATGGCCTGAAACTGATGATCGGGCTGATCCCGGTTTTTATTGCGGCTGCTTTCCTGGAGGGTTTTATTACGAGGTATTCCACCATGCCGAAGCCGCTGAGCATTTCCATTCTTGTCCTTTCGTTCGGGTTTATCATTTGGTATTTTATTCTTTATCCTATCCGCGTTCAGCAAAAAATGACGGTTCAAAAAAAACAGGTTAATCTTCTTGCATGAGGCGACCGGGCATTTATATGGTTTTGTCGATTGAAGGCGCCAGGTCTTTGCCGGCGGGGTTGCAAGGTCTATGGTCCGCTTGGGTTTGCCCATTAGGTTGTCGGTTGCCTGAAGTCTCTGGCGTATGGGATGCATTTTTTTTCAGACCAACGCGATTTCTTTTCCGCAGCAGGTCCACCGGACTGCCGGCGCTTATCTTACTACTTTGTTTGCTGACGCCTATGTGTCTGCCTGCACAGGAGGGCGGTATTGGATCATCGGATACGGAAACCATGATCTCCCCGGCAGATTCCCCGGATCAGGATCCAGATGCCGCAGGATTAACATACGGGAGCGCGGAGTATGCGCACACGCTCCGGGCCGTTCCCGACTCAACAGTGAAAAAATTACAGCAGGAGAGGGATTTTCGCTATGCCAACGATCCTTCTTACTGGGGTTCTTCAAAAAAGCGGGACGACTCCTGGCTGATCAGGGCGCTGGCCTCATTGCAGCGCCCGCTGGCGCAGGGGATCATATACCTGCTGCTCGGCGCGCTGGTTTTATTTATACTTTACCAGGCGCTGTCGGTGAATAATCTCCTGGTATTTTCCAGATCCTCAAAGCGAAAAAAGGATAATGCCGACATGCCGGAGGAATTGATGGCCGAAGACCTGGACAAAAGGGTCGGCGACGCCATCGGCAATAATGATCTGCGCCTGGCCGTACGCTACCTCTACCTGCAGACCTTGCAGGCGCTGGGACAAAATAACTTTATACGGTATAATGCCAGAACCACTAACCAGGACTATGTACAGCAGATGCGCAGTCATCCCGGCGCTGCTGCGTTTCATGCGCTGACGCAGGTTTATGAATATGTATGGTATGGCGAGTTTGAACCCGGCAGGGAGCAGTTTGAAAGGATCAGGGAAGATTTTAAACAATTTATGCATAGCTATTGAATGCGCGCGCCACATATCGCCTATTGGGTCTCTGCCTGTTCATTATCGGTATTGCAGGCTGCGGCGGCAGGATGAACGAGCGGTTCTCCTTAGGGAGAAAGGATAAGATCCCGTATGGGGCTTATTATGCGTTTAACAATCTTTCGAGCCTGTTCCCGCAGGCGGAGATCAAGGTATCCGAATCGTCGCCCGCATCTTACCAGGCCTTTGATTTTGATGAAGAGCGGATACAGGATATTGAAACGGAAGGGTCCGATGACGAAGCGGCAACTGAAAAGCCGGGGCAGCGCAAACGCAGCGCCTTAATTGTGATCACGAATACGATGAGCCCCACCGAAAGAGAGATCGACGCCTTGTTTGATTTTGTCCGTTCCGGCAACGATGTTTTTATTTCTGCTATGGCCATCGGAGATAACCTGCTCGACAGTCTCCGCCTGAAAGCGCCGCCATTGCCCGGGTTCTTCAATGATAAGGATTCCTTATCCGTAAAGATCCTTCATCCCGTATCGAAAACCTTTTCTTCGTATAGCTATCCGGGTAAGGCGATGGATAGTTATTTTTCTTTGTTAGACAGCAGCATCGCCGCGATACTCGGGCAAAATGAAAAGGGACAACCTAATTTTGTCCGATTTACGCTCCGCGAGGGCGGTTCTCTTTACCTGCACCTGGCGCCGGCGGCTTTTACCAATTTTTTCCTGTTGCATAAAGAGAATAAAGCCTATTTTGACCAGGCGCTTTCTTATCTTCCCGCGCATATTGATAAGGTATACTGGGACGATTATTTTCGTTTTCATGTATACGGAAAGAATAAGCCGGATAGAAATGCTTTTTCCAAATTGCAGGCGCTTCTGAAGCATGAGTCGCTCAGGTGGGCCCTATGGCTGGCGGCGCTGTTGTTTGCCCTGATCTATTTCTTCGAATCCAAGAGAAAACAGAAAGTCATCCCGGTTACGCCGCTGCTGAATAATACGTCCCTGGATTTTGTGAAAACGATTGGCAGGCTGTACTTCCAGAGAAAGGACAATAAGAACCTTGCGACAAAGATGACCCTGCATTTTATGGAGTACGCGCGCAACCGCTATCGCCTTACCGGCTCTCCTTCGTCGCCTGAATTCGCCGACAGGCTGGCATACAAAAGCGGGCGCGATGTAGGGGAGATAAGGGATCTGCTCTACGATATGAACGCGTTGAATGATGCGCCGTCTGTTACGGATGATGAATTATTGGAATTAAACGCTAAACTTGATAAATTTTATAAACGCGATTGATAATGGAAGAAAATTTTTTTGAGCCCCGCGCCGATCTGAGCGCGCTCCGGCAAACGGTCGAAGCCTTAAAACAAGAGATCGGAAAGGTGATTGTCGGGCAGGATCAGATGATAGAGTTATTGCTTGCGGCCATACTTTCCGGCGGCCATGCGCTTATAGAGGGCGCCCCGGGCGTAGCCAAGACCCTTACCGCCAAGCTCCTCAGCAGAACCATTTCGATCGGGTTTTCCAGGATCCAGTTCACGCCCGACCTCATGCCCAGCGATGTTATTGGCACCATGGTGTTTAATCCGCGCGATACCAGCTTCCAGTTCAAAAAAGGCCCGATATTCACCAATATCGCGCTGATCGACGAGATCAATCGCGCTCCTGCCAAAACGCAGGCAGCCTTGTTTGAAGTAATGGAAGAGCGGCAGGTTACGGTGGACGGCGAGACCTACCTGCTATCCGATCCCTTTATTGTAGTAGCTACGCAGAACCCTATCGAGCATGAAGGCACTTACCGCCTGCCGGAAGCGCAGCTGGACCGTTTTCTTTTTAAGATAAATGTATCCTATCCTACCCCGGAGCAGGAATTGCAGGTGCTGATCAATCATCACCAGAGCAATCTTTCCGATATGATCGGGCTGACCAAACCCGTGGCAAATTCCATGGACATCGCGCAATTGCGCGAGCAGGCGCGGAACATTCATGTGGAAAACAAGCTCATCGATTTTATCGTAGCTATCGTGAGCAGCACCCGTAAGCATAAGGCGATCTATCTTGGCGCTTCCCCGCGCGCATCGATCGGCATCCTTAACGGCGCCAAGGCTATAGCGGCAATGAGGGGGCGCGACTTTGTAACGCCGGAAGATATTATTTATGTTGCGCTTCCCGTACTCAGGCATCGCATTGCGCTCAGCCCTGAAAAGGAAATGGAGGGCGCCTCGGCCGACGATATCATCACCCAGATCATTAAGGATATTGAAGTGCCCCGCTGATCTCTTAAAACTGCGCGATGAAATTGTACGCCAACTATCTTAAACCTTTATTTTTCAGCAGGCGGTTCTATGGGATCTTCGCGGCCATCATTTTTTTGTTTGTGCTTTCTTTTTTCTTTCCCCCGCTGCTGGGCGTTTCCAGGATCATCCTGTTTTTATTGTTTTTCCTGGCGGCGATAGACTTTGCGCTGCTCTTCTTCCCCGGAAAAACGATCAGCGCGGTTCGCGATATGCCGGATAGGTTAAGCAATGGCGATAGCAATACCATAAAGCTTACGATAACCAATCACTATCCCTTTGTTTCGGGTATACAGGCGATAGACGAGCTCCCGGTCCAGTTTCAGCAGCGTGGGTTCTCTATTTTCTCTCTGGTAAGGCCGGGCGAGGAGAAAACTTTTGCATACGCGTTGAGGCCTGTGGAAAGAGGGGAATATGTTTTTGAAGACATCAATGTATTTGCCCGCAGCCCGCTCGGTTTGCTTGTTAAACGCGAGATCATTCCGTCGCGGCAGATGGTCAAAGTATATCCCTCTTATTTTGCGCTTCGCAGGTACGAACTGCTGGCCTGGTCTAACCAACTGTCCGAATCGGGCAACCGGAAGATCCGGAAAATAGGCCAGAGCGTTGAATTCGAACAGATCAAGGAATATGTGACGGGCGATGATATACGCAGTATCAACTGGAAGGCGACGGCGCGCAAGGGCGGCCAGCTGATGGTAAACAATTATACCGATGAACGCAGTCAGCAGGTGTACTGTATCATTGATAAGGGAAGAGTGATGAAGATGCCTTTTGAGGGGTTGACCTTGCTGGATTACGCCATCAATTCGGCGTTGATCCTGTCGAGAGTGGCGTTGATAAGGCAGGATAGGGCGGGATTGCTGACCTTCGCCGAACAGGTAGGCCAGTTTTTGCCTGCCGGCAGGAAGGCGGGTCAGATGAACAGTATCCTTGAAACCCTCTATAACCAGCAAACTGCTTTTGCCGAAACCGATTTCGAGCAGCTATATGCTTTTACGCGCGCCAGGATCACGCAACGCAGCCTGATGGTACTGTTTACCAATTTTGAATCGCTTGCCGGCTTGCAAAGGCAGCTGCCCTATATCCGTTCTATTGCGCGCAATCATCTTTTACTGGTTGTTTTCTTTGAAAACACCGAACTTCGCAGGCTTTCAGATAAACCTGTGGAGGATATCGAGGGCTTATATATCCGTACCATCGCCGATAAGTTTGCTTATGAAAAACGACTGATCATTAAGGAGCTTCAGCAACATGGCATATTCACCATTTTAACCGCTCCGGAAAACCTGACGATCAATACGGTGAATAAATACCTCGAGATAAAAGCCAGCCAGGCGATCTGATCTTTGTTAACAACTTTTATACCTGATCGTTAATGAACAATATATTTGAAGAGGGACAGGTTCTGCTGATCAATAAGCCGTACGACTGGACCTCCTTCGACGTGGTCAGGAAGCTGCGCGCTGCGATCAGGATCAAAAAGATCGGTCATGCGGGGACCCTGGATCCGCTGGCCACCGGTTTGCTGATCGTGTGCACGGGAAAGTTTACGAAGAGGATCAATGAATACATGAATATGGAAAAGGAATATACCGGGTCCATTACGCTGGGCGCTACCACGCCCACCTACGACCTGGAAAGCATCCCTGAAAACCATAAAGCCTGCGATCATATCACGCAAGAAGCGGTCGAGGCCGCCGCCCTGGAGTTTACGGGCGAACTGATGCAGACGCCCCCTGTTTTCTCCGCCATTAAAAAGGACGGCAAACGGGCGTATGAGCTGGCAAGAAGAGGAAAAGACGTTGAACTGGAGCCCAGGAGGGTCTTCATTAAGGAGTTCAGCGTGTCCCTGCATTTGCCGGAACTGCATTTTAAAGTGGTTTGTTCAACGGGTACCTATATACGAAGTCTTGCCAACGACCTGGGCGCTCGCCTGGGATGCGGCGGCTACCTGAGCGCGTTATGCCGGACAAGGATCGGTAGTTTTAGCTTAAGCGAAGCATGGACAATTGAAGAGGCGGTAGAGCGCATTAAAGCCGTTCGCGAAGGGAAGTCCGCGCGGGATGATCAGGCCGTTCAGTAAGAAGAGACGCCGATACGGAAGGGAAGCGCTGATGGTTAAGCGCAATTCCGGCGCTTTAGGCGGAACCAAATGTTTAGAACGGAACGCCGATGCCCAGTTGAAACTGACCGCTTCCAATGGCGAGCTTATGGAACCAGCCATCGCGGATATGGGCGTATAAGGGATCCTTTAATTTATACGCCCAATCTAACCGGATCATAAAAAAGTCGAAATCAAAACGCAGGCTGGCGCCGCCCCCGACGGCCAGGTCCTTATACAACCTGCTTAGCTTAAACTCCGCGGAATCCATCCTGTCGCCTTCCTTATCGATAGCCTTTCCCCATATATTGCCCATATCCACGAAAACGGCGCTTTTCAGTTTTATGCCTGCAATAGTGGCCAGGTCAAACCGGTATTCCATATTTCCTTCCAGTTGCATATCGCCGAAACGATCTGTTCTGGCGCGGGAAGTATCGTCAAAAGCCCTGCTGGAGCCAAGTCCCAATTGCCTTACCTGCCATGCCCTCATGCTGTATGGACCGCCGGCAAAATAGGCCTTAAAAAAGGGTAGATTGTTTTCAGGCTTATCGCCGGTCTTGCCATATATAAAACCATAGCCGGCAAAAGCCCGGAAGGCCAGTGATGTTTTTGAAAAATTGATGAAATGGCGATATTCCAGGTCGAGCTTCAGAAAGCGCCGGAGATCTCCCCGATCCAGGCTTTTGAACAGCCCGAAGGCGGCGCCGCTTTCTTCAAATTTTGCCCGGAAATAATTTACGCGGTTGCCATATGCCTTGCCGGTGCTATAGGCAAGGATCTGGCCGATGATGAGCCCGTTGTTGAACGCCTGGGCCAGGGTGGGGAATACCTTTTCAAGGTTCAGCAGGCTATCGGATTTTGCAACATTGGTATACTCGAAATTAAGCAGCGTGTACTGCCAGTTATTGCTTTTCTTCGACCAGTCGTATCCCCATGAACCGTTTAACGACCGCGCTTCCAGGAATTTTCTCCTATTGGTATAAGCGGTATTGAAGGTAACGATCGTCCGGGGCGCGGTAAGGTTTTTTTCGCTCCTGATCTTAAACGGCGTAATGAACCGGGGGATATAGACGTTATGGGCAAAACTCGCCTGCACCGTCTGTACAAAATTAGGGCCCAGCTCCACGCCGAAGCGGATATTGCTGGTGGTTTGAACGCTTTCCCGGAAAGCGTTCCGGTCGCGCATCCCCAGGTTGAGGCCAATACCGAATAAGGATCCGGTGGTAAGCAGGTCGATGGTATTGCGGCTGGTCTCGAAATCCACGTTCAGGCTTTTCTTTTTCGCCGGGAACAACAGTATATCGGCGTCGAGCAGCTGCGCGCTGTCGGTCCGTTCCGTAAGGTTGATATCCACCTGCTGCCAGGCGCCCAGGTTGGTAAACGTATTAATGGTTTTAAAATAGTCCGATTGCTTATACAGCGCCCCCTCGCGTAAGGTAATGTTTCGCGCAATAAAGGGGAGCTTGAAGCGGGAGGATTGCGAAAAAAAATAACGCCCGTCTATCATTGAGCTGTCGTAATCGCCGGCGGTGGAATCCCTTAGCAGATAATGGTCGGGGAACACCCTGATCCTGCCCCAGTGGTATTGCATAAGATGCGCGCTGTCTTTTGGCGATCGTTGCTTAATAATGATGCTGATGGTGGGGTTTTCTTTTTTCCGTTGCAGGGAGTCGAGAAGGAGCAACTGTTCAAAGGGATCCAATCCCGGATCGATCAGCGCCGATACCACCGTATCCTGTTCGGCATACAGGTGTTCTTTAGCGATCTTATAATAGCCGTTGTCGTGGTATATCTTCAGCAGCCGATCCAGCTCGTCCGAAATATTTTGCAGCGAATAAGGATCGTTCTTTTTTAAT
This sequence comes from Chitinophagaceae bacterium UBA2791, assembly GCA_002352105.1. Classification (GTDB taxonomy): domain Bacteria; phylum Bacteroidota; class Bacteroidia; order Chitinophagales; family Chitinophagaceae; genus Flavitalea. The sequence goes on along the minus strand of DEHV01000006.1, from coordinate 206,108 downwards.
AATGATTTTTCGCGGTTCGCCAGCGCCAGCGCCTGCAATTCGGGCGTTTGCAATGCGTACCCTACCGTATCCAATAGCAGCGCCTTGCCCGGGGTTACGGAAAACCTGACGCTTACCCTTTGTTGTTCCCGGACCGTATCGATGTTGAAGTCGTCGGTAATGGACGATCCGAAATATCCTTTTGAGGTCAGCAAGCCCGTCATAAAGGTTTTGGAGCGGCTGATATACAGGGTGTCAAAAACGGGAGGTTTTGATAAGCGGTAATAAAAAAAAGGAGGTATGAGCCGAACGGCGAGCACCTTTCTTACCTTCAGGCTATCGTCCATCTGGTTGGCCAGCCCCTCTTTCAGCTGTTGCTTGGCCTGGGGCGGCAGCTCGCTGTTGAGCGTGATATCCGACCGGTATACAAAGGGCTTGCCTTTTTGGTAACGTTTGGGGATGGTGCAGGAGCTCGCGAGTAAGATAACGCTTATGGCAACGCATAACCATTGTACAACAATAAAAAAATTAACTTGCCGGCAGAATACCATAAGGATTATAACAGAGATACAATGATGTTGAAATCGAAGGTCAAATATATTCAAAGTTTAAGCCAGAAAAAACACAGAGATGAAGAAGGCGCGTTTATTGCAGAGGGCCCGAGGATAATTAACGAACTCTTGAGCCAGCCGGGCATTGAGTTCCTTGAGATCTATGCAACAGCATCCTGGATAGAAAAACAGGCGCCCCTGCTGTCGCCTGTCCATTCCTCGAAAATATTTCCTGTTCGCGAGGATGAGCTAAAGAAAATATCTTCGCTGACCACGCCGAACCAGGTATTGGCGGTTCTTAAGAAACCTTTTTTGAACCAGCGCCCGGATCTGAAAGGCAGGATCACGCTGATGGCCGATACTATCCAGGATCCGGGCAATATGGGGACCCTCATTCGCTGCGCAGATTGGTTCGGCGCCGCGCAATTGATCTGCAGTCCGGAATGCGCCGATGCTTTCAGTCCCAAGACCGTGCAATCGTCTATGGGGAGCATCGGCAGGGTAGCCGTATACTATACAGACCTTGCGGAACTCATCGCCGGCGACCCCTCGGTTGCCGTTTACGCGGCTACGCTTGCCGGCAGAAGCGTATATGAAATGGATGCTATAAGCGAGGGGATCATCATCGTGGGCAATGAATCGAGAGGGGTCAGGCCGGAGCTTTTATCGCTGGCCAGGGAACAGGTTACCATTCCCAGAAGAGGGTATGCCGAATCGCTGAATGCGGCAGTGGCGATGGGCGTCATTCTTTCCCATCTGCTGAAATGATTCCGCGCGATATGTTTTTCTCCATCACATAATCGTTCATAAAAAAATCCCGGCCGATAGGGATATCCACTTCTTTCACTGCGCGGAATCCGATCTTTTCATAAAAAAATCTTGCCTTGTTGTTCCTGTTTACGTTCAATTGAACAGCGGTTGCGCCTGCCAGCCGGGCATTGTTAAAGATGGCTTCCAGCATGGTTTTGCCTATTCCTTTTTTTTGTATAGATGGAAGCACATAAAGTTTGTGCGTTTTATATACAAAAGGATCCGGGGTGGAAGAGTAGGAGGCAAAGCCGACAGGTTCTTCCTGCAAAAAAGCGATTAAAAAAATATTTCCCGAATGAAATTGGCGCTCCAATGCCGCAATCGCATAAGATTGCTCAAGCATGTAGCTGATCTGCGTTTCGGAGATGATCTCCCCGTAAGCTTCCGGCCATATCCGGTAGGCCAGCGCCGCAATGACCGGCAGTTCGGAAAGACTGGCCCGGCGAATGATAAGCTGAGGATCGCGAGGGGTTTCAGGCGCGGCAATATCGGTATTCATCATCGCTAAGGTTCGTTTTCCTGGTCCTCATGGCGATCGCCGCCCAGGCTGTAATAATTGTTTTCCTCATCTTCCGCGCCGATCTCTTCGTTGTCGTCATCGAGTTCTGATCCCGGGATATCCAGGTCTTCCTCCTCAAGATCTTCGTGTTGGTCCGGTTTTGACTGTTTCCCAATTATCTCATCTTCCCCCATATCCATATCGCCATCCTTTTCGCCAAGCGCGATAAGGTCTTCCGGCGTTAGATCTGCTTCAGATCCTGTACTGGTTGTTGCATCTTCTGTTCTTTCCAGGTCTTCCTCTTCCTGCGGTTCTTCTTCGGGCGCTGAAGCAGACACAGCGCTGTTGATGGGCGCAGCGCTTTTTTTTGCATTAGAGAGGCTTTCAAGATCGGCGGTTGATTTTTCAAATCCGTTTTGAGGGTTCATGATGTCCTCTTCGGCAGGATAGTGAGGATATCCCGGAAGTTCTTTTTCAAGGTCGTCCGGAGCCGGGTTCCCTGCCGCCAACGAAGCGTTGTNNAGGGTTGTTAAAATCGCTGTGTCAGCCGGAATCAGCGATCCGGCATTGCATAGCAAGGTACGTATCTGCGGAGCAATAAATGCATCACCGGATCAGTACCGTGGAGCCCTTCAGGAAATAGGTCTTGCCCGAATCCCGGTCGGTGTAACGGAGCGTCCAGACATAGGTCCCTGCCGGTTGAGGCCGGCCATTCAGCTCGCCGTTCCATTTCTGCGTCCAGTCCCGGGTCTGGTGCACTACCTGTCCAAAACGGTTGTATACGCGGAATAGCAGGTTATCGGCCTTATAAGCGTTCGAGGGAAAAAGATGATCGTTTATGCCGTCGTTATTGGGGGTAAAAGCGGAGGGCACGGCGATATAACAATTGCCAACCACGGTTACGATTTGAGCCGAAGTGTCCTTGCATCCGTTAACGCCGGTAACGACGAGGCGCACGGTATATTTTTTTTCTCCCGGCATCCGGGGATAAGAGATATCGCCGGGAGAGGGTTGCATACTGAAGTTGCTGTTGCCGAGATCCCATTGCCAGGATGCGATATCGCCGACGCTCCGGTCGGTAAAAGCGGCCTTATCGGAGGCGCATATGATGTCGGGCGCTTCGAACAATGATTTTATTTTTGGCGGGAGATCAAGGGCGATCTCGGAGGTATCGCTGCAAAAACCATTCGAGACCATCAGGCTGATCCCTTTTTGACCGGTAGTGGCGAATATCCTCGTCGTGTTTTGTTCAAAACGGCTGGGGATATCCGCAAATGTCCATACCCATTGGTTTACATCGTTTGCGCCGTCATGTCTTAACTGAACCGTGTCTGTGCGGCAGCCCGGGGTCACATCGTATTGGAAATCTGCAGAAACAGCAGCTTGCATAAAAAAGGAGATGCCGGCGGGAGGGCTTTCCTGTCCGCATTCATCGATCAGCGTATTTCCATCTGTTCCCTGTTTGAGTTGCAATTGATAGTCGCCTTTCACCGATAGCGGGGCAGCCAGCGTTACGGTGACAATGGAGGATTTGCCGTCGGCGCTGCAATTGCCGTAGGCGCCCGTAACGGTAACGGGAACCGGGCCGGAAACAAAAAAATCGCTGCCGTTGGCGGCAACGGAACTGCACCGCATATGCTTTTTAAATACCAGCTCAAGGGAGTTTGCCAGGCAGGAGGGGGTGGTCAGGCTGTCCATCAGCGTGGGCGCTACGGGCAGTATGGCCAGGTCTACCTGGTCATTTTCGGCGATATTGACCTCGCAATTGTCGAACAGGGTGTTCCCGTCAGCGCCGTTTTTTACGGAAAGGATATAGTTACCAGTAGGTATTGGTCCGCTTAATTTCAGGACCACCGTATCCATATCAAAAGAGCCGGAGCAGGCGTCGGAAGAAGCGCCGACGATGGAGACCAGCGGAGTGTTCAGGCGGAAATCCGATCCGTCGGCGGCCAGGCTGGCGCATTTCATTTTTTTATTCAGAAATACGGTGATCTCGCTGCCGTCGCAATTGGCTTTGGCCGATTGCAACCTGGGCGTTTTGGGGTCGGTGATATTTGCCGTGCCGCTGAACTCAAGGGAATAACCGCTTTGGGAATCGGTGAAATGGCTGATCAGCAAGAGATACTGATGGTCTTTTTTCAGTTCCGGCATGGCGCTGAACAGGGGTTTTCCGTAACCGCCGCAGACATCCAGCGATGTCCCCGCTGCGGAAGCTCCTGTCTTACCTGGTTCGCCCGACCAGTTGCAAGCCACGAACAGGCTGGGATCGGTATACACGTCGGCGGGATTGCGGGAAGTGATGTCAAACAATTGCCAGTCGTAATCGTCGCCCAGGTCTTTGGGCGTAATGAGCAGTCCCAGCGTACCGGATTCGAAGCAGGTGAATTTATACCAGAATGGATTTTTATCGGAAACCTCATCCCTGTCGCAGGGCCCCGGAACCCGCCTGTTGCCGCAGAATTTCACCGTATGCTGTTCAAAGGAGGTGGTTCCGCATACCGGGAATGCGCTATGGGGGTTTTGCCCGATATCAGTACAGGCCTGCCCGTAGGATATCGCGTACAAGCCAATCGACAGGAATATCAGCAGAAAATTTTTAAACCCCCTCATTGAATGCTCGTTGCGGAAGCGGCGTTTTAGCATATAACCCATAGCGCTGCAGCTTTATCCGGGACTGGATGTTTACCAACGCTGACAAAAATATCACAAATAACGTTGCTCGCGGCTTTTCATTACCTTTGCGCCTCAAATTATTGAGCAGCAAATGATCACAGTGAACAATGTGACCCTTTCTTTTGGTAAAAGGGTGTTATTTGATGAAGTGAACCTGAGTTTTACGCGGGGAAACTGTTACGGCGTTATCGGCGCAAACGGGGCGGGAAAATCAACCTTCCTGAAGATCCTCTCGGGAGAGATCGAGCCCAACAAGGGCTCTGTAGACATTACGCCAGGCGAAAGAATGGCTGTTTTGAAACAGAACCAGTTTGAGTATGATGAAGAAACCGTGCTGAACACGGTATTGATGGGGCATAAGCAATTGTGGGAAACGATGCTCGAGCGCGACGCCATCTATGCCAAAGAAGATTTTTCGGAGGAGGATGGCATGCGGGCCGGCGAGCTGGAAGCGGAGTTTGGAGAGATGGGCGGATATACCGCTGAAAGCGATGCGGCGAGCCTGCTTAGCGAACTCGGCGTTCCGGAAAGCCTGCATAAGCAACTCATGAAGGAGATAAGCGGCGCCCTGAAAGTGCGGGTGCTGCTGGCGCAGGCCTTATTTGGCAATCCGGATATCCTGATCCTGGACGAGCCCACCAATAACCTGGATGTGCAGACCATCGGCTGGCTGGAGAATTTCCTGGCCGATTACGAAAATATCGTGATCGTGGTATCGCACGACCGTCACTTCCTGGATGCGGTATGCACCCATGTGGCGGATGTGGACCGGCAGAAGATCCGCGTCTTTACCGGCAATTACACTTTCTGGTATGAGTCGAGCCAGCTTGCCGCCCGCCAGTTGACGGACAAGAATAAGAAGATGGAAGAAAAGCGGAAGGACCTGCTGGAATTCATTGCCCGATTCAGCGCCAACGCTTCCAAATCGAAACAGGCTACCTCCCGGAAAAANNCCGGGTATCGTGTTCAAGCAACTCAGGGAGGTGGGCAACCAGATACTGAATGTTGAAAAGCTGGCCAAGTCGGTAGATGGGGAAACGCTGTTCAAAGATGTTTCCTTTACGGTTAATAAGGGAGATAAGATCGCCGTAGTTGCCGACAACCAATTGGCCATTACNNGAGCCCTTTCTCCGGGGTTTCCTCGGCAAGATGCTCTTCAGCGGGGACGAGGTGATGAAGAAAACAGGCGTGCTCAGCGGGGGAGAGAAAGTGCGTTGCATGATCAGCCGGATGATGTTGCAGGACCCTAATGTGGTTATCCTCGACGAGCCGACCAACCATCTCGACCTGGAATCGATCCAGGCTTTTAACGAAAGCATGGAAAATTTCAAAGGAATTGTGCTGATCAGCTCGCACGACCATACTTTTTTGCAAACAGTGGCAAACAGGATCATCGAACTCACGCCCCAGGGATCGCTCGATAAGCTGATGAGTTTTGACGAATACCTCGAAAGCAAAAAATCGGGAAAATTACAGTTGACCTGATCTTCGGAGCTCTGCGTCTATATTGTTGAAAAACAAGCTTTCAAACAATAAAAGCTAACTTTAGACGCTAATAGAAAAACCGATTTTTGGCCTTTAAGATCCTGATATGGCAACTTTTTCTCCTGACAGGAGCGTTAACTGCTATTTCCCAGATTCCCGGAGAGAGGGGCGCCGTATCTAATCTTCGGAGCAAATGGATCTCCACCCTCGACGGATCTGTTGCGCTGGATACCCTGAGCGTTATTCCCCATACCGTGCATATTCCCGGCTTTTCTGACAGCGCATACGCGGTTGATTATATAAACGCCCGGTTGCAGTGGAAACAGAAACCGCCGCTGGACAGCGTGCTGGTCCGTTACCGCGTCTTTCCCTCCAGGTTGAACGCCCCGGTTCAGCGGATGGTCTTTGACAGCGTGATGAACAATTTTCTCGGCCAGCCTTATACCCCTGATTATGCTGTCGACCGGCAGGGTAGTTTTTTCGATTTCGGCGATCTCGATTACAGCGGCAGCTTCGGAAGGGGCATTTCATTCGGGAACAGCCAGGATGCCGTGGTTACTTCCAGCCTCAACCTTCANNATTCAACCGGATGGGACCACCCAGCAACTCAATGAGTTTGATCGTATCTTCCTGCAATTCAAAAAGCGCAACTGGCAACTTAGCCTCGGCGATATTGATATCAGGCAAAGTCAATCCTATTTTCTTTCCTTCTATAAACGATTGCAGGGGATAGCGTTCGAAACCACGACGCCCCTTTCTGAAAATACCCTTAACAAGATCATGGTCAGCGGCTCGATCGCCAAGGGCAAATTCACCCGCAATATTCTTGAACCGCTGGAAGGCAACCAGGGGCCCTACCGGTTGGTTGGCGCCAACAATGAATTTTTCTTCGTGGTCCTGGCCAATACGGAAAGGGTATATATCGATGGAGAACTGCTTCAGCGGGGCGAAGACCAGGACTATGTGATCAACTACAATACGGCGGAGATAACGTTTACGCCCAAGCGCATGATCACGAAAGACAAAAGGATACAGGTGGAATTTGAGTATTCGGACCGCAACTATCTTAATGCTAACCTGTATGCGTATAATGAAACCGATATCGGCAAAAAACTCAAGCTCAGGCTGAGCGCATTCAGCAACAGCGACGCCAAGAACTCTCCCATCAATCAAACGCTTGATCCGTCTCAGAAAAGATTCCTGGATACGCTGGGCGATAATATAAGCAAAGCGTTCTATCCTTATGCGTCCAGGGATAGTTTTTCCACCGGGAAGATATTGTATGAAAAGGTCGACACGGTTTACGACAATGGCTCGTCGAGGGATTCTATCTATGTTTTTTCCATAAACCCCGATAGCGCCAGCTACCATCTGTCTTTTATCGAAGTGGGACAGGGCTTTGGCAATTATGTCCCGGATTTTAATGGCGCTAATGGAAAAGTGTATAAATGGGTGGCGCCGGTGAACGGGGAAAGGCAGGGTAATTTTGAACCGGCCATATTCCTGGCCACGCCTAAGAAACAGCAGCTGGTTAGTTTGGGGGTCGACTATGCCCTGACGGAAAACATGATACTGACCGCCGAGGGCGCCATGAGCGACTATGACGTGAATACGTTTTCTAAAAAGGATAAGCAGAACGATAAGGGATTTGCGGGAAAGATGGGATTGAAGAACACCCTTCCTCTCGGCGACGCGTCAAAAGGAAAAAAGCTGGTCTTTAACCTGGGGTATGAACATGTGCAGGCAGCGTTTAAACCGCTCGAGCGATTAAGGAATGTTGAATTCACCAGGGATTGGGGATTGCCTTTGCAGACGGATCCGCAGAACGAAAACATATTCACCGCCGGCGCCCAGTTCCTGGACGCAAAAAACAATTCGCTGCAGTACCAGTTTTCCAGCTATACCAGGGACGATAGTTTTAGGGGGATAAGAAACCGGATAGATCATCGCCAGGAGATAAAGGGCTGGAAATGGGACAATATCTTCAATCTTTCCACCTTTCATTCGGCTGCGGACAAAGGCTATTTTTTACGGCCCTCGGCCTCGGTTTCCAGGAAATTCAAACAACTCGATAACCATACGCTGACCCTCAGCTATGCCGTGGAGCGCAATGAGATCCGCAACCTGGTTTCCGATTCCGTTTCCCCCCTGAGCTTTTCCTTTAATGTTTTCCAGGCGGGCATAAAATCTTCTGAGGAAAAGCCCAATCGCTGGGGCGTCACGTATTTTACGAGGGGCGACGCCGCGCCGTTGGGGAAAGATTTACTCAAATCTGACAGAAGCCAGAACATCAATGTGTTCGCGGAATTGCTTAAAAGTGAAAAACGGCAGTTCCGGTTTAACGGATCTTACCGGAATCTCTCGGTGATCAACCCGCTGGCGACAAATGCAAAGCCCGACAATAGCCTGCTGGGCCGCGCGGAGTACCAGCTGAATGAATGGAACGGGCTATTGTCGGGGAATGTTTTGTATGAAGTGGGGGCGGGGCAGGAGCAGAAAAGGGATTTTGCCTTCCTGGAAGTGCCTGCCGGGCAGGGGGAATATGTTTGGATAGACTACGATAGCAACGGCGTGCAGTCGCTCAATGAGTTTGAGGTCGCCCTGTTCCAGGATCAGGCCAGGTACATCAGGATATTCACGCCTACAAACGAATTCATCAAGGCCAATTACAATACGTTCAACTATAGCCTGGCGCTTAACCCGCGTTCGGTAATAGATGCGACAAAGGCCCGGGCCTTTTCCCGTTTGCTGTTCAGGATCAATCTGCAGTCTGCTTTGCAGATCAATAAAAAAGAGGCGGCGAAAGGGATCGTTCAGTTCAATCCTTTTCGTTCGCCCCTGGGCGATACCTCGCTGATTACCCTGAACTCGGTATTTGTCAATACGTTTTCGTTTAACCGGTACAGTTCGAAATGGGGGGTAGACCTTAACAATTCGAGGAATGAGGGCAAGTCGCTGCTGACCTACGGTTATGAAAGCCGGAAGCTGGACGACTGGAGCATAAAGGGGAGGTTCAATATTAGCAAATCCCTTATGGTTGACCTGACGTTCAAGACGGGGATCAATGAATTGGCTACTTCAAACGCCAAATTTGACAACCGGAATTATCATATCGCCCAGCAATCGCTGGAGCCCCGGATCAGCTTCTTCCCGGGAACGGATCTCAGGATAATAATGGGATATAAGTTCAGCGAAAAAGACAATAAATCAGCGAACCGGGAACGAGCCGTTTCTCATTCGGCAAATACGGAAGTGAAGTATAATATTTTACAGAACGCCTCCTTATTGGGCAAGTTTTCTTTCAACAACATGCAGTTTACTTCGCTGTCGGGAGCGCAGAACGTCAACACCACGGTCTCCTATATTATACTCGAAGGGCTGCTGCCGGGTAAAAACTTTTTATGGAACCTGGATCTCAGCAAGCGGTTGTCAAAAAACCTGGAAATGAATATTCAGTACGAGGGGAGAAAGCCCGGAAGCGCCAGGGCGGTGCATATCGGGAGGGCTTCGGTGCGGGCCCTGCTCTGAGGGGTTTTCGAATGTCTTAAATGGTTTCCGTTCCGGCAATGGAGTAAAATACAAAGCCGGAACCTTGGTTTGTTCCGGCTTTGCAATAATATCAATATCGTTTACAGGTTACAGCGGTCGTCTATCCGAATAATCCGCCTTTTTTGAGCTCCCTGATGCCTTCTCCGATCTTAAATCCATTGTGATAGATAGCGATCTTATATGCTCCTTTTTTGAAATCGCTGTTTTGTTTCCAGGCAAATTCAACATGTTTCTTTTTGCCGGCCTCAATTTCTACGGGAACCTTTGCCGTAAAGAATTTTTCTCCTTCTTCGCGGGTAGTGAATGTTCCGGAGCCGAGCGCTTCAACGCTAACGGGTTTGCCGTCAGGATCTGTAATGGCTACAAAAATATCGGTTGTGCCTGATTGTGCGATCCTGTTGTCTACGTCGAAAGAGATGACCAGTTTATCCACTTTTTTAGCGTTGGTAGTCACTTTCTCTTTACCGCTGCTCTTCTCCTTGACAGGAGTGATCGCAATGCCATAAGCGTTTAAGGTGGACGCCACGTTCACTACGTCTTCCAATCCTCTTTTAACGGATTCCAGCGTATCTTTCTGCGCAAGATAAGTGTCCCTTTCCACGGTAATGGCCGCTTTTTCAGTAGTGAGGGTCTGGTTTTCCATTGTCAGGCGGGCTACTTCCTGTTCCAGATAGCCGATCTTTTCATTCAGTTCCGCAATCAGCGATTCTGCTTTTTTCTTTTCAGCAAGGGTGATGTTCTGTTTTCTGAGAATGCCGCTGATCTCTCCTTTTAACTTGGAGATCTCTGTATTCCTTTCATTAAGCTTGCCTTCAATTTCGTTGTTATAGCCGGTAAGAGAATCAAGACGGGATAAGGAAGCGTCGAAGCTTTTTTGCAATTCGTTTCTGGAAGAATCAACTGCAACATATTGCGTTTGCAGCTGCGTCATCTTTTGATCGTTGTTGTTTTTGTCCCAAAGAAAATATCCCCATGTGCCGAGGATGCCAACGGCCAATAGCCCAATGATAAGATTTTTCGAGTCTCTTTTCGGGGGTTGGCTTTGAGGCGTTGCCGATGGATAATTGCTTGTACTCATAGATGTTTGTGTTTTTTAATTGGAAAACTGGTTTAAGGGATGCAGCTTCCAGGGTACGGAAGTCCAAAACCATGCCAGATTAATTTTACGCATAGTTAAATCAAAAGCTAAGATACTGTAATTAAAGGTCTACGCTAATTTTTGGAGGCTAAAAAATAGGCGAATGAAAAGTTTTTTTTGCTGTAATATTGCCCGGTTCCTCAATAATCAAGATAGCGATGTCGTTGGAAAAAATACTTAAGGATTGGAAGCTGAAACTGTACAAGCCCATTTACTGGCTGGAGGGAGAGGAGGAATATTTTATAGATAAGGCCGTTCACTATGCAGAACAGTCTATCCTGGATCCTGCGGCGGCGGAATTTAATCTCTCGGTATTTTACGGTAAGGATGCCGCCTGGGCCGACGTAGTGAATGCCTGCATGCGTTATCCTATGTTTTCCGACCTGCAGGTGGTCATCCTTAAGGAAGCCCAGCATATGCGCGATATCGCAAAACTGGAAGCGTATATTGAAAAGCCCTTGCCATCCACCGTTTTTATTGTAGCGTATAAAGAAAAAAAAGTAGATGGAAGAAGCCGGCTGGCGAAGATATTGAAGGAAAAAGGCGAGCTGCTGACCACCAAAAAGCTTTATGAAAATCAGCTTCCCGAGTGGACCTCCGATCTGATCGCTTCAAAGGGGTATTCCATTTCCCGAAAAGCGCTATTGTTGCTGGTCGACCATATTGGCAATGATCTTAGCCGCATTGAGAATGAAATAGACAAAACGACGATCAACCTCGGCGCCCGTAAGAATATCACGGAGGAAGATATCGAGCGATACGTCGGCGTCAGCAAGGATTACAATCCGTTTGAACTGCAGTCGGCCCTCGCCAAGAAAGATATGGAGAAAGCGATGCGTATCGTAAACTATTTTGCCGCCAACCCCAAGGCCGGTCCCATACAGTTATTGCTGCCTACCTTGTACGGGTTGTTCAGTAAGTCGTATATGATCTTCGGGCAAAACAGCCAGGACGAAAAAGCGGTGGCGGCGAATATCGGCGTAAGCCCCTTTTTTGTGCGGGACTACCTGCTGGCCGCTAAAAACTACGGGTACGAGGGCATTTGCAACGCGCTGCTTTTATTGCATCACTATAATCTCAGGAGCCTGGGCGTGAATGACGCCGGAACCTCCGACGCTTCCCTGCTTAAGGAGTTTCTGGCGAAGGCGATGAACTAAGCTGGAGCGCTTTTTTGGCGGCGGCCTTATCTTTTTTTAGTTGTTCCTTCAGCTCCTCCAGACCGCTGAATTTTTGTTCCGCTCTCAGGAATGCTTTCACGCGTATCCGCAGGGTCTCGCCGTATATATCCGCGGAGAAGCCAAAAAGATGCGCTTCTATGGTTCTCGTTGAACCGTCAACGGTAGGCCTGACGCCGATATTCATCATGCCGGTCAGGGATAGTTGTTGGTACTTAGCGGTTTTCAATTCGGCTGTTATGGCGTAAACGCCGTTGGCGGGGATCAGTTTTTCACTGCTCCCGACAATCAGGTTGGCAGTAGGGAAACCCAGGGCCCGCCCCCTTTTGTCGCCCGGGATCACTTTGCCGTCAAAGAAAAAATCATAACCCAGCAAGGTATTGGCCGAGCGGATATCGCCTTTGAGAATGGCTTCCCGGATCAGCGTAGAGCTAACGGTATTGTCATTGACCACCTGGGCGGGGATCTCTTTGATCGCAAAAAATCCCTTAGACCTGTATTCGCACAACAGGGCATAGTCGCCCTTCCTGTCATGACCATACCGGTGATCGTAGCCGATAATAATGGTATGGGGGTGGAATTTTTCTATCAGGAATTTTTCTACATATTCCTGCGGCGTCAGGCTGGCAAACGCCCGGGTAAAAGGAATGATCACGAGGTGTTGTATCCCCCTGGCGGCGATCAGATCGATCCGTTCATTGATCGTGGTGATCATTTGCATGGGCGCGCCCGCGGTATGGACGACCTGCCTGGGGTGGGGGTCGAAACTGATGATAACGGTTTCCCCGTCGATGATCTCGGCCTCATCCCTTAATTGGGATAGGATCTTCTGATGTCCGAGATGGACGCCGTCGAATGTGCCAATCGTCAGGACGGCATTATTGAAGGCGGGTATATGATCAATATCCGTATGAACCTGCATAACTGAGACAAAGTTAAATGAAAAGAGTTGATGTGTGAATTTTGCCGCTCAGCTAAAAACATGCAATTTCGCAATTCCAAAATATGCCCATGAGTCTGTACAATCAACGAGGCGTTTCCGCGCAGAAAGAAGATGTTCATAAAGCAACAGCAATGCTCGACAAGGGGTTGTACCCTTTTGCATTCTGTAAGCTTTATCCCGATTTTCTCTCCGGCGATAAGAACTGGGTGAACGTGATGCATGCCGATGGAGCTGGAACAAAAAGCATCCTTGCCTATCTCTATTGGAAGGAAACCGGCGATCTTTCTGTGTGGAAGGGTATCGCCCGGGACGCCATTATCATGAACCTGGATGATCTGCTGTGCACAGGCATAACCAACAATATCCTGTTTTCCTCCACGATCGACCGCAACAAACGATTGATCCCGGGCGAAGTGTTGTCGGCAATCATCGAGGGATCCCAGGAATTCTTTGATATGATGACCGGCTTCGGGGTAAACATCAGTTACCTGGGAGGAGAAACGGCGGATGTGGGAGATGTGGTCCGGACGATCGCCGTTAATGGCACCATGGCAGCCAGATGGCCCAAGGATAGGCTGATCACCAACGAAAAGATTGCGGCCGGGGACGTTATTATCGGATTTTCCAGCTCCGGAAAGGCTGCGTACGAGCAACAATACAATAGCGGCATAGGCAGCAACGGCCTTACCAGCGCCCGTCATGACAGTCTCAGTAAGCATTATGGCATACAGTATCCGGAATCCTACGATACCGGACTTGATGAAAAACTGATCTATATCGGCGAGCGCCGGTTGACCGATACCATCCAGGTCGACGAAAACAACAGCGTGTCGGTCGGCCATCTCCTGTTATCGCCTACCCGCACCTATGCGCCCTTGTTAAAAAAGCTTTTTGAAACGCAGTTCGGCGATATTCACGGGCTCATCCATTGCAGCGGCGGGGGGCAGACCAAATGCCTTAATTATCTCCCCGACAGTTATAGAATTGTTAAAGATAACCTGTTTACCCCCCCGGTTATTTTTGAGCTTATCCGGAGCGCCTCGCAATCGGATAACCGTGAAATGTACCAGGTCTTTAATATGGGGCACCGGCTGGAATTGTTCGCCACGGAAAAGGCCGCCGCCGGTATCATGGCCGCCGCAGCTGCGTTTGACATCGAGGCGCAGATCGTTGGGCGCGTGGAAAAAGGAACAAAAAAAGAGCTCATTATCAGAACGAAAAAAGAGGAGATCGTTTTCTGATCGCTGTTGGCGTCGCGTTATAGGCGTTCAAGCGCGGCTTAGTAATGGATTTTTTTTCGGCCCCCGCTGAAAAATTTGGTTTTTTTTATCCTAAAAAGCTATGAAGTTCCGATAGCGCATGTTACTTTTGTCGCGGTTCTGGACGGAAACAATTTTTGCTACCCTTTTTTGCAACTTTTCCCGAACTTATTGCATCTTTTATTGTTTATTGTTGATCCTGTACCCGAAAGGATTAGTCAATTTTATATACAAATATGAGACAGCTCAAAATTGCTACGCAGATCACCAATCGGGATTCCCAGGCGGTCGAGAAGTATTTACAGGAGATTTCGAAGATTTCCATGATCACGCCCGAGGAAGAAACCGTTCTGGCGCAGAGGATCAAGATGGGTGATCAGAGGGCATTGGATAAATTGGTGCAGGCCAACCTGCGTTTCGTGGTATCTGTCGCTAAGCAGTACCAGCACCAGGGCCTTTCTCTTAGCGACCTGATCAACGAGGGCAACCTCGGCTTGATTAAAGCCGCCCAGCGTTTCGATGAAACAAAGGGCTTTAAATTCATTTCATACGCGGTATGGTGGATCCGCCAGTCCATCCTGCAGGCGTTGGCAGAGCAGGGAAGATTGGTCCGCCTGCCTCAAAACAAGATTGGCACCTATAACAAAGCGAATAAAGCCTATATGGCTTTTGAGCAGGAGCATGAAAGAGAGCCTAGTACGGAAGAACTGGCCGAATTGCTGGAAATGAGCGAAACCGAGATCAATAATATCTTTCAGAGCAATACCCGTCACACTTCCCTCGACGCCCCGGTGCACGAGGCGGAAGATGTAGCGATGGGCGACCTGCTGGAAGGCGGCGATGATACGGATGATGACGTGATGAAGGATTCCCTCAGGAATGAGATCCGCAGGGTGCTTAAGTCGCTCAGCCCCCGTGAAGCGGAGATCGTGAATGCTTATTTCGGGCTGGATGGCGAAAATGGTGTGACCATTGAACAGATTGGTCAGAAATACGATCTTACCAAGGAGCGTATCCGCCAGATCAAGGAGAGAGCGATCAAAAGATTACAAAAAGCCCGTTACAGCAATGCGCTTAAGGCGTATCTGGGCTGATTTTACCAGGAATAATGTTAAAAATGGCGCGCCTATCCGGGCGCGCTTTTTTGTTCGTCGATAGCGGGCATTATTCGTTTACCCGACGCGCAAGCTTCGAACCCCTTCCTGCTTCCCGCGTCTCTTCATCCTGGCTTCCCCAAAAAATAGGCGTCTGGTAATCCGATTTTGAGCTGTTTGTCTTGGGCGGCTTGTCGATAACTTTATGGTTTGTAATCTGTTATCCCATTCCCTGTTAATTTTTAGGCGATGGTGATGTACACAGCCCGCGCCTGGTTAACTTTGCAGGCGTATGACAAAATGCTTTCTCTGGCTGTTACTGCTGACGCTTTTTTCTTCCTGCGAAAAAGCCATTACGCTTATTCCTGAGCATGCAGAACCCTTGCTGGTAGTGGAAGCCGTTATTGAAAATGATAATGCTCCGGTAGTGATACTTTCCCGCAGCCTTAATTATTTCGACAGGATCTCGGCAGAGGAAGCCGCAGCATCCTTTGTTCATGATGCCGTCGTCAGGATATCAAATGGGGTCAGAACCCATACCCTCAGGGAATATGCGGTAGACCTGCCGGATGGAATTCAATTTTATTATTATTCTAACGATAGCGCCAATCTGCCCTCTTCTTTTAAAGGACAGCTGGGCAGGCAGTATACCCTGCGCATAAGCGCGGACGGTAAAGAGTATTCCGCCGCTGCTACCATACCCCGGTTGGATAAAAAGATCGAATCGCTGTATTGGGACCCGGTCAGCGAATCCGGCGACTCCACATCGGTTATCCTGAGCGCGCAGATCACCGACCCGCCGGGATATGGTAATTATGTTCGTTATTTTACCAAGAGGAATGGAGAGGATTATCTTCCGCCCTTTAACTCTGTGTACGACGACCAACTGATAGATGGCAAGACCTACCTGGCGGAGATAGAACGGGGAATGCGCCGCAACATGGGAATAACGGGCAAGGATACTTATTTTCAGCGGGGGGACAAGATTACCGTAAAATTCTGCAACATAGAAAAACAGGCGTTTGATTTCTGGAGGACAATGGAATACAATTATGCCAGCATAGGAAACCCGTTTTCTTCCCCGGGCAAGGTATTGGGAAATATACAGGGCGGAGCGCTGGGCTATTTTGGCGGGTATGCCGCGCAATACATCAGCCTGAACATTCCCGAATAACGGCAAACCTGCAGCGAAGGATTTAAACGGGGGAAAAGTGTGCATTTACAGTTAAATTTGTCAAATTTTAAAATACAGTATGGATAATAGCGCTATCAAGGAAAAAGTACATTGTCTNNATACAGCCCGGGGGACAGCTCACCATTACCACCGAGGTGGAGAATTACCCGGGTTATCCCGATGGCGTGCAGGGGCCGGAAATGATGGTCCATTTTGAAAAGCAGGCGGTCCGCATGGGCGCGGATATACGATACGGGCTGGCGACAAAAGTCGATTTCTCCGGTTATCCCCTGCAGGTATGGATCGATGAAGAAAAGCTTATTGAAGCGGATAGCGTGATCATTGCTACCGGCGCTTCGGCAAAATGGCTGGGGCTGGCGAGCGAGCAAAGGCTGAACGGCAGCGGCGTCAGCGCCTGCGCCGTGTGCGACGGCTTTTTTTTCCGCGGAAAGGAAGTCGCTATCGTCGGCGCCGGCGATACGGCGGCGGAAGAAGCGCTTTACCTGTCGAAGCTGTGTACTAAGGTGCACATGATCGTGAGGCGGGACCAGATGAGGGCTTCTAAAGTAATGCAGGAAAGAGTGTTCAGAACAGAGAATATACAGGTGTACTGGAATACCGAAACGGACGAGGTCCTTGGAGACGCTAAGGTAGAAGGCGTTCGCATCAGGAATAACCAGACCGGCGAATCCACGGTCATCCCGGTCGCAGGTTTCTTTGTTGCGATCGGTCACCAGCCCAATTCGGAAATTTTTAAAGGTTGGTTAGAGATGGATGAGGCCGGGTATATAAAGACCCAGTCCGGGTCTACCAGGACCAATATAGAAGGCGTATATGCGGCCGGCGATGTGCAGGATAAAATATACCGGCAGGCAGTAACGGCTGCGGGAAGCGGCTGTATGGCGGCGCTGGACGCCGAAAGGTTTTTATCAATGAAAGCGTTAGGCATATGATTGCAATTGAATTAAAGGATGTGCATTTTCATGGGTATCATGGATTGTATGAGGGCGAAGAGATAATCGGCGGCCCCTTTGTCGTAAACCTTGTCGTGAAATATGAGGAACATGGCACGGATCTTAGCGATATTAACGAAACGGTCGATTATGTGGACCTGTTCAATATTGTAAAGCAGCGGATGCAGATGCCCGCGCCGCTGCTGGAAAAATTGTGCGATAGCATCATACGGCATATCAAACACCAGTATGCCTTCATCACAGAAGCAACCTTGTCTATTTATAAGGTCGATGCGCCAATACCTCAATTTCAGGGAATGGTAGGCGTTAGCATGACCAAAAATTTTAAAGACTGAGATTCGCCATGATACATCCTTCTTTTGATATCGGACGGGAGTTGGAAAACGGAGCTTCCCGGAATGCCTGTTTGCTGATGGAAGTAGGCGAGCGGTTCTTTAATTATATCATTTACGACGGGGAATCCCGGAAACTGCTCCGCGTACGGCAATATATTGTGGAACCCTCGATTGATAAAGGCCCCTATGACCGGCTGGAGGAGATCATCGCGGGAGATCCTTTGCTGGCGGAGAATATGAAGGAAACGGGCATCCTTTATAATTTTGCGGAAAGCGCCATGTTTCCCGAAGAGCATTTTAACATCGGGCTGAACACGCCGCTGACGCAGCTGATTTACGGGGATGTCAACAAGGGATTGGCGCTAAGCGAAAAAGTAAGCGGCTGGGATATGTACAATATCTATCGCGTTCCCAAGTATATCCATACCTTATTTCAACAACGCTTTCAGGCCGGAAAATACTGGCATTTTTATACCCTGTTCATGTCGACGATACAGAGGGAGGCGCTTGAAGGAAAAACCATAAAAGCTGTTTTTTATAACGACAGGTTTGTAACGGCTTTTTTTTCGGGCGATCGCTTGCAGATCATNNGCCTTATATACCGAACTGACAAAGTATTTTCCCGTGGTTGAATACGAAGGCGTTCCTGAAAATATCCAGGGCCAGGAAATACTTGACGAATACCCGGCATACTATTTTTCACCGCTTCTGAAAATATCCTTATGCGTATAATCGGGGGAGCATTCGGGGGAAGGAAAATAACTCCTCCCGGCAAGATGCCCTATACCCGGCCTACCACGGATATCGCCAAAGAAGGATTGTTCAATATCATCGAAAACAATCTTGATATCGGCGCGCTGAAAACCTGCGACCTGTTCGGCGGCACAGGCAGCATCAGCTATGAGCTTTACTCAAGAGGAGCGCGGGACTGCGTCGTGGTGGAAAAAGACCCTGCGATGTATGCATTTATTAAAAAGACCGCGCTTCAGCTGAAACTGGAACATTTTAAGGTTATAAAAATGGAAGTGTTCCGGTTTATCCGGCAATGCGAAGAAAAATTCGATCTTATATTTGCAGGGCCCCCTTATGCGCTTACGACGATCGACGATATCCCGGTCAAGGTATTTGAAAGAGAACTGCTGAATGAAAAGGGATGGCTCATTCTGGAACATACGCCCAGGAACAATTATACGCAGCATCCTCATTTTGCGAGTTCCAGGAATTACGGAACCACCGTATTCAGCATCTTCGTCAATAGGCCATTATCCGTCTGAGGGATCCGGCAGGTCATGGCATCATGGACCTTTCAGCGTTGGCCGCATAAGTTTTGGAGAGCAATTACTGAACCTCGAAATATGAAAAGAATATTTGTTAGCGGAACGGGCACCGGCGTTGGAAAGACGCTGGTTTCGGCAGTGTTGGCGGAAGCGCTGGATGCAGATTACTGGAAGCCTGTACAGGCCGGTTATGAGGATGGCACGGATAGCGAATGGGTGGCGGGCGTGATTGCCAATGGGGATAAGCGCGTGTGGCCGGAAGCGTATAAACTGAAACTTCCCGCTTCTCCCCATATTGCCGCTCCGAAAGAGAATATCCTCATCGATCTTGAAAAGATCGCAGCCGGGGTTCCGCATAATAATCGTAATTTAATTATTGAAGGCGCAGGGGGATTGCTTGTTCCATTGAATGAAGACCAGTTCATATCGGACCTGGTGAAAATGCTGGACGCGTCATTGGTATTGGTAAGCCTGAACACGCTGGGCAGCATTAATCATTCCTTGTTAACGGCAAGGGTATGCAGGCAGGAGAATATTCCTGTTTTGGGTTGGATATTTAATGGCAGCTATTTGCATTATGAAGACGAGATCGTGAAATGGAGCGGTTACCCCAGGATCGCCTCTATTCCGTATGCTGCTAACCCCGACAGCGCCTTTGTTCAACAACAGGCGAGCAGGATTGAGCGGCAAGCGTTCCAGGGTTGAGCATTACAGTATGGCAGGCGCCAGGCAATAAAACCAGTTCAGTCAACCTATGCTCAAAGGAAATCTACGTAAAGAATATCTGGAGAAAAGAATACTGCTGTCCGAAGAAGAACGGAAGGAAAAAGATGCATTGATCAGGGATGGGTTCTCCGGTCTGGACATAGGGGAAAAGCGACGCCTGCTCTCTTATTGCGCCCTGCCTGAACGGCGCGAATTCAATATATCGCTTATAGAAGATCGCTTTCTCCAGCAATCGCCCATGGCCGTACTGGCCTGGCCCCGGATATCGGGAAGCAGCAGGGAGATGGAAGCTGTCATCCTTGAGAAGGACGCTTTATTTATTAAGAACAGGTATGGCATCCTGGAGCCTATTGGGGGAGAGGTACTCCATCCCATGGATATTGACCTGGTATTTGTTCCGCTTATCGCCTGCGATGAAAAAGGGTATCGGGTAGGCTACGGAAAAGGGTACTACGACCGGTATCTTTTGCGTTGTCGCCGCGACCTGATCAAGATCGGGTTTTCGTATTTTGAGCCGGTTGACCGGCTGGACGACATCCATGAATTTGACGTACCTTTAAATTTTTGTATCACACCTACGCGTATCTATGAATTTTAACGCTCCTCTACTCAGGCCTATCAGGATGCTGTTGTTTCCCTTCTCGCTGCTTTACGCGCTGGCCGTTTGGATAAGGAATAAATTGTACGATAGCGAATTCTATTCTTCCATCTCATTTAATATGCCGGTGATCGGCATTGGCAACCTGTCTGCCGGCGGAACGGGGAAATCGCCCATGGTGGAATTCCTGATGATGAAATTTATGGGGAAATACCAGATGGCGGTGTTGAGCAGGGGATACAAACGAAAAACAACGGGGTATGCCCTGGCGAACGAACAGACTACCGCTCTTGAAATAGGCGACGAGCCCATGCAGTTCTTTAAAAAATTCCCTAAGGTTACCGTAGCGGTGGGAGAGGAAAGGGCAGTGGCCATCCCCCAACTGCTTCACGACAGGCCGGGAACGCAGGTGATTGTCCTGGACGACTCTTTCCAGCACCGCGCAGTAAAGCCGGGGCTGAATATCCTGCTGACGGATTATCATAATCTGTTTACGCGCGACTGGTTTCTGCCTACCGGCGATCTGCGCGATCAGCCGGGCAGTTATAAAAGAGCGGATGTCCTGGTCGTGACCAAATGTCCTTCCGGTCTTTCAGAAAAAGAAAAAAGCGAAATCGCCAGGGAGTTAAACGTCCTGGATCGCCAGCAGCTTTTTTTTACCTCTATTAAATATGGCTACCCTTATCATATCATCACCAGGAAAGAAATGCTGATCGATGAACATACGGAAGCCCTGTTGATCAGCGGCGTAGCCGATCCGAGACCCTTGAAGAAATACCTGTCGGACCAATCCGGCGCTTATTATGAGATACTGTATGACGATCATCATATTTTTACGATAGATGATTGGAAGGATATCCGTAAGCGTTTTGATTCGATACACGCCCCTAATAAGATCATCCTTACCACGGAAAAAGACGCTGTCAGGTTGATGAAATTCCAGGAATCGCTGGCGCGTTTGCCCGTGTACGTCATTCCTATTCAAATACAATTCCTTTTCGGGGACGAAGAAAGGTTTAGCAGTTTAATCGCTACTTTCATCGCCCGGTTTGCGAACAAAACCGTTAAAAATTAATGTCACATAAAAAAACTGTAAAAAAGAGAAGGCCGGAGAACAGCGGGGACCGGTTCGTTACCGGGGTACTGGATGTTTCCCGCGCCGGCATGGGATTTATCATCACGCCGGACGCCCCCGAAGATATTTTGGTGAGACCGGCTGATTTTAATACCGCCCTTCACGGCGATACCGTCAAGGCGCAGCTCGCCGGCGACGCTAAAAAAAGAGGACGACAACAGGGCGTGATCGTGGAAGTGTTGAAAAGAAAACAACTGGAATTTCCCGGCAAGCTGCAGTTGAGCGCCAATTTTGCTTTTTTTATCGCCGATACCGATAAGGCAATGCCGGATATATTCATCCCCCTTGATAAAACCATGAACGCTACCGAAGAAGACACGGTAGTGGCGAGGATAACAGAATGGCAAAGGAATAAAAAACCCGTGGGCGAAGTGATCCAGATCATGGACGCTTCGGACGAGAGCGACCTGGCGATGAAGCATATCCTGATGGAGAATGGCTTTTCGCTGGCTTTTGACGACGAGGCGCTGGAAGAGTCGGCGAGAATACCCGAGCTTATCCCGCAGGAAGAGATCAGGCGCCGGAAAGACATGAGGGATGTGTTCACCATCACCATCGATCCTGTCGACGCCAAGGATTTTGACGACGCCCTGTCCTTCCGGGTCCTGGATAACGGCGATTATGAAATAGGCGTGCATATTGCCGATGTATCGCATTATGTGGAGCCGGGAACGGCATTGGACAAAGAAGCATATCAACGATCCGTTTCCGTGTATCTGCCCGATCGCACGCTGCCGATGTTGCCGGAAAAGATATCCAATGAATTGTGCTCCCTCCGCCCCAAAGAAGATAAACTGACTTTTTCCGCCGTTTTCCAGATCAGCCCGGCATACAAGATCAAAAAGCATTGGTTGGGTAAAACAGTGATCCATTCCGATCATCGTTTCAGTTATGAAGAGGTACAGGAGATCATTGAACAGAAAGAAGGGCTGTATAAGGATGAGATACTGACGTTGAACAGGCTTTCCCAGCATTTCCGTAAGATGCGATTCAGGAAGGGGGCGATCAATTTTTCTTCGCAGGAGGTGAGGTTTAAGCTGGATGATAAAGGCAGACCGGTGGGCATAATGATAAAGGAGAGCAAGGAATCGCACCAGCTGATCGAAGAGATGATGCTGCTGGCCAACCGGACAGTGGCGGAATACGCGTCGAAGATCAGGGCGGACAAAAAAGAAATTCCCTTTCCTTACCGGGTGCACGACACGCCTGATGAGATCAAACTCCGTCCATTTATTGTTTTTGCCAAAAAATACGGGCACGATTTTGATGTTTCCAGCCCGGAGCGTATCGCCTCGTCCTTTAACCAGATGCTGGGAGATGCGCAGGGAAAGCCCGAACAGCACGTGCTGGAACAATTGGGTATCCGGACCATGGCCAAAGCCATTTACACAACGGAAAATATAGGGCATTATGGTTTGGGATTCTCTCATTATTGTCATTTTACTTCGCCTATCCGCCGTTACCCGGATGTGCTTGTGCACAGGATCCTTCTTGAATGCCTGAATGGCCGCGTCGCGCCGGATAAAAAAATGGAGCAGAAATGCAAGCATTGCAGCGAAAGAGAAAGAGCGGCCATGGAATCGGAAAGGGCGGCCAATAAGTACAAGCAGGTAGAATACATGCGGAATTTTCTTGGCGAAGAGTTTGAGGGGGTGATCAGCGGCGTGGCTTCTTTTGGTTTTTGGGTGGAAACGACGGAGCATAAATGCGAGGGGCTGGTAAGCGCGGCAAGCCTTGCGGAGTTCGATGATTTTGTTCATGTGGAAGCCGATTACAGCCTGGTAGGCAGGAGGAGCGGGAGAAAGTTCAGGATGGGGGATAAGGTCGCGATCAAGGTGGTATCGGCTAACCTGGCAAAGCGACAGCTCGATTATGAATGGGTGATCGCTTCCGGCATGGCGGAAGAGAAACAGGCCTCCACCCTTGCCGGCCGCCAGCTCAAGCGCAAAAAAAATAAAAAGAAGAAAAAATAGCCGCAACGGCAACATAAATTATACTGAATGCATTCCTTCGAAGAGCTATCAGCGTTGTTTACGGAAAGGTTTTCGGTCCGCCATTTTCCCCAGACCCCGGCAAGCTTATACGATCCCGGGGAATATTTTTTAGGGATCGGCGGAAAACGGATCAGGCCGGTGATGTGCCTGATGGGCAATGAATTGTTTGGGGAGATCCATCCCGACGCCTTTCATATTGCCACCGCCATCGAGCTGTTCCATAATTTTTCGCTTATCCACGACGATATCATGGATAAGGCGCCGCTGCGCAGGGGAGTGGAGACCGTGCACAAGAGGTTCGGCGAGTCGACGGCGATCCTGACCGGTGATGTGATGCTGACGCTGGCTTACGAATACCTGAGCAGGATCGATAACGCTTTTCTGAGAAAGATCCTGTATCATTTTAATGCGGCGGCGAGGCAGGTTTGCGAGGGCCAGCAACTGGATATGGATTTCGAGAAAAGGAGCGAGGTATCGCATGAAGAATACCTGAAGATGATCGAACTTAAAACTTCGGTATTGCTGGCTGCCAGTTTGCAGATGGGCGCCATCATGGGCAATGCCGGAAAAAGCAACCAGTTCCATTTGTATGAGTTCGGGCGGAACCTCGGCATTGCNNNNAGGATATTGTCCCTGTTCAGGGAATGCGGGGTAGACAAATGGGCGTACGATCTGAAAGAAAAATATATTACCGAAGCCTATTCGCACCTGGAAGATATCGCTGTGCAGTCGTTCAGAAAAGCGCCGCTAAGAGCGCTCGCGCAGTTCCTGGTGCAAAGGGATCATTAATCATCTGAATCTTCCCACACGCCAAACCCATTGCCGATGCTTCAATCATTGTTCCGTAAAAAATCCATTGACAAGATCGTAAAGGATGTGGAAGAAGGGCAGCGCGACCCCAATGGCGAAGGGCGGCTCAGGCAAACCCTTAATGTGCGCGATCTTACGTTTATGGGCATGGCTGCCATCGTGGGAGCGGGCATTTTTTCCACTATCGGAACAGCGGCATTTCACGGCGGGCCCGGGATTTCGCTGCTGTTTGTGTTCACCGCCATCGCCTGCGGGTTCTCGGCCCTCTGCTATGCGGAATTTGCCAGTCGCGTACCCATATCCGGTAGCGCGTATACCTATGCTTATGTTTCTTTCGGAGAGATCATTGCCTGGGTCATTGGCTGGGCGCTGATACTGGAATATGCCATCGGCAATATCGTGGTAGCCATCTCCTGGAGCGGGTATTTCAATAACCTGCTCGGCGCATTCGGGCTCCATTTGCCCGCCTGGCTCACCATCGACCCGGCTACGGCAAAGTTGGCTTATGGCCAGGCGACGGAGGCGCTTGCCGCCGGCCAGCCCTTGAATGACAGCCTCCGTTTTGCGCTTGACGCCTGGAATACGGCGCCTGCCTGGGGCGATACGCGCGTGTTTATGAATCTCCCCGCATTTATGATTGTCTGCCTGGTGACCTTGCTGACCTATATCGGCATCAGGGAGACTAAAAAAAGCGCCAATGCCATGGTGGTCTTTAAAGTATCCGTGGTCATTTTTGTTATTGTACTGGGTTTTTTTTCCGTCGACCCCCACAACTGGAGCCCGTTTATGCCCAATGGCATTGAAGGCGTCCTGAAAGGGGTGTCTGCGGTATTTTATGCCTATATTGGTTTTGACGCCATCTCAACCACGGCGGAAGAATGCAAGAACCCGCAGCGCGATATTCCCCGCGGCATGATCAATTCCCTTGTCATCTGCACCGTATTGTATATTCTTATCGCGCTTGTGCTGACCGGCATGGTAAATTATACCGAGCTGAATGTGGTTGACCCGCTGGCCGAAGTGTTTCACAGGGTGGGGCACGACTGGATAGCCTATATCATCTCCATCAGCGCCGTGGTAGCGACCGCCAGCGTGATGCTTGTTTTCCAGCTGGGGCAACCCCGGATATGGATGAGCATGAGCCGCGACGGGTTGCTGCCCAAAGCGTTTTCGCGGATCCATCCCCGGTTTAAAACGCCTTCTTTTTCCACTATCGCCACTGGTATCATTGTTGGGGTNNTGTTCGCCTTTATCCTGGTATCCGGGGGCGTATTGTTTCTGCCGCGGTTGGACAGGTCCGTTAAGAAAGGGTTCCGGCTTCCGTATATTAATGGAAAATATATCGTGCCGCTTATTTATGCGTTGTTTGTATGGGGCTTCTGGGAGCGGATCGGAGAAAATGTGGTCAACCTGAAAAGCAATGGGCTCCAGGAGATATTGTTCCTGCTGTTTGTGATCGTGGCCGCGGCGATTGCTATCCTGACCTTTATTAAAAACTATTCCCTGATCCCTGTCATGGGCGTATTGTTCTGCAGTTACCTGCTGATAGAGATTCCTGCCGATTCCTGGTTATGGTTCCTGGTCTGGATGATCGTCGGGCTTACTATTTACTTTTTATATGGGTATAGGAAGAGTAAACTCGCCAACGGAAAAACATAAAGGGTTTTGTGAGCAGGGCTGCCTTGCTTTAACGCGCCAGCAGTCTGTTCGAAGCATTTTTTGTTCTGCCTGGGCCGGCAGGCCCGGAATCTGCCCGTGTGAAAATACCGATCTGCGTATCTTTGCGCCATGAAGTTCCAGGTGGGAGATATAGTAACAGTGCTTCATTCCAATGAAGAAGCCGAAGTAGTCGATATCATCAACGACAAGATGGTCATGGTAGATGTCAGAGGCGTCAAATTTCCAGCTTATACCGATCAGCTGGATTATCCTTATTTTAAGCGGTTCACCGAAAAAAAACTCTTTCCCCCAAAAAAGGAGAAGAAATTTATCGATAATGTTCCGGCAGACCGGGTTAAGCCGGTGAACAAGACGGAGGATGGGATCTGGTTGGCTTTTATCCCCGTAACGCATCCTGATGAGTTTGGCGATGAGATAGTGGAGGAGCTCAAGATCCACCTGGTCAACCGTACGGCGGCAAGCTATCAGTTTGATTATTCGCTGAGTTATTTGGGAGCGCCCGGCTTTGAATTGTCCAGCCACGCGAATCCTTTTCAGGATTTTTATATACATGATATGCCTTTTGAAAACCTGAATGACAGCCCCGTTTTCTCGATCGTCTTTACCCTTACGCCTCCCGATAAGAAAAAGGCCCCCTTTTATGAAGTATCGCTCAAGCTTAAGCCCAGGCAGGTTTTCACGCGTATCCAGGAAATACGGCAGAAAGGAGAGGCGACCTTCTCCTATAAGCTGCTGGACAAGTACCCGCCAAAGCAGGAGGAAGAGAAGCTGGAGATCAATCCGCTCTTGAAAGCAGGGTATAAGGTCTACCCTGCCAGATCTGCCCGCCAGTTCCTGGAACAGCCCAAATATGAGTTAGACCTGCATATTGAAAAGCTAACGGAAAAAAGCGCTTCGTTGTCCCATTTCGAGATGCTTGCGCTTCAGCTGCAGACGCTGGAGAAATACCTGGACCTGGCGGTTGCTCATCATCTGCCGTCCATGGTGGCGATCCATGGCGTGGGAACGGGGAAGCTGCGGGATGAGATACACGAAATACTGAGAACGAGAAAGGACGTGAAATCATTTATCAACCGCTATCACCCCGCTTACGGTTACGGCGCCACGGAGATATTTTTTCAATACTGATCTATACCTGGCTGGGTTATTCAATCAGCCTGGATAAGTTTGATGCATCTGGCTCTTTTTTTATCCTCGGCACATATTTGGGTTCTTCCTGAAAATTGTTGTTTGATCCCCGTCTTCTATCTTTGGAGAAGCCTTTCATGCTTTTCTTTACGCATTTCTTGGACTTTCTGTAAGGACCCCGATGTTATCGTGCCGTCTTCCTACATTTTTTACATGGTTTCCAGGTCCTTCATTTTCTGAATGCCCTCGTAGCGGACCGGGTAGGTCAGAAAAACGCCCGATTTTCCCATTTTTACCTTTCCTTCCACCTTGAAAGCCACAGCGCTATCGGACAGGCTTTCCAGGACCTGGGATATGGCCGTCGCTGTTTTTACCTTGATCACGATGGGCAGGTCAAAGGTATCTTTTTTAGGTATGGTGATGGTAGAATCCATCAGCGAATTGCCCATATATCCCGAATTGATATAAATGGCCACATCTGCGTCTTTGAGTTGCACGCGCTGGTTATTGGGGTTATAGAACCGGGCGTTGACGCCCACCAGCGATTCTGCCAGCCCCCATTTCAGCATTTTTACATTATGAATATCGATAAATTCCAGGTCTTTGGGTTTGGTACAGGAGCCGGCAAGAAGCGCCGAAACTACCAATATGGTTAATATCCGCATCGATGGTTTTTGCCGCAAAATAGCTTTTCACCCGGAGTAATCCCGTTATTGAATTGCCAATTTTCGGGCAGGCGATGCCGCCGGCAGCATTAGCTTAACCGCCCAACGAATATTTTATCCCATGTTTGCCATCCGGGGCAGGAGTTTAATGAATCCGGACCGCCATCTCGCAGCGAAGTTTTATTTGAATAAAATCGGAAACTGATTCCCCTTAATCGTCGGTATTCGATCGTCTGTCTGCCATCTATTGATACGATCCCTCCCGGTTCGTGTCGGCGGACTCCTGGAACGCGGTCATGTTCTTCCGCCCGACCGCCGAATTTCATCCTGTTTTATGAACGATGCTCATGTCAGGAGCAGCCTGTTCCAGGAGGGCATGCGCTATACAAACTATCGGGCCCCGGCGATAGTTGCACCCGGTTATTTTGGCAAGTATGATCATCCCCGCAGGGATTTGGAAACCGGTTAACGCCAGTCCCCCGGGATAGGGGACCTCTTCCATCTTAATTTTTTGAACCGGGAAAACGGACTTATATTTAATTTTTTCCTTAGCTAATAAATTTAGAAAGATCTAATTTTAGAGATGTCTTAAATTCAATTTTAGGAAGATAATATTTTTAGTATTAAAAAATAATTTTATTATCTTGATTAAGAACAATTTAATTGTTATTATATAAAATAAATATTTAGTATTTGCATGCTAAAAATTAGATATTTTCCTGGTTTTGAAAGATGCTCAAAATAGGTATAATGATTTGAAAAAATGAAAACATTAATTATTGATATTCAATATTTTTCATCTGTTATTGCGTATAATAAATTAAGTAAGTTTTCGCATTGTGTTTTTGAGCAATATGAATGGTTCCAAAAAATGAGTTTTCGCAATCGTTGTACCCTATCGGGGGCCAACGGGATCATTCATTTGAGCATTCCTTTGGAAAATGGCAGAGATCAAAAGAAGCTGATCAGGGATGTAAAAATTGATTACCGGGAGAATTGGCAGGACAGGCATTGGAAGACCATCACCTCCTGTTACAATCGCTCGCCCTGGTTCGAATTTTACCGGGACGAGCTTTTTGCCTTGTTTCAGAAAAGGGTTGATTTTCTGGTCGATTGGAATATGGGCTGTTTTGAGTGGGTAGCGGAAAAGCTGGGGCTTGCCGTTTCCTGGTCGCTAAGCGATGCCTATCGCGCTACCTATGACGAGGCTTATTTTGAAGATTGGAGGGGGCTGCTGAAACCCTCGTCTATTAATAAGCTGTTTCCGTCTCCGCCCAGGTATCCCCAGGTATTTGAGGAACGTCTGGGTTTTATCCCAAATCTTTCGATCCTCGACAGGCTTTTCTGCGCCGGGAATAAGGGGCTGGGGGATGCCGGGGAAACAGTATAACCCGGAGCCGATTTGTATAAGTCTTTAGCCTTTAGAACTTTATCAATCCAAGATATGGGAAAATGGCATAACCGAAAGATACCCGGCGTAACGGGACATAAATTGGGAAATGTTATGATGTTTAAAAAGGGTCTCCCGAAAATTGTCATTCTGAATTTATTCAGAATAAATTCAGAATTTTCTGGCAAACCCTAAAAAAGCGCCTTAAATTTGCATGATTGATGGATATGGGCGAGTAGAGAATTCTTATCCTACCAATATATACTATTCTAAACCAGAGCCTTAGCGAATGGTTTATCCGTTGTAGTAGCAACTATTGCAATTAATAACTGATCGCCCGAAAGCCATTGATATCCATCGACATACTACCACAATGGTCCGAATATCCACCGAATTTTAAAAATGAGTTAAAAGGATAAGGCAATAACAGCGCCAACTCAAAAAAATAAAATTATTAAATCGTTAACTACCCCATCCTTATGCAACTTGAAAACAACCTGCGTTTATCACTCAACATCCGTAAATTTTCCAGAGGGCTTTTTATCACTTGCGTGGCGCTATTTGTTTTAAATCTTATAGGCGTCTATTTTAAAATATACCAGGGTTGGAATAAGTTTATAACCAACGGGATTTATTATTTCTTTAATGCCTGTGAGGAAAAGTCAGCGCAAACTTTTTTTTCGGCATTTCTTTTAGTAACGGCGGCTGCAGTGGTTGTACTCGTGGGAAAAATGCTCGAACCTAAGCATCCTACCAGGAGATATTGGTTTGTATTGGGAGGGCTGTTTATCTTCATGGCGCTTGATGAAACGTTGACCATACACGAACAATTTAACAAGCTCAGGCCGGCGCTGAATGATCAATCCGGCATATTTTATTTTGCCTGGATCATACCTTATTCTATCCTCGCTATAGGCGCAGGAGTGTATTTTTTCCGCTTTTTATTCTTACTGCCTCCCGCTACCCGCAACCTGTTTATTCTTTCGGGAGCTATATTCGTGGGCGCCGCAATCGGGTTCGAAATACTGGAAGGATATATTGTTTTTAATGACGGAATAGGCACTCATGGCGATATTCTTCTTCCGCCAATAGAAGAATTCCTTGAAATGTCTTCCATTACCTTATTTATTTATGCCGCGCTGCGCCATCTCAAGTCGCTGGGAAAAGGAATTGAGATGAGTATTACATGATGGATTGAAAGAAGAGCAACCTATCTCAGAGATGAACGGTTTTAAGCATTTTGATCGTATGGCGCGGCAGGTCTTTCTGTAGCGGGTTGATCCGGATGATATAGATAATGTTGCTTTGTCCGGCCAGGGCTATGGAGCTGTCAGACAATGAAATAAGCTGTATTGCGGGTTTGGCGTAAAACGTATTTATTAGGGTAGAATAGCCTGCGAAAAACGGATAATAGGGTTGATCTATCTGCGCTTCGGGGCTTTCCTCATTTGCTGCCTGTAAAATTGTTTCGGCCCTAGCGGCGGACTCGATCAGTTGTTTGATCAATATGGTCATCGGGAGATCGTTCAGGTTTACTCCGGCATCGATCAGGTTTCTTTCTTCAATAGCCTGAAGGAGTTTTTCATGATGCTGATTCAGCGCCTCCTGATACTGATTCGGAGCTTGCTGTTCCTGGTTCAATACCTGCCATGCCTGCAGATCCCGGTTTAGCTCCTGCAAAAGCGCAGCGCGCATTTTTTCTGCCCCCCATGTATCTTCATTATAGCTGTTATCGGTTTGGGCGATCTTTTCGGCTTTAGGACTGGATGGAGCGCCTATCTTTTTTCCAGGGAAAGGAACGGGGGAAGATGGGGCCGGCAGATCCGTTTTTTGCTTTTCTTCGCGGGAAAGGGAGTTTTCAATGGCAGGGTCCTTAGCGGTTGGTATTTCGGAGGCGGCCTTCTCTGCTTCTATAACTGCGAATGCTCCAACGGGCCCGCCAATTGTTTCGGGTAAGGATGCTTGCAGCGCTTCCCCGGTAAGAGCGGGAGGCAAAGCTGTGCTGGTTTCTTCCTGCCTTTGGGCGGTTATCGCCAGCGATAAAAAAAGCAGCAGGGCAGAGAGCTTTCCTAAAACCGGCGAGGGGGAAGCCTTATGGCTGGCCAATCGTTTGATCCGGTTCAGCAACATGGGCGCGTTCCTGCCGGTGGCTGCCATGGAGATATTATTTTCGCTTGCCCTGTTCTGTTCCAATATCAGCAGGGCCTGCCCGTATTGGCGCGGATTGTATTGGAATTGCATCACTTTATCATCGCAACTGTTCTCTCTTTCATTTTTAACGATGGCCGACAGGATACGGGCGAAAGGATTAAAGAAAAGAAAGATATCGGCTAATGCCAGGAGAAGATTGATCAGGTAGTCGTTCCGTTTGATATGGTGCAGTTCGTGAACGATAATGGCTTCAGCCTGACTGATGCTTAGCTGGTTGAATACGGCCACGGGAAACAGGATAACCGGCTTCCAGAAGCCGATCGTCAGGGGAGTATGCGCCAGGGTCGATAAGCCAATGACTACTTTTTTTGCGATCCCCATTGTACGGGCCGTCCTTTCCACAAAGGCCGACAGGGAGGCGTCCGGTTCCAGGATACCGGTATGGAACAACCGCAGGCTTTGCCGGTATTGACACAAAAACCTGGCGATCAGAAACAATAGGGCAACCAGGTAAACAGCCGAAAGATAAGGGGCCGCTCCATCTATGAAAGAAGAGACAAAAGAAGATTTGAAGGCGGGGTTGGCAAATGCCTTTTCCGCCCCTTGTGCGAGGGCGGGTCTTATGGAAGAAAGATGAATAAAAAAACCGGCGATGAACCAGGCGCTGCCGCCTGCCAGCGAGAGCAGGGCCAGGTTATGTCTTTGCGCGGCGTTCCGCTTCCTGCTGTTGGCGGTAATGCCTATATATAGCAGCCAGATCAGACCCATCTGCCAAAAGCTGTCGATCAGCGACCATCCTAATGCCTTTAAAAAACCAGATTGGTAAATAAGATTCATCGGATTATTTTTCTTCCTGGGCTTTTAGCTGGTCCAGGATCTTTTGTATTTCTTCCAACTCCCCTGGCGAAGCCTGGTGATTGCCCAGCGCCTGGATCACCAGCTCGGTGGCAGACCCGCTGAAAAGCGTATTGATCATTTTTCCCAGGATATGCTGCTGCGTTTTTTCGCGGCTTACGGCGGGTTGATAGATATGCGTTTTGATCGAATCGTCCCGCACCACCAATCCTTTTTCGTTCATGATCTGCATGAGCTTCAAAGTGGTGGTATAGCCGGCCTCCTTTGTTTTCAGCAATTCCTCATGCACTTCCCGGACGCTGGCAGTTCCCTTTGCCCACAATACCTGGAGGATCTCCAGCTCGCTTTCCGTGGGCCTGATATATTTAGCGCCTGACATAATAATAGCTTTTAACCAAATTTACGATACGCTTCGTAAGTTGATAACCGCCCGGCGTTAAAAAATATTTAATTAAGGCGATCCGGGATTGCAAAAGCGGGATCGTCCTTGGTTTAGGAGAAATTGACTGGTTACTGATAGGGCTGATACGTCGCGGCCGTTTATTCGGATAAAAGCAGGCTCGTTGGCGGTCAACGGATCAGCGCCGGATCAATTCGGCGTGATTCGAGCGCGCGCCAGCTCAAAGAAAGGATATGCGTAAACAGCCGCCGTGGGAAATAAGGCGGAAGCTTATTCTCATAAGATGCGCGTCTATTCCTGAACGTTTTCGCCTGAACGCGATTTGGGGGGCGGAACGGCGCAGCTGCCTCCTGCGCAACCGGTATTGGTAAATGCCTGGAAAAGAAAAAATGCGGCAATCAATCCGGAAAGAATATCCGCGTGACCGATAGCGTAATAAGCTATGTAAGCGCCCAATGCGAGCCTGACCCAGCGCATCAAATGCCAGTTTTGGAATAGGTTCTGCCTGATCGTTTTCATATTTGATGAACGTTTTAATATTAATGAATCAGCGATTTCAGATTGGTCCATGATCCCCCGTTGTATACTTCCCTGAAACCATGGGATCGCAGTATGCGTTTTGCCAGTCCGCTCCGCATTCCTGAAGCGCAGCAGGCGATGATGCGCCTGTCTTTTTCAAGATCTCCCAGGCGTCGCTTTAGCGTATCCAGGGGAATATTTACAGATCTTGGAAGATGTCCGTTTCGGTATTCCTCCGGCGTTCTGACGTCAATGATCATTGCTCCCTGTCGCAGCAATGCGGCGTAGTCTGTTTTGGGGCCTATCCCCAGTAAGTTTTTTATAAAAGAGAACATGGTAAATAGTTTAATGGCTAATATCCCGGCGATCCTTAAAAGCGCATGGCCCTGACCTGGTTCTAAGCCTGGTTTATAATTGTTATTGTTTTTCCAGGCAGCCGATGTCCCGCCAGGAACCTATGTTTCTGCAATTGACCCCTTTTCCGGAAAGCCATTGAACAGCTTCCGCGCTTCTGGCGCCGCTGGCGCAGCAAAAGATGACCGGCTGGGGCATTTTCTTGATCTCTTCCAGGCGTTCGGGTATCTCCTGCAGGGGAATATTGATGCTTCCCGGAGCATTGTTGTAGTCAAACTCCGCCCGGCTTCTTACGTCTATAATGGTTTTGGCAATCATGATGTTTAAGGTTTAATGATCTTTTCTTTTTTGAGGATATTGAACAGGAGGCCTCCCATCAACGCGCCATATAGGGAGCTGTTCACCGGGTTGGAAGTGATCGTACAACTCTCTTCGCAACCGATAAAGTAGTAATAGAGATAACCGCCGATAGCGCCTGCCGCCATGCCGATGAGGGATAACTTGTATTTAACCCAAAAATGATTTATTAATGCTTTCATGGCTATCTGTTTTTTTAGCGTTTTCGGAATAGTCGCGGTTGTTGTCGCAGGATGCAGCTCCGGGATAGCGCCTGCTGTAAGGATTGCCAGATGGTTCCCGCCTACCTGCAACGCTGCTCCCGAAATGCGCGCTGTCAGTTTAAAACTTGCCCGACGGCTTGCTTATTGGTGAAGATCAGGGCGCTGTTGTAATTCACTTCCCAGGTGACCGGCAGGGCTTTCTTCAGCATGCTGCTGACCCCGCAGTATTTTTCCTGGGAATCGGTTACCGCTTTTAAAGCCGCCTCCTTATTTTCTTCGCTCCCTTTAAAATCATAAATGATATGGATGGCAATGTATTCAATAGGCGGCTTCTTGCTGATCTCTCCCAATACTTTTATGTTGAGATCATCTGCCTGCTTATCCGCCTTGCGCAGGATGGCGGCGATATCCATGCCGGTGCATCCCGCCAGCGCCGTTAATACAAAGGGCTTGGGGATGGGGCCGTTATCTTCCCCGCCGACTTTTTCGGGTCCGTCCATGATAATGGTATGGCCGTTTACCAGGGCGTTGAATTGCATTTTCCCCATCCATTGCGCTTCGATTTCATGTATCATAGCTTGTGTTTTTAGGTTGATTGTTTGTTGTATACCGCTCCTGGCAGGTTTTATCCCGGGTCGCTTAAATGACGCGGTTAATGAGTTGCAGGCATTCGTGGAAGGCTTTAGCAGTTTTCAATCACGCTGCGTAACTTTTCCCTTACCTGCCCGGCGATATTGGCCAGGGATTCATTGGGTATGGCCATCATGGAGGCTACCGGATCAACGGCGCTGATCTCCGTCCTGCCGTCTTCCCGCTGCTGCACTACGATATTACAGGGAAGCATAAGACCGATCTTGTTTTCCTGCTGCAAGGCTTCATAAGCGAAATGCGGATTGCAGGCGCCGAGTATCCGATAGTTGTTGATCCGCACGTTGAGCTTTTGCGCAAGCGTGGCCGCCATATCAATTTCCGTGAGAATGCCGAACCCTTCTTTTTTAAGCTCTTGCGCGAGCTTTGCTATGGCAGCATCCATGGGATCGTCGACTGTCTTGGAGAAATAGTAGTTCATCTTTGGTCCGTTTTTGC
Organism: Chitinophagaceae bacterium UBA2791; assembly: GCA_002352105.1. Taxonomy (GTDB): domain Bacteria; phylum Bacteroidota; class Bacteroidia; order Chitinophagales; family Chitinophagaceae; genus Flavitalea. The sequence continues at coordinate 171,142 of DEHV01000006.1, read as the reverse complement.
AGTGATTCAAATGGTTCAATGCAAAGATGGATCAAAAGAATGGGGGCTACGGTTACTTAGGTTACAGAAGGATAATTTTGTTTCTGCCGAGTTTAACGAGGCCCTCGTCTTCCATTTGTTTGAGCAGACGGGAAACCACTACGCGGGCGGTGCCCAGTTCGTTCGCAAGCTGTTCATGCGTGACGCTCAGCGTTTTTGTTTGGGAGATCTCGCATTTGCGCCGGATGAGGTTTAGCAGCCGTTCATCCATCTTTTTAAAAGCTACTGCATTGACTACTTCCAGTAGTTCTTCAAAGCGTTTGTGGTATAAGCGGAAAATATAATCCAGCCATTCGGGAAATTCCTTGATGAGCAGGCTAACCTTATCGACCGGCGCCAGTAAAACTTCAGTTTCTTCTTCCGCAATGGCTTTCACCTTGCTGGTATCCTGGTGCAGGCCTCCGAGGAAGGACATGATGCAGCTTTCGCCCGGTCTTATATAATAAAGCAGGATCTCCTTTCCATCCTCGTCCGTCCGCATCACCCGGATGCTGCCCTGCAGTACGATAGGTATAGCCCGGATATAGGCGTTTTCGTTCAGGATGGGAGCCCCCTCCGAAAAAGTTTTTACGATTCCGTACTGCTCCAGCCTTTTTCTTAATTCAGGAGAAGCATTAATAGCCGAAAGGTTATGCAGCGATTCCATAGGCAAAAGATGACCTGGTCTTGTATAAGAGTAAAGATAGAAAGAAGAAACAAGAAAGCGGCTGTCGAAACGAAAACAAAGGGCTTGGGAATTGCGTAGGCGAATTTGCCTTCATAGGTATCCGAATAAAAAGAAGCTGCATTGATGCAGCCTCTTCCAAGCAATTATTTTTGTTGAATCCCTGTTTGCCACTGATCGTAAGCAAACAAAATCATTGGTTGGCTATACTATGCTTTAGTCGCCAGAGTATCCGAAGAAGTTGTCGATGCAGACAGGTCTTAATTTCGCATACCCTATCGGGTTAGTATTTCCGAGGGTTATTTCAACAACGCGCTTTTTTCGTCTATACTCTTTATTTCCTTTGCCGACGTAACGCTTTGTTTGGTTTCGGTAGCGCCTGCATGCGCTTCGCCGTTGCTATGCATGGATGCCAGGGTAGGAGCGATCACCAACGAAACGATGGACATCAGCTTGATCAGGATATTCATGGAAGGTCCGGAAGTGTCTTTAAAGGGGTCTCCTACAGTATCGCCGGTAACTGCCGCCTTATGCGGCTCGCTGCCTTTCTGATAAATGACGCCATTGATATCCGCGCCTTTCTCAAAAGATTTTTTAGCGTTGTCCCAGGCGCCGCCGGCATTGTTCTGGAAAATGCCCATCAGCACGCCGCTAACGGTAGCGCCGGCTAGGAAACCTCCTAACGCCTCAGGGCCCAATAAGAAACCGATCGCAATGGGGGAGAGCAGGGCAATGGCTCCGGGCAGCATCATTTTTTTGATGGACGCTTCGGTGGATATCGCCACGCATTTATCGTATTCGGGTTTGCCGGTTCCCTCCATGATGCCGGGGATGCTCCGGAACTGGCGGCGTACTTCTTCTACCATGCTCATTGCCGCCTGTCCCACCGCACGGATGGCCAGGGAAGAAAAGATAAAGGGGATCATGCCGCCTATGAACAGGCTGGCCAATACTTTTGCTTTATAGATATCGATGCCTGCCATTTCAAAACCATTGTGATTGATCACGCCTACATAAGCGGCAAACAGAGCCAGCGCCGTTAAGGCGGCGGAAGCGATGGCAAATCCCTTTCCGGTTGCGGCGGTGGTGTTGCCTACGGCGTCGAGCACATCTGTTTTTTCGCGCACTTCCTTGGGCAGTTCGCTCATTTCAGCAATGCCCCCTGCATTATCGGCAATCGGTCCGAAAGCGTCAATGGCCAGCTGCATGGCGGTGGTGGCCATCATGCCCGCTGCCGCAATGGCTACGCCGTACAGACCTGCGCATTCGTAAGAGCCCCAGATGCCTGCGGCCAATACCAGGATCGGCAGGAAGGCGCTTTCCATTCCTATTGCCAGTCCACCGATAATATTGGTGGCATGGCCGGTCCCGGATTGTCGGACAATGCTGTCCACCGGGCGTTTGCCCATTGCCGTATAGTATTCCGTAATAATGCTCATGAGCGTTCCCACTACCAACCCTACGGCTATGGCGCCCAGCACGCCCCATTTGGTGAATTCCTGATCGCGCAGGATCATGGTTTCGGGAAGTATATAATAAACCAGGGCCGCACAACCTGCAGCGGTGAGTATGATGGAACCCCAGTTGCCCATGTTCAGGGCCTTCTGCACTACGGCGGTGTTAACGCCCGCAGCATCGCTTATCCTGACGAACAATGTGCCTACAATTGAAAATAAGATGCCTATGCCTGCGATCAGCATCGGCAGCAGGATGGGCGCAAGCCCTCCGAAAGCGTCTACTGAAGTGGTTTCCTGTCCGAGTACCATGGTGGCTAAAACAGTGGCTACATAGGAGCCGAACAGATCGGCGCCCATTCCGGCAACGTCCCCGACATTGTCGCCGACATTATCGGCAATGGTGGCGGGGTTGCGGGGGTCGTCTTCGGGGATGCCGGCTTCTACCTTGCCCACCAGGTCGGCCCCTACGTCGGCCGCCTTGGTATAAATGCCTCCGCCAACGCGGGCGAACAAGGCTATGGATTCTGCGCCTAAGGAAAACCCGGTAAGCACTTCTATGGTTCTGACCATTTCAACGGAGTCTACAGCGGCTTCGGGAGCCAGTATCATCCTGAGGATAAGGAATAATCCTCCCAATCCAAGTACGGCAAGACCTGCCACGCCGAGTCCCATTACAGATCCGCCGGTAAAGGACACGGCCAGCGCCTTGCTAAGGCTGGTGCGGGCTGCCTGGGCGGTGCGCACATTCGCTTTGGTAGCGATCCGCATGCCGATATATCCGGCCAGGGCGCTGAAAAAAGCGCCTATAATAAAGGCAATCGCTATGCTCCAGTGGGAGTTAGGGTTCCTCGTTCCCATGAAAGCAAGCAATACTGCTGCGATAACGACAAAATAGGTAAGGATCTTCCATTCGGCTTTAAGAAAAGCCATCGCGCCTTCAGCGATATAATTGCTGATTTCTTTCATACGGGAAGTGCCCGCATCCTGCTTCGTGACCCAACTGAATTTAATAAACGTATACAACAAGCCGATGGCCCCCATCACCGGAACCAGGAAGATCAATTTGTCCATAAACAGTATTTCTTTTTCAAAATTTGAGGGGGCAAAAATAGGGTAAAAGGTTGATAGATTGGCAACTCCCTTATTTTGCGGTAGAATCTGTTTTCTTCTTTTTAAGAGGGTTTATATTTTCCAGCAATCCCCTGGCAGACTCCTTAATACGGGTTTGCGGATCTGTGGCTGTTGTTTTGCTGCTATCGGCTGTGGCGGCGCTGTCTTTTTTGCCGAACAGTTCTTCTTTTAGTTTAGTTGAGACCTCTTTAACCGCTTCTTTTTTAAGCGCCTGCAGGGTATCGGCGACTGCCTGTTTGGCGCTGTCTACCTTGGCCTGCACGAATTCCTGGGTCTGTTGCTTGAGATCGTCGGCCAGGCTTTTCGCGCTTTCCTTAAGGTCTATTTTAAGATCGGGCTGGGCGATGGTGCCCAGCATCTGTACGTTCAGGTTAATGGTTTCATCAGCTTTTACAGGAATGCCCTTCCCGGCGGCCTTACTGACCAGGTCGTTTACAAGCTGGTTTCCTTTTTCGCCGATAATGGACCGGGGAACGTTCATATGAATGGCGTAGTCCATGGATTGATCAAATCCATGCATGCCGCCGATTTCCATATCTATGTCTTTGACGCGCACCTTGAATGGTTTCACCAATACCTTCCCCTGCGCAAATTCAAAATGTTCCCTTACTTCTGTCAGGGTAAGATCTTTCAGCGCANNCAGGATATTGCCGTTCCCGGTAAGCGAACTCAGGTCCGGGAACATATTCTCGCCCAACCTGCCGTTCATAGACAATTGGGAGCTCACTTTGCCGGCCAGGAATTTTCCTATAGGCATCAGTTTTTGCACGGTATTAAAAGTGTTGAATGCGCTTTGTATATCCACTCCCTGCACATCATACTGGAGGGCGATCGCCGGCGTTTTCTTATTCTCGCGGGTGGAGTAGGAGCCGCTGATGGCGATGGCCCCGCCCAGGGCGTTACTTCTGATATTGTCGAGCTTTACGGTTTCGTTGGCAATATGCAGCGAGCCGCTGACCTTATCCAGCAACAGCTTATCGTATTTTACCTGGTCTACCTGGGCATTGACCAGTATGTCGAGGTTGGCAGGAACGATGAAGGGGCCTGAGCCTGTCGCCGTATCTGCCGCAGCGGCATCATCTGCTTCGGGAGTTCCCATCCAGTCGTTCAGGTTCACTTTATCGGCTTTCAGGTTGAGCGCTCCGTCCAGCGGTTTATCGCTCAGCGCATAGGCGATCAGGTTGTTGACCGAGCCGTTTGCGGAGAAGCCGGTTTTTAAGTACTGTCCGGACGCTTCATTCAGGGTCACATTTTTAGGATTGAAGGTCATCAGCAGCTTGCTGAGCGCTACGCCGTCGGGATAGTCTTTTGACTTATAGTTGAACCCATCGAGCTGCAGGGTCCCTGCGGCTGTGAATTTGTCAAATTGCTGTTTCTGGGCCGCATCTACATATCCCTTGGCCGAAACATCGGCATTCAGCAGTCCCTTCAGCTCCGTGCCCGGCTCCAGTTTTACCATGCGGGTAATATTGGAAAGGTCCAGTTTTCCCTTGGCGGCCGCATCGATCCACATATCGCTGACCGGGGTTTTCAACAGCAACCGGAAATCGAAGGGCGCATTCTCCATTTCAAAATGCGCATGGGGAATGTTTACGACGGTATGGTCGGGTACGCCATCGGGATTCTCGGCTTTCAGGGCCAGGTTGATGTTCTTAACCGGCGCCGGCAGATCGGGATACTGGAAGAAGCCATTGTCTATCTCAAGGTTTACGGTGTACGCCGGCATTTGCTCGCCGGCCATGATCCCCTTCACAAAACCGTTGAAGACGGCTTTGCCGCTGGTTTTAATGCTGGCGAAGTCTTGCTGGTAAACCGCAGGGATCAGCGATAAAATATGCTTAAAATCGGTGGACGGCGCATTAAAGCTGATGTCCATGTTGTAGGCGGTGTCGTTGACGAACTGGAAGAAGCCTTCCGCGGCCAGTTTAAGTTCGTTCAGGGCGATATCCTCTGTTTTGAAACTGTATTTATCGGCATTGTTATCGATCTGTATATCGGCGCCCACGCTGGCTTTGGCATTTTTCAGGTAGGGGATCTTTCCGTACGTGAAGTTGACAGCGTCGGCGGAGGTTTTGGTTTTCAGGGTGAAAACATCGGCGGTAAAATTGCCGCTGCCCTCATGCCAGAGGTTGAATATCTCGCTGCTCATATTCGATTCGTCGTCCTGGTAGGATATATACGCGTTCTCAATGGAGTACCGTTGCAGTTCGAGATGAAAGGGCGCGGACTCCGCCGTATCTGCCGCTGTGGCGGCGCTGTCCTCTATCATGATATCCCAATTGGGTTTCCCGGTTTCAGGAACGATGGCATGCACCCTGGGACTTTTAACATCGATGGAATGGATCTGCATATCGGAGCCCCTGATCACGCTCATCAGGTTCAGCGCGATTTCCAGCCTTTTGGCGGAAAGCAGGGTATCTGCGGAGAAATGATCCCTGCCTACTATGCTGAGTTGCTCAATGGCCACCGAAACGCGGGGGAATTTCCGGAACAGGGATATATCTACCCCGTCAAAATCTGCTTTCGCATTAATGTTTTTATTGATTTCTGTTTTTACCAGCTCCATGATCTTCCCCTTGAACAGGAAGGGCGTGATAAAAAGAATGACGAGCAGTGACAGCAGCACAATAGCGGATACCTTAAAGAATTTTTTCATAGTTATTTGATATTACGCTTTTCGTAGAAGATCAAGACATTATAAACGGTATTCAGCTTATGCAATTGTATTGCCAGGCCGCTGAATTATGGTTTATCGCAAACTTCGGACAAAATAGTAAAAAATTGGCTTATGGGGCATCCGGGTTTGGCTGTCAATTTTATCGGTTCGGGGGTCTTTTACTCCGGAACCTCTTTTTTTTCTCTTTCCTCCGCGATCGCTTTCAGCGAGTGGATGCTGACATTCAGCTCATAGCCGATCAGCAGGATCAGGGAGTTTACATATACCAGGAACATCAGCAGCATAAGCGTGCCGATCGACCCGTAGATCTTATTATAAGAAGAGAAATTGCTTGCCCAGAACGAAAGGACAAAAGAAGAGAGGATCACCAGGATGGTGGCCAGTATGGCGCCGGGGGAAGCCAGCTTCCATCTTTTCGGAATAGAGGGCGCATATTTATAGATGATGCCTATGCCGTACAATACCAGCAATACCATAATGACGCCTCTTACGGAAAAAATAAGCCAGCGGATAACGGGGTTCTCGATATTGAGGAGCTTCATGAGGTAGCGGAACAGCTCGCCCTGCGTGACAAGCAGGGTAATGGTTGCCATGATCAGCAATATCAACACCGTGGTCAGTTTGATCGCCGTCCAACGCTCGCCCACGATGCCCCGGCGTTTTACCTGCATAAAGGACCTGTCGAACGAGCGCATCATGGCCAGCACGGAGTTGGACGCATAATATACCGCAATGATAAAGCCCACCGACAACAGGCCGGAGCGGGGCGTATTCAGAAAATCATTCAGGAATTTGGATACGGCCTCATACGTGTTTTCATTGGGCGCGATGGTTCGGGTGAGATCGAGCAACTCGGCGGTGATCTCGCGGGAAATGGGCATATAGGGAATAAGCGTGCACAGGAAGATGGTGGCTGCGGGGATCGCCATCAGGAAGTTAAAGGACACGGCGGCGGCGCGATCGTTCAATCCCACTTTGTTCATCTGCCGGATAAAAAATACGATCACATCGTACAAGGGCACCTGATCAAATCCCGGCAATACGATCTTTTTACTCCAGGCGATTAAAAACCGGACGACGGGAGTATTTAATAATATGCTTTCCAGTTTAGTCATTCGGGGCGCTTATCTCTTCTTTTGCGGTTTGCTTTTTCAGTTTTTGCAACCGGGTCAGCTCTTTCTGGTATTCCCTCGCGTACTTCAGATGATCTGAGTAGTTCTCCGTAAAAACATGCTTTTGAGAGAAATCCTTATTTGCTACAAAGAAAAGATAGTTTGTTTTAGGCGCATCCAGGGTATGGTCGAGCGTTTTTAAGGAAGGGGTGCAGATAGGGCCCGGCGGCAGGCCTTTGTTCCGGTAAGTATTATAAGGCGATTCAAAAGCGAGATGTTTATGGTATATCCTGGTCAGCCCAAAATCCCTGAGCGCAAACTTTACCGTGGGATCGGCCCCCAGGTTCATATTCCTGGACAACCGGTTCAGGTACACGCTGGCGATCAGCCCTTTTTCGTCGTTTACATTGGTTTCCTCTTCAACGATCGAGGCGAGAATATAGGCGGTGGTGGGCGTAAGGCCCAGCGCCTCGGCTTTCTGCCGGCGCTCTTCATTCCATATTTTGTTGTGCTGGGCGTATAGTTTTTTAAAAAAATCTTCCGGCGTAGCCGTCCATAGATAAGCGTAGGTATCGGGAAAGACCATGGTCATAATGGTGGACGTGTCGAGCCCATATTTTGCGAGCGTATCGGGATTATTGAGGTAGTTGATGATGGATAATGAATCAGATTCGAATTTTCTGCTGATCAGGGCCGCGAGTTGTTCCTTTGTACGGACCTTGTTGATGACCAGGTTCAGGGGCTCCTGCCGGCCATTCCGGAGTACGCGGGCGATGTCCAGCAGGCTCATGTTTTTTGTGATCTTGTAACGGCCGGGGCGCGCCTGGGGCCAAACCTTCATCTGCTTTGCAAGGAAGGCAAAAGACCCTGGGTTTTTCAGCATCTTGTTTTCCACCAGGGTCTTCATGATTTCTTCCTGGCCGGTACGGCCGGTATGAATATAGAGGTATTTAACGTCTTCGGGGAATGCGGTATTGGATAAATAGAATCGCGCGGTGAAAGCTGTTATGATCAGGGCCAGTATCAGCAGAACAAATGCGATCTTTTTATACATAGGCTATCGATTAATGCGCAAAATATACAAAAAACCCTGCGTGGTCGGCAGGGTTTTGGCGAATATATTTACTGGTTTACGGTTTGGTTAGGGTTGAGGCGCAGGCAGCGGCGCTGTTTCCGATCCGGCGGGCGGCAGCGGCGTCACAGGAGCGCTCTGCTGTTGAGTGGCGTTGGGCCTGAGGTTAGGCTCCTGAGCGCCCGATCTTTTTCCGTCGCCAATAAAAGCGGGGGAGAACAGGCACAATAAAGCGATCAGGCAGGCGATCACCCAGGTTCCTTTTTCCAGCACGTCGGTAGTTTGTTTGACGCCCATGAACTGGGAGTTGAATCCGGCAATATTTCCTGCCAGTCCGCCGCCCTTAGGGTTTTGTACCAGGATAAAAAAGGAAATGATCACGCTGGTCAATACCATCAATATAAAAAACAGGACTACCATATCAGGACGCGTTTAATTGTTTGATTTTGGCGGCAAAGTACGTTTTTTTATGGGGATTCTGCAAACTTAATTTCTCGTATATCGCAGCGGCTTTTTGGACGGCGCCCTGTTTGGCCCAGACTTCCGCCATGGCTTCGGTTATGATCTCCTTGTCTTCCAGGGAATGTTCGGCGATCGATGCCACGCGGTTTCGGAGGGAAGCTTCTTCCGGGTCCGTTTCTTTTGCGGGATCGGCAGTTGCAACAGAGAGCTTCTTCATGCTTTTCAGCCATTCCGTGAAACTTTTCAGCTGCTGGCCCAGCTTATCCTGCGCGAGATCGGAGGGTTGCAGCCTGATGCCCTGGGAAGCGAAATAGTCGATCGTGTGGTACGACTGGAATACGATCGGCCTGTCGTCTTCGACGTTTCCGGGAATTGCCGGAGCAACATGCGGTCCTTCATCCTGCGGAAGGGGATCGGTTGCGGGCTCTATTTTATGTTGGTCTGCCTGATCGGGAGGCGCCGCGCCTGGGGAAGATGTTGTTTCAGATTGCTCCTGGACGTTTGCGGGCGATTCTGACTGAGGAAAAGCCTGTTCATCCGTCGGTTCCTGAATACTTGCAGGCGATTCTGTATTAGGGGCTTCTTTTTGAATGTCGGAAGATGCGTTTGTGCTGGCCGCTCCGTCACGGACTTCAGAAGATGCATCTGTTTTGTGAGCGTCCTCTGCGTCAACTGGCCCTTGGGAATCGGAATAATCTTCTGCATCAGCGAATATCGGAGCATCGGAAGGCGTTCCTGTTTCGTGAACAGCTTCCGTGCCGGCAACTCCTTCTTTTGCGTTAAAAGATGTTCCTGTTTCGTAGGCGGCTTCTGTATCATTAGGTTCTTGGGGATCAGGCGAAGTTTCTGCGTCATCCGAACCCTGGTGGGAGTCGGATGAATCTTCCGTACCCGCGAATGCCGGGGAATCAGATGGCGTTTCTGTTGTATGGAGTATTTCTGCCTCGTCCGATCCCGGAGTTTCCAAGGCAACTTCCGGATCAACGGGCGCCTGAATGGCGACGGGCGTTTCGGTATCGCCGAAGGGTTGAGATCTGTATTGCGGTTCTCCATTGGCGTTATCCAATGAATTCATGGCTGTCGTCTCTTCAGGAAGCGTTCCGGTTCCTTCGGCTATGCCTCCCGTATATGCTTCCCTGGCGCTGTTATAGGAGAGCGCGTGGTTGGCCGAAGACAGCGCCGCGGCGCCCGCGTAATGCTTGCTCAACAGCCAGGGCAGCCACAGGGGATTGTGAATGTACAGGGCCGCCGTTTGCTGTTCGCCGGAAATGACCGACGGATCGCGGTCGTAGACCTTTTGCGCCCGTAAATAATGCCCTAGGGAAACATAGGGATATTGCGTTGTGAATGCCGCCAGCTCCTCGTCGGATATTTCTTCCAGCGCGTTCTTCTTGAATAGTTGCCGTATGATATCGTTTATCTGATTATGCATGCGGTGNNTGCTGCGCTTCCGCCTGCTGCAGGCTCAGGTTGGCGTTAAAATCGAAATTACGCGTAACATCGGCCTCGAAACTCAGCTTGTCGTCCAGCCGGTTCTCAAATTCAATATGCACGGTGACGGTCAACCGATTGGTCGCGGCCTGCTGACCGGATATGCCGGAAGTGGAAACGCTGTAGTTGGTGATCACCGCCGAGATCTCATAATGGGCGTCTTCGCCCTGTATCATCGTAAGCCTTGTCTGGTTATTGATCTTCTGCCGGAGCTTATCGGTGAGCTGCGGGCCGAGCTGGGGGTTGATATAAGGGGCCCTGTTTTCAATATAATTCACCCTGGCCGTTTTGGCTTCGGCAGGTTGGATACTGACGTCCTTAAACGTATAACAGCCGCTTAAAAGCAGGAAACAAACGGCAAAAAATAAATATTGTTTCATTGGCCCGGGTTATTCTTTGATATCGTATTCCTTAAGTTTCCTGTATAGCGTTCTTTCGCTGATGCCGAGGTCGGAGGAAGCGTCCTTCCTTTTTCCGCGGTGCTTTTTTAACGCCTTCACGATCAGTTCTTTTTCCTTGTCCATGATATTGAGCGATTCTTCCACTTCTTCATGCTGATCGATATCATCATTATGATGCAGAAGGACCGGCTGGTTATTCGTCGCCTGCGGGGCGCCTATTCCCGCGGGAACGATCTCAGGCGATTTTAATTCCTTGAACTCATTGATAAAGGCGGCGCCCTGCGAAGCCAGGGAAGGATTCTGTAAGATCTCCACAAACATTTTTTTGAGCTCGGTCACATCTTTCTTCATATCAAAAAAAAGCTTGTAAAGGATCTCCCTTTCATTGGCAAAATCGCTGGAACCGCTTCCCGGCGCATGGGCCAGTACCGGCAGGCGATTGGAGGGCCGTTCCGGCAGGAACTGCCTCAGGTCGCGCGCCGTGACCAGTCGCTCCGGAGCCAGCACGGATATCTGCTCCGCAATGTTTTTCAATTCGCGGACATTGCCGGGCCAGGGATAGTTTACCAGCATGTTTTTCGCTTCCTCGTCCAATTGGATAACGGAGGATTTATATTTTTCCGCAAAGTCCGCCGCAAACTTCCTGAACAGGATGATGATGTCTTCCTTCCTGTCCCTTAAGGGCGGAACGCGGATGGGCACGGTATTTAAACGATAGTAGAGGTCTTCCCGGAACTTGCCCTGCTCGTGCAATTCCAGCAGGTCTTTATTGGATGCGGCAATTACCCTCACATCGGTCTTCTGTACTTTGGACGAGCCCACCCTGATGAACTCGCCGGTTTCCAGCACCCTTAGCAACCTGGCCTGCGTGCCTAAGGGCATTTCGCCTATTTCATCGAGAAAGATCGTTCCCCCGCTTACGGTTTCAAAATAACCCTTACGGCTATCCATGGCCCCGGTAAAAGAGCCCTTCTCGTGGCCGAACAATTCCGAATCAATAGTGCCTTCGGGGATAGCTCCACAGTTGACGGCAATAAAAGGATTGTGTTTTCTATGAGATAGCGCATGAATGATCTGGGAAAACACTTCCTTACCGACCCCGCTCTCCCCGAATATCAGCACGGTGAGATCGGTATTGGCCACCTGCGCGGCGACCTGCAATGCGAAGTTGAGCCCCGGCGAGTTGCCAATAATGCCAAACCTGTTTTTTATAGATTGAATTTCCATTGCGCCATTCATTTACTCCGGGCGCATACCCGGTTGTTTAACCAATTATTTCTCCCAATAACGTGCCGCCTGTGGATCCGGCGACTTTCACGGATACATAGTCGCCCGCAACGGCGCGGTCGTTTTTTGGGAATACCAATACCTTGTTCTCGCTGCTTCTGCCCATCCAGTCGTCCCCGCTTTTTTTTGAATCTCCCTCGATCAGCACGGTAACGGTCTTGCCGATGTCTCTACGGTTGCTGATCTTCGATAATTTGTTTTGCAAATCCACGATCTCGCTTAGCCGCCTTTTTTTGACCTCTTCGGGAACATCATCCTGGAACCTTCTGGCGGCAAGGGTTCCCGGTCTTTCGCTATAGAAGTACATATAGCTGAAATCGTATTGGCAGTACTCCATCAGTTCCAGGGTGAGCTGATGGTCTGCCTCTGTTTCGGTACAAAATCCGGCGATGATATCCGAGCTGATCCCGCAGCCGGGGATCAGTTCCCTGATCCGGTCCACTTTTGCCATATACCATTCGCGGGTATAGGTCCGGTTCATCAGTTGCAGGATCCTGTTGGATCCGCTTTGTACGGGGAGATGGATGTATTTACAGATGTTATCGTACCGGGCGATGACATGCAGCACGTCGTCGGTAATGTCTTTGGGATGCGAGGTGGAAAAACGTATCCGCAGGGAGGGATCTATTTTCGCCGTCTGCTCCAGCAGGTTGGCAAAGGTTACGGGTTGCCCCCATCCGCCCGGAGAGGCCTGGTCGGAGGGCGTCCAGCAATAGCTGTCTACGTTTTGCCCCAACAGGGTAATTTCCTTATATCCCTGCTCAAAGAGTTCGCGGCATTCCCTGAGAATGGACTGCGGATCGCGGCTTCTTTCTCTTCCCCGCGTAAAGGGCACCACGCAAAAAGTGCACATGTTATTGCAGCCGCGCATGATGCTCACAAAAGAATTGACGCCATTGGTGACCAGGCGGACCGGCGAAATGTCCGCATAGGTTTCCTCCCGGCTTAATAAAACATTTACGGCTTTCTGACCGGTTTCCGCTTCCTGGATAAGGGAAGGGAGGGAGCGGTAGGCATCCGGGCCCACGACCAGGTCCACCAGCTTTTCTTCTTCCAGCAGCTTTGATTTGAGCCTTTCAGCCATGCACCCCAGTATGCCGATCAATGCGCCCGGTTTATTTTTTTTGACCTGCTTGAGATCATTTAACCTTTTCCGCACGGTCTGTTCCGCTTTTTCCCGGATAGAGCAGGTGTTGATCAGGACCAGGTCGGCCTCCGAAAAATCACGGGTGGCGCCAAAACCCTGGTCGTGTAAAATGGAAGCGACGATCTCGCTGTCGGCAAAATTCATCGCGCAGCCATAGCTTTCTATATAAAATTTCTGTTGAAACTGCCGGAGATCTGTTTCTGCGGGAGCGTATGCTTCTCCCTGACGCCTTTCATCATGTTCCTTCTGTACAGTCAAATTCAGCATTCGGTCAATTCTTTAAAGAGAGCAAAGATAATAAAAACAGGCGGTAAAATGACAGGATGGCAGCGCGTTTGCGGGGGATCATTTCAGGATAACGGTGCCCAGGTGTTTGATCAATTCCATTTCCAACTGCTTGAGGTGCTGGTGGGTTTGTATAAATACCATCTGTTCCTGGGGAGAAAGATTCTTTTCCAGGTCTTTCTGGTTGTCCTCTATCAGTCGGCGTATTTTTCTGAGCTTGAGGTATCCGAGCGTGGAGGCGATCTCTTCCTTGTAAAGATCTTCCCGGCTGAATATTTTCCCGTCAAAATGATCTTTCCAGTTGGGGCTGAGCTCGTAGGGGAAATCCATCAGGCCTACTACCATGGCACTCAGCTGCCTGTCTTCATGATAGAGAAAGTTTTTAGGCCCCGGCCGCAGACCCTCTTTATGCCATGTCTTATAGATATCGATCACCGAGGCCAGGGAAAGATCGTCGATGAGTTGCTGGTCTTCATATTCTTCCAGGATATAATCGGCTACCAGCCGGTCCCCTTCCCATGGCATTATGCCAAATTCGAGCAGGCATCGCACCAGGGCCTTTTCATGAAGCTCGTCCTTTTGCAGCAGCGATAAGATATCTGTATCCTGGGCGGGCCCGGCATCCTGGCCCTGGGGAACGGCGGGCGGAATTTCGGGGGCCCGGTTTTCCCGCTTCGCGATCCTTTCCCGGATATATTTGTTCACCAGGTTGTTCAGTCCCGCTTCATCCACTTTCAATAGAGCGGCCGACTGCCGTATATAATCCTGCTGCCGGGTGAAATCCTGCGCCTTATCGATCCTGGCGATGGTTTCGGCGATGGCGTTCACGGCGGCCGATCTTTTTGCTGAATCGGAGCCTGCCTCTTTCAGCAGGATATCCAGTTGAAAAAGGATAAAATCCCTTTTGTTTTGTTTGACGAATTCCCGGAATGCCGTGGGGCCTATTTTATTGACATAGCTATCGGGGTCTTCCTTATCGGGAATAAGCGCCAGGCATACGTTCAGGCTTTCTTCCAGCGCCAGGTCGAGCCCGCGCATGGCCGCCTTGATCCCCGCCGTATCGCCGTCGTAAAGGATCGTCAGGTTATTCGTATATTTTTTTATCAGCCTTAGCTGGTCGGGCGTCAGCGAGGTGCCGCCGGAAGCCACTACGTTTTCTATGCCAGCCTGGTGCAGGGAGATAACATCCGTATATCCTTCCACCAGTATGCATTCGTCCATCTTGTCGATCGCCTGGCGCGCAAAATAAGATCCGTACAACAACCGGCTTTTAACATAGATCTCGTTTTCCGGGGTATTGATGTATTTGGGCGCCTTATCGTTTTTGGCGATGATCCGGGCGCCGAATCCGACTATTTTTCCCGACTGGTTATGCACCGGGAAAATGATCCTTCCCCGGTAATTGTCTACCGGTCTTTCATCTCTTACGGTTACCAAACCGCTTTTCTGAAGATATTCCAGGTTGTATTGTTTTTTCAGCGCCGCTGAAACGAAGGCGTCGCGGGCGGAAAGGCAATAGCCCAGCTGGAACTTCCGGATGATCTCTTCCCTGAATCCTCTTTCCTTGAGATAGCTCAGCGCGATGTCGCGGCCTTCTTCCTGATCGAACAGCGCTTCGCTGAAGTATTGCTGCGCAAAGGAGTTGATGATATACAGGCTCTCGGCAACCTGTTGCTGTTGCTTGACCTCGGGAGAGGCTTCTGTTTCCTCGAGCTCAACATTGTATTTATTCGCCAGCCATCTTAGCGCTTCGGCATAGGAATATTTTTCATGATCCATCAGAAAGCTGATGGTATTTCCGCTTTTGCCGCATCCGAAACATTTGTAGATCTCCTTAGTAGGAGAGACGGTAAAAGAGGGGGTTTTCTCATTGTGAAAGGGGCAAAGTCCCAGGTAGTTGATCCCTCTTTTTTTCAGTTTTACAAATTCTCCTATGATCTCAATGATATCAATGCGGGAAAGGATTTGTTGTATGGATTGTTGGCTTATCAATTGATCTCCAAATAATTGCGTATTTAAATGGCTGTAGATGCAAAGTAAAGTTAAAATGTTTAGGCGTTTTTGCTATGACATTTAATATATTGTATATATATTGTCGCTGAAAAACCGAAATCCAAAATCGAATCTATGAAAACCTTTCTACGTGTTTTCTTAGCGGCCTTGTTGGCTATTCCCCAATTTGTTATCGCCGCTGCTCCTAAAACCACGCCTGATTTTGTTGCCGATATGACCGAGGGGTGCGTATCACTCGAGGTTAGTTTTACCGATTTATCTGTTTCAGTTGGAGATCCCATCGTAAGCTGGTTATGGGATTTTGGCGATGGCCAGACCTCCACTCAGCAGCATCCCACGCATAGCTATGCGGCGGCGGGCGTATATACCGTGAGACTGCAGGTTGTTACGCAGGGTTCGGTTACGCAAAGCGAGGAAAAAACAAATTATATCCGCGCAGGAAACAAACCCATTGTGAATCTCGGACCGGATGTTCCGCTCTGTGATGCAAGTTCATTGTTGTTGGATGCCGGAAACCCTGGCGCTTCCTATTTATGGAATACCGGCGCAACGACGCAAACGCTGACCGTTTCCGACCCGGATCTCTATAGCGTGGAAGTTACGCAGAACGGATGTTCGGCAAAGGATACGATCAATGTGTATACGGCTTTTGGACCGGTCACTTCCGATTTCACCTTTGATATTCTCAACACTTGCCTGCCGGCCCCTGTACAGTTTACCGCGGTTCCCTTTGTCTGTCCGGGAGCTACCGTTGCCAGTTATTCCTGGGTTTTCGGCGATGGCGAAACCTCAACCGAAGAAAACCCTCAACATATTTATACCAGCGCGGGCGATTTTACCGTCAGGCTTTTTGTTACCGATACCGATGGTTATACTTCGACGAGAAGTAAAAAGGTAACGATTGTAGACAATCCCCTGCCGGTGGTCGACCTGGGCCCGGATACCGTAATATGCGACGGAAACTCGATTATGCTGAGCGTGGAGAACCCCGGCGCCACCTATCTTTGGAACACATGGGATACAGGGCCCGAGATCGAAGCGTATTTTGCCGGAGAGTATTCAGTGGAGGTAACATTAGACGGATGTACAAGAACAGATACCATCTTTGTAGAGAGCCGCCCCGTGATATTTGCAGATTTCAGCTACACGGTCGACGACGGTAGTTGTCTTCCTATAAATGTATCCTTTGCCGAGTATTCGGAGAGTTGCAGTTCGCCGGTAGTAGAATGGCTATGGGAGTTTGGCGACGGCAGTACGTCTACTGAACAGAATCCCACGCATGCCTATGCCGCCGAGGGCGAATACCATGTAAAGCTTTCGGTGAGGGACGGATCGGGGATGACCTATACGGCCGAGCAATTCGTGACCATTGCCGGTTTTCCAACGCCTGTCGTGGAACTGGGCCCGGACATTACGCTGTGCCAGGACGATGATATTACGCTGGATGCGGGTAATCCCGGCGCTACCTATTTGTGGAGCAACGGCGCTACCGGGCAAACCATATCGGTATATGATCCGGGTGAATATAAGGTGACCGTAACCAGGGATGGGTGCTCGGCAACCGATTCCGTCAATGTTACCGTAGTGCCGGCTTTGATGGCAGATTTTAATTTTGTGAAGGTAACCAGCTGTCTCCCGGTAAAAATACAGTTCACGGATATTTCCACTTCCTGCCTGTCTAATATCGTGGAATGGCAATGGGATTTTGGCAACGGATGGGAATCCAATTTGCAGAACCCCGAATACGATTTTACTTCCGGAGGCAATTTCCCCGTCCGCTTAAGAGTGGTGGACGATCTGGGGCGGGATATGATCCGCACTAAACAGGTAATAATAGACCCGGTAACGGTTTCTGTTGACCTGGGGCCGGATACCGATCTCTGTTTTGGATCTTCGATGATCCTCGACGCGGGTAATCCCGGCGCCTCATTCTTATGGAATACCGGCGAAACAACGCAAACCATTGAAGTGTTCGATGACGGCGAATACTATGTTACCGTGAATACCGGCGAATGCGTGGCGAGGGATACCATCGTGCTCAACGCCATTACCGCCGCTTCCAGCATCTGGTCCTTCGAGGTAACTTCCGAATGTCTCCCTGTAAAAGTCAATTTTACCGACAATAGCGAAGCGTACTGCGGACAGTCCATCGTTGAATGGCGCTGGGTTTTTGGCGACGGAGAGACTTCAACGGAACGAAATCCTGAACATTTCTTTCAGCAGACGGGTGAATTTGCGGTTCGCCTGTTTGTAACTACCTCCGGCGGTCAAACCGTTTCCAAGGCGCAAAGAGTATATGTCAACAATACGATCCCTGAACTTAATATGCCTGCTTCTCTACAGGCTTGCTACAATGTGGGCCTTACGCTGGATGCGGGCATAGAAGATGCGACCTCCTACCTGTGGACCCCTGCCGCCGGATTGAATGCCTCCAATATCCGGAACCCGAGGCTGACGCCGCTCGAAAGCGGATGGTATGCGGTGGCCGTGACCAAGTGTATGGTAACGGTGGAGGATAGTACTTATGTGTCGGTGGACAAAATACCCAAGCCGGCGATCACGCAGGATGGCAGTTCATTAATAGCGCCTCAGGCTGCCCGGTATGAATGGTACCTCGATGGTCAACCGGTGGGCAACGGGTCGAAAACATTGAAGATAGATCGTAAAGGTAATTACATGGTGAGGGTATTTAACGATAATGATTGCAGCGGCGAATCGGATCTTTTCTTCGCGATACCGACATCCGGAAAAGACAAACTGGTCGATGGCATTAACGTAAAATGTAGTCCTAACCCGGCTCCCGGATGGGTGCAGGTGTTATTCTCGGAGATTCCGAAGCGTCCTGCCGCCGTTACGGTGATAGACAGCTATGGGGTCCGGCTGTTCTCTACCTTGGTAAGCAATAATGTAAATAGGCTGGACCTGAGTAAGCTGGCCAAGGGCGCCTACTTCGTTGAAATAATCATCAATAACCGGAGAAAGGTGATCCCGATCATAGTGCAATAATCCGCAGGGCTGACCTGCCGCGATAATAGATAATACTGAACATATGAAAAGGGCGTGTCGGATACGATACGCCCTTTTTGCGCCCGGGCCGGGGCCGCCAATATTAAAATACCCCTTATCGCGGGTCTTGTAAAAAAACTTCATTATATTAGGCATACGATCCTAACCCGTGGGAAGTTGACGGTTGAAATAATTATTGATAACCTAAAAATTTTCTCCCATGGTAACCGCTACGGAAATCGGACAGTTGTCGGAGGAATGTAATCTCTGGAGAGGCGCTCTACATTCCTTTCGCGATCAATTCGCCAATTACAAAGACCAGTTGCAGGAGGTTGCCGGTCGCCAGACCGATAAGGACATTCTCCTGGAAATAGAGCGCCTCGAAAACCAGTTTCATATCCAGCTGATCAACATTCATGATCTCAAACAGGAAATTAAAAGGCATAACCGGGTCATCATCGCCGAACGCGAGCAAAAAGGGCATATCCACGACGATACGCTGGCCAAACATGAGAACCTGTATGAAGATTATCATCGCCTGGAGAACGCGCTGCAGTCCATCAGCGGAGAGTTCAAAAGGTTTATGGCCTATGTAAGCTGACCAGGACCGTCTGCCAGGCTTTGTCGTTGGCGGTCGCGCTGGTTTTTATTTGCATTTGCGCCTTGCCGTTAGCTTCACCATTCTATTTTTTCAATGCCTGGGCTTGTTCAACATTAAAACCTGTTTTATGGCTGAATTTGATACCGCGCATGTAAAAAATATTGTTTTGCTCGGGCATGCGGGCTCCGGTAAAACAACCCTTTCGGAATGCATGCTGTTTGAAGCCGGTCTGATCGGCAGAAAGGGATCGATCGAAGAACAGAATACGATCGCCGATTTCCATGAGCTGGAAAAAGAGAGGGGCAATTCCATTTTTTCAAAACTGCTGCATACCCGGTGGAGGAACTATAAGATCAATATCATCGATACGCCCGGTTATGATGATTTTTCGGGAGAAGTGGTCGCCGCCCTGCGCGTCGCTGATACGGGCGTTATGTTATTGAATGCGGCGATGGGCGTGGAAGTAGGCGCGGACATTATCTGGGAATATACCGGGCGGTTCAGAACGCCCATGATCTTTGCAGTGAACAAACTGGACGACGACCACTCGGATTTCGATCAAACGGTACGGGAAGCAAAAAATCATTTTGGCGGCAATATTGTGACGGTGCAGTATCCTGTCCAGGAAGGCGCCGGCTTTCATGAGATCATCGACGTATTGCGAATGACGATGTATAAATTCCGGGACGCGGGCGGCAAACCCGAAAAAATGCCCATTCCTGAGGCGCATAAGGAAAAAGCGGAGGCCTTACATAAAGAATTGATCGAAGCCGTTGCCGGCAATGACCAGGAGCTAATGGAAAAATACTTTGAGAAAGGAGAACTGGATGAAGAAGAGCTGAAGGAAGGAATGAAGAAGGCCATGATCCATCGCGATCTGTTTCCCTTGTTCTGCCTGTCGGCTTTGCGCAATATGGGCAGCGGCCGGTTAATGGGTTTTATCGATAATGTATGTCCCAGCGCAAATGAAATGCCTCCCCAGCTCACGGAGAGCGGCGAAGAGCTGGCCTGCGATAGCGGGGGCCCTGCCTGCCTGTTCGTGTACAAGGCGGTGTCGGAGCCTCATGTGGGCGATCTTTCCTTTTTTAAAGTGTATTCAGGAACGGTAAGATCGGGCATGGAACTGGTGAACAACAAGACCGGCGCCGCTGAAAAACTGAACCAGCTGTTTGTCGTGGAAGGAAATAAAAGGACCCATGTTCACGAACTGGCGGCGGGGGATATTGGCGCCGTTCTGAAGTTAAAGAATACGCATATCAACGATACGCTGTGTGAGAAGGCAAAGCGCGTCGGTCTCGAGCCGATCGTTTTTCCCCAGCCCAATATCAGCGTGGCTGTTGAATGTCTCAGGAAAGGAGAGGAGGAAAAATTATCGGATGCGCTTCACCGTTTGAGAGAAGAGGATCCTACCGTAAGTATTGAGTTTTCGCCCGAGCTCAGGCAGACCATTCTGCGTTGCCAGGGCGATATGCATTTATCGGTCATCAAATGGAAGATCGAACGCTTGTCTAAGGCGGAGGTCGAATTCTTAAAACCCAGGATCCCTTATCGCGAGACCATCCGGTCGCAGTCGGAATCCATGTATCGCCATAAGAAGCAGTCAGGCGGGGCCGGGCAGTTTGCCGAGGTCTGCATGAGGGTGGAGCCCTGGTACGAGGGAATGCCTGAGCCAAAGGGATTGAATGTAAGAGGGGCGGAGATCATCAAGCTTGGCTGGGGAGGTACGCTGGCTTATTATAACTGTATTGTGGGCGGCGCTATTGATCAGCGTTTCATGCCTTCCATATTGAAGGGCATCATGGAAAAAATGCAGGAGGGGCCGCTCACCGGGTCCTATGTCAGGGATGTGAGGGTTTGCCTGTTTGACGGCAGGATGCACCCGGTGGATTCCAACGATATTGCATTCCGGATAGCCGGCCTGAAAGCCTTTAAGCAGGCGTTCAAGGAAGCGGCTCCGCAACTGCTGGAACCCATATACGATCTCGAAGTGTTGTGCCCCGATGAATTAACCGGTTCCGTTATCGGCGATTTACAGGTCCGCCGCGCGATCCTGGAAGGGATGGATAGCGGAGATCATTTTACCCGGATCCTGGCCAAGGTTCCCCTGGCGGAAATGCACGATTATTCTTCTTCCCTCAGGTCTGTTACGCAGGGAAGAGCAAAGTTTACCATGCATTTTTCCGGTTACTCGCCAACGCCTTTTGAGATCCAGAAAAAGCTCATGGAGGAATACCATAAAATGGAAAAGGAAGAAGTCTGAAAGCTGCTTCCTTATTGCCGTTCCGACGATCCTATTTTGTTTTGAACCGGATCGAACCCAGGGCAAGGGTCCCGGTTTCGCCGTCGTCGTTTGCGCGGCCGATAATATAAAGATCATGAAACAGGCCGTCGTCGACGGTTTCGAGTTTAACAGGTAAAACCACAGTTGCCGGTTTATGGGCGTTGGACGGCGGCGCCATGGCTTCGCCTATCTTCCTGCCCTCCGGCGAATCGAGCCGGAGTTCGAAACGATATCCGTAACGCAGCGTATCTGTCCAGGACGCCTGCAGTTCGGCGGATTTCACTGCATTGAGATCGATGCTGTCGATGCTGAACCAGCCCGTTGATCTTGGCGCCGCCAGGTATCTTGTTCCATTGCGGTTGAATTCCGTAAAGCCCTTGATGTTTTTTACCGGGCGGAAGTTCATGAGGCTGTTGCGCAATACCGCCGTAGCGCCGCCGGTTAGCGGTTGAATGCCTTCTTTTCCCTTATCGGTATAACTGGCCGAGATAAACAGGCGCCCGTTATTTTTTTCCGGTTGGCCCAGGGTTGCATGCAACGAACCTGAAGCCGGTAAGGATCTTTTGGCTTCCTCGGGAGCGTTCAGCGATTGTATCCAGAAGGCGATCCTCCGGGCATCGGTTTCCGTGAGATCGGGGTGCGCAGGCATGGAAGTCTCGCCCCAAACGCCGCCGCCGCCCTTGATGATCTTTTCGGCCAGGTAAGCGATCGCCATGTTATTTTTTTCATATTTTTTGGCCACATCGGTATAGGAGGGGCCGATGGATTTTTGATCGATCTGGTGGCAGGCTTTACAATCCGAGGAAAGCATCAGGTTCTTGCCCATTGCAGCCTCGCTGATCTGCTGGTGCCCGACCGTGCCGGCCGCCATATCTGTTCCCTGGATATATTGGGCGGAAACAAAGATTTGCGCAGGGTCTATGGGCGCCGGATCATCCTTATCGGTTGCCTGTGCCCGGTAGCTTACGGGAGTTCCGGGAAAATAAAAGCTCTTGTTGCCGATGATCTCCACCTGCACCTCCGGCGCTTCGTTGCCGGCATATACGTCTATTACATCGCTGGGCGTAGCGGCATTTTCCGGATCGGATACCAACACGGAAATAGCATAGGAGCCGGGCTTTTCGAATGTATGCGTTAGTTCGGGAACAGCTGTTTTTTGAGTAATGCCATTGCCCAGACGCCACAGATAGGAGAGGACTTTCTTTTCGGGATCGTTGGCTTCTACCTTCAGCCGGACCGTCAGCGGCAGGGTCCCGGAAGTCCTATCCACGGAGATATTGGCGACTTTCGGCGCCCTGTTGCCGCCGTTGTAATCGATCCTGACCAGCCCCGCATCGGGGTTCTGGCTAAACCAGCCCTTGCCGTATTCGAGGATATAGAGTCTGCCATCGGGGCCCATTTCCATATCGATGGGCGCGTTAAAACGCGTATTCGGCATCACCGGTTCCATCTTGTCGAAATCGCCGTTGGGCCGCATGGTCACGGCCTTTATCCATCCGCGTATCCAGTCGTATATCAACAGCTTGCCCTCGTAATAATCGGGTAAACGGGTCTGCGCCGGGTATTGATCCTTATAATAAACGGGGCCCGCCATGGCATTCCTGCCGCCGGAGCCTACCTGGGGAAATTCCTTTGAAGGGGCATAGGGATAATAGATAAAAGCGGGCGACACCGGGGGCAGTTCGGTAAGTCCCGTATTATTATGCGAGTTGTTGATGGGCTTTGCGGCGTCAAAGGCCATCCCTTTTTCGCCGGTAGCATAGTTGAACTGTTTGTAAGGATAGTTATTGCCTACGAATAGCGGCCATCCGAAAAAGCCCGGCTTCCGCGCCTGGTTAAGCTCGTCGTATCCCCGGGGGCCGCGGGTGTCCAGGCTATCCTCAGTGGCGTCGGGGCCGACCTCTCCCCAGTATAAAAAGCCGGTTTGCTGATCCGTCGATATACGGTAAGGATTTCGGTTGCCCATAACATATATCTCCGGGCGGGTCTTTTCCTGCCCGGGTTTAAAGAGATTGCCTTCAGGGATCTCATAGCTGCCGTCTTCTTTGACGCGGATGCGCAGTATTTTTCCCCGCAGGTCATTGGTGTTGGCGGAGGTTCTCCGGGCGTCGTATTGTTCATGCCCGGGGCGATCGTCCATCGGACCGAAGCCGCTGCTCACAAATTTTTCGCCGGGCTCGTCAAAAGGCGTGGAGTTATCCCCGGTAGACAGGTACATGATCCTGTCCTTTGCAAACGCGATGGAGCCGCCCGTATGGCAGCAGATCTGCCGCTGCGAATAAAACTCAAGCACGATTTTTTCGGAAGAGGGGAGCAGCGTATCGTTTTCAAAAGTGAAACGCGACAACCGGTTTACGGAAGTATCGGCGGGGCTGTAAAAAATATAGACAAAACGATTCTTTTCAAAATCGGGATCGATCTTAATGCCCATCACGCCTTCCTCCGCGTTGACGTTGGGAACGCTGGTTTTATAATAAACGGGGAGAAGGGCGACCTGCTTTATCGTCGAGTCCTGGTTCTTGTACAATAATATTTCTCCTCTTCGCTGGGCGATCAATATATCCAGGTTGGGAAGGATAGACATTTCGGTCGGCTCGAAAAACACGCCCTGTTTCAGTACGGTCCGGGTAAACCGGTCTTCCTCGGGAGCCGGCGGCGTATGCGCTTTTGCATAGTTCAGTCGCTTGTTGCCGCCAATGGCATATTGAATGCCTCCCAGGAGATGTTTCAGAAAATTTTCTTCCGTATAGGATGCTTCGGTATGGCCCAGTTCGGTATAGAATGCCCTCCCGCCGTCGTATTCGTGGCGCCAGGCGATGGGATGGCCCTCGCCGTTCCTGCCGCCTTTATAAGATTTCTCATCAATGGTAATAAGAACCTTTACGTCCTTGTTCAGGTTTTTGAAATTATACCATTCGTCTGTTCTTTTCCATTGATCGGGAAGATGCTTCGTCGAAGGGTGGTTGTTATCGACCACCTGCAATACGGCTTCCTGTATCTCGGGATGGCTTTCGAAATTAGCGCCCACCAACCTGCTATACCAACCCCATTGGTATTCCGCGTCCGTAGCGGCATGAATGCCTACAAACCCGCCTCCTGCCTGTATATAGCGCTCAAAAGCGTTCTCCTGGTAATGGTTCAGCAGTTGGTCGGTATTGTCGGTCGTATTCAGGAAGATGACGACCGAATAGTTTTTAAGACTGTCTTCCGTAAAGTACTCCGCATTCTCGGTAGTGTCCACATCGAACCCGTTTTCCTGCCCGAGTTTTAACAGCGCCGTTTTACCGGCTTCTATGGAAGAATGCCTGAAGCCGGTCGTCTTCGAAAAGACCAAAGCCCTGGGGTTACCCGGTCTGCTATCGTTACATCCATTGATAATCAATAAGATAAAAGCCAGCCCGCAGAGCGGGAATATATTTTTCATATCAACAATTAAGGGTTCTGAATAAACGGAGGAACGTTACAACATGTAAATGTAAGGTTCGTGGAACATTATCCCATATCCATATATGTTTTTAAATAATTTTGTTTAGCTTTGCCGCCCATTTCATGACCAGATGAACCTGGTTATTGATTGCCCGTAAGGCTCCATAAGTTTCCGCC
Source organism: Chitinophagaceae bacterium UBA2791 (assembly GCA_002352105.1). Classification (GTDB taxonomy): domain Bacteria; phylum Bacteroidota; class Bacteroidia; order Chitinophagales; family Chitinophagaceae; genus Flavitalea. The sequence continues at coordinate 146,413 of DEHV01000006.1, read as the reverse complement.
GGTGCGGAACGCCAGCAGGGCGTAAAAATAAACCGTTTCAAATTATGCCGAAGGTTAAAACCAACTCCAGCGCCAAGAAAAGGTTCAAAGTAACCGGAACTGGAAAGATCACTCACCAGAAATCGTTTAAACGACACATCCTTACCAAAAAATCAAAAAAGCGTAAACGCGCGCTCANNGATATGCCACGTTCAGTAAACGCAGTAGCATCAAGAGCGCGCAGGAAACGCATTTTAAAGGCCGCCAAAGGTTATTACGGCAAGCGTAAAAACGTATATACCGTTGCAAAGAATGTAATGGAGAAAGGGCTAACCTATAAATATGTCGGCCGCAAACTGAAGAAAAGGGAATACAGGGCTTTATGGATCGCCCGTATCAATGCAGCGGTAAGGGAAGAGGGGTTGACCTATTCCCAGTTCATCAACCTCCTGAATAAAAAAGGAGTCGGGCTCGACAGGAAGATCCTGGCCGATCTGGCGATGAATGAGCCGGAAAGCTTTAAGGCTTTGGTCGCTTCAGTAAAATAATATGATCCCGAAAGGATAAGGCCAATGGTATCTAAGATACTGTTATGGTCTGGGTCAACCGGATGTAATAATTATTACATCCGGTTTTCATTTATTGAAATGCCAAACGATTACATTTGTCCTCGATTTAATCGAACCGTTCATATTTATAACATTAACACCTTATGGCGATCAACGCACCTAATGAGTTCATGAACAATACGTATGCAGACCTCGTTAAGCAGACGTTCAATTACCCGCAGGAAGATTTTGAAACCAAGGATGGAGAACTTTATTTTAACGGCCTGCACCTTAAATCCCTGATCGAAAAATACGGCACCCCGATGAAACTGACCTACCTGCCCAAAATAGGGATGCAGATCAGAAAAGCCAAGCAGATGTTCGCCAACGCTTTTAAACGCCATAAATATGAAGGGGTCTACAATTATTGCTACTGCACCAAAAGCTCTCATTTTTCTTTCGTGGTCGAAGAGGCGCTGAAGCATGAGATCCACCTGGAGACTTCCTACGCGTATGATATAGAGATCATCAAAAAGCTGTATGAAAAAAGGAAGATCACCAAGGATATGTTTATTATCTGCAACGGGTACAAGCAGAAATCGTACATAACCAGGATAGCGGGCCTGTTGAACTCAGGATTCAAAAATGTAGTGCCCGTGCTGGACAATAAGGATGAGCTGAACATGTATAAACGATCGGTGAAGGTTCCGTTCAAACTGGGCATTCGCGTGGCTGCGGAAGAGGAGCCGACCTTTCCTTTCTATACCTCGCGGCTGGGATTCAGGGCCAGGGATATCCTGGAATTTTACGTGGATAAGATCGAGGGCAATGAAGACCGGTTCCAACTGAAGATGCTGCATATCTTCTTAAACAAAGGCGTTAAAGACGATATTTATTATTGGAGCGAGCTGAATAAGATCATTAACCTGTATTGCCAGCTAAAGAAGATATGTCCCGAACTGGATTCCATCAACATCGGCGGCGGCTTCCCCATCAAGCATTCCCTTGGATTTGAATACGACTACCAGTTCATGATCAACGAGATCGTGGGCAACATTAAAAAGGCCTGTAAAAAGAACAAGGTGCCCATGCCGAATATATTTACGGAGTTCGGCAGCTATACGGTAGGAGAGAGCATGGCTCATATTTACAGCGTGCTGGGACAGAAAATGCAGAACGACCGCGAATGCTGGTATATGATCGATTCTTCCTTTATCACCACCCTGCCGGATACCTGGGGCATCGGGGAGAAATTCCTGCTGCTGCCCGTGAATAAATGGGACCAGGANNGCCTACCAGGACCAGATCAGCGGGTATGGAGGCATAAAGCACTGCCTGGTGCCCTCTCCCAAACACATTATCGTAGGGCACGATAAGAATGGAAAACTGGTTGATTGGGTGTACGCCAAGGAACAAACGGCTCAAAGCATGTTGAAAATACTGGGATACGTGAAATAAGGCTGCCGAAGCCGGCCTTATCTTTTCAACCGGTATTTCTTGTTCACCTTTGGACTGTTGAAGTACTGATTGAGTTCTTCTTCGGTCATGTTATTGGTGATCTCAATGGGGATATCAATCAACTGAACCTGCGTCTGCACCAGCTCTTCCTTCAGCTTATTGGTTTTGGTAACGATATTGGGATCCCGCTCTCCGGTCAGGCTGTTGTCGCGCAGCCGGTATTCCAGTCTTTTGATAGAAGAACGGATAAGCGAAGCCTGGTTCTGGTCGAATGTTTTTGCAGGCGCCACCGCTTCCTTTACCGGCACCAGGGATACGCCCACGCTGGGCAATATCTTTCCTGTTTTCTGGGCGGCTTCCGATCCTGCTGAATTGAGGATCGAACCGGTCAGCGCCGTAGTGGACCCGGTGATATCAAAGCTGGTCCGCGTATTCTTTACCTTTCTCACCCGCCGGTCCAATTGTAAAAAGGTATATTTTAACTGGAGGATATAGGTGTTTACGTTCTTGGCAGCCTGTTGATATTCCTGTAAGGCAAGGGGATAGTTCAGGGCGTCCTTTACAATGATCCTTACCACCGCCGTGTCTTTAAGCATGAACCGGTTGGCGCCGATAAAGCTCAGCAATACCACCTTGAGCTTGGAGGAGTCGCTGTCTTTTACAAAATCAAAATCCGGCGTCCAGGTGAAGTCCTGGTTACATTCGCGAACCACCGAATAGTTGATCAGCGGCGTATTGGAGAAAAAAGTGATGTTCTCTATCGGGAAGCTGCCGGTTTCGCATTGTATCTTGAAATTAACGGTTTGCCCCTCTTCCACATATAAGGTTCCGCTTACAGAGGGTTTTACCCTGGAAGGGATGATATCGGTATTATAGAATACGATCGTAAAAAAAGTGTCCACCCTTTCCTTGGGATTGGAAAGGCTCTGCACGCCCACCGCTACCTTGTATTCCTGGTCGTATTTCAGTTTTCCCGAAAAGAAGAATGATTTTTCAACCTTGCAGGTCAGGGCGCCATTGTCTTTATTGATCCGCAGCCCCACAGGCGAGTTCCTCAGGAACCAGTAATAGTCGGAAGGGTTCTTATTGATCTCCAGGGGATACTGCAGCACAGAGTCGACATGCAGGGTGAAATAAGGGTTAAGGTTCTTGATCCTTAATACCGTATCCTGCGGAATGGTAATGGGGAGATGCACAGTGTCTGTCTGGAAGGGTAGACTATCCGTCTGTTGTTCCACATCTGTCGGCACCTGGGCCATGGTATTCAGGGAAACTCCGGTTAACAGCAGGGCAAAAAGGGGTATGTATAAACAGCGAGCTTTTCTAATCATAATGGAAGCTTTCTATCATGCAGATAAAAATGATGGCGAAGTTAACCAATAAAACATTAAAAAAATCCCATCCCGTCTACCGGAATGGGACATAAAGAATTGAGAATCTGAAAGTATGCTCCGGTTATTGAACAACAATCTGTTTTGCTTCCACCCTAACTTCTTCTTTTTTAGGTAATTCTATTTTCAAGATGCCGTTTTCATACCTCGCTTTGATATTGGCGGTATCTACTTTTTCATCCAGGGTGAAGCTTCTTTTAAAACTGTTAAAATTGAATTCGCGCCGGATGGCGTTGGTTCCTTCAACCCCGGTTTCTTCCTTTTTCTCAAAGCTGACGGTCAGCATATCGTTCTCCACGTTGATGGCGAAATCTTCTTTCGCGCGACCGGGAGCATTCAGCTCCAGGAGATAGGCCTGCGGGGTTTCATAGATATTTGCAGCAGGAACGCTTCCGAAGCCCTTTGGAAGATCGGTCCAGGGAAAGCCGTTAAACAGGCTGCCAAATAGATCGTCGTAGCCTTTTGTAACAGGTCTGCGGTTTACATTTACCAGTGTCATAGTATTTGATTTGTTATTGGGTTTGAAATCAGTTGTCGGTTTGTGATCGTCAAAGGATATACCATTGGCGGATTATTCATTTTATCGACCCAAATCGTCACGGCCGTCCCATCAGCGATAGACATAGTGTCGGTTTTTATAAATTTAGTATGACAAAAATTCCGGTTTTTTAATAAAATAGCCAATGAACTTTTTGTATAGCTTTGCGTTTTATACACAACAATTATTAAATCATTAAACTTAAAAAATATGTATCCTGCAGAATTGGTGATTCCGATGAAAGAGGAATTAACTGAAAACGGATTTATCGAATTGTTGACCCCCGAAGCGGTAAAAGATCAGTTAAAAGAAAAAGGAACGACCCTGGTGGTCGTTAATTCTGTATGCGGCTGTTCGGCCGGCACGGCAAGACCCGGGGTATTGATGGCGGTCGCCAACAGCGCCAAAAAACCTGATCACCTGGCTACCAGTTTTGCGGGCTTTGATATGGATGCGGTGCAGGAGCTCAGGCAACACCTGTTGCCCTATCCTCCGTCTTCCCCTTCAGTGGCCTTGTTTAAGGATGGAAAGCTGGTGCATTTTATTGAAAGGCATATGATCGAAGGCCGTTCGGCCCAGATGATCGCGCAGAACCTGATCGCCGCCTTTGACGCATATTGTAATTAGGAAGGGAATTGCGGGAATGGTATGGCCGGGTCGCGAATAAGCAGCTGAAGCCTATCTTATTAATGCCGTCTCAATGCTGTTGGGGCGGCTTTTTATTGAGCAGAATCTCCGTTTCTTTTCATATCATTGCAGATTGAAACCGGCTTCAGGCTATTATACAATCTGATAGAAATACATGTATCCCAACCTTTACTATGCGATCAAGGATTTATTTGGCATTGAGCCTTGGAGCGGGTTCCAGTTTGTAAATTCATTTGGTTTTTTTGTAGCCCTTGCTTTCCTGGCGGCGGCCTATGTGTTGAACCGCGAACTTACGCATAAGGAAAGAGCGGGGCTGATGCAATCGGAGGATACAAAGGTCGTAGTGGGCAAACCTGCGGGTTTCAATGAACTGGCGCTTAATTTCCTGCTTGGCTTTTTACTGGGGTATAAGATCGTCGGATTGTTCCTGGTGGGCAGGACCGCCATCGCCGATCCCCAGGAGTTTATTTTTTCCGGCGAGGGGCATTGGCCCGCGGGCATCCTGATCGGCGCCTTATTCACCTGGTTAAAATGGCGCGAAAAAAAGAAACAGCAATTACCCAGGCCCGAGGAGCGCACCATCCGCATCTGGCCCCACGACAGGGTGGGAGACATGGTGGTGCTTGCGGCTATTTTTGGTTTTCTTGGCGCCAAGATCTTCCATAACCTGGAAAACTGGAATGAGTTCTGGCGCAATCCTGTTGAAGCGCTGCTGTCGTTCAGCGGCTTGACGTTTTATGGTGGGCTTATCTGCGCTGCCGCCGCTATTTTTGTTTATTCCCGCAAACACAAGATCGGGTTTCGTCATCTGTGCGATGCGATGGCCCCGGCCCTGCTGCTGGCTTATGCGATCGGCCGGATCGGTTGCCAGGTATCGGGAGACGGCGACTGGGGTATCCTCAACAGCGCTTATGTCAGTTCCCCGGAGGGAAAGGCGGTACCCGCCGACAGCGCGACCTTCAATAAGGCGCTTGCCGAGCATGCGCAGGTGTATCTACAGCAATCCAATTTTAAAGACATCTCTGAAATTCAGTTCAGGCATGTTCCTGCTCCTTCCTGGCTTCCCGACTGGATGGTAGCGTATAATTTTCCGCACAACGTAATTAATGAAGGCGTAAAGATAGAAGGCTGCACAGGCCAGTATTGCAGCCAACTGCCGATACCCGTGTTTCCCACCGCTTTTTATGAAACGGTCGTTTGTCTTTTGCTGACCGGCATCCTGCTGTTCCTGAGGAATAAGCTCAGCGTTCCGGGCGCGCTTTTTGCCGTTTACCTGGCATTGAACGGACTGGAAAGGTTTTTTATCGAAAAGATCAGGGTAAATACCCGGTACGATATTCTGGGTTTCCGTCCTACGCAGGCCGAATTGATTTCTTCTCTTCTTATCTTATCCGGAATAGTCCTGTTTATCATCCTGCATAGAAATGCCCGGGCCAAGGCCAAATAAAGATCCGGATGCTGCTTGCTATTTATTGAAAAAATGCGTTTTTAGAAAATTTTAACAATTTTAAAGGCGCCCTTTTATCTTAAACGGAGTCTTATATATGTAGAAGTTGGAAAGGAAGAAAAAAGAGGCGATCCCGACGATGTTTCTTCAAATATAATAGAAAGTATTTATTTAAGATTTTCTCATAAGCAGTTAGTTTTGGTTACAGGCCCCTGTTTCTACAGGGGCCTTTTAGTTTCTGGGAATGAACGATACCCTTCTTACCTTTGCCAAAATCACTGCCATGCCTTCATTTGATATTGTCAGCAAAGTAGAGCTTCAACTATTGGATAATGCCGTCAATGTGGTAAGAAAGGAAATTACCAACCGGTTTGATTTTAAGAACAGTCATGTGGCGATGGACCTGGATAAAAAGGCGTTCACCCTTGCGATAGAAACGGAAGACGAGATGAAAATGGGGCAGGTGACCGATGTATTGATCAGCCGTGCGCACAAGCAGGGCATAGCCCCCGAGGCATTCGATCTTTCAAAAAAAAGTTATCCCAGCGGCAAGATCATTAAAAAGGAAGTAAGCGTCCGGAATGGGTTAAAGCAGGAAGACGCCAAGAAGATCGTCAAGCTGATCAAGGACAGCGGCCTGAAGGTGCAGGCCCAGATCATGGACGACCTGGTAAGGGTAACCGGTAAAAAGCTCGACGATCTGCAACAGATCATCAAGCTATGCCAGCAAGCCGGACTGGGCATTCCTCTCCAGTTCATCAATATGAGAAGCTAGGCTGTTTCTGGCCGTCTGCCCCAAGCTAAATATCGGGCAGAGAAGGCCCCGGCGCTTATTCCCCGGTCGCGTTAAACAAAACGGCGACTCCGCCTTGGAATACGGTTTTTCCTGAAATAAGGAACCGGTTTGACGAATACCCGGCGACCCCAGCGGCTGAAACCAGGAGCATATGGAAAGAAGGCAATATTGGGGTAAAAACCCAGGTTTTTTTGGATTGCTAAATAAATTAAGCGTAATTTCGCGTTCATTTTTAACAGTACGGCAAAATCCGTACAACCTTTAAATTAAAGCATTATGAAAAAGGATATTCATCCTAAGAATTATAGGTTCGTGGTTTTTAAGGATATGAGTAATGGCGTTACCTTCCTGAGCCGCTCTACTGCCGCTACCAGGGAAACCATTAAATGGGATGATGGCAACGAGTACCCCCTGATCAAATTGGAAATTTCCAGCGCTTCGCACCCCTTCTTTACCGGTCAGAAGATGCTGGTGGATACGGCAGGCCGTATCGATAAGTTCAAGAAAAGATACCAGAAGAAATAAGGATATATTTTGCTTTCTTTACCCTATTGCCCCTTTCTTGTCAGGAAGGGGTTTTTGTTTCAGTTGATAAGAAGCTGTTTCAGTCGTTGATAGCGTCCCTTTTCCAGGCTTCGGGTTTTATCTGGCGAGGGGTATTGCCGTTAATAAATTATCGTAGTTTTAATGATGGATCAACTGTTGTTAAACGATAAGGAGGTAAGGTCCAACCTGTTCCCCTTGACGCTAACGCGTTCCGCCGCCGATCTGCGCGTTGGCATACTGACCATAAGGGAAAAATGGGAGGCTTTCCTGGGGAAGAAAATACGACTGACCAGCGAGGTTGAATCGGGCCCCGGCGAAGCCTTTATTGTTTCAGGAAATATTCTTCCTTCCCGCGCATTGATCGATTCGCTGGTAAAAAGCGATGGTTCCTATTCAGATTCTCCCGCCTGGGATACCGTCAGGATCGTTCAGTATCCCTGGCATATATTCCTATGGAATGATTGGGCGATCCGCGAGGATATCGGCCTGGTCACGAAGGGAAAAACCCCAGGCCCCATTCCCGCTACGGTGCAAACAGTAAACCCGGAAAATATATTTATTGAAGAGGGCGCGGTCTTATCGCATTGCATCATCAATGCCGCCGCCGGCCCCGTGTACATAGGCAGGAATGCCGAGATAATGGAAGGCGCGCTGGTACGCGGACCCGCAGCCATATGCGAAGGCGCGGTCGTGAAAATGGGAACCCGGATCTATGGCGCCACTACGATCGGCCCCTATTGTACGGTGGGCGGAGAAATCAAGAACAGCGTGCTTCTCGGCTATTCCAATAAGGCGCATGACGGCTACCTGGGCGACAGCGTTATAGGAGAGTGGTGCAATCTCGGCGCAGGCACTTCCAATTCCAATGTTAAAAACAATGCGGCTGAAGTGAACGCCTGGAGTCAGGCGGCCAGGGGATATATTCCCGCAGGCCTTAAATGCGGGATCATTATGGGCGATTATTCGCGTTCGGCCATCAATACCTCCTTTAATACGGGCGCAGTGATCGGCGTATGCGCAAATGTTTTCGGCCAGGGATTAACGCCTGCTTTCATACCCAGCTTTACCTGGGGAAGCCAGGAAAAATACGCTTTTGATAAGGCGCTTATTCACATTGACAACTGGAAAAAAATGAAGAATAGCCGGTTGAGCGAAAAGGAAAAGCGCCAATTGAAGCTTATATTTGAGCAATCTTTGTGAACTACCCACTCACGCAAAGCGATGAGTGGGCTTCTCAACCCATACGCACAGCCTAATGGCTCACGTTAACGGTTGAAGGCTTTATCCGAAGCCCGAAGCTCTTTATATTTCTCGCAGCATTTTCATCCCTTTCGTGATGTGTGCCGCATGATTGACAAGTCCACGACCTGCCTTTCAAACTTAGTTCTTTGAAAATCGTTCCGCAATGTGAGCACAGTTTCGATGATGGAGCAAAACGCCCAATGTACAGGATATTTTTCCCGTACCATTCTGCTTTGTATTCCAGCATTGTTTTGAACTTGTGCCAACCTACTTCACCTATGGCAAGCGCCAACTTCTCATTTTGCATCATGCCTTTGATGTTTAAATCTTCAAGGCAAACGGCGTCAAAAGAACGAATGATGGTTGTACTTGCTTTGTGTAAGTAGTCCTCACGTTGGTTTTTGATGTGTTCGTGAAGTTTAGCAACTACCAGTTTTTGTTTTTGGTAACTTCTGCTTTGCTCCTTTGCGCCCTTCTTAAATCTACGGCTTAACTTTCTTTGCTCTACCCGAAGCCTTTTAAGATTCCTTCTTAAATGCTTGGGATTGTCAAAGGTTGTTCCGTCAGAAAGGGTAGCAAAGGTTTGCACGCCCATATCTATTCCGACTGTGGTTTTCTCCCTGACAGGTTTTTTCTTCGCCAACTGCTTTTGGTTCTCAACCAGTATGCTTACGAAGTATTTGCCTGTTGAAGTTTTTGAAACGGTTACTGTTTTAATATCGCCTTTGAATTGACGGTGAAAAATACAGGTCGCGTTTTTCAGCTTCGGGAGAAATATGGCGCTGTTCTCAAAATCTGTTTTCACACCTTGCGGAAACTGTATAGACTGCCTTCTATGCTTTGATTTGAATTTAGGAAAGCCGCCACCCTTAAAGAATTGCGTGTAGGCATTATCTAAGTTTCGCAAAGCCATTTGCAAGGTTTGCGAAGGACATTCATGTAGCCATCCGGCTTCGGTGTCTTTCAGCTCCTTCATTTGATTGGCAAGGTCTATACAGGTTAAATGCTTACGCGCAGTAGTCCATGCTTGCATCTTGGTCTCCAATCCAAGATTAAAGACAAATCTGCAACTGCCGAAAAACTTAGCTAACTGGCGCTTTTGTTCTTCGGTAGGTAAAATGGCGTATTTGTAAGCCTTTAACATTGGCGTAAAGATAGTAATTTTCTTACAAAGCACGATATGTTTTTGTAAACCCTTTCCTGTTCAGGTAAAAGGGGATTTACAAAAACTACGCTACTATGTCTCAAAAAAGTAATTACATCTCCACCAATCGTTCAAAGCATTACTTAAAATGCCATCTCATTTTTGTCTGCAAGTACCGTAAGTCAATGCTTGTCGGTCAGGTCAATGATGATGCAAAGCGCATCTTTACTTCCATTGCTTCTGTTTCAGATTTTGAAATTGAAGTAATGGAAACTGACAAAGACCATGCACATTTTCTTATCCGTTACATTCCACGCTTATCCATTGCTCAAATTGTTCGCAGGCTAAAGCAGGAAAGCGCTCGTCAATTATGGCAGTTGCATAGCGCTACGCTTCGTAAGCAATATTGGTATCAGAAATTGTTTTGGTCTGATGGTTACTTCGTCTGTTCAATAGGTGAAGCATCGCCTGAAACCATCCGTCAATACATATTATCACAAGGTTAAAACCTTTGTGCCTTACATCCTATCCACGCAGGCGATGGATGGGTTTTACGGCACATTTTATAAAACTACCATAGCTATGAGAAAGCAAATTGCCGCCGCTAACTGGAAGATGAACGGGACATACCAGCAGGCGGAATCCCTACTGAATGAAATACTGCAGGCTAAGATCGCCTTAAAGCCCTTTCAGGAAGTGATTTTCGCTGTTCCCTTTCCCTACCTGATCATGAGCAACAGCGTTGTGGCAAATGAATATCATTACCATATCTCCGCGCAGAATTGTTATCATAAGGCGTCCGGCGCTTTCACCGGCGAGGTCTCAGCCGAAATGCTCCGTTCCATCGGCATCCGTTATTGCGTAATAGGGCATAGCGAAAGAAGGGAATATTTCGGGGAAGACAATGCCCTGCTCGCGGGAAAAGCCGACCTATGCCTTAAAAATGAAATTACGCCCTTGTTTTGCTGTGGCGAACCCCTGGCGGTGCGCGAGTCCGGCAACCAGAACCAATATGTCGCAGACCAGATAGAAGCTTCTTTATTTCACCTGAACAAGGAAGATTTTTCACGCGTTATCATCGCCTATGAGCCTATCTGGGCCATCGGAACGGGTAAAACCGCCGCCGCCGAACAGGCGCAGGAAATGCATTCCTTTATCCGGTCGACGCTGAAAAAAAAGTACGGAGAGGAAACCGCTGCGGCTACCCCTATCCTTTATGGCGGTAGCGTAAAAGCAAACAATGCCGCGGAATTGTTTGCCTGTGAAGATGTCGACGGGGGACTGGTAGGCGGCGCTTCCCTGGCGGCGGATGATTTTATTGAGATCGTCAAAGCGCTGAAAGGCTGATCCGGCCTGTAATGGGGGCGTCTTCCAATGCTGATACAGATAGCGTTTATTCGGGACCTAGCAATTAGTTGTATTGAATGGATAGCAAAACGCGTTTACGGTATTACCTGCTGATCTTATGTTTTCCGCTGTTTATTGTCCTGCACGGATTAAATGAATATCCGGGGCTGATGGCTATTCCGGCCGTCGGCAAACTGGCGGTCAACTATATCCTGATCGCATTGGGCGTTGGCGTCGTTTCGGAATTGATCTTCCGGGAGTTTTCCAGGGCGCTGGCCTATGCCTGCCTCCTGTTGACGATCTTCTTTTTTTTCGGCGTGTTAAAAGATTTTACTGATCGGTACGACTGGCTTAAGGCGCTTACGCCTTACCGGTTCATGCTTCCCGGGATCGCGGCGCTGACGGTTTTGGCGGCCATTTTGCTAAAAAGGCTAGCCCGCCCCCCGGCCAGGTTCGCTCGTTTGCTGGCGACGCTGCTGGTTGTTTTTATCGTCGTGGAATCGGCTTCCTTCGCATACGGCTACCTGATTGCCGGCCCGCCCGATCATGGACTTACGGAACGCGACAAAAAAACGATTGAGAACATACGCATTCCGCCCGGCTCCCCCAAACCATTTGTTTTCTGGATCATTTCGGACGAGTATTCCGCCAGCAGCGTAATGAAAGAAAGATGGGGATATGATAACCCGCTTGATTCCCTGCTTCGCGGGAAAGGTTTTTTTGTGGCGGATTCGGCGATGAGCGCGTACAACAATACGTTGTATTCCGTCAATTCGATCCTGCATATGCGTTATGTCGATAGTATCCGCAATCATTCCATTGTGAACTATGCCGATGCCGTTCTCCGAAGGCAGCAATTAAAAGATAACCCGGTTGTGGAGGTCTTCAGAAGAAATGGATACGCTATCGAGAACCACGCGATCTACGATCTGAAAGATCATCCTACCGCTGCCGTTAAAGAATTTTACAGCGAGTCGACCCGCCTGATCAACGACCAGACCCTGTTTGAGCGAACCCGCAGGGATATCGGATGGGGCCTGACGCATATCTTATCGGGAAATAAGGCCTATTACGATTCTGTGGATATGACGCAGTCGCTGATAAAGCTTGTCGATTCGAGAAATAAGATCTTAAAAGAAAGCCTGCGGGCCGCGCAACGGCGCCGCGACGATCCCCAGCCTGCTTTTTTTATGTTTCATCTCATGTACACGCATGCTCCTTTTATATTTAAAGCAGACGGTTCCTTTGATTTTTCGACCGATTGGAAGCAGGGTGCAAGCAAGTATGCTCCCAATATCCATTATTCAAATCAGATCATTAACAATATGATCGACTCGATCATGAGCATGTACGAGGGAAGGGACTTTGTGATCATATTACAGGGCGATCATGGCTTTAAATTTGCCGAATCGGATCCCCTTTTTGAGTCGGCCAGCTGTAAAATATTGTATGCCGTGTATTGTTCTGATAAGGATTATGCGTTCTGGGATCATTCCGTGAACGCCGTTAACTCTTTCCGCCTCCTGTTTAATAAGTATTTCGATGCGCGCCTGCCGCTGCTGCCCGGCATGGCCAACAATATTTTCCCAAGATAGATTTGCCAGCGTTAACGCTTCAGCTTTTCAACCAGTCTGATGTATTCCTGCATCGCTTCTTCCTTCGACTTGGATTTTAAGGAGGCCCAGGCTTCGTATTTGGCCTTGGATACAAAATCGAACGGGTTGGAAGGAGGATCGGTATGCACATCTCCTTCTGTCGCCTGCTTGAAAAGCGAATACAGTTGCAACAGCGCGTCATTGCTTGGTTTGTCGGCAAGCTCCCTGCTTTCTTTTACCGCTTTATCAAATAGGTCCTTAAGTTCCATGCTGCAATGTATTTAATGAATGATTGTGTGATCTATTTATCGCCCTTCATATCCCATACCAGGGCGCTGGCGCCCAGAATGGCCGCATCGGCTTCCTTGAGATGGCTGACCAGTATCTTTATTTTGTTCTGAAATATTTTGATCAGGTTGGCTTCCATATTTTCTACGGTTGGCTTCAGGATAAGGTCCCCTGCCTTGGCAAGCCCCCCGAAAAGGATGATCGCTTCGGGGCTTGAGAACATCACAAAATTGGCTAGCGCCAGCCCCAGTATCTGCCCTGTAAATGCAAACACTTCTTTTGCCAGCTTATCGTCCTTTACTGCCGCATCATATACTTTTTTGGAATCGATCTCGTCGTGTGGAATGGCGCGCAACAGGCTGGGCTCGTCCGATTTGGCCATCATTTCAATGGCGGTTAGCCTGACGCCGGTGGCAGAGGCATAACTTTCCAGCGATCCGTATTTGCCTGTCCCCTCATGAAGCCTCCCGTTGGGAATGATAATGGTATGGCCGAGTTCGCCGGCGAACCCGTCATGGCCGTAGATCAGCTGCCCGTTGGCCACGATGCCGCTGCCCACTCCGGTACCGAGGGTGATCATGATGAAATCTTTCATGTTTTTTGCCGCCCCGTACATCATTTCCCCCAGCGCTGCGGCATTAGCGTCGTTGGTGAGTATGGAAGGTAACCGGAACCTGTTGTTGATGATCTTTACCAGCGGGATGATGCCTTTCCAGGGCAGGTTAGGCGCGTATTCTACCGTGCCTGTGTAATAATTGCCGTTGGGGGCTCCTACGCCGATGCCCTTGATCCTTCCAATGCCTCCCGCGCGTTCAATCAGCGGGTACAGGTGTTTGTGAAGCTCGTCGATAAAGGTTTCGGGATCGTCGTGGTTTCGCGAAGAGATTTCCCCCGAAAAAAGAATATTGCCGCTTCTGTCGACGATGCCGAACTTGGTATTGGTGCCGCCGATATCAACGCCTATTGCCAGTTGCTGTGCTGAGATGGAATTTGCCATACTAATGCTAAAAATTTAATGTCCCCCGCTGATCTGCTGATCAAAATCTATTCCCTGCGCCTTTAGCGCCTGCCTTGATTTTAATGCATGCCATGCAAGATAGACAAAGCATATTGCCGGAATGATATAGGAGAAATGAGTGAATGAAGTGTTTAGGATCCCCTGGGGCATTGTGGCATCAAAATCGCAGAGCGCGCCCTGCAGGGGAGGAATGATCGCGCCGCCCAATATCATCATGATCAGGAATGCCGAGCCCTGGCTGGTGTATTTTCCTAAACCGGCAATGGCCAGGGAAAAGATACAGGGCCACATCACCGAGCAGAACAATCCGCCGCTGATAAAGGCAAACATCGCCATATCGCCCTTGGTAAAGATGCCAATGAGCATGGCCAGCGCCGCCATCACCGAAACCGAAAGCAGCATGGCTACGGGCTTCTCATTCGAATACATGAAAGCGGCGATCAGGAACAGGATACAGATGGCATATACATAGAGATTGCCGATCTCGTTGCCTCTTAACACATTCACCAGCAGGATCAGCAGGAACCCCAGGAAGGGAACAACGAAACTGAGCAAACGTTTGGCGCTTTTTTTCAGGTTGAATACAGAAATAGCCGCGGTAAGCCGGCCGATCATCAAGCTTCCCCAATACAGCGAGATGTACTGGGAGATGTATTTTTCGTCGAGCCCTCCAAAGTCTTCGGTTTTGAGCAGGGCGCCCATATTGCTCTGGATGGTCACTTCCACGCCGACATAAACGAAGATAGCGATCATGCCCAGCGTCAGTTGGGGATATTGCATGGCCCCCCAGCCGGTTTTATTGGAGCGGGAAGCGTACATGGCGTAGAACAACAGGCCCAGCGTGAGCCCCAGCGTGCCGATGATGAGATAACCCTTTGCGGAATCCCCGAAATGCATGACCACCCATTCGTTCATGAAAATAAGAACAAAGGTGGGAATGGCTATGATCGCCAGCGTGATCAGCGCCTTGGGACTGCTTTCAATTTTTTCATTGCTGGTGACCTTCGGAAGTTTTGAGACGGCAAAAAATACCGCAACGGCCGTAAAAAGCGCGGCAAGAATAATATAGAGGGTCTTGATATTGCCGAGGGTGGCGATTTTATTATCGTCCTTCAGGCCTCCGAACAAGACCACGCTCACCACCAGGGGGCCGAGCAAGGTGCCGATCGAATTAATACCTCCCGCCATATTCAGCCGGTGCGCGCCGGTTTCCGGCGACCCGAGCGCTACGGCAAAGGGCTGGGCGGCGGTCTGCTGCAGGGAGAATCCCAGGGCGATCAGGAAAAAAGCGATCAGCACCATCGTAAAAGTGGAAGATTCGGAAGTGGATATAAAAGCCATGGCCAGCGCTCCCGCAACGGATATAAGCAATCCGTAAATGATCCCGTTCTTATAACCGATCTTGTTTAAGATATCAACCCCGCTGATGGAAGACAACATGTACAGGATCAGCGAACCAAAAAAATAGGCGCCATAATATGCCGCGTCTACCAATTGCGATTCAAACTGATCTAGTTCAAAATGCGTTTTGCAAAAGGGTATGAATATGCCGTTTGAAGCGGCCACGAATCCCCAGAAAAAGAATACCGTGATCAGGGTGCCGAACTGAGACCATTTGGTTTGGGGCTGCATAATGAATCGGAGTTTATTATTTCGCTTTGAAAATACCAACTATTTCCCATGCGAAAAATTTTTAATTGCTTGATGCTTAGTTAGCAAATCCTTCCTAAATTGAATGGAAATATTTAAACGTCAACAATATATAAGGCTTGTCTTAATGAGTAGATAAAACATGGAGATATTGCATGTGAGCGCAGAATGTTATCCGGTGGCGAAGGCCGGCGGATTAGGCGATGTAGCGGGAGCCCTGCCCCTATACCTTAACCAGGCTGGTCATTCGGCCAGGTTGGTCATGCCAATGTATCGCACCAAATTTTTATATACTCATCAGTGGGAGGTAGCGCATAAGGGATATGCCAACCTGGGAAACCGGTGGTTCGAGTTCACCGTGATCAGGGAAGCGGATCGATCGCTGGGGTTTGATCTTTATCTGCTCGACATCAATGGCTTGCTGGATAGGGAAAAGATCTATGGATACGACGACGATACCGAACGCTTTGTGGCTTTCCAGGTCGCGGTTTTGGAATGGGTGAACGCCTGGGAACAAAAACCCGACCTGATCCATGTGCATGATCACCATACCGCCCTTATTCCTTTTATGGCGGCCAATTGTTATAAGTATGCCGCGCTCCGGTCCCTGCCTACTGTGTTAACGATCCATAATGCGGAATACCAGGGTTGGATGGGTTGGGATAAAAGCATCTATATCCCCGAATGGGATACCTGGCATTGGGGAAAGCTCGACTGGAATAACTGCATCAATCCCCTGGCCAGCGGTATCAAATGCGCTTCGGCAGTTACCACCGTAAGCCCTAATTACCTGCAGGAACTCAAATATAAAAGCAATGGCCTGGAAGCGCTCTTTGAATATGAAAAAGGCAAGTGCACGGGCATCCTTAATGGTATCGACAGCCATATCTGGGATCCCCGGACAGACCCCTTTGTTCCCTATCATTATGGCGTGGAAGACGTTGAAGCCGGTAAGGCGAAAAACAAGATGGCCATGTGCGACCGGTTCGATCTTGATTTTGAGAAGCCCCTGATCGCGTTTATTGGCCGGCTGGTTGGCGAGAAAGGAGCCGATCTTTTGCCGCAGGCGATCGCCGAATCTTTCCGGTATATCGGCCGAAGGATGAGTTTTATTATCCTGGGCAGCGGAAATGCCGGGGTAGAGAATGCGCTGCAAAGATTAACAGATCAGTCGAATTCGGATTACAATGTGTATATTGGTTATGATGAAGGATTAAGCCACCAGATCTATGCAGGGGCCGATTTTTTGCTGATGCCTTCAAGGGTGGAGCCCTGCGGGTTGAACCAGCTGTATTCCATGCGTTATGGCACGGTTCCTATGGTCAGGCGGACAGGCGGGCTGAAAGATACGGTTATCGATTACGGCGATGAAAATGGTTACGGGATCTGTTTTGAACATGCCGCGACCGGGGATATCTGCCATGCAATATGGAGAGCGGCAGAATTGTATCGCGACAAAAAAAAGATGCTTTCCATAAGGAAGCATATGATGCAATTGGACTTTGACTGGAAAACCAGCGTAAAAAAATACATAGAACTGTACAAACGGGTTGCCGCCGGTTGAGATAGGATATCGGATCTTTTAACCAGGATGCCGCCAACTTATTACAGCCCCGGTACAAGATTGAGAATGCTGGAAGCCCTTATTACCTGAAATTGTTAATCTAAAAATGTGGTTATGTCTAAATCAATTCTGGCAGTTATCCTGGGCGGCGGCGCAGGAACGCGTTTATACCCGCTGACAGCAAGCCGCTCAAAGCCCGCGGTGCCGATAGGCGGTAAATACCGGCTGGTAGATATCCCTATTTCCAATTGCCTTAATTCGGGCATATCCAGGATGTTCGTGCTCACCCAGTACAACTCGGCTTCCCTGAACCGCCATATCAAGAATACCTATCATTTCAGCGCGTTTAGCTCTGCTTTTGTGGATATACTGGCCGCTGAACAAACGCCCGATAACCCGACCTGGTACCAGGGAACCGCCGATGCGGTCAGGCAGGGCCTGCGGCATCTCCGTACCTTTCCCTGCGAATATGTGCTTATTCTTTCCGGCGATCAGCTTTACCAGATGGATTTTACCATAATGCTGAACGGGCATATCGACAAGGGCGCCGATATCTCTATTGCCACCATCCCGGTAACGGCAAAGGACGCGCCCGATTTCGGCATACTCAAAAAAAATGAGGACGGTCTGATCACCTCTTTTATTGAAAAGCCGAAAAGCGAACTGCTGCCCGAATGGCAAAGCGATACCGGAAACGAAATGCAATCGGCCGGAAGAAACTGGCTGGCGTCGATGGGCATCTATATTTTCAACCGCGATCTGATGTTCGACCTGCTGGAAAAAGAATTCTCCGAAGGAACGGATTTTGGCAAGGAGATCATCCCCCAATCCTTAACGCGGTATAAGGTGGCCAGTTTCCAATACGACGGTTACTGGACGGACATAGGAAATATCTATTCTTTTTATGAGGCCAACCTGGGGCTGACAAAGGATATTCCCGATTTTAACCTGTTCGACAATAACCGGTCCATCTATACCCGGCCAAGGATGCTGCCGCCTGCCAAGATCAGCGGCACCACGATGGAAAAGACCATTATCGCCGAAGGCTGTATCCTGAACGCTTCGCGCATAGACAATAGCGTTATAGGCATCCGGTCTCGGATCGGGTTCGGCACAACCATTGTTAGCAGCTATATTATGGGGAATGATTTTTATGAAACGCTGGATGATATCGAGAAAGCCCAGCGGGAAAATATACCTGTTACCGGCATCGGCAATAATTGTTTTATCAGCAATGCGCTGGTGGATAAGAATTGCCGCATAGGCGATGACGTTAGAATCGTAGGAGGGGGCCATCTGGATAATACGGACCACCCTTTTTATACGGTCAAGGACGGGATCGTGGTGATCAAAAAAAGCGCGGTGATCCCCAATGGGTTTACGATCGGCGCCGAGTAATCTCTGTTAATGACTATATATGGAAAATGCCGGGAGAAGATACGAGGACCTTCATTTTGTCGACGCTGAAAAAAATGTATGGAATTATTCATTATTCAACAATGAGCATATCCGCAATTTTCAGCAGGGCGTTCACTACCGCCTGTATGAACTTTTCGGATCCCGCCAGGTAGAAGTACTCAACCGGACAGGATACTATTTTGCCGTATGGGCGCCTAACGCTACCGCTGTTTCCGTTATCGGTAATTTCAACAACTGGGATACGCGTTCGCATCCCCTCTATGTTCGCCTGGACAATTCGGGGATCTGGGAAGGATTTATTCCCGGCCTGCAGAAAGGCGAATTGTATAAATACCATATCATTGGCTATGAGGGGCGCATCCTGGATAAGGGCGACCCCTTCGCGCATTTTTGGGAAAAACGCCCGGCGACGGCTACCATCGCCTGGGATCTCGACTATACATGGAACGATACGCATTGGATGGAATCCAGGAGGGTGCACAATGCATTGCATGCTCCCTGGAGCGTGTATGAAGCGCATCTTGGCAGCTGGATGAGACCGGATAAGCACGACGAAGAATCCTATAACAGTTACGAAATGATTGCCGAAAGGATGGTTCCCTACGTGAAGGAAATGGGTTTTACCCATGTGGAACTGATGCCGGTCATGGAACACCCTTTCGACGGAAGCTGGGGCTACCAGGCCACGGGATATTTTGCGCCCACTTCCCGGTTCGGCAACCCACAGGATTTTATGAAGCTGGTGGAAGCTTTTCACCGCGAAGGCATCGGCGTGCTGCTCGATTGGGCGCCGGCGCATTTTCCATACGATGCGCATGGTTTGTTTATGTTCGATGGCGCGCATACCTACGAGTATGCAGATATGCGCAAGGGATTCCACCCCGACTGGAACAGCTATGTCTTTAATTATAAAAGGGGAGAGGTAAAATCTTTTCTGATCTCTTCGGCGCGTTTCTGGTTCGATAAGTTTCATATCGACGGCATGCGGGTGGATGCCGTGAGCTCCATGCTGAAGCTGAATTATTCAAGGGAAGAAGGCCAGTGGGAGCCTAATGAATATGGCGGCGACGGCAACCTGGAAGCCATGGCTTTTATCAAAGACCTGAATGAAACCATTTACCGCGACTTCCCCCATGCGCAGATGATCGCGGAAGAAGCGACGGACTGGCCGGGCATCAGCAGGCCTACGTATACCGGCGGACTGGGATTTGGCATGAAATGGATGATGGGATGGATGCATGATACCCTGGATTTTTTTAAAGCGGATCCCTGGCAGCGAAAATTCCTGCAGGATAAATTCACATTCAGCATCATGTACTTTTATGATGAGAACTTTATGCTGCCGCTGAGTCATGATGAAGTGGTCCACGGAAAAAGCCCTATGTTGTATAAGATGCCCGGCGACGACTGGCAAAAATTTGCCAACCTGAGATGCCTCTATACTTACATGTTTACCCATCCCGGCGGCAAACTGATGTTTATGGGCGATGAATTCGGCGCGACCAGCGAATGGAATTATCGTTCTGAACTGCCCTGGGAACTGCTTGTTTATGAGCCGCATCGCCTCCTGAAGGACCTGGTCAGGGATCTTAATTTCCTGTTGAGAGGAGAGCCCGCGCTGTATGAAAAACAATTTGACCGGGAGGGCTTTGAATGGATAGACCTGGACCATCGAGAGGAATCGGTGATCGTGTATAAAAGAAAGGGCCTTCAGCCCGCGGATGATCTCCTGGTCGTCCTGAACCTGACGCCCATGGTCAGGTATGACTGGAAAATTTATGTTTCCGGGAAATCCGAATGGAAGGAGATCCTCAACAGCGACGACAAGAAATATTGGGGGTCGGGCGATGTGTACAATCCCGCTATCGAAACCATTCTTGTGGATAAAAAGGACGATAAATATCAAATAAATGTGCACCTCCCGCCGTTAGCCGCAATAATATTGAAATAATCCGCTTTGCAGTATCGGCTTCAGGCATTTCGTTTCAGGCATTCTATATTATGCGTTGGCGTTTGGAGGCCCGTTTGTCCCCGGCCGCAATGATTGGGTATAGGTACGGCGTTAATGTGGATGGCATACATAAAAATCTGCCTGTGATGAAGAGTATTTTATTGTTGACCGTATTCTTTTTGACCGCATCTTTCGTCCATGGTCAATCCGATAGCGCTTTATTCTATTTTCAGAAAGGGATAGAAGAGAAGAACGCGAGCCGGTTCCGGGAAGCCGAAAAGCGTTTTGCCAAAGCTCATGAACTATCTCCCGATCATACTCCCTCATTGATTGAACTGGCTGCGGCTTTATTGGAGCAGAACCGCTATGCGGAAGCCTATCAGCGATTCCTGGAAGCGGAAAAAAAGGAAAAAGAAAATCCTATCGTAATAGGGAACCTGGCCGCGCTGTCATTTAACCTTCGCAAATGGGACGAGGCGATCCGGTANNCAGGGAAGAACCGCAAAGGGCCGAAATTCCCTATACGATCGGCAGGGCTTATCTCGACATGGGCAATAACAAGCAATCGGTCGTTTACCTGGAGCGGGCCATCGCCCTCGATTCTTCCAAAACGAACTGGATATACGAGTGCGGCCTGGCATACAGCGTTGTGCCGGACCATAAAAAGTCCCTGCAGTTCATAGAACTCGCCGGCTCCAAGGGATACAAGAAGAGCAACGATTATATGGAGAACCTCGGAAATGCCTATCTGAATGCGGGAGTTTTTGAAAAGGGGATCGCTATCTTAGGGGAATTGATCAAAAAGAAGCCTTCAGATGCAGAGTTGATCTATCAGGCGGCGCAGGCCTGTTATCAAAATGGTAAATACCGGGAAGCGATCGGGTACTGGGACCAGGCGTTGGAGCTGGACAATACCAATGCGCGCGCATTGTATATGATCGGACTGTCTTACCAGAAAATGGGGGAGAAGCAGAAGGGGCAGCAGCTTTGCGACAGGGCCATTCAAATGGACCCCTCGCTTCAATCGCTCCGGCAGCAGCAGGGAGGTTTTATGTAAAGCCGCAGGCGACCGCTACATTTACATTTTTTCAGGGACCCTTATGCCCAGCAGGCGCATCCCCGTTTTAATAACATGGGCGGTAAGCTCGGCCATCTGCAGCCTCAGCTCTTTTTTCTCCGGCGTTTCAGCAGTCAGTATCCTCAATTCTGCAGCAAATGAGTTAAAGGTCTGCGCCAGCGTAAATACATAATTGGCAATGACGGAAGGGTCCATTTCCGCGCCGGCTTTTTCTACGGTTTCCCCGAATTTCTCCAACTCGATGAGCAGTTTTTTTTCAGCGGGCAGCAGGGGCGCGGCTGTTTTTTCTCCGGAGGGCGTTTCCTTTCTTAATATGGACCGGGTGCGGGCGTAGGTATACTGGATGAAGGGACCCGTGAATCCCTGGAAATCGATGGATTCTTCGGGGTTAAACAACATTTTTCTTTTCGGGTCCACCCGCAGCAGGAAAAACTTCAGCGCGCCCAGCCCGATCGTCGCATACAGGGAGGCCAGTTCTGTTTCCGTGAAATCTTTCACCTTTCCCAGCTCCTGCGTTTTTTGTTCGGCGATCTTCTCCATTTCGGCGACGATCTCGTCTGCGTCTACTACGGTTCCCTCGCGGGTTTTCATTTTTCCCGTGGGCAGTTCCACCATGCCATAGCTCAGGTGATGAATGCCGTCCGCGTCATCTATGCCGAGTTTTTGCGCGATCAGTTTTAATACTTTAAAATGATAATCCTGTTCATTGCCTACCACGTAGATGTTCAGGTCGGCCCCGAAATCTTCCTGCTTCAATGCCGCCAACCCGATATCCTGGGTGATGTACACGGCCGTGCCGTCTTTTCGNNACGCCTTTTTTTATTCCTTCTTCCACCATTTTCTTGCCCAGCAGGTATACCTCGCTCTCGTAGTATATTTTATCGAAATCGCTGCCGATCTTCTGGTAGGTAGCGTGAAAACCTTCGTAGACCCATTCATTCATTTTTTTCCAAAGACCGATCACTTCCGGTTTTCCGGCTTCCCAGTCGACCAACATCTGTTGCGCCGCCTTCATGATCGGCGCTTCTTTTTCAGCGAGCGTTTCCGGCATGCCCGCTGCGACCAGTTCCCGGACCTGTTTTTTGTGCTCTGCGCCGAACAGCACATAAAAATCGCCCACGAGGTGATCGCCTTTGATGCCGGTGGACTCCGGGGTGGCCCCGTTCCCGAACAGTTGCCAGGCGATCATGCTCTTACAGATATGAATGCCCCTGTCGTTGGCGATACAGGTTTTCTTGATCTCATAGCCGTTAAAACGAAAGATCTCGGCGATGCTCCAACCCAGGAAATTATTACGGAGATGCCCGAGGTGAAGGGGTTTATTGGTGTTGGGAGAAGAATATTCTATGAGCGCTTTTTTCGCCGACGCCGGTTTCCGGCCATAATCTTCATCGGCAAAATGCCGCATAAGAAACTGACGCCAGTATTCGTCGCCGACGGACAGGTTTAAAAATCCCTTGATCAGGTTGAAGGCTGAGACCAGGGAGGCATGGTTGTCCTGTAATCTTTTTCCCAACGCATTCCCCAACGTATCCGGCGAGATTTTCAACCTCTTGATCAGGCCGAACAGCACCACGGTGTAGTCGCCTTCAAATTCGGGTTTGGTTTCCGTTACCTGAATGGCCGACGGCTGCATATCCAGTTCATATAAGGTATTTAACTCTTCAGCAACTGCCTGTTGGATCAGCGATACAATACTCATAGCATATTTTGAGGGGGCAAAAATAGTACAATGAAATGAAGATGGCGAGGAGTAAACTTTCCGGCCCGGGCCGAGGGAAAAGAAGGCTGGTAGATCAGGACAGAACAAAACCCTCGGGCATGAGCCGGCCGGACAGTTCCTGCAAAGGCTATATAATCAAAAAGCCGCGCCTTTTCGGAGCAGCCTTTTGCGGGTTTGGTAGTTAATGCATCTCAAATATGGAGTTTTTTAATATATAAAACACTGTTTAAATACTTTATTGATCAGAATCAAATAATCGGGGTTTTTCTCAGTTCTCCTAAATTTGCACGCATGCTCAAAAAAGGGATCATCCGGCTGATCGATTTTTTTTATCCCAGGTTCAGTAAGCTGATGCCTTTACAAACATTTCGTTATGCCGTCTGCGGCGGCGCAAATACGGCGTTGGATATTTTCCTGTATTTTATTGCCTACAATTTTATCCTGGATAAAAACATTGTCTATACGCCTGCCGGACCGGTCAGTCCGCATATTGCCGCCTTTCTCCTGGCCTTTGCCGTCAGTTTCCCGACCGGGTATTTCCTGAACAAACATATCGTGTTTCCCGGATCCGGGCTGCGGGGCAGGGTGCAATTGTTCCGCTATTTTCTGCTGGTAGTGGCGTGCGTGGCCCTGAATTATGTTTTTATCAAATTGTTTGTCGAGCAGTTCGGGATCTACCCCACGATCGCCAAGGCGCTGACCACGATAATCGTCGTTTCGTTCAGTTACCTGACACAAAAAAACTTCACTTTTAGGAAAGGCTGACAATTTTTCATCCTGATTGTCAACGGCATAATCATTGTTACCCTCAATAGAACAATAAATACATAATCATCATGGGAAAAATAATCGGAATTGACCTTGGAACTACCAATAGCTGTGTTGCCGTTATGGAAGGCAATGAGCCGGTAGTGATCGCAAATGACGAAGGTCGCCGGACAACGCCTTCCGTTGTGGCTTTTCTGAAGAATGGAGAGCGTAAAGTGGGAGACCCGGCAAAAAGACAGGCTATTACGAATCCGCACAATACCATTACTTCCGTTAAGCGCTTTATGGGGAGACGATTTGACGAAGTAACGGAGGAAATCAGTCACTGGAGTTATAAGGTGACAAAAGGTGACAATAATACGGTACGAATTGACATAGACGGGCGTTTATATACCCCCCAGGAAATTTCCGCTATGATACTTCAGAAAATGAAGAAAACCGCGGAAGACTACCTGGGGCAGGAAGTGAAGGAAGCCGTGATCACCGTTCCCGCTTATTTCAACGACGCCCAGCGGCAGGCGACCAAGGAAGCCGGCGAGATCGCAGGTTTGACGGTAAGACGTATCGTAAACGAGCCTACGGCTGCGGCATTGGCCTATGGCCTTGATAAAAAGGCGCACGATATGAAGATCGCCGTATTCGACCTTGGCGGCGGCACCTTTGATATCTCGGTGCTGGAATTGGGCGAGGGCGTATTTGAGGTAAAAAGCACCAATGGCGACACCCATCTTGGCGGAGACGATTTTGATAAGGTGATCATGGACTGGCTGGCCAATGAGTTCAAATCAGAGGAATCGGTGGATCTCCGCAAGGACCCGATGGCTTTGCAGCGCTTGAAGGAAGCTTCTGAAAAAGCCAAGATAGAACTGTCCTCATCCAGCGAAACAGAGATCAACCTGCCCTATATCACAGCGGTGGACGGCGTTCCCAAACACCTGGTTAAAAAGCTTACCAGGGCCAAGTTTGAGCAACTGGCAGACAGCCTGTTCGAAAGATGCCTTAAACCCTGCGAGCAGGCTTTGAAAGACGCCGGATTGTCTGCTTCGCAGATCAATGAGATCATCCTGGTGGGCGGAAGCACCCGTATCCCGAAAGTGCAGGAGATCGT
>DEHV01000006.1:120579-121097 GCA_002352105.1 Chitinophagaceae bacterium UBA2791 | reverse complement strand
CCCGGCGTTCAGATCCATGTATTGCAGGGAGAAAGGCCCCTGGCTTCACAGAATAAAAGCCTGGGCATGTTCAATCTCGACGGCATTCCTCCCGCGCCCAGAGGCTTGCCCCAGATCGAAGTGACTTTTGATATTGACGCCAATGGTTTGCTGCATGTAACGGCAAAGGACAAGGGTACGGGCAAGGAACAAAAGATCAGGATCGAAGCCGGCAGCGGCCTTACCAAAGAGGAAATTGAAAAAATGAAGAATGAGGCCCGCGCCAATGAAGCTTCCGATAAAGAAGCCAAGGAAAGGATCGAAAAGATCAACCAGGCAGATAGCCTGATCTTCCAAACGGAGAAACAGCTAAAAGAGTTTGGCGATAAGATCCCGGCCGATAAAAAAGCGCCTATTGAAACAGCCTTGAACAAACTGAAGGAAGCGCATAAATCGCAGGATATTGCGGCGCTTGACGCGGCGACAGCTGAAATGAATACGGCATGGACCGCGGCTTCCGAAGAAATATACAAGGCGCA
>DEHV01000006.1:119530-120393 GCA_002352105.1 Chitinophagaceae bacterium UBA2791 | reverse complement strand
TCGCCGTTTTCTATGCTGCTTTCGAAACAATAGTTGTTTACTTCCCCGGGAAGCGCTTTCTCCGTTTCGCTCAGGCTCAGGTCATGGGTGGCAAAAAGCGCCAGGCAGGAGTACCGCAGCAGTTTTCTGATAAAGGCTTCCGAACCGTAGGTCTTATCGTCAGAGTTGGTGCCCCTTAGCGCTTCATCGATCAATACCAACGCGGGCGCTCCTTTTTCCAATTCAGCAATAATGTCATGCAGCCGCTTTAGTTCTGCCATAAAATAAGAAGTGTTCTCCTGGAGGGAATCGCTGATGCGGATAGAAGAAAGAATGGTCATCGGCGTAAAGGCAAAGCTATTCGCATATACCGGCGCGCCGCATTGCGCCAGTAAGAGGTTTATGCCTACGGTCCGTAAAAAAGTAGACTTGCCCGACATGTTCGAACCGGTTACGAGCAGCAGCTTATCGTTCTTTCCAACGCAGAGATCGTTGACAACAGGCATCTTCAACCGCATGAGCGGATGGGCCATACCGGTAGTTTTTATGAAAGGAGAGCCTTCTTCCGCGGTTGGATAACAGTATCCCGGGTTATTAAAGGCGAATACCGCCAGCGAATTAAGGGCTTCGATGCTGCCCACGCAGTCTACCCATCCGTCGAAATGGGATTTGTTACGGCCTCTCCATTGCTCGAGTGCGACCATGCATTGCAGGTCGTAGAGGAGCAGGCTATTGCCAAACATGAATACGACCAGGTTTAACCGCTGATCAAAGGAAGCGGCCAGTTTCGAAAGCTTCAGTATTTCCTGGTGTGCAGAGGCGGTTCTTTCTTTCAATGAGCTGAGGCGCGTCGAGTTCCCTGCGTCGGTCCGGCCAAAACACTC
>DEHV01000006.1:54894-119421 GCA_002352105.1 Chitinophagaceae bacterium UBA2791 | reverse complement strand
CCCTGCGCCGTGATCAGCTGACCAAGCTCCGGCTGGGTAGAAAACTGTTTTGTCGCTTCCTGCCTTTCTTCAATGTCTTTTTTCTGCAAGGGCGGAGATACCAGCAGGGTCGAAAGGGCTTCTGCGCCATGGCTGGCGGTCGTCCTGTTGAGCAGGTGGTAAAGGGATCTCGGGCCGAATATGTCAAGATCGTCGCGATAGATGGCCGTTGCCGTTATCTTTTTGCCGTCGTCAAATCCATTTTCCCCGCCATTGACGACCCTGAGTTCGTTTTCATTGATGAACAGCATTTTTTCCGAAAGCTGTTTTGCCGATTGCAGGTTCAGGGATATGCGTATGAAAACGATAAAGCAGACCAGGCTGAAAAGACTGATCAATAAAAGAGAAACAGCGTACTGGCTAAAGAGAAAATAAAGCGACAGGGCAAGGACAATAAAACTGATCAATCGCAAAATGGACGCCGAGGCAATCCTTTTCCTGAGTTTCTTTATCCTGTTCTGGTAAACTGTTATTCGCTCCGCGTAAAAATTTCCGGGCTCCATTTTATGTAATATTTAACAGAAAATCGTCATCTTCGCATTGGATCTTTTTTAGCCTGCTTATGGCGACGAAATTATTCATTATTCAAACTTACACATTATGAAACATCTGCTTAGACTTTCGATCTTAATTTTTGCCGGGCTTGTAATAGCGCATTCTTCTTTTGCGCTGGTGTCGCCATCTACTGCAGAAGCGGCCAAATCTGAAGCTGCAAACGCCTCTCCATTTGCGGGTATGACCATGAGTGAATTTATGGCGTTGACCCCTAAGAGCTATAAAGAGATCACAGGAAAGAAAATGTCGTTTGCCGAAAAGCTATCCCTTAAAATGATGCAGCATAAGTTGAAGAAGGCGGCTAAAAACAATGCGCAGCCGGAATCATTTGTGGCGCCTGCAGGTCTTGATACTTCCGATTTTAATGTCGGCGGCTTTGTGTTGGGCCTGTTGCTGAACGTTGTAGGCGTATTGATCGCTTACCTGATCGGCGACGAGACGGTGATCAAATGGGCATGGCTTGGGTTTGGCGTAGTTGCTGTATTTTTCCTGCTTATTTGGATCCTCTAGTTTTTTACGGAATAATTTACAGCGCAAGTATCGGAAGCATATTGAAGGCGCTGAGAATCGCGTATAAACGAAAATCATTTCTGTCGGGTATCCGAAAAAAGGGGTTGTATCGAATTTCTGAACAGCTCCTTTTTGTTGGTTCGATCCGCCAATGCTCATTGGGCAGGTTGGCGCAATAGCCGCATTTTTCCGGCGCTAAACGCGGCCATCCGTTCATCGCGGTAATGCGTAACAGTGGGGAGGAATGCGGCTGATCGCTTTTGCCCAGATCAGCCGGGATTATCTCTCTAAGGGAAACGCTTTGGGATGGGTTTCGTAACGCCTTCCGTATCCTCCCAGATGAGCAGTTCCGAAGCCTGGAGCATATTGGCGAATACGCCCGCCGAATGGTCGCCGCCGTCCGGTCCCAGCGTGGTACTTTCATTTTCAGCCGTGGCGCCGACGGCTCCCTGCGTGACAACGATATCAGAGTCGTTGAACAGGGGAGCGATCGCGGCATTTACCCTTTCCCGGGTAAAGGACCAGTCGATCGCGGCATTCCCGAAATGATCATCTGTGCGAAAGATATCCCTTATATCCACCCATACGTTTTGAATGCCCGCTTCATTGAAATAGGCGCTTATAAGAGCGGAGGTCAGCAGTTCGCCGGAGCAAACGATCTGGTCGTGATAATAGGCGGGCCCCTTTACCGGGCGATCATGCAGCAGCCATTCCACTTCGGTGAAAATATCCAGCAAACGGGGATAGGCGCCGTTGTATTCCTTAACCAGCAGATAATTAGCAAGCGTGAGAAAGTGTTTTTTGACTACTTCAAAAAGAGCAAGGGCTTCCTCCCGGCGTCCATTGCAAAAAGCTTCCGCCACTTTTTCCAGCGAGTGGGAGGTCTTGCCCATAGCAGAGATCACGATCAGGACCTTTTCGCCGCTATAATTCTTTACGGTATCGCCGGCCCGCGCGATCCTGTCCATATTGCCAATGCTGTCGCCGCCAAATTTGAATACCTTCATCTGTTTTGAGGGTTGATCGTACGATTTTGAAATAATGAGCGTTTAGAGCTAAGCAGGCAAAGATAGTAAGTAGCTTGGCCATTAATGGAATGCGATTTATTAATCGCTTACATTTGCGAAATATTTTAATGATCAATATGGAAAACATCAGTAGAAAAGTGTTAACCCTGGATGAGTTTACCATCCAGCAGCTAAGAAATTTTCCTTCCGCCACCGGCGAACTCAGCGGATTGCTGAGAGATATCGGCCTGGCGGCAAAAAGAGTTAATGTGGAAGTCAACAAAGCCGGGCTGGTGGATATTCTCGGCGACGCGGGATCGACCAATGTCCAGGGAGAAGACGTAAAAAAGCTGGATGTCTTCGCCAATAACCAGTTCATGGGCGCCCTGCGGCATGGCATCAGCTGCGCCGGGATCGCCAGCGAAGAGATGGACGATTATATTGCGTTTAACGACGAGGTAAGCAAGAATTCAAAATATGTTTGCCTTTTTGATCCCCTCGACGGAAGTGGAAATATCGATGTGAATGTTTCTATCGGGACCATTTTTGGCGTTTATCGCAGGGCTACGACCCAGGGCGAGATCGCTTCTTCCCAGGACTTCCTGCAGCCGGGGCGGAAACAGGTAGCCGCCGGCTATATTGTTTATGGCTCTTCGACAATGCTGGTATATGCCACCAGGAGAGGGGTGAACGGGTTTACGCTGGATCCTTCCATCGGCGAATTCTGTTTAAGCCATCCAAATATCAAATGCCCTGAATTCGGAAAGATATACTCTGTTAACCACGGGAATTTTTTCCGGTATTCGGAAGGCGTAAGAAACTATATCGACGCCTGCCAGAAAAAAGACAAGAGTAACGGCGGGCCATATACGCAACGCTATATCGGCAGTATGGTTTCCGACGTGCACCGCAACCTGATAAAGGGAGGGATATTCATGTACCCCGGCACGACAGACAAGCCCGGCGGAAAATTAAGATTGTTATATGAATGCAATCCCTTTGCATTTATCATGGAAGTGGCGGGCGGAAAGGCAACGGACGGTAAACAGCGGATACTGGACATTCAACCCGAGACCCTCCACCAGCGCACTCCCTTGTTCATAGGAAGCAAGGGCATGATGGAGGAACTGGAATCACATCTGTAACCTGCCTTGCCCCGCAGCGCCGACGGACGTTAACTGGCGTCCCTGAAGAAAACTATGGCTTACCTTTACAGGGTAAAGCTAAAATCTATTACGAATGAGCGAACAAGCGACAGACCCGCGGTATCCTATCGGCAAATATGCTCCGCAACCTTTTTCAGCAGAACAACTGAAAGAATGGTTGAACGATATAAAGAACCTTCCCTTTCTCCTGGAGCAGGCTTTGGGCGACCTGGATGAACAGCAACTGGATACGCCCTACCGCGAAGGCGGCTGGAGTATCCGGCGGTTGACGCATCATATTGCCGACGCGCATACGAACGCTTATACCCGGTTCAAGCTGGCGCTTACTGAAGACAATCCTACGGTGAAACCCTATGATGAAAATCTATGGGCCGGGCTGAAGGATTCGGATTTGCCGGTATCTGTTTCCGTAAATTTTTTACATGCGCTACACAGCCGGTTTTATGAGCTGGCAAGAAATATGGATCGCGAGGATTGGGACAGGACCATTTTTCATCCTGCGCAGCAAAAACAGTTTACGCTCTGGCAGCAGTTGGGTATGTACGCCTGGCACGGCAGGCATCATGTAGCGCATATCACAACGGCCAGGGGAAAAAATGCCTGGTAATAAAAGATGCTGCGGAAACCCAATGGATTGCCTTACGCGGAGCAATGGTTGGCAATGCCCCGGCCCGGGCATGCCTGGGCGCGGCTAACAGGCCGCGGTGATACGGTTTCTGAATGCCTATCTTCTTAAAATGATCAGCAATGGACGACAACTCGATGAACTGGAAAACCCTATCTTCTGAATACCTCTACCGCGAAACCTGGTTTACCGTCCGCAAGGATGTTTGCGAGGCGCCCGACGGAAAGATCATCTCGCCCTATTATGTTTATGAATTCCCTGCCTGGGTTTCTGCCCTGGCGATCACCGAACAAAACCAGGCGGTCATGGTCAGGCAGTACCGGCATGCCATCGGGCAAACCATTATAGAGATCCCGGGCGGCTGCGTAGACGATACGGACAAGAATTTTGAGGAGGCGGTAGCCAGGGAATTGCTGGAAGAGACCGGCTATGCTTTTTCATGCTACGAGTACCTGGGGAAGATATCTCCCAATCCGTCTACCAATACCAACTGGATGCATATGTACCTCGCCACGGGCGGAACCAGGATACAGGAGCAGTCGCTGGACCATAACGAAGATATCGTAGTAGAGCTGATCAGCCTGGAAGAGCTGGAAGCGCTGGTAGAGCAAAATAAAATTGTACAGGCTTTGCATCTCTCCACGATCGTTTATGGTTTGAAGAAACTAGCGGGAACCGGCAGGAGGCGCTAGCTGCGCGATTAAGAGGTTTTCCGCTTGATCGTTCCAGGGTATCCGATAGTAAACTGCCTGCTGCTTGCAGATTTAGTTTTCCTATTTGATTTATCTTTAATGTTGCCCTATGCGTTGGCGCTTATGATAAAAATAATTTATGAGAAACAGATCATTCGTTAGAACCGGGTTTTTTTATGCGTGGATCGTTATCGCGGGCCTGGCGTTTGCAGCAGGATGCGCTCCCGGTAAAGAGCGTGCCGATACCATTTTGATGAATGGAAAGATCATCACGGTAGATAAGGATTTTTCCATTGCGGAGGCTGTTGCTATCCGTAACGGCAGGTTTATCGCTGTTGGCAAAAATGACGAGATTTTGGCGTTTGCAGGCGATTCCACGAATACCATTGACCTGAAGGGCCGCACGGTCGTTCCGGGTTTGATAGAAGGACATGCGCATCCGCTTTCGGCTTCGCAGAGCGAGTATCCGGATCCCATCCCTCATATTACCAATATTAAGGAACTGATGGATTGGATCGCGCAGCAGGCGCGAACCAGGAAGAAAGGAGAATGGATCGTTCACCCTAAATTTTTTATTACGCGGCTTAGCGATATGCGGCAGCTTAGTAAAAAAGAACTGGACTCGGTAGCGCCCGACCACCCGGTTTTTCTGAATGGCAGTTATGCCGGCATGGCGAACAGTAAAGCGATAGCGGTATCGGGACTGGATAAGGCGGATCATCCCGGCATTGACCGCAGCAAACCGGGAGGCGCGCCGACCGGTATTGTTCGCAGGTCTGCATTCGGATTATTGGCTATTCCAAAACCTGCGCCCCTTTCTGATCAGGAAAAAACGAAAATGATGATGCAGATGTTTGGGTTGTACAATTCCGTGGGCATCACTTCTGTTTGCGTAGGCGGCGGAGACGGGCAGCAGCTGGAAATGTATAAAAAGATGAATGCAGACGGTCAACTCACAGTGAGGGTCTTTCAGAATATTTATTTCCCGAAAGTTCCGGTGCAGGAAATGTTAGACTCCCTAAAACTAAAGGAGTATAAGACCGGGGACGGCGATGACTGGGTCAGAGTAGGCGCGCTAAAAGTCGTGGTCGACGGCGGCGTGTTGACGGGCACAGCTTATCTCAACGAGGGTTGGGGAGAAAAAGCGCAGCGGCTGTATGGCCTACCTGATCCGCTTTACCGCGGCGAATTGTTTTTTTCCCAAAAAGAACTGGAAACGCTGATCTCCGCCGCGCAGCAAGCGGGATGGAAATTTACCGCGCATGTGACGGGCGGAGGCGGGGTGGACACCCTGCTTGCGGCATTTGCAGCGACGGACCGCCTGGCGCCTGTAAAACAAAATCGTTTCTCCATCATTCACGGCAACTTTTTTTCGGAGGAGGCGGTCCGCAAAATGGCGGCCATGGGTATTTATGCGGACATGCAGCCCGACTGGTTTTACAAGGATGGCAGCGCGCTGCTTCAGGTACTGGGTAAGGAAAGGCTCAATGCCTTTCATCCCTATCGTTCGCTCTGGGACGCCGGCGTAGTGGTTGGCGGAGGATCCGATCATATGGCCAAACTCGACCCGGATCTATCCATCAATCCTTATAATCCTTTTTTGTCCATCTGGTCGGTTGTTGCGCGAAAAACAGAAAACGGAATATCGCTTTACCCCGAACAGGCGCTTTCCAGGAAAGAGGCGCTGCAGATGTATACGATCAACAATGCTTATGCTTCATTTGAGGAAAACGGCAAGGGTTCTATAGAGCCGGGCAAATTGGCCGACCTGGCCGTGTTGTCGGATGATCTGCTGTTGTGCCCCGAAGATGATATCCGGAAGATAAAGGTCCTGCTAACGATGGTGGACGGGCGCGTTGTATATGAAAACAATCAATTATAAAATCATAGAAAGAGATGATCAGTATTTATCGGTTATTGCTTGGCGTAATTATTTTTCTTTCAGGATCGCATTTGTTTGCGCAGGTTCCGCTGACCTATTACCTGCCTCAGAAAGTCAATTATGATCCCAAGGTCCCTACTCCTGCTCAATACCTGGGTTTCCAGATCGGGGAGCGGCATGTGAGCCACGACCAGATCGTCGCCTATATGAAGGAATTGGCGCGGACCTCCGGCCGCATCCGCCTGGAGGAGTATGCGCGCACTTATGAAAACAGACCCTGCCTGCTGCTGACCATCACGTCTGCCGATAACCAGGCCAACCTCGAAAATATCCGGCGGGAACATTTGAAATTAAGCGATCCTTCGGTATCCGGTTCGGTCAATGTTAACAATATGCCTTCCGTGGTGTGGATGGGATATAGCATCCATGGCAATGAACCGAGCGGCGCCAATGCCAATATGATGGTCTCTTATTTCCTGGCGGCGGCGCAGGGGGAAGAAGTCGATCAACTGCTGAAGCATACGATCATATTGATCGATCCGGCCTTTAACCCCGACGGCATCCAGCGGTTTGCATCCTGGGTAAACGCCAACAGGAGCGCTACGCTTGTGGCCGACCGCAATTCCAGGGAGTTCTCAGAACCCTGGCCCAATTCCAGGGTCAATCATTACTGGTTCGACCTGAACCGCGACTGGCTGCCCTTGCAGCATAACGAATCGAAGGGTAGGATGAAGAAATTCCATGAATGGAAACCCTTGATGCTGACCGATTTTCATGAGCAGGGCACGGATGCCACCTATTTTTTTCAACCGGGGATACCCTCGCGCACCAATCCCTTAACGCCGGAGAAGAACCAGGAGCTCACCCGGAAGATCTCGACCTACCATGCCGCGGCATTGGACAAGATCGGCTCTCTTTATTTTACCCAGGAGAATTACGATGATTTTTATGCCGGCAAGGGATCGACCTATCCCGATCTGAATGGAAGCATCGGGATCTTGTTTGAACAGAGCAGCTCCAGGGGACACGCGCAGGAAAGCGCGAATGGCCTGCTCGAATTTCCGTTTACGATCAGGAACCAGATCACTACTTCTTTCTCTACCTTAAAAGCCGCACAGGAGATGCGCGTGGAACTGCTGGAATACCAGCGCGAGTTTTACCGGAACGTATTGAGCAAGGCCAAGACCGACCCCATAAAGGGATATGTGTTCGGTAATTCCGCCAACAAGACCACTACCTATCATTTGCTGGATATCCTCAGGCGTCATCAGATACAGGTCTATTCGCTGGCTGCGGATCATACCGTGGGCGACAACAGGTTTGAAAAGAACGGCTCCTATGTTGTTCCGCTGGACCAGCCGCAGTACCTGACCATCAAAACCATTTTTTCGCAACCCACTACATTCCGCGACAGTCTTTTTTACGATATCTCTGCCTGGACCCTTCCGCTGGCTTTTAACCTGCCTTTTGCGGAACTGGGCTCAACCAATAAGCTGCTGGGCGAAAAGATAACGGAAGCCGTTTTTCCCAAAGGCGGCGTTGTCGGCGGCAAAAGCCAGTACGCGTATGCATTCGAATGGAATGAATTTTATGCGCCCCGCCTGTTAAATAAACTGTTGGCGTCGGGAGCGCTCGCCAAGGTCGCGCAGAAGCCTTTTTCGGCAAGGATAGGGGGCGAGATCAAAACATTCGATTATGGATCTATACTGATCGCGACGGGGCAGCAATCCATCGATCCCGATAAATTGTTCGATCAGCTATCGACCCTGGCGGCGGAAAGCGGGATAGAGATCTATTCCCTGGCGACGGGACTAACGGATGGCATCAACCTCGGCAGCAATAATTTTAAGACCGTGAAAAAGCCTGTTCCCGCGCTGATCACCGGAGCGGGCGTCAGCTATCATGATGCAGGGGAAATATGGCATCTGCTGGATCAGCGTTTTGATATGCCTCCCGTGCTGTTGGAGCAGTCTTCCGTAAACCGCGTCAGCCTGGATAAATACAATGTGATCATTATGGCGGAAGGCGGTTATCAAGGCATTAACGATGCGGGCAAAGCAGAGCTGAAACGATGGGTGCGCAATGGCGGCGTATTGATTGCGCAGGGCGACGCCAATACCTGGACGACCAGGGAGGGATTCAATGATATCACGCTGAAAAAAAATGCCTACAAAGACCCTGCGGCGTTCAGGAACTATGATACCCGGCAGCAGGTTACCGGCGCGCAGTATATTCCCGGCGCTATTTTCCAGACGCGGCTCGACCGGACCCACCCGATCGGTTATGGCATCAAGGGATCCGCGATCCCTGTTTTCAGGGAGGGAACCCGTATGTTTGAAAAACCGTCGAATCCTTTTTCAGCGCCGTTGGCCTATACCGACAAGCCTCTGCTGGCCGGGTATATCTCTAAGAACAATGAGGAGATGCTGAAGGGGTCGGCGTCGGTTATTTGTAACAGTTATGGATCCGGGCAGGTGATCGCTTTTTCTGACAATCCCAATTTCAGGGCTTTCTGGCTCGGCACGAGCAAACTGTTTATGAATGCGGTGTTCTTTGGAAACACGATCGGGCCTACCGTTAGGGTAAACAATGAATGATGGCATTTTCCCGCTTGTGCTGAATGCGCCGCCTGCCGGAGGCATTAACAGGTAAGTATAGGCGTTATAGGTTTACTTCGCCCACGATAAATACGCTGCCGCATACCAGGATCATGTCTTTTTTCCCGGCATGCCGGATAGCAGCCTGCAGGGCAATGTTCACCTCGGGATAATGATCTCCTTTGAGGCCCGCTTGCAGCGCTTTATGATACAGCGCTTCTTCAGGCAACGCCCTGGGGATCTGGGCGCGGGTAAAATAATACCGGGCATCTTTTGGCAGAAGACGCAATACCTTATCGATATCCTTGTCTTTTACCATGCCCATCACGATATGCAAGGCCTGGTATTTGCAATGCTCCAATTGGGTAACAACCTGTCGTATCCCGTCTTCATTATGGCCCACATCCAGCACAATATCGGGGCGGCGTCCGACCAGTTCCCATCTGCCATGAAGTCCCGTCATTTTTTTTACCTGTTGCAGGGCGGCATGGACCTTTTCCGCGGGCAGTTCCCATCCTCTGCGTTGAAGCTGCGCGATGGCTTCCAGCGCTGTCGTCAGGTTCT
Source organism: Chitinophagaceae bacterium UBA2791 (assembly GCA_002352105.1). Taxonomy (GTDB): domain Bacteria; phylum Bacteroidota; class Bacteroidia; order Chitinophagales; family Chitinophagaceae; genus Flavitalea. The sequence goes on along the minus strand of DEHV01000006.1, from coordinate 109,784 downwards.
TCAGCTGGTAGTCTCCCTGCAGGTCGAGGCGATAGCGGACGCATTGATCCGGGTTCTGATACGCGCGGATCTCCGCTTCCAGCAGGTTGGCGGTATGACGCCAGCCCGCCGCATATCTTATCTTATCGGCGAAATGGATCGGGGCATTTTTTTGCCGCGCCGTTTCTATAAAGACCGCGTCTGTTTCGGCGGAAGATTCGCCGACGACCACGGGAATTCCTTTTTTGATGATGCCTGCTTTTTCCGAAGCGATCTGCGGTAGCGTATTCCCGAGAAGGTTGGTATGGTCCATCCCGATATTGGTGATGACGGACAGTTCGGGAGTGATAATATTGGTGCTGTCCAGCCTCCCGCCCAATCCCGTTTCAACAACGGCAACGTCTACCTGTTTTTTGGCGAAATAGCTAAAAGCCATGCCTACCGTGATCTCGAAAAAAGAAGGCTGGATGGCGTTTATTAAAGGGATCATCTGTTCGGTGAACTGCACGACGGTATTTTCGTCGATCATCTCTCCGTTTATTTTTATTCTTTCCCTGAAATCCTTGAGATGGGGGGAGGTATACAGTCCCGTTTTATATCCCGATGCCTGTAATACTGCCGCGAGCATATGGCTCACGGAACCCTTGCCGTTGGTGCCTGCCACATGGATGGTTTTGAAGGCGGCTTGCGGATCGTCCAGGTAACGGCATATCTCAAGCGTGTTGTATAGATCGGGTTTAATGGCTGCCGCGCCCGTTCTGCTGAACATGGGCAACCGGGTAAACAGGTAGTCGAGCGTTTCCTTATAGTTCATGCGGGGTTAACCAATGCGTATAACCAGTATACTCTAGCCTAGCTTTTTAATTTGAAATTAAACTGAATGGTGCCGAAGGATTCGGTTTCGCCGGGATTAAATTTCACCTCCCTGGCTTTCCTGAGCGCGATTGCTTTGAGCGCTGGATCCGAAGTGGTGGAGTTCTTGGGCTGATACACTGCAGAGATCACCGTTCCGGCGGCATTGATCCGGATGTCTACCGCAACCTTCGCATTTTCATTAAAATCGTCTTCAAAAGAAGGGCGATGAATGATATTTCTTCCCGATAACCCGCTCAGCTTGCTGATCCCCGAGCCGCTTCCGCCGCCCGTATAGTTATCCGAATCGGGGTTCCCGCCGGGCCGGCCCTGGTCGCCAACGCCTCCCGCGACGCCCTGGTTGCCGCCTTTCCTGTAGTTGTCGGCTTCATTGCCTCCTGTGCCCGTACCTTCCACGCCCTTGAAAACAGCCTTGGGCTTAGGCGGCGCAGGCGCGGGCTTGGCTACAGGGTCGGGGTTCTTAACAGGTTGGCTTTTGACGGCTTCTTTTTCAGGAACCTTTACTGCATTGGGTTTGGGAACATCGGGTTTATGAAGAACAGGCGCGTCTTCGTCTTTATCGTCTGTTTCAAAATCTTTAGCGGATTCCCGCGGGGCGGGCGCGGGCTTAGGCGGGGTATAGGCCTGGTTATCAGCAGGCGAGGGCTTGCCCGGCAGGTATGGCTGGTTATTGCCGAGTCCCAGGTCGCTGTTGCCGAGATTCACTTCAATGCCCTCCTCATCGGGAGGAGGGGGGATCGAGGGCAGCGTCCATTTCACAAACAAAAAGATGCACAGCAGCAATACGCAGATGACTGCGGTGTATCCCGATGCTTTGATGTTTTTCTGTGATTCAAAATCGTCTGCCATACGCCTGAAATAACCCTTAAAGTTAATATAGTTTACTGAATATGATGCAAATGATATGCTAATTGCATATCCCGGCAGGACCGGCAGATAAAATATCCTGTTAAAACAGGAAGGCGTTTTATGGCGCCTTATTATGGGTTTAGCGCCGGCGCGCAGCGTTAAAAATGACCAAGATCCTTTTTGTAGATGGTCTCACGCATCTAAACGCTGCAAACGGTATGGTCAGGAATGAGCAAAGTCCTCCTCGTAGCTTCCACTGATCCTTTCGGCAGGAGGATTAAAATACCCGAATTTCAGGTTGGGGAACTCTTCCCTGATCAGGCTCATGAGCTGTTTGATGCCCAGCGCCTCTCCTGTATCATGTATCCCGATCTTGCCGAGATACCAGTCGGGATCTATATTAAAATTCCTCCATTGGATCATGGAAAGACCGGTATCGATGATGAGTTTTCTCAATGCCTCATACTCTTCCACGCTGTCGGTCATTCCGGGAAAAACAAAATAGTTGATGCTGGCCCATCCTCCATAGCTTCTTACGATCCGCAGGCTTTCGAGGATATCTTCGAATACATAGTTATTGGGGCGGTAATAGGGTTCGTAAACATGTTTGCGCGCCGAGTTTGTGCTCACCCGGATGGAGTTCAGTCCTGCTTCACACAGCGCTTTCACCGCGGCGGGGCGGGAACCGTTGGTATTGATATTGATGCTCCCGTTAGGAGTATGTTTGCGGATCTCGACAATGGCATTCCGAATGGTTTCCCACATCAGCAGGGGTTCGCCTTCGCATCCCTGTCCGAAGCTCACGATGGGGAAGGGCGCGGTCTGAAGATGGGGAACCGTAAATTCAACGATCTCTTCCTTGGTAGGCCGGAAATCGAGCCTGTCCTGCGTGGACACAATATTTTCTTCTTCCGGCTGAAACGAGATGCAGCCGATACAATTGGCATTGCAGGCGGGGGAACTGGGCACCGGGCATTCCCATCTCCCTATAAAAAAATTCCTGGCAGCCGGGCAGTGATAGGTCAGGCAGCATTTTTCCGCCAGATGTTTCACCAGCCGGTTATGCGGAAAAGCCTGCAGCGCGGCGCCTACGCCCTGATGGATCAGATCGTTGTCGTATCCGGCGGCTTCCTGCCGGATATCCTGTTCGATGCGCACCACAGGCGTATAAAACTGCCCTTCCAACCATCCTACGGCAGTATAACAAAACAGGGGAAGCGTAGGGGCGTCGGGCAGGGTTTCATAGGCGGCCAGGTAGAGGCCGGTATAGGCGGGGGGAATAAAAGCTGCTACAGCCCATCCTTTTTCGCACAACCGCATCTGGCCGGTTTCCACGTCGATGCCTATTCCCCGGCGGCCGGGCAGCTCGTACAAGGATCCGCCCGAAGGCAGCGCGATCCAGTCTTCCGCAGGTACGGGAAGAGCGTCCCATCCGCTGCGACCTACGGCATACAGGGAGGTATCTTCAAAGATATTCCCCTTGCCGTCGGAGTATAAAATATATGGATTGTCCGGTAGTGATGAAGACATGCGCCTGGTTTTGCAAGATGCAAAATTCGGTCATTGTGCGCGTTATTTAAAATCAATGTTCTTAAAATTGATACTGGTTGCCGTTGAAATGAATTTGCAAAGAAGGGCTTTAGGCAGGCGGGAGGGAAAGCTGCTGCCGGCACCAGTCGTTAAACTCCTGTTCATAGGTCGTATTTTCGCTGTCGTCCAGTTCCTTTTGCAGGAGGCGGTTGTTCTTAAAATCGATGGTCAGCAATCCGTCCCTTATGATCACGTTATCAATGGCCGACCAGGGATATTTCTTTTTGATCAGGCGGTTAAAGACGATATGATCCTCTGAAAAGCCTATTTCCAGCTCATGTTTGGCCTGGTATTCCAGCAGCGCCAGGATGGCGAATACTACCACCAGCCACTGGAAATAAGGCATCCGCGTCCATACCAGCCCGGCGATCAGCAGCGCCTTGGCAAAATAGATCTCTTTTTTGCCCTTCCGGTATTGGATATAGTTCCATAAGATAAGGCCCAGGATAAACAGGATCCCCGCCAGGTAAGCCGGAACCAGCGTATTTTTTAAGATCAGTTCGCGCAGGAACAGCAGGGCGGAGCAAACGCTCAGCAAAAAACCGATAAGATTCACATAACGCGAGGTTTCATTTTTAAGCGTTACCACATAAGGATATACGGGAGCTTCGGCCACGGCATTTGATTAAACGTTCATTATCCCGGCAATATAAAGGACTTGCCGCATACATTGTTTCATTTATTTCTCTGAAGCCAGGATATTGCAAAGCTTATACAGTACGCGCGCGCCGACATTTGCATCCCAGTTGTTCTCGCCTATGCCGATCTCCATCAGATCGAAGCCGATAAGCTGCCTCCCGCTTTCCCTGAGCTTTTTCAGCAGGTAAAATATTTGATCGGCCTCGAAACCGCCATGGACGGGGGTTCCGGTGTTAGGGCATAATTTGGGATCCAGTCCGTCTATATCAAAACTGAGAAATACTTTTTGCGGCAGTTGTGCAATGATCTCTTCGGCAATGGCTTTCCAGGTCCGGCCTTCATATTGTTTTTCCCTGATATCCTTATCAAAAAATGCGACCACGCGGGGAGCGTTTGCCCGGATATAGTCGGCTTCTTCCTGGCAGTAATCGCGGATGCCCAGCTGGACGAGCCTGGCGATTTGCGGTATTTCCGTAAGCGCGTTATACATGATGCTGGCATGACTGTAGGAAAAGTTTTCATAGCTTTTTCTCAGGTCGCAATGCGCATCGACCTGCAGGATGCCAAATTCGCCGTGTTTTTCGCCTATCGCCTTGAAATAACCAAAGGAAGCGCTGTGGTCGCCCCCGAGCAAGGCCACCCGCTTGCCCCTGTTCATCAGTTCGCGGGTTTGTTGAAACACCCAGTCGTTCAGGAAAGCGCCGCCTTCGTTGATATCTTTTAAGGATTTGGTCATGAACGCGTTTTCATTCACCTGCTCGCCGCGGGAAATATAGTCGATATACAGCTCCGCTTCCTTGCGCAGGTAATCGCTTTTCAGCAATATCTTTTTATCGGCGGGGCGCATATAATACCCTTTTTTCCAGGCATCGGGGTAATCGGCATCGTAGATATCCACCTGTAGGCTGGCTTTAAAAACATGGTCTGATGCGCGGGCGGCGCCTGTGCCAAAACTGACGGTTACTTCCCAGGGAACAGGGAGAATGACCAGAAAAGCCTCTTCTTCGGTAGTGGGAAAACCAAAAATATTGTTAAGAGGGTTGCTCACGCCATTGGGATCGAAATCAGCTAAATTCTTCATAAGTAACGACTGTTTTGAGCTTCCGCCCGTTAAAGCAAAGATTCTGCAAGGTAGCGACAAATACCATTCCCCAACCTGCCTAAAAACGGGGTCGGGCTATTCGTTTTTGGACTAACTTTACCGATCGAATACAACAGCTATGAAGAAATTACATATTGTTATGCTGGTGGGAATCGCCGTGGTGATTGCCGTATTGATCAGTATGATGGGCGATCTCTCAACGTATGAAACCCTGGCTTCCGCAAAACAGAAAGAGGGCAAATCGGTTACCGTGATCGCTATGCTGGATAAATCCCTTCCGCAACCCATCCTGTACGACCCTGCGAAAAATGCCAATTATACTGTTTTTCATGTGGTTGATTCCCTGGGAAACAAGGCCAAGGTAGAATACCATTTCGAGAAGCCTTTCGATATGGAAAAAAGCGAACGTATTGTATTGAAAGGCAAAATGAAGGGAGATGTGTTTGAGATCACGCAGAAAGACGGTATCCTGATCAAGTGTCCTTCGAAGTATAAGGATGATCCCAAAGCAGCCGAGAATAACCTGAGTCAAAATTAACCCCAGTAATGAATTATATAGGCGAACATCTTTTCCCCGGACAACTTGGCCATTTTCTTCTCCTCTTATCCTTTGTATCTTCCCTTGTAGCGTCAGTGGCTTATTTTAAGGCTACCGTCGCCAGGGCCGACGATGAAAAAAACAGTTGGAAGCGGCTGGCCAGGATCGCTTTTATCGCCGATGCGGTTTGCGTGGCTGCCGTTTTTGCCATCATCTATTACCTGATCTCCAGCCATTATTTCGAATATTATTATGTCTGGAACCATTCCGACAGGTCGCTGAATACCGGCTATCTCCTGAGCAGCATCTGGGAAGGGCAGGAGGGCAGTTTTTTGCTATGGGCTTTCTGGCACGGAGTATTGGGGATCATCCTGATATTCAAGGCGAAAAAATGGGAGGCGCCGGTGATGACGGTGGTCAGCCTGATGCAGTTCTGCCTGGCGACCATGATACTGGGGCTTTATGTGTTTGATATAAAGATCGGCAGCAATCCCTTCCTGTTGACGCGGGAAGTGTTCCAGGATGCTCCTCTGTTCAACGATCCCGATTATCTTTCCAATGCACGGATGATGGATGGCAACGGCTTGAACCAGTTGTTGCAGAATTACTGGATGGTGATCCATCCGCCCGTGTTGTTCCTGGGTTTTGCCTCGACCATCGTTCCCTTTGCCTATGCCGTTGCAGGGCTATGGAGAAAAAATTACGGGGGATGGACAAAGGCGGCGCTGCCCTGGGCCCTGTTTTCGGCGGCGATACTGGGATTGGGGATCATGATGGGCGCCAGGTGGGCCTACGAGTCGCTGAACTTTGGCGGCTACTGGGCCTGGGACCCCGTGGAAAATGCTTCTCTTGTTCCCTGGCTGATCATCGTGGCAGGATTGCATACGCAGGTGGTGTATAACGCTACCGGTCATTCGCTGCGACCCACATATTTTTTCTATATCCTGGGCTTTATCCTTATCCTGTATTCAACCTATCTCACGCGCAGCGGGGACCTCCAGGATACTTCCGTGCACGCGTTCACCGACCTGGGCATGAACTGGCAACTGCGCCTGTTTGTATTGTTTTTTACCATTCCCGCATTGGCGTTGTTTCTTGCCCGGTATAAACATATCCCCTTTATTGCAAAGGAAGAAGAAACCTATTCGCGCGAGTTCTGGATGTTTATCGGTTCGCTGGTATTATTCTTATCCGGCCTGTTCATTATCATCTTTACTTCGCTGCCGGTGATCAACAAATTATTCAACACCAATTTTACGGTAGGCAGCGAGGTCGAGTTCTTCTATAACAGGATACAGATCTTTGTCGCTATCGTGCTGGGGGTATTGACGGCGGTTACGCAGTACCTTAAATACAAGAACACGAATAAGAAAAACTTCGCCAAAAAGATAGCGCTCCCCCTGATCATATCCCTGCTGATCTCCGGCGCCATCAGCCTGTTCGGCGGCATAGAATACCGCGCTTTCGGACCGGGCTTTCTGGCTGCCATTCACCTGGCCATATTTGCTTCGGTATTTACCTTTGCGGCCAACGCCGGCTATGTCTGGTCGGGACTTAGCGGCAAGCTGAAGGCGGCGGGCGGCTCCGTGGCGCATGTTGGTTTTGGAATGATGATGGTGGGCATCCTGGTCTCTTCTTCCAAAAAAGAAGTGCTTTCGGTGAACTACCTGAACCCGCTCAATTTCGGGTCCGAAAACAAGGAAAAAGGAACGGAAAACATGACCCTTTTTAAGGGCATACGCACGGATATGGGCAAGTACTGGGCTACCTATGTAAAGGACAGCGTCGACGCGTTTGATAAGACCACCTATTTCCATGTGCGGATGGAGAAGAAGGACGGCAAAGGCGATTTTGTGCTTACGCCCGACCTGATCCGGAATACCAAGGGCCAGGAGGGACTGTCGCAGAATCCCGACGCCAAACATTACTGGTATAAGGATATATTCAGTTATATCAGCTATGCGGAGGTCATGAACCCCGAAAAGGATACGGCCCAGTTCAGGAGACATACCATGAAACCCGGCGACACGGCTTTTTATTCAGGCGGCTATATGGTGCTGGACCGCGTTACGCCAAACCCTTCGAACGACAGATACCAGTTTACCCCCCAGGATACCGCGATCATGGCCGAGCTCAGCATTACCAGTTCCGACGGGCGTAATTTCCGGGCAACACCCGCCTTTTATGTGAAGAATAACCAGGTGCATTACAATATGGATACCATCCATTCGCAGGGACTGGCCATCGGATTGTCGCAGGTAGTGGATAACCAGCATGTGGGAGTGGTCGTCAAGGAGTCGTCCCGGCTAACGCCTTTTATCGCGCTGAAAGTACTGCAGTTCCCCTTTATCAACCTGATATGGGCAGGCGTTATCCTGATGATCATCGGGTTCATTATGAGCATAGTACGAAGGGCAAAAGCGATAAAACCCGAAAGATCATGATCTTTCGGAAGTCGCCAATAAACTGATAAAAATGGCTTCCCGGTCTTCGCTTAACAGTAGATATTTATTAATTTAGCCTGGTTATGAACGGGTTGAACAGGGCCATATTATTCCGCTTTTTTTTGGGAACCCTTTTTGCGGGGCTGAGCGTTCACGGCTTTTCCCAGGCCAATGCTGAAAGCGTCCCTTTCGCCCATATTCCCTTTCCCGAGCTGGGTCCCAATGATACCATACCCGTTCCTTCGGCTGTACATGACGGAGAGTGGATACCCGTGGATAACCTGGAGTGGGTATGGGTGTCGGCGCGCTATCCCAAACATCTGCTTAAGAAAAAACAGGAATGGACAAGGCTGAGGAATGCCGTGTATGTCACTTATCCTTATGCGAGAAAAGCCGCTTTTGTCATCAACGATATCAACCGGAAACTGGCCGATATGCCGGATAAGAGCGAGCAAAGAAAATATATCCGTTCAAGGGAAAAAGAATTAAAGAAAGAATTTGCCGACCCGCTGAAAGAGCTGTCTGTCTACCAGGGCAAGGTGCTGATGAAACTGATCAACCGGCAGACCGGGAACAATTGTTACGAGATCATAAAGGAGTATAAGGGTGGACTGAACGCCGGCATGTGGCAGACCGTTGCCTTTATATTCGGTTCAAGCCTCAAGCAGGATTATAATCCCCGGCATACCGATCAGCAAATAGAGCTTATCGTGATGGAGCTGGAAAGGATGTTCAGCAGGACCTAGGCCTGCTTTTTCATTTTCTCAATAATGCCGGTGGTAGAAATGCCTTCAATGATCTTATTCACGATCACCCTCCCGCCGTTCGCGATCACTTCTTTGGCGCCCACGATCTCATCCAGGGTATAATCTCCCCCCTTCACCAATACGTCGGGTTTAATGCTGTTGATCAGTTCCAGGGGCGTGTCTTCCTCGAAGATCACCACGGCGTCGACCAGTAAAAGCGATGCCACGACCAATGCGCGCGATTGCTCGTCATTTACGGGCCGGCCATCTCCTTTCAACCGTCGGGTGGATGCGTCGGAGTTCAGGCCTACGACCAGGAAATCGCCTTCTTTAGCCGCCTGGCAGAAGGAATAGATATGACCCCGGTGAAGGATGTCAAAACAGCCATTGGTAAAACTAATGGTCTTTCCCAAAAACCTGATCTGCGCCAGCTTATGCTGTAAGGTTTCGCGCGTATAGATCTTGGCTTCTATTGCCTGAATATTCTTCATGATCTGCGTTTGTTGACGAGGGGGAACAATAAAAAGGCGATCCCGCCAAAAATGATAAAGATCGCTGTTTGTGAAAACCAGATCAGCATGCCCAATGATAAACCTTTCTCAGGCGACACGCCATAGAGCAGCATGACCTGCTGAATGGCGTATTGATACGAGCCAATGCCGCCGGGCGAAGGAACGATCATTCCGAAACTTCCAAATGTCAAAGCCGACAAAGCGGCTTTAATGCCATACTGGCTCATGTCTTTCATGGCAAAAAAGCCCATATAGGCGCTATAAAGATAAAGCGTCCAGATCAACACGGTATGAAAAAAGAAAGCGCCCTTATTTTCGATATAACGGATGCTGATCAGTCCCTGCCATATGCCCTGCAACGCCTTTCTGAATTTTCCAACCGATTGAAGACGGCTCATTTTTTTTAACAGCCATAAGCAGAGAAGGATAGAAAAAACAACCAGGACAGCGATGATGGTTAAGCCGGCGCCGGAAAAATTCTTCGCGCCTGAAAAGAAGAAATTCTTGAACAGGCCGATAGCAAAACTGCCGATCAGCTCATACTGAACGGCGATGGTCAGCAATAAAATAATAAACAGGCTGCATACGTCAATGGCTCTCTCGGCGACAATGGTGCCGATCAGTTTGTCGGCGGGCATTTTTTCGTAACGGCCAAGCAGCGTGCATTTCAGCACTTCGCCCAAACGGGGAACGGCAAGGTTGGCCAGGTAGCCTGTCATGACAGCCAGAAAGGTATTCAGCAGGGAAGGTCTATGCCCCAGCGGCCTGATCAGTATCCTCCAGCGTACGGCCCTGGAAAAATGACTTAACATGAGCATTGCCGTGGCAGGGACCAGGAACAGGTAGTTCGCATCTGAAAGATCGTTGAGAATGGTGTTCCAGTCCGATTTCCTGAGCGCGAGCCATAACAGGAATATGCCTAATCCAAGGAAAAAAAGATATTGCAGAAAGCCAAGGACTTTTTTATTCATGTTGATACCGGGCTGAGAACGAATTAGAGCTTGTTGCCTTCCTTGGGAAAAATAACCCAGGGAACAAATGTTTTGGCCTGTTCGAAAGGCATCCTGGCATAAGAGATAATGATCACAATATCGCCGACGGCGCCCAGTCGCGCAGAGGGCCCGTTAAGGCAGCATACCCCGGATCCCCTCTTGCCCTTAATGATATAGGTTTCGAGCCGGGATCCTGTATTTACATTCACCACGAGCACTTTTTCGTGGGCGATAATGTTAGCGGCATCCAGCAGATCTTCGTCAATGGTCAGGCTTCCCATATAATGCAGCTGCGCCTCCGTGATCGTGATGCGGTGTATCTTCGATTTAAGTACTTCTATGTCCATAATTAAACAAAATTATAGTAAAAACGTTTTACCGGCCGGTTTATTCGTCAATGGTCAGGTTATCGATCAGTCTCACTTTGTTCAGGAAGGCGGCAACCAATACGACCAGCGGTTGACGACCGTCCCATTCTTCCGCCAGTTGCAGGTTGTCGCGGTCGGCGAATGCGATATAATCGACCCTGAATCCTTTTTGTTCGAGCCGTTGTTTGGCTTTTAATGCCAGCGCTCCAAGGCTTCCCGGCCTTATTTCCTCCCGGACATGCTGCAGGGTTTTATAGATCTCGGGCGCGATCTTTCTTTCTTCCGGCGAAAGACGAAGGTTGCGGCTGCTCATCGCCAGTCCGTCCGGTTCCCTTACAGTAGGGCAGGCGACCAGTTCTGTGGACAGGCCAATCTCGGCAATCAGCTTTTTGATCACCATACATTGCTGATAATCCTTGCTTCCCATAAAGAGCAGATCGGGGTTTACCAACCGGAGCAGCCTGCTCATGACCTGGCAGACGCCCTGGAAATGCCCCGGCCTGAACCTGGCTTCAAGAATGCTATCCAGGTATCCTAGCTCAAATCGTTCCAATTTTTCTGTTCCGGAGGGATAAATATCATTTACCGAGGGAATGAACAGGACATCGGCCGATGCCTTATCGAGCAGATAGATGTCTTTTTCGGGGTGTTGGGGGTATTTTTTGAAGTCTTCCGGATCATTGAACTGGGTAGGATTCACGAAGATGCTGCATATGGTTACTGTAGCGCGCTCAACAGCCGTTTTTATCAATTGCACATGTCCTTCATGGAGAGCTCCCATGGTTGGCGCGAAGCCAATTACCTGTCCTTTTGATTTTTCCGAGCGTATAAAACTTCGCAGGTCGGAAGGGCGTTTTATAATAATCATTTTATGCGTTTAGGGGCCAGGATCTGCTATGGACTTATTTTTCTGAATAAATACCTTACCTTTGCAAACTAATTTTAATGGTTATTTCTAACCAACTTTTTATCATAATGCTGACAAAGAAAAGAATTTTATTTATTGCCAACGAGATGTCCCCTTATTTAGAACTCACTGAATTTTCGGAAATTGTTAACAGGCTGGCGATAAAATCTAATGAGGCTGGATTTGAAGTTAGATGTATTATGCCCCGGTTCGGCAGTATAAATGAAAGACGTCACCGTTTGCATGAGGTAGTAAGGTTGTCGGGCATTAATGTTTCAGTTGATAATGACGATTACCCCCTTCAGATAAAGGTAGCATCCCTCCCCAATGCGCGATTACAGGTCTATTTCCTTGATAATGAGGACCTTTTCAAAAGAAAGCATATTTTTCACGACGATAACGACGAATGGTTTGAAGACAATGGCCTGCGCACCGCTTTTTTCTGCAAGGGCGCGCTGGAGACCGTGAAAAAATTCGGATGGCCCCCGGATATCATTCATTGCAGCGGATGGATGACCGCATTGATCCCCCTGTATCTTAAGACCTACTATAAGAAAGAGCCGGTATTTGCGCACAGTAAGGTGGTTTTTTCCATTGGAAGCGCCAGTTTCAAAGAATCCCTCGGCGCCGATTTTCTCAATGTCATCAATATCAACGGCGGCATAAAGGAGAAAGACCTGGAACCGTTTAAGGATGGCGATAATCTTGCAATGATGCGCGGCGGCGCCAGCTATGCCGATGCCATAACCTTCGGCGCAGAGGAAGTGAATAAAAAGCTGGTGGAGGAATTTGGAAAGGTGAGGGGCAAGAAAGTGCTGACCTATAACGCCGCTTCCGATTTAACAGACTATTTGCAGTTATATAACGACATTGCCAAATAGATTCAACTCATACACATCATAACATACTCTAAGTGAAGAGGAAATTTTTTGTTTCGATAATCATTCCGCTTAGCGCTTTCCTGGTTTATGCCTCTTGTACCAAATTAGATACCACCGACCTGGGAAACGGGCTCATACCGCCGGTTGATAATGTCCATACATTCGACACCATCCTGGAAGTGTTTACCGATAACAAATTATTTATCGACACCACTACAATGCCGTATGGCGAAGACCATGCTGTTGGGATCATTGAAGATGACCCGGAGTTTGGCAAAACCGTCGCCGTCCTTTATGCAAGCTTTACCCCTACGGCTTACGGAACGCATCCTTTCCGGAGCACGGCAAACGTGGAGATCGATTCGGTAGTGCTTTCGTTGAAGTTTACCGAGCTCTACGGCGATTCAACGGCCATCCAGGAATTTGAAGTAAGGGAGATAGATCCGCTTGCCTTGTTCCAGGACTCGCTGTATAAGCTCGACGCCCCCGATTTTGCTGTTCTTCCCGATCCCCTGGGTAAATCGATCATTCCCTTTGTTACCCTTAACGATTCGGTGAGTTATGTTAATGTAAAGGATACCCTGACCGTTAGCAGTGAATTGCGTATTAAGCTGGATACGGCTTTCGGACGCCGGTTTGTGGAAGCAGATACTGCGGGAGCCTATAAAAATGATGAAAATTTCAGGGCGCTCTTTAAGGGAGTGCAGGTGATCGCCAGCGAGGGAAGCTCGCCGTCCAAAACGGCCCTGGCGTATTTCGACCTTAACGATAATGCCAGCAGCAGGATCACCTTATATTGCCGGGTGACCAGCGACGGTAAAACAGATACTGTAGCGCCATATTTTATGAATAGCGCCGATCCCCAGGCCAACATGATCCGCAGGACGCCGGCGCATGGATATGCCGATATGCCGAACGATTCCGAAGAAAACAAGGAGAAGCTGTATATCCAGAGTACTCCCGGTTCTTATGCTACGATAAAGATACCCGGGTTGTCGGGCCTTGATAATCGCGTGATCCATCGCGCGGAGCTGATCGCAGAAATTGTTCCCTCTGCCGGCGACTATCCGTATACCCCGCCCAACGCGTTATATCTGGATGCGTTGAATGAAACGGGCGATTCTGCCTTTACGATCCGCAATGATTTTGTCAAAGTAAGCCAATATCCCGGGTACGATCTGGCGACCCTGGGCGGCGTGCTAAAAAAAGACAGGTATGTGTTTAATATATCGCGGTATGTGCAGAGCCTGGCAACCCGAAAGTTTCCCAATCCTACATTAAGAATACATATGCCTTTTGTTATATACCCATATTATATGCCGCCTGATTCAAATACGCCTGCGGAAAAAACCGCTGTATCCCTGAATACGCCGATCGCTTCCGGAAGAGTTATCTTATATGGCGGCGGCTCGCCGGCTCCAAACAGGATGCGGCTAAGGATTATTTATTCAAAAATTTGATCCTGAAGCCTATCTTTCTATCTTTGCGCTCGTTACTAACTCATTCTATTCTCTAATGTTCAAAAACGAAAAGACCCATGCCTTATCTATTCACTTCTGAAAGCGTTTCAGAAGGTCATCCCGATAAAGTGGCTGATCAGATATCCGACGCGCTCATCGATAATTTTCTTGCTTTTGACCCCGAATCGAAGGTAGCCTGTGAAACGCTTGTCACCACAGGGCAGGTCGTGTTGGCGGGAGAAGTGAAGTCAAGGGCCTATCTGGATGTGCAGGAGATCGCCCGCGGCGTTATCCGGAAGATCGGGTACACCAAAAGCGAATACATGTTTGAAGCCAGCTCCTGCGGCGTGTTGTCGGCCATACATGAACAGTCGTCTGATATCAACCAGGGCGTGGAGAGGAAGAAAAAAGAAGAGCAGGGCGCCGGCGACCAGGGAATGATGTTCGGGTATGCCACCAATGAAACGGACGATTATATGCCGCTTGGCCTGGACCTCGCGCATAAATTATTGATCGAACTCGCCGCATTGCGCCGCGAAAACAAGCAGATCAAATACCTGCGCCCGGACGCCAAAAGCCAGGTAACCTTAGAGTACGACGATAACAACAAGCCGGTGCGCATAGACGCAATCGTTATTTCNNGAAGATATCCGGACCATCCTTATTCCCCGGGTAATATCAAAATATAAAAAATACCGCAAGCTGTTTAACGACAGCATTAAATACCATATTAATCCCACCGGCAAATTTGTGATCGGCGGTCCGCACGGCGATACGGGGCTGACCGGAAGAAAGATAATCGTAGATACTTATGGAGGCAAGGGCGCCCATGGCGGCGGCGCATTCAGCGGTAAGGATCCTTCCAAGGTCGACCGTTCCGCAGCTTACGCTACCCGGCATATCGCCAAAAACCTGGTGGCGGCAGGCGTTGCCGATGAAGCGCTGGTACAGGTTTCTTATGCGATCGGCGTCGCAAAACCGATGGGCGTGAACGTAAATACGTATGGAACTGCCAAGGTCGGACTTACAGATGCGGAGATCGCCAAGAAGATAGAAGCGGTTTTCGACCTGCGGCCTTATTTTATCGAAAAACGGTTAAAACTGCGCAATCCTATCTATAGCGAAACAGCGGCCTATGGCCACATGGGACGAAAGAATGAAACGGTTGAAAAGGCCTTTACTTCCCCCGACGGCAAAACCGTTAAGAAGACGGTAGAGTTGTTTACCTGGGAAAAACTGGACTATGTAGATAAGATAAAAAAAGCTTTCGGGCTTTAATTTCTTTATCATTGTTACATGAACAACGAGGATAATCCATGGCAGATATTATCGCAGAAACAGGCGTATGATAATCCATGGATAAGCGTAACCGAATTCGACGTAATCAATCCCGCAGGCGGCAAAGGCATATATGGCAAGGTGCATTTTAAGAACCTTGCCATCGGCATATTGCCGTTGGATGAGGAAATGAATACCTGGCTGGTCGGCCAGTACAGGTTTCCCATTGATCAATACAGTTGGGAGATCCCCGAAGGCGGTTGTCCCGAGGGCATGGATCCGCTTTCTGCCGCCCGGAGAGAGCTGGCCGAAGAAACGGGACTAACAGCCCGCTCCTGGCAGAAATTAATGGAGATGCGCCTGAGCAATTCCGTTACCAACGAACAGGCGATCGTTTACCTGGCCAGGGAACTGGAACAACATGCCGCTTCCCCCGAGGAAACAGAGCAGCTGACCGTTCAAAAAATTCCTTTTGAACAAGCCTGTAAAATGGCGGAGGAAGGCGGGATCGCCGACGCTATCTCGGTGGCCGCTATTTTAAAAGTAAAACTGATGTTGTCTGATGGAAGGATCGTCTGAAAAACGCCGGTTTACGAAAAGCTCGCTGATCATCGGGAGGCAGCCGGTCATTGAAGCCATCGAATCCGGAAGATCAATAGATAAAATACTATTACAAACAAATGTCAGCGGAGAGAATATAGGCAGGATCCGCCAGCTCGCCAGGGAGCGGCATATTCCCCTGCAGGCAGTTCCCGCCGAGAAGCTTTTTTCCCTGACGCGTTCCAACCACCAGGGCTGTATCGCTTTTGCCGCATTATTGCAGTACGTCGATCTCCAGCAGGCGATAGACCATGTTGTGGGCAATGGGCAAACGCCCTTGTTCCTGATGCTGGACGGCGTTACTGATGTCCGGAATATCGGCGGCATGGCAAGAACGGCCGTATGCTGCGGCGCACAGGTGTTGATCGTGCCGGACAAGGGCGTGGGCGCCTTAAATGAAGAGGCCCTGAAAGCATCCGCGGGCGCGCTGGAAAAAATACAGGTCTGCCGCGTGGGCAGCCTGCTCAAAGCCATAGAAGACTTGCGGCTGAACGGCATCAGGGCCTATGTTTCGGGGATAAAAGAGGGTAAGGAGATGGAAGAGATCGATTTTACTGAGCCCTGCTGCCTGATCATGGGCAGCGAAGGAAGGGGCGTACAGCCATATATCAGCAAAGCTTCCGATGAACGCTTTTTTATTCCGATGTCAGGCGGGTTTGACTCTTTTAATGTATCTGTCGCAGCGGGCATCATTTTATACGAGGCCTTAAAGCAAAGGCGACAATAGAGAATAATAATATTACTTTTACCCCTATGAGCCGAAGGTCAACCGTTCACTTAGTAGAATGTCCCCGCGACGCCTTGCAGGGCTGGAAAACCGATATCCCCACGGACGCCATCATCCGGTACCTGAATGTATTGCTGCGCGTTGGCTTTCATACGCTGGATTTCGGGAGCTTTGTTTCGGCGAAAGCCGTTCCGCAGATGGCAGAGACCGAAGAAGTGCTGGAAGGGCTGGACCTTACGGGCGTTAACACCCGTTTGTTGGCGATCGTCGCCAATACCCGCGGCGCCGAGGAAGCGTCTGCGCATGCGCAGATAGATTACCTGGGATTTCCGTTTTCGATCTCGGAAACTTTTCAGAAAAGGAATACCAACTCCACCATTGAAGAGTCCATGCAACGGGTCCAGGAAATTCAGAACATCTGCGAAAGAACCGGCAAGAAACTGGTGATCTATATTTCCATGGCTTTTGGCAATCCTTACGGCGATCCCTATTCCGAAGAGATCGTATTCAAATGGATAGAGAAGATGATCAGGATGGGCGTAGACATCATTTCCCTGGCGGATACTGTGGGATTGGCAACGCCCCAGCAGGTATATGATATCACCCGGAGCCTGGTGGTAGTGCTGCCCAATACCGAGATAGGCGTGCATCTTCATTCGCATCGTTACAACTGGAAAGAAAAGATCGATGCGGCGTTATCTGCAAAATGCCTGCGTTTTGATGGCGCCATGAAAGGCATAGGCGGCTGCCCGATGGCAAACGACGAGCTGGTGGGCAATATGAATACCGAACTGCTGATCCCTTATTTTGAAGAGCTGAACCTGCTGGAGAACATCGATAAACAAGCGCTGTCAGAAGCTTCCCAGCTGGCGAGCCAGATTTTTTCCGTATAGTCCCGGGCATAGCCGGGCAATGAAATGAAGATCGATCGCATGAAAATGTTCCTGGATATAGATATTTCCTCTCCTCCGGTAAAAATCGATTACCGGGATAAGGTGATGATGACGGGCTCCTGCTTTACCGAACATATCGGCGGCAGCCTGGAAGAGATGAAGTTTCGCATCCTGCAAAACCCTAACGGCATTATTTTCGACCCTTCCAGCGTGGCTTCCAGCCTGCTTTCCTATATAGATCAAAAACAGTATGGCGAGGGCGATCTTGTGTATTTAAATGAGCTTTGGCAAAGCTGGCAACACCATAGCCGTTTTTCGGATATGAGCAGGGAAAAGGCGCTGGAGCAGATCAACAGGTCGCAACGGCAGGCGCATGCCTTTCTAAAAGAAGCGCAATGGCTGATCATCACGCTGGGCACGGCTTTTTCTTACCGGCTGATGCCCGGAAATGAGCCCGTCGCAAACTGCCACCGGGCGCCGGCTTCCTTTTTTGAGAAGCGCCTCATGACCATCGAGGAGATCAATATCGCGCTGGACAACTGCCTCTACCGGGTATTCCGGTTCAATCCCGATCTACGCGTGATCTTTACCGTAAGTCCCGTTCGGCATCTTCGCGACGGGGTTATCGAAAACAACCGCAGCAAGGCGCGCTTGCTGGAAGCGACGCACCATCTGGCGCGCAAATTCGACAGGCTGTATTATTTTCCCGCCTACGAGCTGGTCATAGACGTGCTAAGGGATTATCGCTTTTATGATATTGATATGGCCCATCCCAATTACCAGGCCACCCGGTTCGTTATTGAGAAGTTCATGGAACACTATGTGAACGATGAGTCGGGGGCGCTGAGCCGGGAAGTACAGAAGATCATCGCAGCCCGCAAGCACAAGCCCTTCCATGCTTCTACGGAAGCGCATAAGCAATTCCTGTTGCTGCATGCGGAGAAAGCCCGGGCGTTGATGGAGAAATATCCCTTTCTCGATCTTGAAGAGGAGCTGGCCTATTTTATCAGTGCATCCGGTCGCCCCTGACCTCGAGTTGCGCGATGATCCTGGCTTCATAGTCCAGCCATTCCTTCCATCGCTGGCGGACTTTCTGCTTGTCTATATAGTATTCTGCCAGCTCGATGAATAAATGATAATGTCCCGCTTCGCTTTCCATAAAGCGGCGGTAAAAATTCCGGAGGTATTCATCTTCCAGTCCCTCGCTAAGTCTTTTAAAACGTTCGCAGCTCCTCGCTTCAATAAGGGCAAAAATAAGCAGGCGGTCCAGCAGCCGGTCCTCCTCGCTGCCGCCTTTTTTCTGAAACTCCATCAGCTTGTTTACATATTGGTCTTTTCGCTGCCTGCCGAGGCGCAGCTTTCTTTTATCCAGTTCTGCCAACACCAGCCGGAAATGCCCCCATTCTTCCGTAACAATGGGAGAGAGCTCGCGCACCATCCGGCCTTTATCCGGGTACCGCTGTATCAGCGAAATACAACTGGTAGCGGCTTTCTGCTCGCAATACGCATGATCGGTAAGGATCTCTTCCAGCGAGATCGCCGCCAGGTCTACCCATCTCGGATCGGTCGGCAACTGGAGCCCTAAAATATTTTTTTCCGCTTGTTCCATAGTTGTTTGTATTTGTCAAAATATCAAGACCTTCGGAGCTCAAAGATATGAATGAAGATTTTCTGAATAACAGGTTACAACGGCGTAGGGAAGAAGACGCGCTACGGCGCCTGGCGATCACGGGCGCGGGCATTGACCTCTGCTCAAACGATTACCTCGGCGTGGTCAGGAATAAACGGATCGAAAGCGTTATTGACCATGCTGCCGGGCAGGAGAAATTGTACGGCTCAACGGGCTCCCGGCTGATATCGGGCAACTATCGTCTGATAGAGGAAACAGAAAAACAGATCGCACAGTTTCACGCTTCGCCTTCGGCGCTGATCTTTAACTCCGGGTACGACGCCAATACCGGTCTGCTGGGGAGCGTTCCCCAGCGCGGCGATACGATATTGTACGACCAGCTGAGTCATGCGTCTATCCGCGACGGCGTCAGGCTAAGCCAGGCGCGCTCCTTTTCTTTTGCGCACAACGACCTGGAAGACCTGGAAAAAAAACTCAGCGGCGCTTCGGGAAATATATTTGTCGTAACCGAATCGATCTTCTCCATGGATGGCGATAGCGCGCCGCTCCGGGAGATGGTTTCCCTGTGCCGGCGGCATCGGGCCATGCTGATCGTTGACGAAGCGCATGCCGTGGGCGTTATCGGCGAGAAGGGGGAGGGGTTGGTCCAGATGCTGCAATTGCATGAGGATTGTTTTGCGCGGATATATACCTTCGGCAAGGCGCTGGGTTGTCATGGCGCGGCTATTGCCTGCAGTAGTCTATTACGCGATTATCTCATTAATTTCAGCAGACCGTTCATCTATACCACTGCCATGCCTGCATCGGCGGCGTTGGCGATAAGGGCGGCCTATTCGCTTTTCCCGGGCATGCAGGAAGAACGCAACCGCCTGCAATCGCTGGTTGCGGCATTTCGCGCCGCTGCCGCGGGAAAGCTGGTGATTTCGGAAAGCGAAACGCCGATACAGGCGATCATCATTCCCGGCAACCGGCAGGTAAAGGACATGGCTTCGCGCCTGCAGGAGAAAGGCTTCGATCTCCGGCCGATATTATCGCCAACGGTCCCGCAGGGAAAAGAACGGCTTCGCATGGTCCTGCATGCGTTTAATACGATAGACGAAATTCAACGGGCCGCAGGCATGATCGCCGGTTGAGGAATATTGCTTAATTTCTTTACTTTTAAACAATATTAAATATCCTGTTCCAATCATGCGGATCATTTATTTTGTTATTTCCTTATTGCTGACCGTCGCCCTGATCGTTATCCTGGACAATCCCATCAACAATATTCCGTCGTTAGGGCGTTTCGTCAGTCCCCAGCATGGCTTCTGGCAGAATGCGGAACCCGCGGACAAGGATTTTAACGCCGATATCAACCTGCCCGGGTTAAAAAACAGGGCGACCGTTTATTTTGACGAGCGCCTGGTTCCCCATCTTTTTGCCGAAGAAGAAGAGGATGCTTTTTTTATACAGGGTTACCTGCATGCGAAGTTCAGGTTATGGCAGATGGAATTTCAAACGCATGTCGCCGCAGGCAGGCTTTCAGAGATCCTCGGCGCAGGGACGGACAGCGTTTACCTGAACAACGACCGCAACATGCGCCGCCTGGGCATGCTTTACGGAGCCAGGAGATCCCTTGAAGCCATGGAAAGAGACCCGGTTACCCGGTCTATACTCAATGCCTATACGCAGGGAGTGAACAGTTATATCGGGCAGCTCGCCATTTCCGATCTTCCTCTTGAATACCGCCTGCTTAATTACTATCCCGAAAAATGGACCAACCTGAAAACAGCTTTGTTCCTGAAATACATGAGCCTGGATCTTACAGGCAATGAAAATGATATTGAATATACCAATGCCAAATCTTTTTTTTCCGAGGAAGATTTTAATAAGCTGTATCCGCTGATACAGGACTCTCTTTACCCGGTGATCCCCCGGGGAACGGCATTCGATGCGCCATCTGTGAAGCCCGTCGCGCCTCTTTCCGCAGATTCCCTGTATTTTCAATGGAAGGATAGCGCCCATGTTCAACCTGTTAAAACGGATAAGGACAATGGCAGCAACAACTGGGTAGCGGCGGGAACAAAAACCCGTAGCGGCCGCCCCATCCTTTGCAATGATCCTCACCTGGGCCTGAACCTGCCGTCCTTATGGTATGAAATGCAGATCACTACCAAAAACATTAATGTCTATGGCGTGAGCTTCCCCGGCGCGCCTACTGTCATTATCGGGTTCAACGATAATATTGCCTGGGGCGTAACCAATGCCGCCAGGGATGTGCGCGATTATTACCGTATCCGGTTTAAAGACGCGTCGCAAACGGAATATTTTTTTAATGGCGAATGGAAGAAGGCGACGCTCCAGGCGGAAGACTATCTCATCAGGGGCGGGGAGACGTTCAGGGAAACCGTGGCTTATACCGTATTCGGCCCGGTGATGTACGACAAGCATTATTCCGGCGGCGGACGCGTATCAGGGGCAGAGCCGCTGGCGGTACAATGGAAAGCGCATGAAGGCTCCAATGAGCTTAAAACATTTTACCTGCTGAATATGTCGGCAAACTACCAGGATTATCTGGCCGCTATCAGGGATTATAAATGCCCGGGGCAGAACTTTGTGTTTGCCGGCAAAGATGGCGATATAGCCATCTGGCAGCAGGGCGAATTCCCCGCCAAATGGAGACGGCAGGGCGATTTTATCATGCCGGGAACAGACAGCAGCTTTATGTGGCGGCAGTCGGTCCCACAACAGGAAAACCCCCATCTGCTGAACCCTGCGCACGGATTTGTAAGCAGCGCCAACCAGATGCCCGCCGATACGAGTTATCCTTATTATTTGGGCGGCTCTTATGATGTTTATCGCGGTCTGATCATCAACCGGTTCCTATCGGAGATGGAAGGGATCACTGTCGAGGATATGCAGCGCCTGCAGATCAACAATTACAATGTCTTTGCGGAAACGGCGTTGCCCCTTCTTTTAAATCATCTGAAGGAAAACGAGCTGGGCGCGGAAGACCGTAAATACCTGGATATCGTAAAACGCTGGAACCGGTTCAATAATCCCGGGGAGCAGGGACCTACGATCTTTACGGCCTGGTTTGAGCTGCTTGAGCAGTTTATCTGGAATGATGAGCTGGCGCAGGCGCCATCCCCGGTAACTAAACCCGAACCTTATACGCTTATCGACGCGCTTAAAAAAGATTCCGCTTTTTCTTTTATCGACAATATCGCCACGCCCGGCGTGGAAACCCTGGAAGACAGGGTAACGAACGCCTTTAGAAAATGCGTGTCCTACCTGGCCGCAAAAGAAAAGGAGGGGGGGGGTGCCTGGGGAAAGTATAAGGATACGGGCATCAGGCATTTGCTGAGGCTTGAGCCGTTGAGCCGGTTGCATATCAACGCGGGCGGCGGCGTTAACATCATCAATGCCGCCAAGCAGTACCAGGGCCCGAGCTGGCGCATGATCGTGCAGTTGACCGATAAGACGGAAGCCTTTGGCATCTATCCGGGCGGGCAAAGCGGGAACCCCGGAAGCAGGTATTATGATAGTTTTATTGACGACTGGACAGAGGGCAAATATCACAGCCTATGGTTGATGAGCCCGCAGGAGCAGGACGATAAAAGGATCAGGTTTGTGATGAAGTTCGGAAAAGATTGACCGCTGTTTCTCTTTAACGGAGATACAGCAAGCGTTAAGATTCAGTTTTAAAAAAAATACAGCAACTCTTTGTATATGAAGTTTACAGTAACCATATTATTAACCGCTTTATCGGGTTTTGTATGCGGGCTATACCTTCCCTGGTGGAGCGTCGGCGCCGCGGCCTTCCTGGTAGCGATCATGATCTATCAGCCGCCGGCAAAGGCTTTTTTAACGGGCGTCCTGGGAATATTTCTATTATGGGGGATCTTATCCTGGATCATCGATTCGCAAAACCAGGGGCTGCTTTCGGCCAAAGTCGCCAGCATACTCCCCCTGGGCGGTTCTTCTTTTCTACTGATCCTCTTCACCGCCTTTATTGGCTCGCTGGTGGGCGGACTCGGCGCCCTCTCCGGAAGTTTGCTGAGGAGAATCTAAGGGGATTATTATCAGGGCATCGTTTGGTAATTGAAGTTGATTTCCTATTATCATTCATCCATTCCTATTGTTTCACCAGCTTCTGCGTATTGCCGTTTTCAGCGGCAAGATAATAAATGCCGCTTCCCAGTCCGCCAGCGCTGATATAGTTGGCGCCCGGGCTGAGCTGTATGTGTTGCAGTACCTGCCCCCGCGCGTTGATAAGATTGGCTTTCTGCGCTTTTTTGCTGGTTACCGTAAAGCCGGTTGTAAACGGCATCGGATATACCGTTATCCTATCGTTTATCGCATCTGAACCCTGCAACCGGATGATCGGCGAATACGCGTATTGTCCATCTATATCAATCTGCTTAATGCGATAATAAGCATTGGCGGTAAGCCGATCGGCTTCCGTAAAGCTGTAGCTATTGCTGCCATCGCCCTTACTATTCAACTGTCCGATGGTTACAAACTGCCGCCCGTCAACGCTTTTTTCAATCCGGTAATCAGCCACATTCGATTCGCTTACCTGCCAGCTTATCACTGCCTGATTATTGGCATTGAGCGTAGCGCCCAACTGCAGCCAGCTTACAGGTAGCGTTGACAGACTGTTGACGCTGCCTAGCGTAAAGGGGCTCCAGGCGTTTATGGAAGCGCTGGTAAGCCTGCCCGCGGCTGTCGTGCCGCTAACGCCTGTGGCGCCTTCGTTGAGCCAGTTGCCGCCGCGTTTGTGAGCGACCCTCAGATGAGCTATGCTGGCAATACCCAAATTGTTGTAATCATCCCAATAGAGGGTTACCGTGCCGGTAGCGGCGCTTAGCGGGCTGATATCCCAGTATTCTCTGGCGTTGCGATAAAGCAGCGGCACGGGCGATGCGCCGGTAGCGCCGAAGGGAGCGAAGCCTGCATCTCCGGGAGTATATCTTACCAGTATACCGCTGGCATTTGCGGTAGCATTTACCCTTACCCGCTGGTATCGTATACCGTCGCCGACGGGATAGGTAAAATTGCCTGTGCCTTCCTTGACCACATAGCCGTTTACGTGCGCGGCGTCAGATACGTCAGTGTGCGTGGCTGATGCTGTGAACCATAAGGGCGCGGCTGCTACTGAAGCGGTAATGATGCCGTTGGTAAAGACGACCCTGCGATCGACCTTTAGCGTTAGGTTCAGGATAGCTCCTGCCGAATTGTCTATTTCCAGGTCCCTGGTGAGTATATCTGCCGCGCCGCCGAGGGTTTGAACGGCGCTTCCGTTCAAGACCAACCTGCCGGCATAGACATTCATCGTTTGGTTGTTGGTGATGTTGCCCGTTATTCTTAGCGTGCCGTTGTTTTGCAGGGCGCCCCCGGTATTGGTAAAGCTGCCGTTAACAAACAAGGCGCTGCCTGAAGCAATATACAATCCTGCGCCGTTCTTGTACAGCCCGTTTTGAGCTTTTGTATATATAACAACTACCAGGGCCAAGGCGATCAATAAAGCTTTTTTCATCCTGAGGTTTTAATTGGCTATTTCCTGGATAATGAGCGTGCCGTTGGTTCCATTAAAGTTGATATAATCGTCGCCTGCTGATCTTCTGACCTGGACCTTTATTGTTATGGCGGTTGTCACGGTATTATTCGAGACCCCTGCTATGGGAAAAAGTGTTCCGGTCCTGAATGATGTGATATTATTGCCTCTTGAGGAAGTTTGAGTATTCACGGTTCTGGATGAGCCATTTATCAATATATTCGATTGAAATTCATCGGTTATCGATCCTGTGCTTCCGCTTATGGAATAATTATTATTATGATATTGCGCCATTATTTTTGAATTATTGTAAACCGGCGTATAAGCATAGCTGATGAGATCTGTAAACGTTCCCGATTCGAAATTTGCAGGTAGACTCATGGGAGGATCATCTACAAAAACACTATTCAAAAGCTGTCCGGGCTGAACAGACCTGCCAGTCCTCTGCCATACAGCGCCATCAAAATAATAAAAACCGGGAGCGCTTACGTTGGTTGTTTTGGCGGTTGTGGGAGATGCTGCTGCAGTAATATATACCATCACGCCGGTTCGCGCGTTGGTGTATACCGCGTCTTTGGCTTTTAGCTGGTTGCCGGTCAGGGAAGGTATCATCACGCCATCTGCAACGGTGGCCGTGGCAGGTTCTCCTACTACTTGCAGGGTGGCTGCCGGGGTATTGGTATTGATGCCTACGCTTTGTGCTGTAGCGCTAAAAGCGGCCGCCAGCAATACGGCAAGAAACAGGTTTTTCATTGTATAAAAGGATATTTGTGGATACCGTAAAGATATCTACTGGCTATGCGGCATGAAATAGACCCTGGGGTCTTAATTTGATCGCGTGGAGATAACGTTCCTGCCGTATGCTGCCGGAATACCAAAGGATATTTATCTTACTGCCAACCGGTTCTTTTATTGAGCTTAAGAGCTCGGGCGTAAAAGAGCGTCCAGTCCGCTGGTCCGGAATAAGATCTCTCCCAGCTTCAGGTTCGACCATCCCTTTTTGATTGTATAGGAGAATACGGGCATGTTTTCGGAAATGCCGCTCTCGAAATAACAGGTATCAATCTTATTTTCTTTGATCAGGTCGATATCCTCCAATGCATGCAGATGGGTTGAAATAATGAAGAATGAATGATCGAACCTGATAATGCCTTCCAGTGTTTTCCGGGTTACCGCATTGGCGTCCTCTGCGTTGGTTCCCCTGAAGATCTCATCGAAGACGGCAAAGCATTTTTTATTTTGCGCTGCATTTTCCACAACATCTTTAAGCGTCATGATCTCATTCATAAAATGGCTATACTCCTTTTCTAAATCATCTTCCTTTGTAAATGAATTAAAGAAAATGTCAAAACAAGGGATAACGCCTTCTTCCGCGGGAATAGCCAATCCCAGGTTGCCGAAGAATACGCATATCGACACTGCTTTTAAGAAGGTCGATTTCCCTGACATATTCGGACCGGTCAATAACAAAACATTTTTCCCGGGGAGGAAGGAATTTTTTATGGGATCTCTTAAGCTGGGATGATAGATTGAGGTCAGCTTCAGTTCATTGTCATTGGTGATCTTTGGGAAGTTAAACCCGTTTTTTTGAATACCCCTGGCTATCCACTGGTAGGCTTCCAGCCAGAATACAGCCTCCCAGAACCTGGAAAAATTTCCGTTTTTAGTTTCTTCGACCAGGCTATTGTGATAGATGACCAGTAGCTTTGTTTTGATATGGCCGTCCTGTATTCTTCTTCTGTCGATGGACATAGCATTTATCTTATTGAGAAAATCCGCGCACCAGAGCGCTTCCTTTCTATACGAGCTGGGAAAGCCTTTCAGGGATAAGTTTTTGAAATAAACATCGTATATGGCGTTCAGCAGCAGCGAAGTTTGTATCAAAGAACCCTGAAGCCTCATCTTCCGGTTAATATTTAACCTGATCGCCCATTTTTCCTTATTGGTAATCGCTGCTTTATTTTTTAGGATATCCAGAAAATCAATAACGCTGTATAGGTCGCTCTTTCCGTAAGCGGCTTTTGTAATTGGGTTGTTATCAATAAATCCTTTTAGAATGTCCTGTTTCGCGATGATGCCGGCAATGGACGCGGAAGGCTTTTTAAGAAACAGCCGGAGCTTCTCCTGCGCGAATTTGTTGGGCGTGTAATCGAATAAGCTCATTGCCAGGTCTATTATCCAAGTCGAAGAGCTTTCGTTTATGCAATTCATAAAAGGTTTGTTTCCTATGCGGTTGAGCCTGGTATTAGACCAAGTTAATCAAAGATTCCTTATTCCAAGCAGGTAGAAAACGAGATTATTCCCGTTGAAGTAAAATCGGAAGATAATGTACGCAGCAGAAGCCTTACGTTATACCGCCAAAAATATAATCCGCCTCTCCGTATCCGCTATTCTTTAAAAAATCTAAAGCAGGAAGACGGACTTTTGAATATCCCTCTATTTATGGCTGATCATACAAAAAAGCTGCTGGGGTAAAGTACTGCATGAAGAATATTTGTGAATACCGGTATCTTCTGGATATTTAGTTGGTCTATCTAAACCCTATTTCAAAATACTGAAGGATCTTTTTGTATTTATCCTGAGCGGCAAGGCAAGTATCTAGTAAATATTCTTTTAAGCGGGGCCGCTCCTGTAAACCCCTGTAATAAAACAACTTTAGGTCGTCCTCTATAATAAAAGGCACAATATTATTTGCGAGGCATTCTTTAAACATTATCAATCGGCCAACGCGGCCATTGCCGTCTTGAAAGGGATGAATGATCTCGAATTGATAATGAAAGTCGATAATGTCTTCAAAGGTTTTCTTTTCAATGCGATGATACTTAGAAAGCGCCGCTTTCATTTTTATAGCAACCTCTTTAGGCGGGCAGGTTTCATTGCCTCCGGCTTCGTTAGGGAGCTTTTTGTAATCGCCGATATTGAACCATTCTTTCCGGCTGTCGGATGTGCTCGATTTCAGTAAAAAATGCAGTTTCTTAATGAAAGATTCGGTTAGTTTCGATTTTGCTTTGTCGATTATTAAGTCAATACAACGAAAATGATTGGTTGTTTCTATGATGTCGTCTACATTGACGATCTCTTTGGATACCCCAATCGTGTTGGTTTCGAAAATATACCGGGTTTGATCGTGGGTTAATTTACTTCCCTCAATACGATTCGAATTATAGGTAAGGTCGATCTGCGTACGATGGTAAATACCACCTTTGAGCTTCATGTCCTTTTGTTCCTTGAGATGATTGAGTAAGAGATTGGGACTGAATGTTTTCTTATTTCCTTTTTCGGGTAATCCGGCGCCTTCCGGGATATTCCAGGTTTTACCTGTCAGGAAAACTCCCTGAATTTTTCCGGTAGCGCAATAATTCCGTACAGTTCTTTCCGGAATATGCCATTTTCTTGAAAACTCAGCAACGGAAATGTACTTCACAACTTATCTATTGAATGCCGATATCGGCAAATATATGGTATATATTTATATAAATAGATGATTTTAATTGCCGGTACCGGTATTCGTTTAAGGCTTGATCAGCGGTACGTAGAAGCTGCCCTTGGTTACGGTTATCTTATCGCCGTCGAGCTCGCCGTCGGGGTATAGATCGCCGTTGAATTCGCCTTTTATCGAAGTTTCATTAATAGAAGTAACGACAATTTTCAGCGGGTTGGCAATGGCGATATCGTACGCGGTAGCTTCAGCCTGCAGGTCGGTACCTGCCTGGTAGGCAATTTCAGAGGAAGCTTCCAGGTAACTCGCCAGGAGCATAATATTTGATTCCTTATCTGTATAGGCTTTTGCGATAATATCGCCGTCGGTTCGCGCGATCATCAGTACAAAACCGTCGGCGTCTTCCGAGGTTGCAGCCTTACCGGTTACGACTACGGCAGGAATATTGTCTTGAACGGCTTGTACGCCAATGGCAGTGGAATTAAATGTCCTGGATACGCCGTCAATTCGCCCGGTGTTTTTACTTATCTTTGCGGCGCTGAAATTTTGTTCACCAGGCAAGTGTCCTTAAAATTTCTTAATCTATGGGCGTATTACACAACAGGGTTTCTCAGAAGGAACTTAAAGAGCGGTTATACCGGGAGACCGAACCGCGCATCACGATCTCGTTTTACCAGTATTTCCCGATAGAAGATCCCCAGGCATTCCGGGATGAATGCTACAAGCAGTTGTTTTCCTTAAATGTTTTTGGAAGGATATACGTAGCGCATGAGGGCGTGAATGCACAGGTAAGCGTTCCCGAAAGCCGGTTTACCGCCTTAAAGGAGTATTTCAATACCATCCCCCCGTTAAAAAATATCCGGCTGAACATAGCGGTGGACGACGATGGCAAATCGTTCTGGGTACTGAAAGTGAAAGTGCGGGAGAAGATAGTGGCGGACGGCATCACGGACCCTACCTTTGATATGAGCAAAAAGGGGAAATATGTGAATGCGGACCAGTTCAACCGCCTTACCGACGACCCCGACACCATCGTGGTGGATATGCGCAATCATTATGAGTATGAAGTAGGGCATTTTAAAAATGCGATCGAGATCCCCAGCGACACGTTCAGGGAGCAACTGCCGATGTCGGCGGAAATGCTGGCGGATGTAAAGGACAAGAATATCATCATGTATTGCACCGGCGGCATCCGCTGCGAAAAAGCCAGCGCCTACCTGCTGCACAGGGGATTCAAAAATGTGTTCCACCTCGAAGGCGGCATCATCCACTATGCCAATACTGCAAAAGAAAGGTCCTTGCCGAATAAGTTTATCGGGAAGAACTTTGTGTTTGACGACCGGCTCGGAGAGCGCATCAGCGAAGAGATCATCGCCCGTTGCCATCAATGCGGCAAGCCGGCGGATACCCATACCAACTGCCGCAATGAGGGCTGTCATTTGTTGTTTATTCAATGCGAGGAATGCGCTGCGAAGTATAATGGTTGCTGCAGCCCGGAATGCCGGGACATTCATCAGCTTCCTGAAGAGGCAAGAAAAACGCTGCGGAAGGGCGTTAAGAATGGCGTGAAAATATTCAATAAGTCCAGGAGCAGGAGAGGACTGCTTGCCAAACCAGGCGAACCGCTTAAGGGTTAAGCCCTGCCGGTTAGCTGACTCGTTATGCCAAGCGCTTCAAAGGTTTAATCTCGTACGGGCTCCCGGTTTGGAAGACCAGGAGCCGAAAATTTTCGGGCTTTCCCCCGGCCTTATCCCCTGATTTTCTTTAAAGACTGCCTTACCCGCCCTTCTATCTCATCTTCGGTTAGTGGTTGGGGTTTGAATTTTTCACCGATCACTTTTTCGTATAGCTGAATATACCGCTCGCTGATGGTTTGCAACCATTCGTCGCTCATGGCGGGAACCGATTGCCCTTCCTTACCCATGAAGCCGGCGCTGATCAGCCATTCCCTTACAAATTCCTTGCTGAGCTGCGGTTGCCTTTCGCCGTTTGCCTGCCTTTCTTCAAAACCCTCGCTAAAGAAATACCTCGAGGAATCAGGCGTATGGATCTCATCCATCAGGTATATCGTATCGCCTATCTTTCCGAATTCATATTTTGTATCGACAAGGATAAGTCCCCTTTTCGCAGCCAGTTCGCGGCCCCGCTCAAAGAGCGCGAGGGCGTAGCGTTTCATTGTCTGCCAGTCGGCCGCGGACGCCAATCCCGCCGAAACGATCTCTTCTTCCGAGATATCCTCGTCATGTCCCGCTTCCGCCTTGGTGGAAGGCGTGATCAGGGGAGAGGGGAAAGGATCATTCTCTTTCATTCCCTCGGGCAGCGCCGCGCCGCAGAGGGTCCGTTTTCCCGAGGCGTAGGTCCGCCAGGCATGGCCGGTCAGGTTCCCGCGCACGACCATTTCGATCTTAAAGGGTATGCATTTTTGACCGATGGAAACCGTCGGGGTCGGGCATTCCAAGAGCCAATTGGGACAAATATCTTTTGTTGCCTGCAGCATATAAGCAGCGATCTGGTTTAATACCTGTCCTTTATAGGGAATGGGTCGGGGAAGGATAACATCGAAAGCCGAAATACGGTCTGACGCGATCATCACCAGCCATTTGTCGTCGATGGTATATACATCCCTGACTTTGCCCTTATAGAAGGCGGTCTGGCCGGGGAACTGGAACGTTTTCATGGCTCGAATATAGTAAGTTTGGAGGATTTCCAAAGCGGCTAAGACGCTCATTATTAGGGAAAAGAATATAAATAAATTTTTGCGCTATCAATGCAATCTGTATTTTGCCCGCATAACCTCAACTAAAATTTCATCATATGAAAACAAAACTGGCGCTTTTGTTCTGCTCTCTTGTTTCCTCTGTTTTTTTTCTCTCCGCCGACGCCCAGCAGGTAACCGTTTCCGGTAGTATCCGAAACAGCGCGACCAATGAAGTGGTTCCTGCGGCGTCAGTTAATATAAAAGGAACCAATATCGGGGCATTTTCAGATGAAAGAGGGAATTTCAGGATCGCCGCTAACTTCAGCTTTCCGGTTACCCTGGTCATTACCTCCATCGGGTTCGAGTCGCAGGAGATAACCGTGAACAGCGCGGCGGAACCGGCGCAGGTCAGCCTTGTTCCTGCTTCTTCTCTCGGCGAAGTCGTAGTGGTCTCCGCCAGCCGCGTTGCTGAACGGATCCTGGAATCGCCCGTATCCATCGAGCGCATCAGCACCGCGAATATCCGCAATACGCCGGCAACCAGCTATTATGATATGCTTCGACAGATAAAGGGGGTAGACATGACGGTCTCGAGCCTGACTTTCGCTACGCCTACCACCCGCGGCTTTAGCGGGAGCGGCAATGCCCGCCTCAACCAGCTGGTGGACGGAATGGACAACCAGGCGCCGGGTCTGAATTTTTCCGTGGGCGCCGTGATCGGCGTCACCGAACTGGATGTGGAAAACATGGAGCTGCTTCCGGGCGCTTCCTCAGCCTTATATGGTCCGGGCGGAATGAATGGCACGCTATTGATCAACAGTAAAAATCCTTTTAAATACCAGGGCTTNNTCGGGGTACCACGACTGGAGCCTGCGATGGGGGAAAAAGGTGAGCGATCGTTTTGCTTTTAAGATAGGCGCGCAGTTTATTCATGCGAAGGATTGGCTGGGAACCGACAGGACCAACTACCAGGCCGGCGACCAGGCCCTGAACCAGTACGGGTCCGTTAAACCCGGCGACCGTGTTTCCGATCCTAACTACGATGGCGTTAATGTGTACGGCGATGAAACCACGCTCAACCTGGGGGATGCTTCCCAGCCTGTGTTAGGGCTGGTATCGGCCGGCATAAAGGCGCAGATGCAGGAGCAGTTGCCGGAACCGCTGGCTGCCGCCGCCGCTGCCTTCCTGGACTCTGCAGTTGGCTCCTATGGCCGTTTTGATGTTTCCCGCACAGGCTATGATGAAAGCCAAACTGTGGCAAACAACACGGTAAATATGAAACTTTCCGGGGGCCTGTATTATAAGTTAACGGATAATATTGAAGCTTCCCTGGTGGGTTACTGGGGCACCGGAAACACCGTTTATACGGGGAGCGACCGCTACTCGCTGAAGAACATGAAGATCGGCCAGTACAAGCTGGAGCTCAAACACGACAATTGGTTTGTAAGGGCTTTCACCACCCAGGAAAATGCAGGCGATTCTTATAATGCCACCATTACCACCCGATTGTTTAATGAAGCCTGGAAGCCCAGCGCTTCCTGGTATCAGCAATATGCGCAGGCTTTCCTGTTGTCTAAGGTAACGCCCTATGTACAGGCCCTCGCTTCATCAACGGCTTATACGCCGACGCCTGATGGCCTGGCTCATACGGGAGCGCGTGATTTCGCCGACCAGGGCAGACCGGCGGCGGGCTCCGATCAGTTTAACACTTTATTCAAGCAGGTGGGCTCTACGCCGATCTCACAGGGCGGGGGACTGTTCCTGGACAAGTCGGATCTCTACCAGGTAGAGGGACAATACAATTTCGGCAACCTGCTGAAGTTTGCCGACCTGCTTGCCGGCGCCAGCTGGAAGCAATATGTGCTGAATTCGCAGGGAACCCTGTTTGCGGATACGGCTGGCGTGATCAGGATCAATGAGATCGGCGCCTATGCGCAGTTGTCCAGGTCCTTGCTGGACGATAGGATCAAGCTTACCGCCGCAGGGAGGTTCGACTATAACCAGAATTTTACCGGGAGGTTCACGCCTCGTTTTACGGCCGTATTCAAGGTCGCAGAGGATCAATATATCCGGGGCTCTTATCAGACGGCTTATCGTTTTCCTACTACCCAGAACCAATGGATCAACCTCGTGATAGGGGGCGGAACCGTCCTGCTTGGCGGTCTGCCTGAGCTGCGGGATTTTTACCGGTTTAAGGAGAATCCTGTTTATTCAGTTGCCAGCGTGCGCGCTGCCGGCGCGGCATTGCAGTCCGGCACGCCCGCCGATGAAGCGATGGCCCTGTTAAGGGAGCAGCAGTTTGGGGAATATAAGCCGGAAACTTTAAAATCCTTCGAGATAGGCTATAAAGGACTGTTTGGCAAGAAACTTTTGATAGACGCTTATGCCTATTTCGGGAAATACAATAATTTCCTTGGCCGCACTGTCGTATTACAGGCGTTGCAGCCGGGCAACCCCGCCATGTTGTTTAATTCGAGCAGCCGCCGTTCCATTTCCGTAGCCGTGAACAGCGCAGGCAGCGTGTCGACCCGCGGATTTGGCATAAGCGCCGACTGGCTCTTGCCGCGTAATTTTGTGATCACGGCCAGCGCTACCTCGGACAAAATCGGAGATGTGGCGCCCGGATTTGTTTCTTTTTTTAATGCGCCTTCTTACCGGCTGATCGCGGGTCTGGGAAACACCGGCTTCGGATACCAGCAGCGATTCGGGTTTAANNGCGCAGGTGAATTATAAGTTTCCCAAGCAACGCTCTGTGGTGAAACTGGGCGGAACCAATTTGTTCAACCGCTATTATAAAACCGCCTTCGGCAATCCCGAGATCGGCGGGATATACTATGTGAGCTTCGGCTATAACGTGTTCTGATTTTATACATTAAAGCGGAAATGCATCACATCGCCGTCTTTCACCACGTATTCCTTGCCCTCGATCCTTAACCGGCCGTTTTCGCGGCAGGCGGCTTCGGATCCGTATTGGATGAAGTCTTCGTAAGAGATGACCTCTGCCTTGATAAATCCTTTCTCGAAATCCGTATGGATGACGCTGGCGGCTTGCGGCGCCTTCCATCCCTGGTGGATGGTCCATGCCCTGACTTCCTGCACGCCTGCGGTAAAATAGGTATAGAGATTCAGCAATTTGTAGGTCGACCGGATCAGCCTGTTCAAGGCGGGTTCCTTCATCTGGTATTCTTCCATGAACAGTTGCCTGTCGGCCGGATCCTCCATCTCGGCGATCTGCGCTTCGATATTGTTGTTCATGACGATGACCTGGGAGTTCTCGTCTTTTACGGCCTCTGTCAGTTGCTCGGAGAATTTATTGCCGGTATGCATGGAGGCTTCGTCGACATTGGCCACATAGAGCACAGGCTTNNTGTTCCAGGTGAAGCTTGCAGCGCGACAACACCTCGAATTCGATCTTCATCTTGGGATCGGTGCGCATTTGCTTTTCTACCCTGCCTATCTTTTTATCTATGCTATCGAGGTCCTTCAATTGTAATTCGGTATCGATGATCTCCTTGTCGCTTACCGGGTTGATGGCGCCTTCGTCGCGCAGGATGTTTTCATCCTCAAAGCACCGGATCACATGAATGATGGCGTCTACTTCGCGGATATTCGCCAGGAATTTATTGCCCAGTCCCTCGCCCTTGCTGGCGCCGCGCACCAGGCCCGCGATGTCTACGATCTCGATCTGCGTGGGAACGGTGCGATTCGGCAATACCAGCTCGGCCAGCTTATCGATCCTTTCGTCAGGAACATCTACCAGTCCAACGTTCGGCTCTATGGTACAGAACCGGTAATTGCTGGCCTGCGCCTTGGCGCTGTTGCTCACCGCATTAAACAATGTTGATTTTCCTACATTTGGTAAGCCTACGATGCCTGCCTTCAAACCCATGACGTATATTTAAGTGATCTAATCTGATATTTATTAGGGAAGGTATATTTGCCTTCTTTCAAACGGCTGCAAATATAAGCCAACAACCTGATTTGACTATTTAATAAAAAACGACAATCTTTATCCTCAATCTAATTTCCTCGCATGATTCTTAGCTATATATGGGTTGCTTTTTTTATCGTGGCGTTCATTATCGCATTCTTCAAATGGACGCTGGACGGCGACCAGGATATCTTTAAGGTACTGGTGGAAGGCATCTTTAAATCGGCCAATGACGGGTTCGATATTTCCCTAAAGCTGGTGGGCATCATGGCCCTGTTCCTTGGTTTTATGCGGATAGGGGAGAAAGCGGGCGCCATCAATTTTCTATCCCGGATCGTAGGCCCTTTTTTTTCGAGGCTTTTCCCGGAAGTGCCTAAAAACCATCCTGCCACCGGGCAGATGATGATGAACTTCTCGGCCAACCTGCTGGGGCTGGATAATGCGGCTACGCCATTTGGACTAAAAGCAATGGAAAGCCTGCAGGAACTCAANNCCCGCCGCCAATCCTACGGATATCTTTATTCCCTGCATGATCGTCACCTTTGTGGCTACCATGGCGGCGATGATCGCCGTTGCCATCCGGCAGCGTATTAACCTGCTGCAGCCGGTGATCATTGGCTGGATATTGGGTATCTCGGCGCTGATCGGCGCGCTGATATGGCGACTGCAATCGCTTTCACAGGAGGAACTTCAGCATTTTTCCGTTATCCTNNGGATTTGAGATTGCGATCAAGATCATTCCCTACCTGATCGCCATGCTCGTAGCCATCAGCGTGCTTCGAAATTCCGGGGTATTTGATTATATCATTGAGGGCTTTAGCGCGCTTTTTTCGGCGATGGGCATGAATACCGATTTTGTGGCTTCCCTGCCCACGGCGCTGATGAAGCCGCTGAGCGGCAGCGGCGCGAGAGGGATGATGATCGACGCCATGAATACCTATGGGGCGGACTCTTTCCAGGGAAGGCTATCCAGTATTTTCCAGGGAACCAGCGATACCACTTTTTATGTGGTAGCCGTGTATTTCGGCGCCGTTTCTATCAAGAATACGCGTTATGCCGTGCCGGTAATGCTGCTGGCCGATCTCGTGGGCGTAACCACGGCTATCGGTATCGCCTACCTGTTTTTTCATTAATTCGCAGACATATCCTGCGACCCTTTCAGCATTGGCAGATATGCCGCCGGCGCTTAAGCCGGGGACCGATTTATTTGATGGTAAACCTGACCGACAGCGCAAAGGCGTCGGGGATAAAATTGATCGCGGGGCTAAAATCCAGCTCCGGTTTCCAGTCTAGCGAAAGATTGATGGGCGCTTCCCGGAATTTATAGTCCAGCCCCAGAATGCCCGTGGGGCCCAGGTAGGTCTGTTTATCCTGGAACCCGATGTATACGCCTCCGCCATACATCCAGCTAAACCCCTCCATGGCAAGCGGGTTATGGATCTCCAGCAACGCGCCGACGCCAAAGCGGCCTCCGAAGGATACTATCCCTTCAATGGCGCTGCGGTCGGTGACAAAATATTTTCCGGTAATGGAGTTGTTCAGCGTGGGAGAGGAGTTGCTGAGCCTCACGCCAACGCCAAAACGATAATCCTGCGCGGAAGCTTCCTGCGCCGCTGAAAAAAAGATTGCCCAAAAAATGATTGCCAGCGCTCTGTTCATGTTTGTGTTTAAATGGCGTAACGAATTTATTTAGAGAATAACGAAAATACATGCCAGACTGATACGGATCCGGATTTTTAACGCAAGATTTCAGGCGCTCAGTTTCCGAACAGCTCAAATTTTGTTTTGGGACGCTTTTCTTCCAGCCACTTAAAATTACGAAGCTGTTTGTCTTCCTCCGGAACCTGGCTTACCGGGTACATGGCGCCCTTGACCTGGCTCACAAAAATAACGCGGTTCAGTTCCTTGTTGACAAAGCGCATATCAATAACATCGGCGGTAGCCTTGTTGACGCCGATCAGCTTATCCTCGCCATCCTTTATATAATATACGCTTTCTGCATTTCCCTTAGCGCGCATATAGTCCATCTCCCCATCCTTAAAATAGCCGTTCAGCCGGTTGCCCCTGATCTGGTTAAACATGTTCTCGCCCGATTTATTGACCACGAACCCGTCTTCGAATACATACATTTCATCGGCTTTTTTATTTTTCGTGTACAGGTAGATGGTATCCCCGGTAACCTGGCTCGCGCTTGCCCAGACGATAGGATCCTGGAACAGCCGGAATATGGAATCCTTGCCGGAATAAAACAAGCTGTCGCAGACCGCCTGAAGGGAATCGGAAAAAATCCGCACATTGTGATAAGCCCTGAAATACCGGTCGGCGCTATCGTTCTCCATATTAACGGTCGCCGGTTCGCGGGCAAGCCCTTCGGACAAAGGGTCCAGGGCCGCCGGGGGAGGAGGGGCGGAGCTTGCCTCTGCAAGGGAGTCCTGCAGCAGCGCGCGGTTTTTTTCAGCGGGGGCTGAATCTGCGAGGGAGAAGGATAGGGAGTCCCTGCGGTCGGCCTGCAATAAGGAATCCCTTGCGGCGATGTTCTTTAGCGAATCCTGCGCAAGCGCATTTATTAGGGAATCCCTCGTCGCAACGAGTTTTAGCGAATCCCGCGAGGCCTTCTCTAACAAAGCATCCTGCGGATCAGCGGGAGGAGCTAAAGAATCCCGTCGAGCAATGTCTTCTGCCAGAGTATCCGGCGGACTCGATGCGGCGGTATCTTTGACAGGATCGGGAGGCGCAGAAGCGATACCCGGTAAAACGGAGTCTCCTGCCGGGCTGCGCAGTAAGGACGAATCTTTTGCAACGGCGCCCGCTGGTAAGGTATCGTTTGGAGCTGTAGTTGTTAAGGCGGAGTCCTGTTTTCTTAGGGCAGTATCCTTTGCGTCGGCGACAGCTTGGAGCGAATCCCGCGAAGCGGTAGCGCTTAAGGCCGGATCTTGTTTTCGTAATGCAGAATCTTTTGCAGTAGCAATGGCAAGCAGGGAGTCCTGCAGGGCATTGGCCTGCAGCGTCGAATCGCGGCGGCGCAGGGAATCCAGCTCCCGGCGGAGATCGCTGAGCTTGCCCGAGTACAGGGTATCGGCGGCAATATAGACGCTGTCCTTGTCCTGTTTGAGAATAAGCAGGGGATTCTGCGTGGCCAGGAAGGTCCCGTCATTGCGGTTGGATACGATCGAATTGGCCAATACCGCTATGCCCTGCGCGGAATCCTTATACACGGCATTCCCGGTTAAGATATTAATGCCGGTATGGTCGTCGGCCTGCACCTCGTTGGCAATGATCGTTGAAGCGCCGTCGTGTATGATCGGCCTCTTGCCGAAAAAAGCATTGCGGCTTTTCAGGTCATAGTANNTCTTCCAGCTTTACGTCTTTGGTGAAATACACGTCTTTGATATCCGCATAGTAGATCCCTTCCTTGCTTGTCAGTACCGAGGTCTGGTTGACAACCTTCCCGCCTTTGCGGTAAACGCCTATCTGCTGGTTCACGTCATATTCCAGTTCATCGGTATACAGGTTGCTCTGGCCATCGGTGAGCCTTACCTTTTTTTTCAGAGTGGCCTGCTTTGGTTCAACGAGGTACATCAAGTAGTCGGAATAGGCGTTGATGCTGTCATTATCATTGATATGCACGTTTCCGAATGCTTCTACGAACCGGGCGCTCCTGTTGTAAACTGCGCTATCCGCGTAAAATGTGGTATTGTCTTGCTTGAGGATCACTTTTCCCACCAGCAGCAACACCTCGGTGAGAGAATCTTTTTTCTGGTATCCATACCGTTCGGCNNAATGATCAGCAGTATTTCTTTCATTTTATTTCCCCGGGATAGAATCATAGATCGGTTGCATAAGCGGCTCGCCTTTTGCTTTTTTGCCGAATACGGAGACGCTGACATATCTCTTCGGATGCAGGCGGAAATCATCCAGCAAGGTAGTCAAACTGCGGTTGGTCATCCTGAGCTCGTCGTATAATTTACGATCATTTAACAGCATGCCGATGGAGCCTTCCTTGCTGTTGACAAGCGATAGCGTGGTTTCCAGCTTATTCATTGTTTTGACGACAGACTGAAGCGTTTCCTCGAAATTGGCATCGGCGAGATGCGCGCTTGTTTTTTCAAGATGACCGATGGCGCTATCGATCTTTCCGCTGTTCCGGGCTATGGTCCCGGTTATTTTCTCTACATGGCCCAGGGTATTGCCGAGCGTAACGCTCTGCGCCTGGATCATTTTATCCAGCGCTCTGGTGGATGAGCTCAGCGAGGCGATGGTGTGCTGGAGATTGTTCTTTGTATC
Organism: Chitinophagaceae bacterium UBA2791; assembly: GCA_002352105.1. Taxonomy (GTDB): domain Bacteria; phylum Bacteroidota; class Bacteroidia; order Chitinophagales; family Chitinophagaceae; genus Flavitalea. Next base: position 70,885 of record DEHV01000006.1, on the reverse strand, counting down.
GGTGTCCAGGGTGGCGTTTAATTTCTGTATCAGCGTTTCGAGGGCGGTCAGCGCGCTATTGATATTGTTGATGGCCGGGTTAAGGCTTTTGCTGATCTCCGCCATCATGCCCATTTTAGAGGAAGACTGCAGGGTATCGCCTTTTTTCACAAAATCCGCGCGGTTACTGCCCAGGATGATCTCCATGGAAGTGGACCCCAAAAAATCGCTGTTGATCGTGGCAACGGAATTCTTGGGAATATTGATGTCCTTATTCAGCGAAAAGGAAACGATAATACCGCTCAGGTCTTTGTCGCTCTCGCGCAGCTCCTTTACCCTTCCTACCTGCATCCCGTTGATATATACGCCATTGGAGGGGGTGAGCCCCTGTATATCGGGAAAAACGGCATATATCGTATCGTTTCTTTCGGTAAGATTGGTACCCTTGAGGAAATTAAAGCCGAGAATGAGTATGGTGATGGTGATTGCCGCTAGCGTCCCGACTTTTGTTTCATTGGATATCTTCATGAGAGGTATTTTAATAACAGGATAAAATTGTGCATAAAAAATCATTCCTCCAATAAAAAAGAAGCTTTCCTTCCGGAAAGCAGCCAGCTACCGGTAAGAGGCTTGTTTTATTTACCCTCGGTCGCCTTCCGGTATCGTTTAATGGCCTCTAAGATATTTTCTGCTATTTCTTCCTGTCCTTTTTTACTGTTCAGGTAATCTTCGTCCTCGCGATTGGTAATAAACCCGGTTTCTACCAGGATGCTGGGCATCGAAGTGGCCTGGAGCACCCAGATCCCTTTTTCGTTTCTTTGTTTTACGCCCCTGCTGAACCTCCCGCTGTTTACAAAGGATTCTTCCACCAGCGAGGCCAGCAGGTAACTCTTATCAAAATATCGTTTGGTCCACAATAGCGCTTTTGCTTTAAACTCGGGGTCGTTGATGTCCGGGGTGTATTCTGTGGAATCATAGATCTCCTCGCTCACGACATCATTGGCTACAAATTTCTCTTTTTCATCTGCCCGGTCTGCCGCCCAGATATAGGTCTCTGTGCCATGAGAGGGATTGTTTGAGTAACTGACGGTATACCTCGGCACCTTGCGGGTATGTTTTTTCCGGTTGGCTCCCTTGCCGGTATAATATACCTGGGTCCTGTAGCCTGCAAACTTGCTGTGCTTGATCTTTGGAGCCGCATTGACATGAATGGAGATAAACAGATCGCCCTTATTGGCATTGGCAAAATCGGCTCTCTCTTTCACCGCCGGATAAATATCCGTTTTGCGGGTGTATAGTACTTTTAGATCCGGGAATTCTTTTTCCAGTTTCTCGCCAAATTTCAGCGCAACAGCCAGGCAGATATCCTTTTCCAGCGAATAAGCGCCGCGGGCGCCTACATCGGCTCCCCCATGACCCGCATCCACAATAATGGTATGAAGCGAAGATTTTTGCGCCCTTGATTCAATGCCAAAGAAAGAAATGAATATGGCTGTAGCGATAAAAGAAAGAAAGAAACGGACCTGTTTTCTCGTCATAATATTGAATTCAATGATCATAAGGCAATCTTCACATAGTTTTAATCATTAATAGCTATTTTTGCCCTCTATCTACTTATGATTGACGGACGCAAAAATAGTTTAAAATATAATGCTGCGTGGATTTTATCTGTACTGTTATCTATAACGATTATTACTTCCGCTAATTATTCAAACGACCATAAAATTGAACAATCGTTAACAGTTTTACATGATATCAGACCCGCGATTGCGTTCAATGATACCATTATTCCTGTGGATACGATCCCGCCTCTGAAGGATTCTACCCTTATTAGGGATTCTTTAACCGTCAAAACGGGTATGGCGGATGCTTTTCCGGATACGATCCCTCCCCTGAAGGATTCCGCGGCAGTAACGGATTCCCTGGCCATGCAAACGGATACGGTGAACCTGAATCTTTCCAAGGATTCGCTGGACGCCCCCATCGTTTACCAGGCCGCCGATTCCGTGCTGTTCATTGTTCCTGAAAAAAAGATCATCCTGTTCAGCGAGGCGAATATCAAGAAGACCGATATGGAGCTGTCGGCAGACAACATTGAAATAGATCAGTCGACCAACCTGGTGACGGCCAGCTTTCGCAGGGACAGCACAGGCAAGATCATTGGGAAACCGAAAATGGTGCAGGCCGAGACCACGATGGAATCGGACCAGATCGTGTACAATACCAAAACCCAGAAAGGCATAACCCGGCAGACCATCACCCAGCAGGGAGAGATCTTCGTGCAGGGGGAGAAAGTGAAAAAGATATCGCCCAGCGAGTTTTTTGCTTTCCGCGGCCAGTTTACGACCTGTAACCTGGATACTCCTCATTTTGCGTTCCGGACGAAAAAAATGAAACTGATCAACCAGAAGCTGGCGGTATCGGGCCCCATACATCCCGAGTTTGAAGGCGTGCCGGTGCCGGTCTACCTGCCGTTTGGCCTGTTCCCGATCTCCCAGGGCCGCAAATCGGGCTTTCTGCCGCCGCAGATCGCCACCAACGAACAGTTTGGATTGGGCCTGCAGGGGCTGGGCTACTACAAGGTGCTGAACGATAATTTCGACGTGCTGCTGAGGGGAGATGTGTATTCCTACGGAGGATGGGCGGCCTATTTTGAACCGACTTACCGGAAGCGGTATCGCTACAACGGGAGAATGGTGTTTACGATGCAGCGGACCCGGATGATCAGCAGCGATCCCAAAGTGGATTTCACCGATTCCAGGACGTTTAACATCAACTGGAGTCATTCCGTCGATGCAAAAGCGCGTCCGGGCCAGTCGTTCTCGGCGAATGTAAATGCGGGATCGACCAAATTCAACCAGTTTGTGCTGAACAACCCGATGCGGAACTACAACAACAGCCTGAACTCATCCATCACGTATTCCAAAACATGGGATGGCAAGTATAACCTGAGCCTGAGCGCCAATCATAGTCAGAATAATAATTTGGGGCTGGTGAGCGTGACCCTTCCCAATCTCACCTTTACGGCCAACACCCTTTACCCGCTGCAGAAAAAGGATTTCGTGGGAACGCCGAAATGGTACCAGAAGCTGGGCATTGGCCTGAATTCCCAGTTCTCTAACCGCATCGATTTTTACGATTCCCTGTTTAGCTTCAGGAATATCGTGGATACGTTACAGTGGGGCGCGCAGCATAGCATACCCATCCAGTTGTCCCTCCCCTCCCTTGGTCCGCTACAGGTTTCCCCGGGCATTAACTACCAGGAGAAATGGTATTCGAGGCAGTTTATCCGCACCTATAACCCGGTTACGGAAAAAGTGGATACCTCCTTTAACAAGGGTTTCTTTACCGCCAGGGATATCTCCTTTAGCCTGGGGTTAAGTACGGCCATGTTCGGGAAATTGGAAAAGTTCGGAAAGAACAGCAGAGTACAGGCGATACGCCACACCGTTAGGCCCAGCGTTTCGTTAAGTTATAAGCCCGATCTGGCCAGGAAGGATTATGATTCCCTGATGTTGAAGAACGGATACATGACAAGGGTATCGCGGTATGAGGGTTCCATATTCGGCTCCTTCTCGGAAGGCACATACGGCGGATTGAGTTTCGGCATAGACAACAATATTGAAATGAAGATCAAATCCAAGAAGGATACCGGCGATGCGGCGATAAAAAAAGTCAGGCTGATAGACGGTTTTGGGTTTAACAGCGGGTATAATTTTATTGCCGATTCTTTTAAGCTCGCGCCGTTCAATCTATATGTGCGCAGCACCTTATTCGAAAAAGTGAACATTACCGCCGGCGCCACGCTGGACCCCTACCAGGTAGATTCCTTAGGATTTAAAAGAGATATGTATGCCTGGCAGGGAGGGGCGTTCAAACCGGGAAGGATCACCAACGGCAATATTGCCATTTCCACAAGCTTCAAAAGCAAACCCAAAGACGAGAAAAAGGATGCGGCTTCCAGCGAGGCGATGAATGACGCGATGGCGCCGATGACGATGGAAGAACAGATGTCGCAATTGGAATATGTCCGGAACAACCCTGCGGAATTTGCCGATTTTAACATCCCCTGGTCGGTGAATCTTTCCTATTCGCTTAGCTTTTACCGGCAGTTTAAACGGGACTATTCGGGATTTGAGACCACCGTCAATTCTAACCTGAGCGTAAACGGCGATTTTAACCTGACGCCAAAATGGAAAGTGGGACTGAACACCTATTACGATTTTAAGAGCTCTTCCATTCAGATGCTGACGATGTTTATCTCGAGGGAGATGCATTGCTGGCAGCTATCGATAAATGTTACGCCCGTGGGCTATTACCGTTCATTCAACATCACCATCAATCCGAAATCGGGCATCTTGCGCGATCTGCGCATCAACCGGACAAGAAGCTTTTTTGGCAATTGATCACCCCGGCTATACGATTACAACCCTTTTCAGCCAGACCAGGCCGGGGGGGTGAAGCGCTCCCGCATTCCTACAATATCCGGCTTTGCCCCGGCAGTATATACCTGGCCGTATGCGCCTGGCAGGCTGTTTAACCAGGCCTGTTTTTGCGGTTATATTCTTCTCGGTCCGGTCAGGGCTGATGCTTTGTATAGTAGTCGCGCATGATTTCGAATACCCTATGCTGTAAGGAAGCGGCGGTTTCGTTTTCCAGCGCTTTCACAGGGGGCAGAAAATGCATGGCCAACGGATGGGGCCTCGCATAAAAAGTTTTATCGGCGGGCAAAGCTTTCCTGGTGTTGAAGATGACGGCGGGGATGATCGGCTTGCCGGTATCGATAGCCAGCCTGAATGCCCCGCTCTGAAAGGATTTCAAAGGTTCTTTTGTTTTGTTCCGGGTTCCTTCGGGGTAGATGCACATGTGCAAGCCGCTGTCCAGGGTTTCCTTCATCTTACGCATGCTTTCCTTCCGGCTGGCATCGCTTTTTCGGTCGACCAGCACGCTGCCTGCCTTGTACACCAATCCGAATACCGGTATCCTCGACAATTCAATTTTGGCGATGGTCTTGTTCGCGCCGGGGATAGCGGGGGTGGCGATAAAAATGTCCAGGAAGGAATTGTGATTGCATACCACCACGTATTCCTGCCCGGGCGCAAAATTTTCCCTGCCCTTCACGGTCAACGGGCAGCCGATCATCGGCAGCAGTACGGCCATCCATACCCTGGAAAAGACAATCATTCTTTTGGTCCTTTGCGGATCGGGCAGGAAATAACAAAAAAGCAGGAAGGGAATTAAAAAAAGGATCAGGGTTACGATAAAAGCGATCAACACCCATAAAGCCCACAGCGCTCCGAGAATATTCTTAATGATCTTCATTCCGTCAAAGTTAAGCTTATTACAACGACCAGTCGATCGGATCGATGCCATGCTTCATCAGGTATTCATTGGCTTTAGAGAAATGGCGGCAGCCAAAAAAGCCATTGGACGCTGAAAAAGGAGAGGGGTGAGCCGCTTTTAACACCAGGTGTTTGGTCTCGTCGATCAACGCCTGCTTTTCATGGGCGTATCTGCCCCATAACAGGAATACGACATGTTCTTTTAAGGAAGATACTTTGGAGATGACGGAATCGGTAAATGGGATCCAGCCGATCTTTGCATGACTCAGGGGTTCATTTTCTCTCACGGTGAGGCAGGAATTGAGCAGCAGCATTCCCTGTCGCGCCCAGTTGGTCAGGTCGCCATGGTTAGGAATACGAACGCCTGTATCGCTTTCCAGTTCCTTAAAAATATTGACCAGCGAGGGCGGGGGCCGCATGCCCCGGGGAACGGAAAAACTCAATCCATGCGCCTGTCCCTTTCCGTGGTAAGGATCCTGGCCCAGCAACACTACTTTCACCTTGTCAAAAGGCGTTGTATTGAAGGCATTAAATATTAAGGGTCCCGGAGGGAAAATGGTTTTATGCAGCGCTTTTTCCATCTTTAAGAAAGAAGCCGCTTCCAGGAAATAGCTTTTAGAAAATTCGTTTTTGAGGATGGCTTTCCAACTCTCTTCGATTTTAACGTCCATGCTGGAAATGTAAGAAAAATGTCAATAGGTCGGTAATACAAAATGTTCCCTTGGCGTGGGGAAGGGTTGCGTTTTCCAGTTTATTGCCAGCGCCCTTTTTAAGGTTTTGATGATGCTGTCAAACGAATTGGGTTTAACAATATAGAGGTTGGCGCCGAGCGCATGACAGGTATTGATATCATTGGGATTGTCCGAAGTGGTATAGATGATGATAGGCAATGCATCAAATCGCTTGTCGGCCCTTATCAGTTCCACGCATTCGAATCCATTTTTTACAGGCATGTTCAGGTCGAGGAAGATCATATCCGGCAACAGCTCTTTCGACAGGTATCGCATCAATTGTTCCCCGTCTTCTGCAAAGGAAAGCAGCACGGGAGAGGAGAGCAGGTCGGCCGCCTGCGTAAAAAGTAATGCATCATCCGTATCATCATCAGAGAAAAGGATATGAGCGCCCCGGGTATTTGATGTAGACATATCGCCTTTTTATAACGCTTTCAGGTAGTTTTTTAATAGCCCCGCCAAATTAAAAAATCTTTTTTGAGGGGAACAAAATTAAAAATGGCCACTAAGCATTTCCCCTTAGTCGGGAACAAAGACCGGCCGCGCCCTGACGCCTGAAAAAGCTTGCGCGGATCCGCTTTTTCAATCCCCTCTATGGGGCGGAGTTTATGGGCCCTTCCCGGGAATTGCGGAGGCAGGGCGATCTTGACCTGGCGAACGCCGTTCCCGGTATTTAGGGTATTGAGCCTCAATCGATGCGGGGCGCACAATTTTACGCCGGTATCTTCCGTTTTAATATAGGCCTCGCGCTGTTGAGGCAGACCCCCTAAACCAAGCCCTATGAAACCATTTCTTGAAAATGAACAAGACTACCTGGCTGCGCAGTTTCATATTAACGACAGCCATGTTGTTCAGGCCAGCCACCTCGCTTTTCTTAAGATACAAAGCTGGAAATTTGCCATGAATACGCCGACAATCAGCAAGCGTTACCGGGATGAAGCGTCGGAACTGATCCGTCAGTCCTTCTGCAGCTATGTGCCCAACAGCTATATCCTTAGCGAAGAAGGATATTATTTCTCTCCCCAGAACTAAGTCCTGCCTAAAGTTTCGCTTACCTGCTGCGCATTTTCAAAATGCCTGCGAGCCCTTGTATGCCGAAGTCCGCCGCTCGCTTCCATCCGCTCCCTGACGTTTTCCGGATCCGGCCCCAGGCTCAGTATTTTGGGAAAATCGACTTCCGCTATCGCCTGTTTTGCGAAGGCCTTGAAAGTTTTTGTTATATTCGGCATTTACCACTCAAGGCTTGCTTATGACCGGGAGATATTTGCCGTTATTTTTTCTTGCCCTCGTTTTATCTGCTGTTGTTTCCTGTGGCGACCAGCCCCCGGCAGAGAGCGGCAAAACTACCGCAGGCGCGGAAGAGCAAAAGGTAGTTGTACGCATTGAAAGAACGGATCCCGCGATCAACGCTATCATTAGCGAAGAAACGACTACAGAGGTTATTGCCGAAGGTTTTGCCTGGAGCGAGGGACCGGTATGGGTGGAAGCAGAACAGATGCTGTTGTTTTCCGACGTGCCTAATAACACCATTTATAAATGGACCGCAGAAGGAGGAAAGCAAATCTACCTTAGCCCTTCCGGTTATACGGATACCGTGAGCAGGGGCGGAGAAATGGGGTCTAATGGTTTGTTCCTCAACAATAGCGGGCAACTGGTCCTCTGCCAGCACGGCGATCGCCGGCTCGCCCTGATGAATGCGCCGCTCAATGATCCCCGGCCTGAGTTTATCTCCATCGCCGACAATTACCGGGGTAAAAAGTTCGACAGTCCCAATGACGGGATCGTGTTGCGGAATGGCGATTATTTTTTCACCGACCCTCCTTACGGCCTGCCGGGTTTCATTTCGGATCCCGGTAAGGCCGCGCCTTACCAGGGCGTGTATAAAGTTTCTGGCGGAACAGTAACGTTACTAACGGATTCGATTACACGACCAAATGGGATCGCTGCTTTTCCCGATGAGCGCTCCATCATCGTAGCCAATAGCGATGAAAATAAGGCCGCCTGGTATCTATATGACCTGGATGAAAAAAATGAATTTACCAATGCCCGTATCTTTTACGACGCTACCGCCGACGCCAAAAAAGAAAAAGGCAGTCCCGATGGTCTGAAGATAGACAGGCAGGGCAACGTGTTTGCCACCGGCCCCGGCGGGATATGGATATTTAATGAACATGCGAAAGCGCTGGGCAAAATAAAGATCGATCAACCCGCGTCGAACTGCGCATTAGCAGACGACGACAAGACCTTATACATTACTGCCGGCAACTATATCCTGAGGCTGAAACTGAGATAGGCCGCACTTCCCAAATGCGCTACAGCAGTCCATTTTAGCGACCGGCTTCCCTGCGTGGGAATCAAAAAAATATTGTGGGCTTTTCTAAATAAAATGCCGTTTTTCCGCGCAATTATGCAAGCGCCGTCGCGTTTAAATAAGGTTCTTTTTTGTGCAAATCTCTAACCCTATGGATGCTTTATTTCCTGATCAGCGGAAGGCGATAATCGGCGAATTCTTTGTTAACGACAGCCGCTTAAAGCACATTAGCCGGAAAGCCTATAAAAAAATTGCCGGATGGAAGGCTTCGGTCGGAGAGCCGGCAAATGGCGACAGTCGCCTTCGCGAACAGTATGACAATCTCCTGAGAAATTCATTCTTCAACGCCGTACCGAACAGTTATATCCTTCAGCGGGAAAATTTTTTGGAAAGACCGCTGAACAACTGAGCATGAGTTGGGCGGTTGTAATTATTTTTTAGGCGCGATATTTTCAATCCTGGATCTGGCCGTTCGGCCGAACCCGGGCTTCTCATTTGACTTCAGCTGGCGGGCGTTAGGATAAGCATTTGAAATGCGTCGGCTGCCTCCTCCCGGATAATCATTTGTGTTTTTGTCTTCTTATCTTTGCGCTATGAGCAGATCAGCATATATATTAGGGAGCGCCAGAACGCCGATAGGAAGTTTAAACGGCGCTTTAGCCGCTGTTACCGCGCCAAAGCTTGGGGCTGCGGCGATCAGGGCCGCTGTGGAAAGATCAGGGATCCAGCCCGATCAGGTAGATGAGTTGTATATGGGAAATGTGGTTAGCGCGGGCATCGGCCAGGCGCCGGCGCAGCAGGCGGGGATCTCTGCCGGCCTGCCCGTTAATGTTCCCTGCACGACAGTGAATAAGGTCTGCGCCAGCGGCATGAAAGCGATCATGCTGGGGGCGGGAAGTATTTCGTCGGGGGACAATGATATTGTGATAGCAGGGGGGATGGAAAGCATGAGCAATATCCCTTATTACCTCGAAAAAGTGCGCGCCGGGTTAAGACTGGGACATGGCCAGGTGATCGACGGCATCATCAAAGACGGATTGTGGGACCCTTATAAGGATTATCATATGGGCGCCGCCGGGGAACTGTGCAGCGCCGAATACAAGATAGGCAGAGAGGAGCAGGATAAGTTTGCCATAGAAAGCTATACCCGCGCGGCGAAAGCCTATGAGCAGGGATTTTTTAATAACGAGCTTTCTCCGGTAGAGGTCCCGGGCAAGATTCCTACGATCGTCAGCGAAGACGAAGAATATAAAAAGGCCAATTTCGCCAAGATGCCTTCTCTTAAACCGGCCTTCGTGAAAGATGGCGCGATCACCGCGGCGAATGCTTCCAAGATCAACGACGGCGCGGCGGCGCTGGTATTGGCCGGCGAAGAAAAAATAAAGGAATACGGACTTAAACCCGTTGCGCGTATCGTTGCCTATGCCGATGCCAGTCAGAGCCCGGAATGGTTTACCACCACGCCGATCAAGGCCATGAACAAAGCGCTTTTGAAAGCGGGCTTACAGGTTGCCGATATGGATTTCGTGGAAATAAATGAAGCGTTCAGCTGCGTGGGTATTGTAAATGCCAGGGAAATGGGCATTCCCCTGGATAAGGTAAATGTCTGGGGCGGAGCAGTCGCGCTGGGACATCCGATTGGTTGCAGCGGCGCCAGGATAACCGTGACGCTTTGTTCTATTCTCCAGCAGTACGGCGGCCGATATGGAATGGCGGCAATATGCAACGGCGGCGGCGGCGCCTCCGCAATCATTATAGAAAGATTATCCTGACTTCAGCGGGCTGTTCGGATCGAATCGGATTAAAGCCAGGATTGTGTTGACCAACTATTTGGCCGAACTCGCATGATCGCATCGGGCTAAATTTTGCCGGCGGATCCCGCGCAAATGCGGTATGCAGCCTTCCTAACGGCTATTGTTATGATTGTTGCTTCTCTGCAGGCCCGGCGCCATATTGCAGGGGGGAGATGATCTTTACCGGTTCCAGCTTTTTAGGCGCTACCGGCCATACAGATGCGCGGATGAACTGTAAGATCCGGCGCCCCTGCTTCTTCAGGCTAAATATATTGTGCTTCATATTGTTCTTAATAACGCTGTTTCGGCGTAAAAGTTTTGCATTTAGCGGTTATTTCCTGTTTTAGTGTTTTCTTAACGGGAGCAGGAAAATACGGGGATCTCGCTTATTGCATGTATATCCCTGCGCTGCAATACGGTACAATACCTGATTTGTTTATCTCCCCTGCAACCAATAATTTTGCGAAGCATTAAAAAACCGCTACCACAATGGCCAGATCAATAGCATACAGAGAAGCTTTACGCGAAGCAATGAACGAGGAAATGCGCAGGGATGAAACGGTATTCCTGATGGGAGAGGAAGTTGCGGAATACAATGGCGCCTATAAAGTGAGCCAGGGAATGCTGGATGAATTTGGTCCGCGGAGGGTGATCGATACGCCTATTTCCGAGCTTGGTTTTACGGCGGTAGCGGTAGGCGCCGCGCAGAACGGGCTTCGCCCGATCGTGGAATACATGACCTGGAACTTTGCCGCGCTGGCGCTGGACCAGATCCTGAACACGGCTTCAAAAATGCTGGCGATGAGCGGCGGACAACTGGGATGTCCTATCGTGTTCCGCGGCCCCAATGGCTCTGCCGGTCAGCTCGGCGCTCAGCATTCCACTGCCTTTGAGAGTTATTTTGCCAATATTCCCGGCATAAAAGTGATCTCGCCATCCAACCCCTATGATGCAAAGGGGCTGCTGAAATCGGCTATCCGCGATGATGATCCCGTGATCTTTATGGAAAGCGAAGTGAGTTATGGCGATAAGGGCGAGGTCCCCGAAGAAGAATACCTGATCCCCATCGGTAAGGCAGACGTAAAAAAGCAGGGAAATGATGTGACTATCGTTTCTTTTAATAAAATGATGAAGGTCGCCCTGGGCGCTGCGGCTGAACTGGAAAAAGAAGGCGTCAGCGCGGAAGTGATCGACCTGCGCACCATCCGGCCGCTCGACTGGATGACGATCCTGGAAAGCGTAAAAAAAACCAACAGGCTCGTGATCGTCGAAGAACAATGGCCGATGTGCGGCGTCTCCGCCGAGATCGGCTACCGGATCCAGAAAGAAGGATTTGATTATCTCGACGCGCCGGTCCGCAGGATAACTTCTGCCGATGCTCCGCTGCATTATGCGCCTAACCTGGTGGCGGCAGCCCTCCCGGATGTGGCCAGAACGGTCAAGCTGGTCAAAGAAGTCATGTACCTCAAAAAATAAGTTTAGGAAGACCGGCGCTATTTAGCAGGATTCCCGGTTTGGGGCAAGAGCTTTACTCCTGTACTGCCGGGCATTGTTTCGCCGGGATGATTTGTTTCCGAACCTCCAGGTCCGTTCCGGATACTATGATATGAGCAAAAGCCAGGCGTTCCGCCCGGCTTTTGGTATGATTAAACTAACTGGTTATGGCTGGCTCCAGGATCGCTGCGCTTAAGCGCGAACGGGCTTATCTGATCACGTGTAACGCGGTTGAAAATAACATCAGTACGCCATACATACAACTTAATAACGCCCCGCCCAACAGCGCCAGTTTCATTACAGTATAACGGACGGGAGCAATATCCGCATGAAGGTCGTTTTTCATAGTTTTTTGGTTGATGGTTGGATAATTGGTTATTCAGGTACAAAATTAAGGCGCCCGGATCTTGCATGCAAGGCATTTTTACCTGTTAAAACTCTCTTTAAATACCGTATTTTCCACATTTTCGCCTGTTTTGGGACCGCCTTTGCGTATTTTTACAACTAAAGCAGATAGGATATATGTCTAATATTTTAATCATTGACGACGAAAAAGCTATTCGGAAGACCCTTACGGAAATCCTCTCTTACGAAGGGTATAAAATTGAAGAAGCGGGGGATGGGGAAGAAGGATTAAGAAAATTCAAGGAAAAAAATTTTGATGTCGTCCTCTGCGATATCAAAATGCCCAAACTGGACGGGATCGAATTCCTGGACAAGGTCAGGGAACACAACCCCGATGTTCCTGTGATCATGATCTCCGGGCACGGCACCATTGAGACGGCCGTCGAGGCTGTAAAAAAAGGCGCTTATGACTATATCGCCAAGCCCCCTGACCTGAACAGGCTGCTGATCACGATCCGCAATGCCATGGATAAAACCAACCTGGTGGCAGAAACAAAGGTGCTGAAGCGGAAAGTGAGCAAGGTGGAGGAGATGATCGGAGAATCCGAACCGATCCTCAGGATCAAGGAAACGATCGAAAAAGTGGCGCCTACGGACGCCCGTATCCTGATAACCGGCGAGAACGGCGTGGGAAAAGAACTGGTGGCCCGCTGGGTGCATGAAAAAAGCGCCAGGGCAACCGGCCCGCTTGTGGAAGTGAACTGCGCCGCCATCCCGAGCGAGCTGATCGAGAGCGAGCTGTTCGGCCACGAGNNGCGGTAAAACAACGCATCGGAAAATTTGAACAGGCGCATAATGGCACGCTGTTCCTGGATGAGATCGGCGACATGAGCCTGAAAGCGCAGGCTAAAGTGTTAAGGGCCCTGCAGGAAGGCAGGATCACCCGCGTAGGGGGCGACAAGGACATCAGCGTGGACGTAAGGGTGATCGCCGCTACGAACAAGGATCTGNNCCCTTGCTGGTAGACAAATTTTTGACCGATGTATGCTCCGAGTACGGCATACCCAAAAAAACGATCGACGCGGAAGCGATCGACGAGTTGAAGCGTCACAACTGGACAGGCAATATCAGGGAGCTCAGGAATGTGGTGGAGCGGCTTGTGATCTTATCGGGAAAATCCATTTCTATCGGCGATGTGCATGCGTATGTATTGCCGAACAAATAATCTACCCGTATGCGAACAGCATATTGTTTAAGCGGCCTGGGAGCGGATGAGCGCATTTTTCAAAAGCTGGTTGTTCCGGGGCTTTCCTTTCAATACCTGAAATGGGTGAAGCCCGAGGGCGACGAGCCTTTGCAGGAATATACCCGAAAGCTCGCGAGCCAGATCAAGGAAGAGCGTCCGTTCATCATCGGCGTTTCTTTTGGGGGAATGGTTGGCATCGAAATAGCGAAGATGATGCCGGTTGCTGCAGTGACGCTGATTTCCAGCGTAAAATCCTGCAAGGAGCTGCCCGCGTGGATGAAGGCCTGCGGAAGCCTGTCGTTAGACCGGTTGTTGCCCGACAGGCCGCTCAAGGAGGCAAAGGCCCTGAAACTGCTGAGGCCGGTTCAGAATTATTTTTTGGGCGCTTCCAGCCGGGAAGAAAAAAAGCTGGCCAATGAATACAGGGACGGTGCGGACCCTGTTTACCTGAAATGGGCCATCCGCCAGGTATTGAACTGGAAAAACGACTGGCAACCCGAAAGGGTTTTTCATTTGCACGGCGATAAGGATCATATCTTTCCTATTAAGAAAGTAAGGCCTACGCAGGTGATCAGGAACGCGGGCCATTTTATGGTGATAAGCCATGCAGAAGAGATCAGCGAGGCGTTGAAGCGGATTTCAGATTTTGATTGACAATTTATTATGGTATTTTTACCCGAACTTTAAAAACCCCAGCATGAGCGTTCACGATATTTGTATTTTGATCCTGATCTCCCTACTGCTTGTATTATTGCCGGCCCCCGGGTTGTATAAGATGTTTAAAAAAGCCGGGCTTCCCGGTTGGAAAGGGCTGGTACCGTTTTTAAATACCTGGGAAATACTTAAACTTTCGGGGATCCGGAAACACTGGTTCTTCTGGCAGTTCGTTCCTATTGCCGGATGGTTCATCACGCTTTGGATATTGATCGAATCGATGAAATTATTCGGGAAGTTCAAGCTGTATCAGCATGCGTTGACCGTGTTCGTTCCGCTTTTTTATTTTTTATATGTAGGCTATAACCAAAAGGATAAATATACCGGACCGGAGCCGGTAAAAAAGCATCAGAAATCAGCCGCGCGCGAATGGATAGACGCGGCTGTATTTGCCATCGTTGCGGCCACCCTGATCCGCACCTTTGTTTTTGAAGCGTACACGATCCCTACGGGCTCTATGGAAAAGACCTTATTGGTGAACGATTTTTTATTTGTGAGCAAACTAAGTTATGGCCCCAGGATACCCAATACGCCCCTGGCCGTGCCCTTTGTGCATCATACTGTTCCTTTCTTTAATACCAAATCGTATTCGGAAGCGATCAAGATCCCTTATACCCGTTGGTTTGCCAGCCCCGTGAACAGGAATGACGTGGTGGTGTTTAATTTTCCGGCGGGCGATACGCTTACGCTTGAAAGGGATTCGCAGGACCCGTATTATGATATCCTGAGAAGAGAGGAAGACCAGGTATATCATCAATTGCGGCCGCAGATCGCCAATGAGGCCGAATTGCTGGCGCGGAGCAAGGCGAGGGCCAGGGAGAATGTATGGTCGCAGTTTACCATCGCTACCCGGCCGGTGGACAAAAGGGAGAATTACATTAAAAGATGCGTGGCCATTGCCGGCGATACGCTCAGGCTGGTGAACGGCGTGCTCTATATCAATAATGAACCCGGATTTGTACCGCCATTTTCATCGACGGATTATTATGTATATACCAGCAATAACCGGATCCTGAGCGAAGAGGAATTGCGCGAAGCGGGCATCCGGCTGAACAACGATGAGGAGTCGCCCGATCTGAGTCTTGCCGGCAGGAATATTTACCGCGCCAATCTTACGGCCGATGAGGTCGCTATCCTCAAAGCCCTTCCCGGCGTAGATTCGGTATCCCGCGAGCTGATCAATAACTATGGGGGCGTATTTCCCTTTGATGATCATTTCAACTGGTCTATCGACAATTTTGGTCCGCTATGGGTGCCGAAGAAGGGCGCTACCATTGAGCTGACGCCGGAGAATATCGCATTGTACAAGCGCCTGATCGCCGTGTATGAAAATAACCAGTGGGAAGAACGCGATGGGAAGATATGGCTTAACGGCCAGGAAGCTTCTTCTTACACGTTTAAGATGGATTATTATTGGATGATGGGCGATAACCGTCACCGGTCGCAGGATAGCCGTTACTGGGGCTTTGTGCCGGAAGACCATGTGGTGGGAGAAGCGTGGATGATCTGGATGAGCTATGACAACGGCATTCGCTGGAACCGGTTGTTAAAGTCGATCCGCTAGATAACGTTTCTGCAAAGGCATTAAATAAAGATCTTATGAAAAAGGCCCGCTGCTGCTTCAGCTTTGAAGTATATGAATCTGCCGAAGATCTGCCCGCCGAAGAAAAGACCTTGTTGAACAAGGCTCGTGAAGCCGTTCATACGGCCTATGCTCCTTATTCCGGATTTAAAGTGGGCGCCGCGGCGCTGTTGGCGAATGGAGAGATCATTACGGGCGCTAACCAGGAAAATGCTTCCTTTCCCGCAGGGCTATGCGCAGAACGGGTGGTATTGGCGATGGCGGGCGCGGCGCGGCCGGGTATGGCTATCCGCAAACTGGCCATCAGTTACCGGCCTTCCTCCGGCGCTGCCGATCGCCCGATAGCGCCCTGCGGCATCTGCCGTCAATCGCTCCAGGAATTTTCGCAGCGAACGGGTTCTGCCATTTCGCTGACGCTCGCCGGGATGGAAGGAAAAGCGTATATCGTGCCTGA
>DEHV01000006.1:0-54877 GCA_002352105.1 Chitinophagaceae bacterium UBA2791 | reverse complement strand
TGAAACTTCCTTGCCGATGGCCGCCAGTTTGTTTTTGATGTTCCAGTCGCCCGCCAGTTTTTCCCAGATCTTTTTTTTGATCGGCGCCGGGGTCTCTGCCGATCCCACGCCGGCAAGGCTTACGCCGTTTATGATAAAGGGATAAACGGTCGTATGCAAAAGAGGGGAGCCGACAAGCCCTGTGCTGACCACGCAGCCTTCGGCCATACAGCCTTTCAGCAAGGTGTTCAGCGTATTGCCGCCGACCGTGTCAATGGCGCCCGCCCATTGCGAGCGGACCAACGATTTATTGGAAAGATCGTTTACGAAGTCGCGCGGCTCTATACGGGCGGCGCCAAGATGTTCGAGGTATTCGCCTGCATTTTGTTTTCCTGTTACGGCAATGACCTTATAGCCTGCTTTGGAAAGAATGGCGACCGCCAGGCTGCCTACGCCCCCGGTAGCGCCGGTTACCACAACAGGCCCCATGGCAGGCGTTTGTCCCAGCCGCTCCATTTTGTACAGGGCCAGCGCCGCGGTCACTCCCGCGGTGCCGATGGTCATGCATTCAGATAGCGCATATGCCTCGGGTTTAGGAAGCGCCCAGGCTGCGGGGATGCGGATATACCCCGAAAACCCTCCGTGGGTATTCATGCCCAGGTCGAATCCGGTGACGATCACTTCTTCGTCGGCCGCGAAATTTTCATTGCGGCTTAATGCAATGATGCCGGCGGCGTCTATGCCCGGCGTATGCGGATAATTGCGCGTAACGCCTTTATTGCCGGATGCGGATAAGGCATCCTTGTAGTTCAGCGAGGAGTAATTCACCCGGATAAGCAATTCCCCCGGCGGCAGTTCCTCTATCTTCATCTGTTCGATGGTTCTGTCAAATTTCCCTTCTGCTGTTTCCGATATCCTGATCGCTTTGAATGACATGGCGTTTTTTGTTGATGATACGTGTTATTGGTTAGTGTGATTAATGACGGAATGCGTTATTGATATTATATATGATCGCCGTATGCGTTGTTGCCCGGCTTTATCGTTGATGGAATGGATGATTATCGACATGCGTTATTGATGATTTGTCGTTTTGGGCGTTAACCGTAATTGAAAAGCGTCTGTACTCCATGCGCCACTCTTTTTTCAAGGTCAAGCAGATATCTTTTTCTCCACAGTCCTCCTGCATAACCTACGAGTTCATTTTTAGCGCCCACTACGCGGTGGCAGGGAATGATAATAGCGATAGGATTTTTTCCGTTGGCTGCGCCTACGGCCCTGATGGCCTTGGTATTGCCCAGCCTCCTGGACAACTCCAGGTAGCTGATGGTCCGGCCATAAGGAATATTCAACAATTCATTCCATACATGTTGTTGAAAAGGCGTGCCTGCAGGGTTTACAGGCAAATCAAACGTTCTTTGCCGCCCGTTAAAATAGGCGATAAGCTGTTCAATGCATTGTATCAGCAAGGGGTCGGGACTGTTATCGGCGGCGCGTATGCTTTCTTCGGTAGCGGCATCATCAAAGTTCACTTCAACAATGCAGTTTTCAGCCGCTCCGATCTTCAACAACCCCAAAGGCGAACGATAATATGCCGTATTTACTTTCAATTTCGTATTTTTAAAGAACGGTATTGATGATTACCTTCATCGATAATGCGAAGGAGATTACCAGTTTTCACATATAAAAATAGCACAAAAATGAAACGTACAGCAACTGCCGTTTGGAACGGCTCAGGAAAGGAAGGAAGCGGACAGGTCAGCAGCCAGAGCTCTGTGTTGAACAAGACGCAATATTCTTATAAATCGAGGTTTGAAGAAGGCGTGGGGACCAATCCCGAAGAGTTGATCGCCGCCGCGCATGCCGGATGTTATAGTATGAAACTGAGTTTTGTGCTGGGCGCTGCCGGGTTTCAGCCGGATTCCATTGAAACGGTTTCGGCTGTCGAGCTCAAGGAAGGCGTGGTGACCAGTTCCCACCTGACGGTAAAAGCTAAAGTGCCCGGCATCAGCCCCGAAAAATTCCAGGAATGCGCCGAAGACGCCAAGGAAAACTGCCCTATTAGCAAGGCATTGAACCTGGCGATCACCCTCGACGCCAGCCTGACCTAAGCGCCGCCTTTACATTAGCCTATCCCGATCACATTAACCCACGATTATGCCCGGACCAACGGATTGTTCTGATGAAAAAGCAAAGCGGCAATCCTCGCCTTCGAGACGGAAATTTATACGAGATGCCTCTGTAGCCGCTACAGGGTTTTTTATCGTTCCCCGCCATGTGTTGGGGAGGGGCTATATTGCGCCCAGCGATAAGCTCAATATAGCCGCCATAGGCGTTGGCGGAAAGGGCAGAGAAAACCTTGACCTGGCCTTTAATAAAGGCGCGGAGACGATCGCCGCTCTATGCGATGTGGACGATCGACAGGCGGTCCGGGCCAGGAAAGCATGGCCCAAAGCGCCGTATTATCGCGATTTCCGGCAGATGCTGGATAAGGAAGGTAAACGCATCGACGCCGTGATCATCAGTACGCCGGATCATATGCACGCTGTAATGGCGATGCCGGCCATGCAATTGGGTAAACATGTTTACCTGGAGAAGCCGCTTACCCATGATATCTATGAGGCCAGGATGCTTACCGAAGCGACCAAAAAATATCGGGTGGTCACCCAGATGGGCAACCAGGGAAGCAGCGGCGACGATACCCGCAAGGTGGAAGCCTGGGTTCAGGGAGGCGCGATCGGAGAGGTTTCCCGGGTCCATGTGTGGACAAACAGGCCTGCCTGGCCGCAGGGCGTGGATGTCCCTGCAGGCAATTTTGAGATCCCGAAGGAACTGGATTGGGACCTGTGGTTGGGAACCGCCCCCGCCCGCCCCTACACGCCTGCTTATTTGCCGGCGATCTGGAGGGGATGGGTGGATTTCGGCACCGGCGCGCTTGGCGATATGGGTTGCCATTTTATAGACGTTCCCTTCCGCGCGCTTCGTCTCGGTTACCCGGACGCGGTAGAATGCAGCGTGGGCTCGGTATACAATGGCTTTTTTGAGCCTACGTATTATTCCGACAGTTATCCTCCTTCTTCAAAGATCCATATTTATTTTCCCGCCAGGGAGAACATGCCGAAACTGGAAATGATCTGGTACGATGGCGGTATTCAACCGCAGCGGCCCGAAGAGTTGATGCCCGGCGAGCCGATGGGCGAGTGGGACGGCGGAATGATCTTCGAAGGAAGCAAGGGAAAGATAATGGCGGGATTGTTTGGCAGAAAGCCTACCCTGTTGCCAACCCGCGTCATGAAACAAACGTCCTTACCTGAGGTGAAGGCGCCGCTGGTGGAAAGAGGCGCCACAGGGCACCAGACGCAATGGACGAATGCCTGTAAAAAAGGATACGGCGCATACACGAGTTCCTCGTTCGACCAGGCGGGACCGCTTACAGAAACGGTATTGATGGGCAACCTGGCCGTGCTGAGCTATAATATCAGGATACCGGGAAAGCAAAGGGAAGCCGCTTTCCCCGGCAGAAAAAAATTATTGTGGGATGGGGCGAATATGCGTATCGCTAATTTCGAAGAAGCCAATAGGTTTGTAAAAAGGACATATAGGAAAGGGTGGAGCTTGTAAACGCCCGCTCATTTATTGAATTCATATTTTTTATTAATAAATCGTCTTAAATAATGAAAAAGACCAATGCTTCGAGAAGAAAATTTATAAAAAGCGCTTCTGTCGCCGCCGCCGGGTTCATGATCGTTCCCCGGCATGTGTTGGGAAGGGGATATGTGGCGCCCTCTGATAAACTGAATGTGGCCGGCATAGGCGTGGGCGGCAAGGGAACCAGCGATCTCACGGAGATCGCTAAAAGCCCCAATGTAAATATCGTCGCCCTGGTGGACGTGGACGACAGGGAGGCTGTAAAGTCCAGGAAAAACTTTCCCAAGGCAAAATACTATAAGGATTACCGTGAGATGCTGCAGAAAGAAGGCAAAACGATCGACGCCTGCACCATCTCCACGCCCGATCATACGCATGCCGTAGCAACGCTTGCCGCCATGCAGCTCGGCAAGCACGTATACACGCAAAAGCCGCTTACCCATGATATTTATGAAGCCCGCATCCTGACCCAGGCGGCAAAAAAATACAAGGTAGTGACGCAGATGGGCAACCAGGGCGCATCCAACGAAGGCGTGCGCCTTATGATGGAATGGTACCAGGCCGGCCTGATCGGCGATGCGCTGTCCATCCATTGCTGGACAAACAGGCCGATCTGGCCCCAGGGATTCGGCAAGCCTACCACGAAAGACGAGGTTCCGAAGGAGCTCGATTGGAAACTATGGCTCGGCCCCAATGAGTTTGAAGAATATCATAAGGAATATGTGCCCTTCAACTGGAGAGGCTACTGGTCCTTCGGCACGGGGGCTCTGGGCGATATGGCCTGTCATATCATCGATCCGGCATTCAAAACGGTCGGATTATCTTATCCGAACGAGGTGGAATGCAGCGTGGTCAACCTCTATGAAGTGATGTGGAAGCCCTCTTATCATCCCGATAGCTGCCCTGCGGCTTCTTCCCTGAAACTGAATTTCCCCGGCAAGAACGGCAAACCCGATGTGAAGCTGTACTGGATGGATGGGGGGATCATTCCCGAACGTCCCGACGAACTGGGCGCCAACGAGCCCATGGGCGACGGCGGCGGCGGAGCGATCATTACCGGAACAAAGGGCAAACTGGTGTGCGGCACCTATGGCGAGAACCCAACCCTGTTGCCCACGTCCAGGACCAGGGAAATCAATGTTCCCAAGACCATTGCCAGGGTTCCGGAAGGGCACTATGTGCAGTGGGTGAACGCTTGTATCGCCGGCTACGGGAAAAAAGAGGTCAGCTCTCCCTTTGAGTATGCGGGCCCGCTGACAGAATCTATTCTCATGGGCAACCTCGCGCTGCGCTCGTATATGATCCAGGACGATAAGGGTAAGTTTATCGGCCGCAAGAAATTACTGTGGGACGCAGAGAACATGAGGATCACCAATTTTGACGAAGCCAATCAGTTTGTTAAAAGAGAATACAAGAACGGGTACAGCCTGACCTTATAAGACCGGCCCTTGCCCCGGTTGGCAGGATAAACGATGAATTCGGTTGCCTGTTGGCGTTATATAAGTATCCGCTATTGTAGCATTGGCCCAGATCTTAGCCATATAACAGTTCCCGCCGGGCCTGTTATATGGCTAAGTTATGGATAGGGCTTCCGGGCGGTCGACCGGTTGGAAGCGGCGCTCGGTCAAGGATTGCCTGCCTGCTAAAAAATAAAATCGTATCGTAATTATGGATAAAAGACGGTTTACCAGGAGCGGCTTTATCAGGCTTGCAGGCGGCGCGGGTCTATTGGCGCTGACCGGCGGGCTCAAGGCTTTTTCGCAGTCGCCCGGAAACTCCCGGCATCTGGTGGATACGCCATTGAAAAGAGAGCAATACCTGTTTACCTTATTGAAGCGGATCTGTACAGATATAGGCGTTCATCGTTTCGGGACGCCCGAATATGAACAGGTTGCGCTGATCATAAAAAAGGAAATGGAGCTGGCCCTGCCGAAAGTGGAGCAGGATTATGCGCCTTTTTCGTTGTGGGAGGCGACCAACGGACCTAGCTTGCATGTGGGCGACCAGGAGCTGGAGGTCATGCCGTATAAGGGAATTGCGGGAACTCCTGAGGGGGGCGTCACCGGGCTGCTGAAAAAACATGAAAGTGGGAGCTATTATATATTAGCGGATACCCATACTGGTAAGGAAATAGCCATCATATCCGTTAATGAATACGGGAGGGCTATTTCCTCTTCCGCCTACCGGAACGACCGGGAGATCGGTTATGTTGATCCCGAGCGGCCGGTGGAGCCGCGATTCAATATCGGTAAACAGGACCGACCGGTTTTGGAAGCCGCAGTGGCAAACAAAACGCCGGTGCGCGCGAACATTCAAACCCGTTTTCTTCCGCCTGAACCTGGTTCCAGCATTATCGGAACGCTTCCGGGCAAGACCAGCGAAGAGATCCTTTTCCTCGCCCATGCGGACAGTCCGTACAACAGTCCCGGCGCCAATGACAATACGGCTTCGGTGATCATCATGCTGATGCTGGCGCATGCGTTTTCGGGCCTTCCGCAAAAAAAGACGATCACGTTCATGGCCACCGGGGGAGAAGAGGACGGCAAGGTAGGCGCCATTCATTATGCAGAAAGAAGGAAAAGAGAGGGAACGCTAAACAATATCCGTTACGTGGTGAACTTTGATTCCCTTACCTATGGCCCCAACCTGCAGCTGTATTCCAGGGAAAAAGACCTGAAAGACATTATCGGGGCTATTCACCGCGACCTGAAGATAGAGGGCGCTCCCAAATATTTCGATAGCAACGGTTTTGTGATGGATGCCATGCCTTTCCGGCATCCGGGAGCTAAGGCGCTCTATGTCAATAGCCGGGGGTACGATGGCATTACGCTGCCGGTGT
This sequence comes from Chitinophagaceae bacterium UBA2791, assembly GCA_002352105.1. GTDB lineage: Bacteria > Bacteroidota > Bacteroidia > Chitinophagales > Chitinophagaceae > Flavitalea. The sequence continues at coordinate 48,414 of DEHV01000006.1, read as the reverse complement.
ATCATCGCCCGGAGGACCTGCCGGTTACCGTGGCGGCCAACTGCGCTGAAATAGGGTTCCGGGTATTCGGGGAATTCATCCGTCGTTTGCAGGAGATATAAACGCTCCGGTTAGGCAGGCCGGGAATTAGCGGTCAGGCCCGGCCCGACGGTTCTTCGAAAGGGGCGGAAAACCCCGGCCTCAGTCGATATGCTTTACCTGATGACGCGCTGATATAGCGTTAATGAGACGCTGATGAAGCGCTAATGGATCAACGAAGGATGGTTGAAGGATCGTTAACAGATCGCTGAACAATAAACGGGGCTTCAGAGCGGTTCCTGCGTATCCGGCGCATCGGGAAGCTCTTCCTGTTCGGTCAGGATGGCCGCCAGGTCAAGCAGCTCCTTTTTTTTGTATTTGTTGTGCTCTTCCTCGAAGCAGCGGCTGAATTCTTCCAGTAGCACGCGTATGATCCTTCTATTGCTTAAAGGCTTAAAGTAAACGGTGGCCGGGGGGGTATTGATCCGGTTAAAATAAGTTTCAATGTCTTTATGGGTAAAGACCTGGCCGCTGATGGGATCGATGAAGAACTCCGATTTGTACATGAAATTTTCGGTATGTCGAGAAAAATCATAATCCGACTTAAAATAACTCAGTACAAACTGCCTGGGGATATTGATGGCTTTTACCGGGATGTCGAGCAGCTCGCTCAGGATAAGGTAGATGATGCCATTGGCGATAGCATTGCCTCTTTTGGTTTCTATCTGTTTATTGATCAGGAACTCCTCCGGATGCTGATAGCCCACTTCGGCGCCTTTCAGGTTAAAATAATTGAACAGGATGCTGCTGAGTACGTTGACCTGCTCCAGCGGCGTCAGGTAGGTATTCAGTTCGAGCCAGATATTTCTGCGGAGCTTTTCGATATCCTGGAATACCTGGCTGGAAGGCATGTCGGGGTATTGAAACCGGGCAACGATAAGGGCCCCGGCCAACAGGTCCTGGTGGATGCTGTTGTTCCATTTGGTCAGCTCCTCGGTAAGATCGCGGTAATGCAACCGGTGTATCAATAGTTCGATCCTTTCCTGGATGCCTTCGCTGACGGTGTTTTCCCAGAGGCTCTCCAGGTTGGGAATAATGCCCTTGCCATAATCAATGATACGGTTGGATACCACGCCGAAAACCTCCTCATCGGGATCGTCGATCAAATGAAAAAGCGCGGATATTTCCCTGTTTTCTTCCATTTGCGTAGAATGCTTTTACCGTTTAACGATTTGATTATATTGAATGGTCAATTTCGTTAGAGTTCACAGAATACCTGGTATAATGTTTTCCACAACCCGGCTGAAAATGTTTATTACTCCGCGTTCCGGATGTTCCTGTTTATCCTTTCTTAAAAAAATATGCCGGTCTAACCGTCGTTGTCATTGGATGGGTTGCTGAGGTCTTTTACTGGTTCTGCTGTTTTCCGAACATCTTGGTCCGAACTAAAGATCTTATCCGTTTATCTCTGCGCTTAGCGGAAGATACCGGTTGAACAATCGTTCCATTTCCTGCCTTTCTTCCTGGCTTTTTATGGTTCGCTTAGGTATAACGATGGCGTGATAGGAATTGGTATACAGGTAGAAACTATTTGGCGTTTCCACCTTGCGCACGATGGCGTCCCAGCCATACCGGCTTTCGGAAACGGCATCTTTGTCCAGGATGCCTGTATCGGTCAGTTCGATCTCTGCATCATCCAGCACATGCAGGTTTTCTTTTTTGGAAAGAATATCCTTTACTCTTCTTCTGACCGACCATTTGATGAATATGGGCACCATCAGCAGGTAAACGGCGCCGGTCAGGACAAACACCGATATGTCCACCGCGATATTATGGGTCTGGTTGGAAAGGATATACAGGGCGGCGACAACGCCGTATAGCAGCATCACCCGGAAAAAATAAGCGCGCCTGTACGATTTCTTACCGGGATCTGCCCAAGCCGTGAAATAGTTATATTGGAAATACTCTTCTTGTGTGAGTCTGAATCTTAGCGTAACCATATAAAACAGGATCAGGAAGTTTAGGCTTTTTTCTTCCTGAAGGACTTTTTCGGAGGATTGGCCTTGGCCTCTTCAATGATCTTCTTCACTTCTTCCAAATCCAGTTCAGCCGCCGTTTCCTGCTGTTCCTTGGGGATCTTGTAGTTGCGCAGTCCCTGTTTGATATAAGGGCCATAGGGTCCGCGCAATACCTGTATCTTTTCCTTTTCAAATATTTTAATGGTGCGTTCGGCCTTGGCTTTGCGCTTTTCTACAATAATAGGAATGGCTTCTTCCAGGGTAATGGAATAAGGATCGAGCTCCTTGCCAAGGGAATAGAAATTCTTATCATGGGCGATATAGGGGCCAAAGCGACCAATATTGACGGTCACTTCCTTATCCTCGAACCCGCCGAGCTGCCGGGGCAGTTTAAAGAGCTCCATAGCTTCCTCGAAGCTGATGGTCTCGATGCTCTGCGTATTCTTCAGCTTGGCAAACCTGGGCTTCTCCTCATCGCTGACATCGCCGATCTGTACCATGGGGCCATATCTTCCCATACGTGCGATCACTTTTTTGCCGCTGGCCTCGTCAATGCCCAGCTCTCTCTCGCCCTTGATCCTTTCGGCATTCTCTATGGTGTTCTCCACATCCTTTTTGAAGGGGTTGTAGAAATCATCGATCATCTTGTTCCATTTCAATTTGCCTGCGGCCACCTCGTCAAACTCCTGTTCTATCCTTGCCGTGAAATGGTAGTCCATCACATCGTTAAAATGCTGTTTCAGGAAATCGGTCACCACCAGGCCCAGATCGGTCGGGAAGAGTTTTGATTTTTCCGCGCCGGTATTTTCCTGCGCCGTTTCGCTGGTTAGTTTTCCATTTTTCAACCGAAGGATCTGGAAATCCCTTTTTACCCCTTCCTTATCGCGTTTCTCCACATATCCTCTTTTTTGAATGGTAGAGATCGTAGGCGCATAGGTAGACGGGCGTCCGATACCCAGTTCTTCCAGCTTTTTTACCAGCGAAGCCTCAGTATACCGGGGAAGCGGGCGGCTGAAACGCTCCGTGGCTTTCATTTCCTTAAGCGGCAATTCCTGGTTTACCGTCAGGGGGGGCAGCATGCCTTCCTGTCGCTCATCTTCCATCAGGTCCTCTTCATCGCGATCTTCCATATAAACTTTCAGGAAGCCGTCGAATTTCAATACTTCTCCCTGGGCGGTCAGTTCTTCCTTATTGGTAGAGATGCTGATCCTGGCCGTTGTCCGTTCCAGTTCGGCATCGGACATCTGGCTCGCGATGGTGCGTTTCCAGATCAATTCATACAACCTCTTGCTATCGGAATCCTCTATGGACGCGGTTTGCATGTCGGTAGGACGAATCGCTTCATGGGCTTCCTGCGCCGATTCGTTTTTGTTTTTGAACTTCCTGGGCTGCAGGTATTTTTTTCCGTATTGCGCATTGATCTGCGCGGTGATCGATTCCATTGCCGTTTCGCTGAGGTTCAGGCTGTCGGTCCGCATATACGTGATCCTTCCGCTTTCGTACAGCTTCTGCGCCAGCACCATGGTGCGGGATACCGAGTAACCCAGCTTCCGGCTGGCTTCCTGCTGCAGGGTAGAGGTCGTAAATGGCGCGGGAGGAGATTTTTTCCCGGGTTTTACCTGGATGTCGGCAACGGTATAGACGCCGCCGATACAGGACTGCAGGAATTTCTCCGCGGATTCGGCGCTGGATTGTTTTTTCCCTTCGGCCGTGAAGCCCACGGGTTTTCCGGATATGTCTTTTGCCGTGAACAGGGCTTCGATGCGGTAGGAGCTGGCCGGCTTAAAGGCGTTGATCTCTCTTTCTCTTTCGGCGATAAGCCTTACGGCCACGCTCTGCACCCTGCCGGCGCTAAGGTTGTTCTTCATGCTCATCTTCCGCCAGAGCACAGGCGAAAGCTCAAATCCCACGACGCGGTCGAGTATCCTGCGCGCCTGCTGGGCATTCACCAGGTTCATGTCTACCGTGCGGGGATTCTCAACGGCAGCCCTGATGGCAGGTTTGGTGATCTCATGGAAAATGATCCGCTTGGTGGTGGCGGGATCCAGGCCCAGCACCTCGCACAGATGCCAGCTGATGGCTTCTCCCTCGCGGTCCTCATCCGTTGCGAGCCATACCTGGGATGATTTTTTGGATAACTGCTTCAGTTCTTTCACCACTTTTTCCTTATCCTCCGGGATGATATAGGTCGGTTGATAATTATTTTTAATATCAATGCCCATCTCTTCCTTCTTAAGATCCCGGATATGACCATAACAACTCTTTACCTCGAAATCGTCGCCGAGGATCTTTTCAATGGTTTTGGCTTTCGCAGGAGACTCCACTATCAATAAATTCTTAGCCATACTGTTATCAAGCTGGTTTAAAATAGGTCGCTTGGCGTGCAAGTTTAATATATAACGGCGAAACTAAAAAATCAGCCCCCCTCGGGCGCCGGCTCATTCGCTTAAAGGTTTTCCATGCCGCCCTGCATGTTTTCGCCCTCGCTTCGCGTGTTTTTGCGTTTAAAAAGGGCTCTGTCCATCTTACCAAAACGATAGTTAAAGTTTAACCGCACGATGCGGGGATCCCTTCTTCTCCATTCATCCTGGACAAAGGATATGGATTCGGAATGGACCCAGTAGCGCCGGGTGCGGAAGATATCGTTCATGTTAACGGATAAGGAAGCCTGGTTGTTTTTGATCTTGAAATCTTTTCTCAAACCGATATCCGCTCCGTAATTGGCATTGATATATCCCTGGCTGGTAGAGGGCGGTCCCCCCATCCATCCCCGGCCGCCCCCGCCGCCTCCTTCTCCGCTATTGGAAGTGGACACCGGCAACGCGCTTTTGGACTGGTATTCGCCGCTGAGCTGCAAGCTCCAGCCCTTGCCGAACTTAAAGGTGTTGTTGAGTTTGCTGAAAGAGCTGATGCGCTCGTTCTCAAGATCTGGAACTATATTGCTGCCATTGATCTTTGAATAGTACAGGTTGGTGTTCAGGTTCAGCTCCCACCAGCTGGTGATCGTATTCCGGAAAATAAGTTCCACTCCGGCGGCATAAGCCGTATTGGCGTTGATCCAGGAAGATACAAAGGCCACCGTGTCGGCGATCGGCCTCAGGCTCTGGTACCTGGCGATCTGGTTGGTGATGTATTTTCCAAACAAGGTGGCCAGGAAAGTATTGTTTTTTTCGCCATAGGTTTTCTGGTATGAGAGCTCCAGCGAATGGGTGAACTCGGGGGTCAGGGCCGGGTTGCCGGTTTGCAGGTTAAGCGTATCGGAGAAATCCGTATTGGGCATCAGCTGGAAAAAATTAGGTCGATTGATCTTCCGGCTGTAGTTGAGTTGAATATCCTGCCTGTCGCCAATCGATTTATTAAGGAAAATGCTGGGGAAAAGACTGATCGGAAAACTATTTGCATACCGTTCTTTTCCCAGCTGTTCGCCGTCATATTTCGAGCTTTCCGCCCTGAGGCCCGCCTGGTAGCTGAACCCTTCGCCGACCTTCTGGGAGAAGATCCCGTAAGCGGCAAACACATAATCCGTATAGGCAAACTCGTTGTCAAGGGCCGTTTGCGGGATGCTGTTCAGGAAATTCAGCTGGTTGCTTTCGAAGCTCCGGACCTGGGTCCTCAGTCCGCCTTCCCATTTCATATTTTCATTGATCGGGTTAACGTAATCCATCTGGGCTACGATCTGGCGGTTGTTCCCGCTGCCGGTAATGTTCTGCAATTGTTCCGGGAATTTCGGATCCAGCTGCTCGGGGTCGTTGAACGACCGGATATAGATGTCCGAGAAGTTTGTGCTCTTGCTCCTGTTGTAGGTGATATCTGCCGTTAATTCCTGGCCCGGGTTGGCGAAAAGGTGTTTGTACGCCAGGGAGGTCCCGTAATTCCTGAACTTGTGTCCGCCCAGGGTATTCCGGTACTGCGATTCGAAATAATTATTGTTTGGATCGCTGCTGCCATAGATCATCGAGTTGTAATTGGTCCGGTTAAAATTGCCACCGGAAATATTCTGGCTGATGGTCAGCGTATTGCGGTTATTGATAAAATAATCCAGGCCAAAGCGGGTAAAGCCAAAACCGCCGGTAAATATGCCGTTGTTCTGCTGGAAGGTGGTAGACTGGTCCAGCAGGCTGTTCCGGTCCGTTTCGCCCCAGTTCTTCGATTTACGCTGGTTGAGAAAGGCGCTGGCGAAGGCGTTGATCTTCCCCTGCCTGGCGTTGATGTCCCCGCCCAGGTTTACCCTGGCGCGGGAATCTATTCCTGCCCGGATCCCGCCATTATAGCCCACTTTGCGGTTCTTCTTCAATACGACGTTGAGGATGCCCGATTGTCCGCCGCTGGCGTCGAATTTGGCGGAAGGGTTGGTGATAAGCTCTACGCTTGCGATCGCATCCGCCGGGATCTGGTCCAGCGAAAGCGTGGTAGGCCTGCCGTCCACGAAGATCTGCGGTGAGGAATTTCTAAGGGTGATATTGCCGTCTATATCCACGTTCAGGGAGGGTATGTTCCGCATGATGTCTACGGCCGTTCCCCCCGTGGAGCTGATGTTTTTCTCTACGTTAAAGATCTTCCGGTCGATCCCCATCTGCATAAGCGGTTTGGAGGCCGATACGGTGACAGCTTCCAGGGTCTCGGCATCCTGTTCTATTTTGATATTGCCCAGGTCCCTGTCGGCTGCGGCCATCGCCTTGCTCATATCCATCCCCGGCCCGAACTGAACGCCAAAGGATACTTCCTGCTCGTGTGTTTTATAGCCGATAGCGGTAATGGTAAGGGTGAACTCGCCCCCCAGCGGAAGGCTTTCCAGGGTGAATTCCCCCGATTTGCGGGTCAGCATGCCGCCGACCAGCGAGTCCTTTTTCTCTTTTGTCCGGGGATCGATATGGTTAAGCATAAGCTGTATCGATGCGGCGTCTACGCCCTTGCCGGTCTTATCGTCTACCACGCGCCCGTAAAATCGCCCCATATTCATTTGGGGATTGTTACCGCCTCCTCTTGGCCCCGTCGGGACCTGGCCAGACACAGAGAACGTCAGCAATAAACTCAGGGCGGCCAAAAAATGCTTGATCATAGCGTGTTTAATTGTTTCTTAATAGATAAAATCCGGTCGTCGCCTTCACAAACGGCTGACATAACTAAATATGATGCTGATTAGATGTTAAACTTGCGGCCATCTAAGAATTAGCTATAAAAATCAACGTTAAATATAGCAGGCCGATAAGAAAGCCGGCGGCGGCCGTCAACAGGCTTATGCTGCGGAACCCGGCGCCCATCACCTGGTAAGCATGCGATTCCAGGCGGGCCGGCGGAATGGCGGCTATTCTTTGCCGGACCATCTCCCCGATATTAAAACGATGTTGAAGGTCTTCGAGATAGCGTTCCATCACCTGGGGAAATAATTCTTCCATCTCTTTCATAAAAATTTCCTTCAGCGAGTTTATGGTCTTATCTCCTACGAACATGCTGATCACAGGCATTGCCTTTGGCAGCCTGTGGCGCAGAAAATCGTCGATATGCGATTCGAGGAAGGGGAGAAGGGCTTCCCTGCCGGCGGCATGATCGATGGAAGAAAGACCCTCTTTGAGAATATTTGTTTGCTGCGAAGCCAGCGTGCCTATGCGGCCGGCGAGACGCTCCTGCCTGCGGGGGATAAAACCCTGTATCCTGAGCCCCAGTATCTTTATGGGCTGACAAGGACGGAACAGGCAAAATAGAAACAGCTTTCCCAATAACCATCCGGCAAATGCGGAGACCAATGGCATGATCCATATCCAACCGCCCATTGTCCATCCGTTCATTTGCCTGTTTTTAGAGACGCAAAGAAAGTTCAAATAAATGGAGCAGGAAAATTATCGCTCTTCTTTTGCAGCGAAAATGTTTTTTCCTAATTTCGCCGTCCAAACGGTGACTGTAGCTCAGTTGGTTAGAGCATCAGATTGTGGTTCTGAGGGTCGTGGGTTCGAGCCCCATCAGTCACCCTTACATCCCGGAACAGCCTTTGTTCCGGGATTTTTTATCCTCTGTTTCCTGCCTTTATTTTATAGCATAACCTTTGTTAATTTGAAATGGCAAAACAACAACCCATTTATTAAATCGTTATTTTTGGATCAATGACCAAAGCATTACAATATATGTTGAGCAGAAAATCGCTACCCTTTGTTTTGTTATTTTTATGCGCAGGTTTGATCGTGGCTTTCAGGTCATTGGGATTGGCCGGCGGAAACCCGCCTTCCAAGGAAGAGCGCATCCTTCACAATATCGGGGAAATGCTGTCCCAGATCCACTACAGTCCTAAAAAGATCGATGATAATTTTTCAAAGACGGTCTTCCGGAAATACCTGTCCGAAAAAATAGACCCGCTTAAAAACATATTCCTTGAATCGGATATAGAAGCCCTGCGGAAATTTGAAACGCGGTTGGACGATGAGGTATTGGGGGGGAAGATCGAGTTTGTTCCCGCTGTTGCCGCTACTTACAAAAGCAGGATAGCGGAGGCCGAATCCCTGTACAAAAAATTTCTTTCCAGGCCCTTTGATTTTACGGTCGCCGAATCGGTAAGTTTTAATCCTGACCAGATCAGTTTTCCCACATCTCTGGAAGAGAAAGAGGAAGCCTGGAGGAAGCGCGTGAAATACCTGACGCTGGAAAGATATGTCGAGCTGCTGAATGCCCGCGATCAGAATAAGTCAAAAGAGGCGCAAACGCCCAAAACGGATGCCGAGTTGGAAGAAGAGGCCCGTGGCAGGGTGTTAAAGATCATGGACAGAAGCTTCAGCCGGCTTAAGATCAAATTCGACAACGATGACGCCTTCAATTATTATGTGAATACCATTACCGAAACCATGGATCCGCACACTACCTTTTTTCCTCCCCCGGAAAAAAGGTATTTCGACGAGCAGATGAGCGGAAGGTTCTTTGGGATCGGAGCGGCGCTGGTGCGCGATGAGGAAGGCAATATTAAGATCGCTACGCTGATCACCGGCAGCCCGGCCTGGAAATCCGGCCAGATCAATGTGGGAGACGTTATATTAAAGGTTGCGCAGGGAGATGAGGAGCCGGTGGACCTGACCGGGTTTATGGTTGAAGACGCCGTAAAGATCATTCGCGGGAAAAAAGGCGCGGAAGTGCGTTTACACCTGAGGAAGTCCGACGGCTCATTAAAGACGGTCTCCCTGATCCGCGATGAGATCGTGCAGGATGAAACCTTTGCGCGCAGCGCCATCATCAATGATTCCAAGGGAAAGATCGGTTATATTTACCTGCCTGAGTTTTATGCCGATTTCGAGGATCCCAAGGGGCCGCGCTGCTCTGAGGATGTAAGAAAGGAGATCATCCGTCTCAAAGAACAAAAAGTAGACGGCATCATCATCGATCTGCGCAATAATGGCGGCGGCTCATTGTACGACGTGGTGCAGATGGTGGGCTTATTTATTGAAGATGGACCCATTGTGCAGGTCAAGGACCGCGATGGCAAACCCCAGATATACCGCGACCGGGATAAATCGGTATTGTACGACGGCCCCCTGGGCGTTATGGTAAATGAATTCAGCGCTTCGGCTTCGGAGATCTTTGCCGCAGCCATACAGGATTATAACCGCGGCGTCATTATCGGCAGCACCAGCACCTATGGCAAGGGCACGGTCCAGCGTAATATTGGCCTGGATAGAACAATGGGCATTCTGCAACCGAACAGCGAACTGGGAACGATTAAGCTTACGCTGCAGAAATTCTACCGTATCAATGGAGGCTCCACGCAGTTGAAAGGAGTGAGCTCTGATATCACGCTGCCGGATGTGTTCGAATACTCGCCGCTGCGGGAAAAAAACAACCCCGATGCGCTGCCCTGGGATGAGATCCAGAAAGCCGATTACAGCAGCTGGAGGTACGGGCTCGATCTGAAACCCATTATAAAGGCCAGCAAAGATCGCGTAAACAACAATCAATCGTTCAGCGTCATCAGGAACAACGCCGAATGGCTTTCTAAACAGAACGATAAGGTATATACGCTGAATTTGCAGCAATATAAGGAAGAGCAGTTGCAGATACGGAACACCGTAAAACAGATCGACAGCCTCAGCAAGCTGCCGTATGAGCTGGCGGCGACGCCATTGGGCGAAGACCTTAAAAAACTGGAAAATGACACCGCCAAGCTGGAAAGGTTTAAGTCATGGATCAAGAACCTCCGCTCGGATATTTATCTGGATGAAGCGGTGAGGGTGGTCAACGATATGATCGTACAGGATAACCTGGTGTATAATAAACGATAAACTTTACTTATCGGCGCTTTATTAGCAGAATAGAAGATATTTGCAGACGATATGCAGGTTCATCGAGCCTGCATATTTTTTATAATTTTAGCCGTATGAATATATTAGATCAGTTTAAGAAGATCCGCGCCTTTGTTTTTGATATGGATGGCGTGCTCACCGACGGAACCGTATATGTTTTTGACAGCGGGGAGCAGGTTCGCCGGATGAGTATTCGCGACGGATTCGCCTTGCAGCTTGCCGTGAAGAAGGGATATCGCGTAGCGGTGATCTCAGGAGGCCATTCTTCAGGGGCCGCCAGCCGCCTGAACAAATTGGGCATTACGGATGTGTTCATGGACGTAAAAGACAAACGGTCGGTATTGCTGCAATACATGTCGGATCATGGCTTTTCGCGCGACGAAGTGTTGTTTATGGGCGACGATATACCCGACCATGCCGCTATGAAAGAATCCGACCTTTCCTGCGCGCCTGCCGATGCCGCCCCTGAAATAAAAAAAATCGCAGGTTATATCGCCATTGCTTCCGGGGGCATGGGTTGCGCAAGGGAGGTCATAGAAAAAACATTGAAATTAAACGGATGCTGGGAACTGGAAACCGATACGGCCAGCCGCTGATCCTTTCGATGTTCCCGTTTCAAGTTTAACAAGCTGACCAGATGAAACCAATTGCCGCTTTTTTTCGTTTGATTCGTTCGGTGAATCTCCTGTTCATCGTATTGACGCAGTGCCTGTTTCAATACTTTATCGTGATCCCCCTGTTTCACGACCAGGACTGGTCGCCGGCCCTTCCCGGAAAATATTTTGCGCTGCTCTGTTTTTCTTCCGTGTGCATCGCGGCGGCCGGATATATCATCAATGATTATTTCGATTTGAATATCGACCGGATCAACAAGCCCGACCGGCTGCTGGTGGATAAGGTCATCAGGAGAAGATGGGCCATCTTATGGCATTGGGCGCTTTCTTTTGCCGGCATCCTGCTGGGCGGGTATGTGGGCTGGAAATTGCAGGTTAACTGGCTGGGCCTGGCCAATGCCGGGTGCGTGGCGGCGCTATGGTTTTATTCCACCATCTTTAAGAAAAAGATGCTTAGCGGCAATGTGATCATTGCGTTGCTGACCGCCTGGGTAGTGCTGGTGGTGGGCTTTGCGACGCATTACCGCTTATTGACGCATCCGGCGGAATACGACAGCATGCAGGCGTCAAAATTACTGAGACTGACCTTTCTGTACGGGGGATTTGCGTTTATCATATCGCTGGTGCGCGAGATCGTCAAGGATATAGAAGACATGCCCGGCGACGCCAGGTATGGTTGCCGGACCATGCCCCTGGTATGGGGGATACAGGCGACTAAAATGTTTGCCGCTACCTGGATCCTTATCCTGATCGCCGCGCTGGCTATCGTTCAGGTATATACGCTTCAGTTCGGATGGCGGGCCTCGTTTGTTTATTGCGTGGTCTTTATCCTGCTACCGCTGCTGTTAATCCTGCGGAAACTGATCCATGCCGGCACGGCGGAAGATTTCCGGCTGCTGAGCAAATGGATAAAGATGGTAATGCTAACGGGCATATTGTCGATGATATTTTTTATCGTGTACTGGTCGCCATTTTAAACGCCGCAGGTCGCTTAAGAAGAAAGGAACTTCCCGGGAAGAACCCGCGCTGCCCGGCGCCTCTTTTGAAGATAAAGTTGGTTATAACCCTTAGTATGAAAAAAATAATTCTTGCTTCCCAATCTCCCCGCCGGAAAATGTTGCTGGAATGGGCGGAAATTAACTGTACCGTAATGGTGAAAGAGACCGGGGAAACTTATCCCGAAGGCCTGCCGCTTGTATCCGTGCCCGTGCATATTGCGCGGAACAAAGCGCTGGCGGCGCGGTCGCTGGAAGCCTTGCAGGGGTCGGACCCTATCATCGTGGCGGCAGACACCATTGTCGTGTTAGGAGAGGAGGTCATAGGCAAGCCCCGCGACCGGGAGGACGCCATCGGTATTTTAAAACGGTTATCGGGAAAAACACACCGGGTCATAACGGGCGTGGCTATTCTTGAGGGCGGCAAGGAGATCGTTTTTGCCGATACGACAGAGGTGGAATTTTATGAGCTGACCGAACAACAGATCATGTTTTATGTTGACAAATACCAGCCTTATGATAAGGCCGGCGCCTATGCCATCCAGGAATGGATCGGGGTGATCGGCATTAAAAGCATCCGGGGCGATTTCTACAATGTGATGGGGCTGCCGGTGAGCAGACTGGTCAATGCGCTCAATGATTTCCGTTAGTTTACTGAAGAAGGCGCGTTAAAATACCTTGCTATTCGGATTAAAACCGCATTGGCATAAAGACGCCGGGATCTAGCTTTACGGTAATCATACGTGTCATGACCGAGCGGCTTCTTCAGTTTATCTGGCAGTTCCAGTATTTTAATGCCAACGGGCTGTATACTACGACCGGCGAGCCGGTGCAGGTATTGTATCCGGGAAATTTTAATACGCGGCAGGGCCCGGATTTTCTTGAAGCGCGGGTAAGGATCGGCGAAATACTATGGGTAGGGAGCGTGGAAGCGCATCTGCTATCCTCCGGCTGGATAAAACATCGTCATCAGCGGGATCCTCATTACAACAACGTGATCCTGCATGTGGTATGGACGGATGACGGCAGGCGCCCGTTTTGCGATATTCCTGCCCTGATGCTGCAGGACAGAACGGCCAAGCTATTGTTGTATCAATATGAAAGATGGATGAACAGCCGCGCGGTCATTCCCTGCGCAGGATATTTGAAAACGGTGGAAACGATCAAATGGACGGCCTGGAAAGAACGATTGCTGGTAGAACGCATACAAAGAAAACACGAGTTGGTATGTCAATACCTGCGGCAGAATAACTTCCATTGGGAAGAGACCTGCTGGCGGATGCTGGCCGGTAGTTTTGGCCTTTCTGTAAATGCCGAAGCCTTTGAGGAAATGGCTCGTTCCATCCCTTTTCCATTGCTGGCCAGGCATAAAGACCGGCTTTGCCAGTTGGAGGCTTTATTGCTGGGACAGGCGGGAGCGTTGAAAGGGTATTTTAGCGACGAATATCCGATCATGTTACAGCGGGAATACCGCTTCCTTCGCAGGAAATATGCCCTGGCAGGGATCAATACGCCGCTCTGTTTTTTACGAATGCGTCCTATGGGATTTCCAACGATAAGGTTGGCGCAACTGGCGATGCTGATCCATCGATCTGCGCCTTTTTTTGCCAGGATAAAGGAATCCGAGGGCATCGGGGAGCTAAGGCAATTGTTCCGGGTTACTGCCGGCGATTACTGGCATTGCCATTATGTTATGGACAAAGCTTCCGCGTGCCGGCCTAAAAACCTGGGCAGGCAGATGATAAACAATATCATCCTCAATACTGCGGCGCCCATCGTGTTTGCCTACGGCCATCTTCACCGCGAACAGGCATATATGGAAAAAGCGATTGACTGGATCTGGCAGGCGGAGGCGGAAAAGAACGCCATTACCCGCTCCTTTGCGGTATTGGGTATACAAGCTCATCGCGCTGCAGACTCGCAGGCATTGATAGAATTAAAGACCCGGTATTGCGATCAACGGAAATGCCTGGATTGCGCTGTCGGTCACTCCATCCTGAAAAGATCCCGTAGCTGAGGTTGCCGGGAACAGGTCCCTGTATCCGGAACGGCCTGTCGAACCATGGCGCTGCATAGATCGTTGCGCAGATTACGCGAAGCCCCTGACCGTTCTTCCTGCCGCTAACGCTTACCAGTTGAAAGCAACGCCTACGGCGATATCGGGATGGATGCTATAGATCACCGGGCAGGTATGCGCGGCTTTCTCCAGGATCTGTTTTTGCCTTTCGGTCAGGCTTAGCGATGCCGGGAAATGAAACGTTAAATTTATTCCTCCGATCCTCCTGGGATCCTGCTTCATTATTTTCTCCACTTCGATCTTTACCCCTTTCAGATCGACTTCCATCTCGCTCGCGCGCATGCCCATAATGGTAAGCATGCAGGCTCCTAAAGCAGTGGCGACCAGGTCTGACGGCGAAAAACGCTCCCCGCGGCCATTATTGTCTACCGGCGCATCCGTTTCGATAGCAGATCCCGACCGCAAATGGGTGCAAATCGTCCGCTGGTCGCCTTCATAAAGTACTGTTGATGTCATTATATATTTTTAGCCTAAATTTACGTTGATAACATTAAATCATTCCCGGTGAATAAAATTGTTTTATGCTTGGCAGCCGTTCTTTTCAGCGGCTCGCTGTGGGCGCAGACCAATGCGCCCGGTTCAAAACGCGAAGCCCGTCAACGGGAAAAGGATGAAAAACGCGAACGCATCAATGCGCTTAGCCGCCAGGAAGAAGAGGGAGAGATCGTGTACAACAAGCATAGCGTGTTCAATGTCAAACTGAATACCGACGGCTACGGCATCGGCTATGAATTTGGTAAATTCAAAGCCAGCCGCAAATCATTTCTTTACCAGTTTGAGCTTTCGGAAAAAAAACATCCAAAGGAAAAAAGGCAGGCGTTGTCTATGGACAATCAGTTCAGGGTGAACTCTTTTGTTTATGGCAAAACAAATAATTTCTACCAGTTTAAAATGGGGGTGGGGCAACAGCAGGTAATAGGAGGAAAGGGAAATAAAAACGGCGTTTCTGTTTCGGCTATCTACGGAGGGGGGCTGACGCTTGGTTTACTTAAACCCTATCTGCTGACCGTACAGGATCAATACAGCGAAGAGATCACCGCCACCTATCCTGATATTATCGACAGCAATTATTATGAACTGAAAGCTTTGGGCTTTACCAGGGGCTGGAACCAGATGAAGCTACAGCCGGGATTGTACGCTAAAACGGCAATGCGATTCGACTACGGTCGCCTTAACGAAACCATTACTGCTATTGAAGTGGGATTAGGCGCGGAATTTTATTCCGGCAAAATTTCCCAGGTAGCTTACAATAAGGAGAAGCAGTTCTTTTTTAACGCCTACTTTGCCATTCTTTTAGGAAAAAGAAAATAAGGCTTCCCGAGCATTACCGGTAACCTGCCGCCTGCGTAGCGCGGCGTAGCTCAATGATCATTGCATATTGATGCATTTCCCCTCGCGAACCCGGGCGAAACAACTGGCGAATTGCTAACGATTGCCTGGAATAGGGACGGCAGGCCTGCGGATGCCAGGTCCGGGCCCGGAATGAAAAAACTGAATTTTTAATTTAATTTTGCAGCATGCAGGAACTTCCGGTTATCTCTAATATATCTTCCTCGTCAAAAATAAAAAAGCCAGATTGGTTGAGGGTAAAGCTTCCCATCGGGGAGAGCTATAAGCATGTCCGATCGCTTGTGGATACGCATAAACTGCACACCATCTGCGAAAGCGGTAATTGTCCTAATATGGGCGAATGCTGGGGCGAGGGAACGGCCACCTTTATGATCCTGGGAAATATCTGTACCCGCAGTTGCGGGTTTTGCGCCGTGGCTACAGGGCGGCCTGCGCCGGTGGAATGGGACGAGCCTCAGCGCGTAGCAGAAGCTATTTTCCTGATGAAGGTAAAACATGCGGTGATCACCTCGGTGGATCGCGACGAGCTGAAAGACGGCGGCAGCATCATCTGGTACAATACCATCAGGGCGGTTAAAGCCCTGACTCCCGATACCACCCTGGAAACCCTGATCCCCGATTTCAAGGGTCAGCAGGAGAATATCCAGCGCATTATAGACGCGGCGCCCGAGGTCGTTTCGCACAATATCGAAACGGTGGAAAGGCTTACCCGCCAGGTGCGGATACAGGCCAAATACCGCAGAAGCATGGAAGTGTTGAAGACCCTTAAAAACGGCGGTATGCGCACAAAAAGCGGGATAATGCTGGGGCTTGGCGAAAAAAAGGAAGAAGTGGTGCAATCCATGACGGATCTTTACAATAGCGGGGTGGACGTTATTACGCTGGGGCAATACCTTCAGCCTACCAAAAAACACCTGCCGGTGATCCGTTTTGTACATCCCGATGAATTTGCGGAATACCGCGAGATCGGTTATCAGCTTGGGTTCGATTATGTGGAAAGCGGACCCCTGGTCAGGTCTTCCTATCACAGCGAAAAACATGTTATCCCCGGGTATGGAAGAACACAGTGGCTCAATAGCAAAAATGAGTTAGTTTTGCACGCTCAAAACAGCGTTAGCCAGGAATGAAAAACATACGGAATTTTTGCATTATTGCGCATATAGACCACGGAAAAAGCACCCTGGCAGATCGCCTGTTACAGGTTACCAATACNNGGGCATGTCGATTTCAGCTATGAAGTGAGCAGGGCCCTTGCCGCCTGCGAGGGCGCATTGTTGCTGGTAGACGCTACGCAGGGCATCCAGGCGCAGACCATTTCCAATCTTTACCTGGCCATTGAGAACGACCTGGAGATCATCCCGGTGATCAACAAGATCGATATGGATGGCGCCATGATCGAGGAAGTGGAAGATCAGATCATTGAGCTGATCGGCTGCAAAAAAGAAGAGATCCTCCATGCCAGCGGCAGAACGGGCATCGGCGTGGATGCTATCCTCGACGCGATAGTGAACCGCATCCCTGCTCCGAAGGGGCGCCCCGAAGATCCCTTGCAGGCCCTGATCTTCGACAGCGTTTTCAATAGCTTCAGGGGCATCATTGTGTATTACAGGATATTCAACGGATCCATCAAAAAAGGCGATAAGGTAAAGTTTGTATCTACCGACCAGGTATATGAGGCGGATGAGATCGGGATACTGAAATTAAAAATGACGGAGAAGCAGGAAGTCGGCTGCGGCAATGTGGGTTATATTATTACCGGGATCAAAAATGCCAAAGAGGTCAGGGTGGGGGATACCATTACCCTGGCCGACACGCCTACAAAGGAGATGATCAAGGGGTTCCAGGAAGTGAAGCCCATGGTATTTGCGGGAATATTTCCCGTGAACACCGACGATTTTGAGGAGCTGAGGGATTGCATGGACAAGCTGCAATTGAACGACGCTTCGCTGACCTATGAGCTGGAAACCTCCAAGGCGCTGGGGTTTGGCTTCCGGTGCGGTTTCCTGGGGATGCTGCACATGGAGATCATCCAGGAACGGCTGGAACGGGAGTTCAACCAGACCGTTATTACGACGGTGCCCAACGTGAGCTTTATTGCCTATACGACCAGGGGCGAGAAGATCATCGTTAACAATCCGACAGAGTTTCCCGACCCGGTTAAGACAGAACGTATCGAAGAACCGTTTATCAAGGCCCAGATCATTACCAAGCCGGACTACATCGGCAATATCATGACCCTCTGCCTGAGCAAACGGGGAATACTGATCGACCAAAGCTACCTCACGACGACAAGAGTGGAGCTGATCTTTGAGATGCCGCTTACCGAGATCGTATTTGATTTTTACGATAAGCTGAAATCGCAGACAAGAGGATATGCTTCTTTCGATTATGCGCCTATCGGCTATCGCGAGAGCGATATTGTCAAAATGGATATCCTTCTGAATGGCGATAAGGTAGACGCGCTTAGCGCGCTGATACACCGCTCCAAAGGGCAGGAGTTCGGAAGAAAATTATGCGAAAAGCTTAAAGAGCTGGTTCCCCGCCAGCAATTCCAGATCGCCATCCAGGCTGCTATCGGCGCAAAAATACTGGCGAGGGAAAATATTTCCGCCATGCGGAAAGATGTAACCGCTAAATGTTACGGCGGCGATATCAGCCGTAAACGGAAGCTGCTGGAAAAACAGAAAGAGGGTAAGAAGCGCATGCGCCAGATCGGCAATGTGGAAATACCCCAGGAAGCCTTCCTTGCCGTGCTGAAGCTGGATGAGTAGGCTGGCTGATATTGCCAGCCTCATGCCTGCTTCTGCGAGCTTTCGCGACAGTGCGCAGGCATGGAAGCGCCGGTTATTCTTAATCAGCTGATCAATTGATCTAAATCATATGATATTCCGCATATAATGGTAATTTTGCCTCGCTATGCAGCGAATGGTATCTGGCATATTATTGTTTCTATTGCTGTTTCAAAGCTTTTATCCCCTAACCATTATAGGGCATTATTACGCCAACCGCGCTTATATCAGTTCTACGCTCTGCATCAATATCGACAAGCCGCAGCTCGAATGTAATGGCAAATGTTACCTGAGCAAGAAAATGGAGAAAGCCCGCGAACAGGAAAAGCAGGCCGAAGGATTTACCGTGAAAACAGAACTGCTTCCGTATATCGTCACAGAAGCGGATCTTTCTCTTGGATCCCTTAACCTGACGCTGAAAGCCGTTCCCGGCCACCGTCCGCAGAACTATGCATTTGAAAAGCTCGATTCCTTCTTTCATCCTCCCATGCTCATGCATCGCGCTTAACGCCTCTTTGCCTCTTTATTTTATTTTCTCATTATTGGTTACTTCATGGGCCGACCTGGAGCATCCGCCGCCCGCGATGCTGCCCTTGTATGGCCATTATCTAAATCTTTCCGATATGAAAAGACAATTTCTATCAGTTATATTCATTGCCGCCGGCGCGCTTATTCTTGCCTCAGGTTGTAAAAAAGACAGCCTGGAACCTGAAGAAGATCCGGCAGCGGGGCTTCATCAGATCGTCTCAGGATATGCTATTGGCGCCGCCGTCAAACTGGAGCTATACGGCAATGGCCCGCTGAGCGCGGGTTATACTCCGCTGTTTTTTGTTCTTTATGATTCCGTTACCAATCAACTCATCGAAGACGCTGCCATAGAGTTGAGGCCCATGATGAATATGGGCGCTATGGAACATTCCGCGCCTTTTGAAAACCCTGCGAATAAAGCGGTCGATAAATTATTTCCTGGTAGCGTAACGTTCATCATGGCTACTATGGAGATGGGTTCGTGGAGGCTGGAGATAACCGTTCGGCGCGCCGGTAAGGAAGGGCGCGTATCCGTACCCGTTACCGTATCCGAGCCGCCTTATGGCCGGGTAAGATCGTTTGTTTCCAAGGCCAATGGCGACAAACTGATCGCGGCGTATATAGAGCCTTCAAAACCGAAAGTGGGCGTGAACGATATGGAAATTGCCATTTACCGCAGCCAGGGGATGGACTTTCCCGCCGATAGTTCCATGACGGTAACCTTAACGCCTGAGATGCCTTCCATGGGACATGGGTCGCCTAATAATGTGGACCCTGTTCATATCGGGAACGGGCATTACCGCGGCAAGGTAAATTTCACCATGACGGGTTTGTGGCAGTTGAACCTGGGGCTTTTTCTGGAGGATGCCGTCGCCGCCGACGACCTGTTTTTTGAAGTTAATTTTTAAGTTATGAGATCATTATTATGCGCTATCGGAGCGTGCCTGCTTGGCCTGGCCGCCCAAGCCCAGGAGATAGGCGATAGCATGCGGGTGGCCGTACTCGAGACAGCGCTGGTGACAGCTAAACAAAAAACGCAACAGGAGCGTCTTTATCATTTTTTTAATGCCAATAAGGCGGCGACGACAGAAGATATTCTTTCCCGGTTGCCGGAACTCTCCCTCGTGCGCAGGGGCAGCTATGGGATGGATCCCGTGATCCGCGCGTTTAGCGCCTCCCAGATCAATGTGCTGGTGGACGGCATGCGCATTCATAGCGCCTGTACCGACAGGATGGATCCGGCAACCATCTATATTGAGCCGGTTAACCTGCAGAGCCTGCAGGTTAACACCGGCGGCGCCAGCCTGCTGCAGGGATCTTCTGTGGGCGGCAGCCTGAACCTTAAACTGGCCGAGGCGGAGCTGGGCTGCGAGCCCCGCCTGTCGGGCTCGCTCAGCAGCGGCTACCAGTCTGCCGCCGGTGCGTTTTATGAATCGGCAAAGATTGGTTACGCTTCGCACAGGTGGGGGGTAAGGGCCAGCGGCGCTTATCGTAAAAGCGGCGACTACCGGGCCGGGGATGGACAAAAGATCCCTTATTCTGCGTATGAAAAAGCGAATTATTCCCTTAGCGGCGCTTATTTGCTGAACCACTCCTGGCGGCTCAAAGCGACGCTTCTGGGCGACGACGGATGGAATATCGGGTACCCCGCATTGCCGATGGATGCGGGCTATGCCAATGCGCGCATCGCTTCTTTAGGGGCCATAAAAGAAAACGCGGCAGACCGCTGGAATTTTTTTGAAGCGCGGCTCTATGCCAATAAGGTAAAACATTTTATGGATGACAGCCGCCGCGAAAACGTTCCTATTCCGATGGATATGCCCGGCCTCAGCGCTACCTGGGGAGCATTTGCCGAAGGCCGGCGGCGGATCGACGGGCGGAGCCAGCTGACGCTTAGAGCGGATGGATCTTCCAGTATGCAGAGCGCGTCCATGACCATGCGTCAGGAAGGGCAGCCGGAAATGTTCATGCTAACGTTGCCGGATGTCCGAATGGTCCAGTCTGCTGTGGCGGCGGGTTATCTCCTGCAGTTGGATAGCCTCAGCGCGCTGCGGTTGCATGCGAGGGGAGATATTACCCGCTCTTATCTGACCAGCCAGATGGGCCGCGACCAGCTGAAAGTGTTTGGCTACGAGGACGACAGGCGCTATTTTGTTTTACCCGCCCTATCGGCTTCCTATACACGTAAACTAACGGGCGGTTTGCAGGCTACCGTCGGAGCTGTTCTGAACGGAAGGGCGCCATCGGCAAACGAGCTATATGGGTTTTACCTGTTCAACCAGTTCGATGGATTTGATTATGTGGGGAATGCCAGCCTGAAAGCCGAACGATCCCTCATGGCGGAGATGACGATCGCCTGGCAGCAGCCTAAGATCAGGTGGCAGCTGAGCGGGTATTATTCAAGCGTTCATCAGTATATCCTCGGCATACGCGACCCCGGGTATAGCGTAATGACGATCGGCGCCAGGGGCGTAAAACAGTACCGCAATATCAACCGGGCCTTATTAACCGGCGCGGAAGCCAGCATGATCTACCGGCCTTTTGTCAACACCCAGCTGATGGCGACCCTTAAATACAGTTATGGCGAAGATGGCCGGGGAGAAGCCCTGCCCCTGATCGCCCCGTTGAGAAGCATTGGCAGCCTGCGGCAGCAACTGGGACAGTTTTCGATCCAGGCGGAATGGGAAGCTGCGGCGTCGCAGCGGCGCGTCAGCGCATCTGCTGCAGAATCGCCCACCAGCGGCTTTTCCATCGCGCACCTGCGCGCCGGCTACAAAATAAATACCAAACAAATAGCCTGGCAATTGGATGCGGGAGTGGAGAACCTCTTTGATACCGCTTACCGCGAGCACCTGGACTGGGGTAAAATATTTCGTCCGGGAAGGAATCTGTTTGTACAGTTGACGCTTGGTTTTTGAGAACGGGAATGCCTTCCATATGTTGAAGGCGCCAAAGTATGCCGCGCGCATAGATAGCAAAGCCATATCGGATATTGACATACGCCGATCGGGGTAGTATGTATTAGTCCGGCCTATATGAGCGTATATGCTGCGTCGTCATCTGCCGGAAGATCTGTTCCTTCTGCGTTCCGCCCGCTCTATGTTTTTTTCGGAGGCTTCCTGCAGCTTTTTTTCATTGATGTTTCCCGCGTCGTCGCGTAACTTTTCGTCTACCGGGAACTGTCCATCCTGCAGCTCAAAATCGAACACCTTGTCTATATGCACCCATTGACCCCCTTCCCATTTGAACCCTTCGTAGGTGCCATCGGGGATATAGGTGTTCTTTTTTTCCGGCTCGTCTGATTCGGATATAAGATGATCGAAAATGATCAGGTCAAATTCTTTGTCATAATTCATCATAGCGGCGGCCTCCTTTTTATACTCTATGCTGAAGCGGGCCTGCGCCGGTCTTTTAAGCGTATCATCTTTAAAGGAAAAGAACGGTCCGCCGAAAACCGGCTCCTGCCTTTCATTAAAGGTTAGCACTTCTATCCATTTCTTATTGCTGCTGATGTTGAATTCGTCGAAACCGATAAGGGTATAATATTTTTTTCCCCGGTATTCCTTAGCGATAACCTTGTAATAAATGGCGCCGATCCAGTTGTTATGGGTCCTTACCGAATCTTGCGGTTTGGCGGAATACATGGAATAGTCAAATAGCGGGAATAGCTTCAGGGATCCGTCGGGCGTATTGAGCTGTATCGCCCCTTTTTGCACATAAACATATTCATCTTTCTTTAACTGCCAGGTAATGATCCGGAAAACGCTATCGGGGGCGTACAGCCGCGACGTGGTGATCAACGAATCAAAAGGATAATAAAAAGAGTTCTTTATTTTTAACGCCCTGACCAATCCTCTTACAAAATTGCTGTCGGCCCGGAACCGGTCGGGCGGAAAATACGCGTTGATCATGCTGTCGGCAAATACTTTCAGGGAATCCTCCGATCTCGCCAGCAGCATGTGATCGTCTTTGGAGATGAGTTCCTTTTTCCTGCTGGCGGTTGACTGCGCGCCGGACGATAGAAAAAAGAACAGACCAAGCGCGATCAGCGCAGCGGTTGGGAAACTGCGGCGAATTCCCCGAAAGGCAATAATAATCTGTTCCCGGAATGCTGTGCTGGCGGCGGATTTCAACATATTGGATGGATAAGTCATCATGTATTCGGCGCAAATTATGATTAACGTAAAAGACGCTAAAAACAGTGTGAAAGAATGTTAATGGGTATATAAATACTCATATCTCCCGGCCCCGGCCGCTGCAAATGTAAACATACGGATCCAGGACTCCTAATATAATATATTGTTATTCAGTCGTATATGTTGATCTCTGGCTTTTTTAACCGCTGCGCGACCGGATCTTAGCATGCCTATTGAAGCAGGTAAACATTGATCCCTGGGTCATTTTATTACCTGTAAACATTGGCTTATGAACGAGACAAATGAAATACATCTTCCTGAAAGATCATCCTCCCGGGAGACCAGCGAGTGTGAAGCGCCGAATGTCAGCAATGCGGAACGGGCGTTATCGGTTGGACTGGGCATTCTACTGTTATTGACCGGGATAAGAAGGATCAGGAAACGACCACTCAATTCGCTTGTGCGGCTGGGCGTGGGATATGGATTGTTATTCAGGGGCGCTTCGGGGGTGTGCCCGGTCTATAAAAAGCTCGACATCGACGGAACAAAGGCCGACGCGATCAATATCCGCACCCAGCTGATCATCAACAAGCCCAGGCAGGAGGTCTACGCTTTCTGGAGAAAGCTGGAAGACCTTCCCCGGTTTATGCGTCATATCTCCAGCATAAAGCTGATCGACGAAAAAAGATCGCGGTGGGAAGTGAACATCCCGCAGATCAATCCGGTCGCGGTCAAATGGGACGCGGAGATCGTCAAGGACGAGCCCGAACAACTGCTGTCCTGGCAGTCGCTCCCGGGTTCCATGATCGAAAACGCCGGCAAGGTTGAATTTCGCGATGCGCTGGGAAACAGGGGCACGGAATTGAAGATCGCTATTACCTACCGGCCTCCCGCAGGCAATATCGGTTCGGGAGTGTCCAGGCTGATGAACCCGTTGTTTGAAAAAATGATAAAAGAAGACCTCTTAAATGTTAAGCAATTCATTGAGATGAGGGGTATGCCGATAGCAGAGCAGTTTAGCCGCTAGTCAATTTGGTCTTTAGCCGGCGATGAACTCAGTCAGCAGAAGCAATGGCGCTACCCTGTTGCAGTATTTTTCCGGATCAATTTAGCTTTTAGTGATCGCGCGCATAAAATCGATCAGCGAAGAATACTGGTCGTCCACCAGCGGATGCGGCAGCGATACGCCGGAAGAAGTGGTGGTCAACAATACCGAATGCATGCCTGCATTTCTTGCGAACCGCATATCGCTTAAATTATTTCCTACGATCACCGATTGATCGAAATGAATGAGCGGGTTGTCTTTTTGCGCCTTGAACGCCATGCCCGGGTTCGGCTTTCGATCGGGGTGTTCATTGTCTACCGCGGGGCAGTAATAAATTTTATCAATCCTGCCGCCGGCCGTGGCGATCTCCGTCATCATTTCGGCATGGATGGTATGAAGATCCTTCTCCGTCATCAGTCCCTTTCCAATGCCGCGCTGGTTGGTGACCATAACAATCGGCCCGAAATATTCATTGGCTATTTGCAGGGCTTCCTTAACGCCCTCATAAAAGCTGAATTCATCCCAGCTATAAATATAGTCAAGGTGTTTTTCATCGTTGATCACGCCGTCGCGGTCGAGAAACAGGGTCCAGTTCTTATCTATTTTCCATGGGTGAGTCATAGCGCCAATCTACTGATATTTTTAAAGATTTGCAGGAAGCTCATGTTGCGCTTTCCTGAAATCTTCAGGAATGCCGATATCAATAAAATAAACGTCCTGGATGAATCCGTATATTTTCCTTTCCGCAAACAGCGCTTCCAGGTAGTCTTTTTCAAAGGAGAATTTTTGAGGGAGCCCTTCCTTCAGGAACTGTTGCGTATTGAGTAAATAGACGCCTCCGTTGACCAGGCTCTTTGCATAGAACTGCTTTTCCCGGAAAGATCTTATGGAATGATCGGGATGGGTCTCCACGATCCCGTAGCGGTCCGAATTGATCATAGGTTTTAGCGCCAGCGTGCAGTCGGCCTCCTTGTCCTGATGAAACCTGCTCATCGATCGGATATCCACTTTAAAAAAAGTATCGCCATTCAATACCATTACATTTTGCCCGGATGCTGTTTCACAGGATCTCCTGATCGCGCCTCCGGTGCCCAGCGGCTCCTCCTCGATAACGCATTGATGGCTCAGGCCGGGATAGGCGGCGGAGATATATTCAGCGATGCGTTCATGTTTATATCCGAGCGAGAAAATAAAGCTTGTTATGCCCTGCGAGCGGTAGTAGTCGATCACATAGGCGATAAAAGGCCTGCCTGCCACCGGCGCCATGCATTTGGGCAAGTCGGGCACAGCCGACCGCAATCGCGTACCCAATCCTCCTGCAAGTATGATGGCTTCCTTTATCAAGATCATTAATGGGAAAAATACAATTCTTCTACCAGCTGGCAAATAATATGCCCGAGGAGGATATGCGATTCCTGGATACGGGGCGTGTCACGGGAAGGCGCCGCCAGCAGGTGATCAGACAAGGCTTTCATCTTTCCTCCGCCCTGGCCGGTTAAGCCTACGGTAACGATGTTTTTCTCTCTTGCCGCTTCAAAGGCCTTAACGATATTGGCCGAATTGCCCGAAGTGGACAATCCCACCACATAATCGCCCGGATTGGCGATCCCCTTTATCAATCGCGCATAGATGATATCATAGCTATAGTCGTTGGCCACGGCGGTAAGATAGGAACTGTTGCAGTGGAGCGCTTCTGCGGGTAAGGCCTCCCTGTCGGTATAAAAACGACCCGATAGTTCAGCGGCAAGATGCTGGGCATCGGCAGCGCTGCCGCCATTGCCGCAGAAATAGACGCGGCCTCCTTTTTTCAGCGAGGCGGTCATGCCTTCGGCGACCCGGATCGTTTGATCCAGCAGCTGATCGTCGTTCAGGATCTGCTGCTTGACCGAAATGGAATCGCTGATGATATTTTTAACTTTCTCTCTCATGTTCTTTGATTAAACAGGTATATGGTATGGATGGGCGCTGATCAGCCGGGGAATACGGTATGCAACGCTATATGGTCCAGGTCGTGAGGCCATGGTTCACGAACTGGTAATGCTTTACATATCCCCCGAAACGGCCCAGCGCTTCTATTACCGCATATTTGGAATTGTCCGGGCAATAAAACACCATAAACCCTCCACCGCCTGCGCCGGAGATCTTGCCTCCGGAAGCGCCGGCTTTTTTTGCCGTTTCATAGATATCCTCCATCAGGGAATTGGAGATCCCTTCCGCCATCTGTTTTTTCTGCCGGAACCCAAAATCCAGTATCTCGCCGATCTCGTTCACCCGCCCGGTTAACAGCGCTTCCTTCATCATCTGCGCCTGTTGCTTCAGCTGGTGCATGGCTTCAATGGAACGGTCTTCTTTATTGACCACATTCTGCGTTTGTTTCTCGATGATCTTTGCCGATTCCCGGCTGGTAGAAGTATAGTAAAGCGTCAGGTTGTTCTCCAACTCAAAAAGGTATTCCCGTTTGATGCGCAGCGGGTTTACGATAACTTTGTCGTTGGCGAAGAACTCCATATAATTCACGCCGCCGAAGGTGGAAGCGTACTGGTCCTGGCGCCCGCCCGCCATTTTCAGGTCCTTTCTTTCTATTTCGTACGCGAGCTGGGCAATATCATATTCGCCCAATGGCAGCCTGAGCATTTCTGAAAAAGCGCCGATCAGGGCGACCACCAGCGTGGATGAAGTTCCCAGACCGGAGCCTGCCGGCGCGTCGACAAAGGTCGACAATTTAAACCCGGTATCGGGAAGGCCGTAAACGCTGCGGATCTTGTTGTAAACGCCTTTCAGCAGGTCGAGGCAGCCGTCTGCCGGCAGTTCGCGGCCCGCCGAAAATTGTTGTTCTTCCTTCCTGTCCAGCGCTTGCAAGATGATCTTTTTTTCTGCGATAGGCTCTATGTTGGCGTAAGCGTACAAGGAGATCGTCGCATTCAGGATAGCGCCGCCATAAAGGTCGCAATAGGGGCTTACATCTGTTCCTCCTCCTGCCAGTCCGATCCGTAATGGAGCTTTGCTTCTGTGTATCATAGTATATTGTTGTAGAAAGATAAAACAACGGGCGGCTACCGGTTTATGGATGGCTGGCCTGCCCGACGAGCGCCGCTACCAGCTTGCTCCACGAATATTTTTCTTTCTCGCTACGAAGATGAGGAATAAAATAATCTTCGCCTAATTGAAAGTACTGTTCTATGGCAGCCGCAATGGCTGCGGGCGCAGGCTCGCATACTATTCCTGCTTTCATATGCGGCGCCATGGCAGGCAGGCTGCCTACATTGGTTACGATCATCGGCTTCTCAAAATGGTAGGCGAGCGGCGTCACCCCGCTTTGGGTGGCGTTGCGATAGGGCTGCGCCACTACGTTTGCGGCAGAGAGGTAATACTTCACTTCGCTGTCGGGAATGAAGGCGGTTTTCATGATCAGCATATCGCCGATGCCCAAGTTTTTTATTTTTTCCAGGTATTCTTTTTCCTCTTCATAGAATTCTCCCGCTACCAGCAATACCGGCGGCGCTTCGGATCGCGCGGCCGCGTTATCTTTCACTATTTTCATGGCTTCCAGCAACAGATCCAGCCCCTTGTATTTCCGGATGAACCCAAAAAAAAGAATGAGTTTTTTGCCGGGGTCTATGCCTAGTTTCTTCCTGGCTTCTGTTAAAGGAATCCTCTCCCCAAAATTGTCGTATAACGGGTGTAACGCCTGCCGCGCGGGTTTCGCCGGTTCAAACTTTCTCAGGTCGTTCATCACTTTATCGCTCATCGTAATAAAGGCGTCGCAGGATTTTAGGAAATATTTTGTGAACAGGTTGTCTCCCGGTCTTTTTTCATGCGGGATGATATTGTCTGTGATGGCAACGATCCTGGTATGTTTGTTTTTTTTTGCCCTTCTCAGAATGGTTCCCAGCGCGGGCCCCATAAAGGGCAGCCAATAGCGCGCGACGATGATATCGGGGCTCAGCTTTTTCAACCTGTTCCCGATCTTCAACCAGTTGAATGGGTTGATGGAATTAATAACGGAATGGATCTCCAGTCCCGGCGGCGGAGGGTCGGAAGAATATTGAGTGGCGCCAGGAAAAAGAAAGGAGGGGTATTGAAGGGAGAAGGAATAGATGGCGCACTCAAAGCCTTCCTCGCCGAACTCTTTCGCCAATCGCTGGTTGAAGGCCGCCAGTCCGCCCCGAAGCGGGTAAGCAGGTCCGATAATGATCACTCTTTTCAGCACCGCAGTTTCTTTTCAATAAGATAATTGTTTCTTCCCGCCGAATTACGGGCGATCAGCTCTGCGATAAAGCCGGTCAGGAACAGTTGGGTTCCGATGATCATTGCCAGTATGGCAAAAAAGAACAGGGGTCTTTGCGTCATCCCGGTTTTATCGAAGAAAAATTTAGATATGGTGAGGTATACAAATATTACAAATCCGAAAAAGAAGGAAAGCGTTCCCCAGGCGCCGAAAAAATGCATTGGCCGTTGTCCGAACCTGCCCACGATCAATATGGAAGCCAGGTCGAGAAAGCCTTTGATAAAGCGTTCCACGCCGAACTTGGAGGTTCCGTATTTGCGGGCGCGGTGTTCCACGGTTTTTTCGCCGATCTTCCGGAATCCCGACCATTTGGCGATCAGCGGTATATAGCGGTGCATCTCGCCGTATACTTCTATGTTCTTCACTACTTTCTGGCGATACGCTTTGAGCCCGCAGTTAAAATCGTGCAGTTTGATGCCGGAAACTTTTTTGGTTACCCAGTTGAAGAACCGGGAAGGAACGGTTTTTCCTATCGGGTCGTGACGGACCTTTTTCCATCCGCTGACCAGGTCATAGCCATCTTCGATGATCATTTTCCTGAGTCCGGGTATTTCATCGGGACTATCCTGCAGATCCGCGTCCATCGTGATCACTACTTCTCCTTCGGCGGCTTTAAAGCCCTCGTTCAGCGCCGCCGATTTGCCGTAATTGCGCAGGAATTTGATGCCCCTGATCTGCTTATTTGCCGCGGCCAGGGTTTCAATCGTGTTCCATGAGCCGTCGTCGCTGCCGTCGTCTATGAGGATGATCTCATAAGAAAGATGGCTGGCGACGGCAACCCTGTCTATCCATGCGCAGAGCTCAGGCAGGGATTCTTCCTCATTAAGCAATGGAACTACGATGGATACGTCCATGTAAGCGATTTAAATATTGTTGAAAACGGGTTTGCTTTTCTTAATGCTAACAGACAGGATAAGGCAGATGATAAACGCCAATATGCAACTAATGGCATAACCCAGCATTACCCTGCCAAAACCAAAGGGATCGTTGCCCCTTTCGCTTTCTATCGCCTTGTCGATCTGCTCGTCTGTAGCGCCAAATCTCCTCATCATTTCTTCCGACTTTATCATGATCTCCTGCGAAAGCGCTTCCTTAAAGGAAACGTCGATAAAGTTCAGCAAAATATAGGTGAACAGGGTTTGCAGTAGCAGGGCGATCGCAAAAACGGTGAATGTTGTTTTTAAGGCCTCCCCGAATTCAAGATAACCCTCGTTCGCTTTTTTCTTCCGCAGGCCTGCTATCAGGGCCAGAACCGTTACCGCAGCATAGGTAAGGTAGCCAAGCGGACTTAAATAAGCATTTATGCCTCCCAGGTATTGAGCCAGGGTAATGATGCAGATGATCAGTCCGGCTACGAGTCCAAAGCTGAGGCCATAATTATCTTTTGGCGCGGTTGTTTCCATATTGATATGGTTTTATTACCTCAAAAATAGGTTGTCCTGCTGAATAATCCCCATCACTTTGCCGGTCAGCGTTTTGCCGGTGAAGGGCGAGTTCTTTGCGCGCGATCTGAAGAATGATTCATCCACTACGATTTTTTCATCGGGGGAGAAGAGGGTAATGCAGGCGGGCTCGTTTTCTTTGATAGCCGGTTGCGTCAGGCCGAATATTTTTCGCGGCGTCAGGCTGAGCAGTTCCACCCACCTGGTATCCGGAATCGCCGGCAGTACGCTTTTTAGCGCGGCATAGCAGGTCTCCAGGCCGATCATGCCGTTTTTGGCATATTCGAACTCCAGGATCTTGCTGTCATATTCGTGGGGCATATGGTGGGTGGCGATGCAATCGATGGTTCCGTCGGCAACGGCGTCCCAGAGAAATTGCCGCTCCTGTTTTGTCCGCAACGGCGGGTATACCTTCAGGTAAGTATTATAACCCATCAGGTCCTCGTCGGTAAAATAAAGATGATAGGGGGCGACGGAGCAGGTGACGTTTAGCCCCTCATCCTTTGCTTTTTTAATGTATTCCAGCGATCTCGGCGAGGTAACCCCTGTAAAATGTATTTTAGATCCGGCATATTTCAAAAGTTCGATATCCCGTGAAACAAGCAATTCTTCCGCGATCAGGGGCTTACCCGGAAGGCCGAGCCGTGTGGAGATGATCCCTTCATGGATCAATCCGTTGGCGCCAACGCTTTTATCGTCGGGGATCTGGATGATAACGCCGTTGAAAGCCTTGACATACTGAAGCGCTTTTAGCAAAAGGCCTGCGGATTGTATGGGATTCAGGCCATCGCTGAAACTAAGCGCCCCGCTGTTGTGCATATCATACATTTCTGCCAGGTCTTTCCCTTCTGCATTGCGGGAAACGGCGCCGATAGGATGGATATTTACAGGAACGCCCGTGGGCTTGCGGAGATATTCCACCTGCGACTTGGTATCAATGACCGGCCGGGTATTGGGGATCACAAACACGTCGGTGAAGCCGCCCGCAGCGGCAGCCGTCGCTCCCGTTTTCAGGGTTTCTTTGAATTCGAAGCCGGGGTCGGCAAAATTGGCAAAAATATCCACCCATCCCGGCGATACAACCAGGCCTGCGCCGGATAGGATATGGTCGGCCTTTTCCGAAAAGGAAGCCCCGATATTTCTGATCACTCCCGAATCAATAAAAATATCCTGGCGACTTCCGTTAAAGGGCGATGCAGGATCAATGATATGCGCTTGTTGAATAAGAACCTTCATGCAGAAAAAGTTGAGCGAAGATAAGGTTTGTTGCGCTATTATTTTATTATCGCGCTGCCGGAATGGTATTTTGGGGCGCGGGCCGGCTTTCTTTGACGCGCGGCCGGGAACGAACCTGAGGCAGGCATAGGCTCCAAACCAAAACAGGCTGTATCGTTGTGTCGATACAGCCTGTTTGATCAGGGAACGATCGGAAGCTATGTTGATTATCCGTCCGGTTGCGGCGTGAAGTAAGTTTTTGTTTTCCTGCGATCGGAAAGGGCTGTTGATCAGCCCCTGATGATCCTCGCGCTGTATATTTGACGCCCTTGCAGGTCTTTTGCGACCAGCAGGTACACGCCCGGAGAAAGCTCCGCGGGCAGTTGTATGGTCAGGGAGTTCAGGCCCCCGGATAGTTTATGGTTTTGTTGTTTTATCCTCGCGCCCTGCAAGGTGTACACGTTAAATACATATTCTTCGCTGGTTTTTGAATCGACTTTTAGGTTGAGGACGTTGGTAAAAACCGTATTGTGAAAAATGCGTTTGTTTGCGGCGCTGCCTGCTTCGGTGATCTTGAGAATTCTTGAATAAGACAGCGCCCCTTTGATATCGGTTTGTTTTAAGCGATAATAGACGGGCCCGTCGTTCTGTTCCTGGTCAAGGGCGGCATAAGAGCTGATGGAAGAAGTTGCAGATCGCGGAACGGTCTGGATATCCGTCCAGGATTTCCCGTCTGTGCTTTTTTGCAAGGTATAGCTCTGAATGCCGTTTTCATCTGTGGCCGACCAGGAGATCTCAACCTGTTTTTCCGAGGGCTTTGCGTGGAAGGATAACAGGGTCACGGGCAATATAGAATAGTTTTCAAAAAACGATTTAAAGTAGATGCAGGTCTGCCTGATCTGTTTAGACCCATAGGTGGAAATAGCTCCATTCCGGTACAACAGGGAAGACATGTTCGCAAAGTTCATCTGGAACATATGCCTGACCTTGCTGGTATCGATCAGCGGCACGTTGGCAATGGTAGAAATGGCCTTGCTCTTTACTCCGTCAAAGCTGACCAGGAGTTCCGTATAAGGGTCCGTGGCGATGCTTCCCGGCGTTGCCGCTTCAATAAATTCTTTCAGGTAAGTTCCGTCCCCGTCAACGTCGACGCCGGTAACTGCCACGCAGGCAAGAATGGTGTCGGTATAGGTTCCGGCCTTCTTAAAGGTGATCTTCCAGTCGATATAAGAGGTATCTTTTGGCGCGGCGCCCACGTAAGGTTGAAAGGCGTCGTAGTAGCCAATACCGGTGCTGTCGTCGATATTATCGAGCGTGGCCCCGCGAAATAATCCCATCACTTCGATATGCGCGTCAACGCCGGCAGTGACATTTGCAAAAAGATAGACGGCGCCCGCCTTTCCATCTATACCGGAAATCAGAACCGGGCTATGAAATTTCATAGTGGGCGCATTGGTGCATTGCGCATATCCGCTGACAGCGATAAAGCAAAGTATCAGGCAGATCAGCGGCTTGATCAGGATGGCGCTTTTAAAGGGTACAATTGTTTTCATGACGTATCGGTTTATAATAGAGAAAAACATCTCGTGTTCCGTTAGTCATTCAAGGGAATATTGGCGCAGGACTTTCTGCTGAAGGTTTCTGCGCCAATTTGAAGCCAATATGATAACATATTGACTTCAAAATATATATAAAAAATCCATGATCCATGTTGTTCCCAAAAAGAGACGGATTTTCCTGTTTTGATCGGGATTTCAGGAAAAAGGCAGGCAGCGGCGGAACAGCATCTTTTATAAAACTTTGCCGGAGGGAGAATTGGCAAAGAGGAGCGAATTAACAAACTTGATGCGTAATTATGAAGGTTATGAAATATTTTTGATTGATCTATCAGGAGAAAATATTTATCCTGGCCTGAATAAAACCAGGCCAGGCGTTTTTTTTTGTAAACCTATAAACCAAACCGTCAGTGAAAGTAATCAGAAGGTCTGTCGTTTCATGCAAAGCAGTTAATGCAGGACAGCGCAAAAGGAAAACATGTAAAAGATGGGCGATCGCCTTATTGGCGGGCAGCGCAGGATATTGGGCAAGTACCGCCCAGGCTCAGCAGGCTACGATAAAGGAGGAGTCCCGGGTGATAAAAACCTATCCCTTCTCGGATCCGAATCCATTGGCGTCGATGGCGATCAATAAAAGAGCAACCGTATTCTATCCTTATTTTATGATGGATGGATACACGGATAAACCGGTAAACCAAAATTGGAAGGTAATATCCCTTGATAACGATTTTATTAATGTTACCGTGCTTCCGGAGATCGGGGGCAAGGTGATGGGCGCGTTTGAAAAGTCGACCGGTAAAGAATTTGTGTATACCAATCACGTGGTGAAGTTCCGGTCGATAGGCACGAGGGGACCCTGGACAAGCGGGGGAATAGAACATAATTTTGGGCTGGACCTGGGCCATGCTCCCTGGGCCGCCGCGCCTGTTGATTATGCGCTCTTAAAAAACCCTGATGGCTCTGTTACCTGCGTGGTGGGCGGGCTGGACCTTGCTTCCCGCAGCGAATGGAGGGTGAAGATAAACCTGCCGAAAGACAAAGCCTATTTCGAAACGGAGAGCTTGTGGTTTAATCCTATCCCGCTTCATGACGCCTATCTTTCCTGGAGCAATGCAGCGTACAGGGCGTCGGACGATCTCAGGTTTTATTTTCCGGGAAACTATCATATAGGCCATAACGGCGAAGCTGCTTCCTGGCCGATCGATGAAAAGGGAAGGGATATTTCGTACTATAGGAATAATAATTTCGGATCCAGTAAATCGTATCATGTCATGGGCGCTTACCGGAACTGGTTTGGAGGATACTGGGAAAAAGACAATTTCGGATTTGGCCACTGGTCCCGTTTCAGCGATGCGCCCGGAAAAAAGCTATGGATATGGTCGTTGGCCCGGGATGGCGGCATCTGGGAAAACCTGCTTACCGATTCGGATGGACAGTATATAGAAGCGCAATCGGGCGCTTATTTTAACCAGCCTGGCGAACGGAGCGGTTATCATAGCCCGTTCCGGCAGTTATCGCACCGCCCCCTCTATGCGGAAACGAAATCAGATTATTGGTTCCCGGTCAAAGAAACCGGTGGTATGGCGGACGCCAACACTTACGGAACCCTTAATGTATCGCGCCAGGGAAATAAGCTGTTGGTTTCCGTTAGTCCGCTTCAGGATATCCGCGACAGCCTGACGATAAAGCAGGGCGATAAGGTAGCGCACGCCGAATTGCTGCAGTTAAAGCCGCTCCAGACCTTTCAAAAGGAGATAGCGCTTTCCTCCGCTACTGAAGCGACTGTTACCGTCAGCATCGGCAATGAGAAATTGTTCTACTCATCCGATCCTCAGGCGGGGCTTATCCAGCGGCCTGTTGTGACGGAAAGCGGCATCGGGGATTATGATTCAGGCGAAAGATTGTTCAGGCTGGCGGAAGAACAAAATGCAATGAGGAATTTCGAGGAGGCCATGGACCTGTTTCAGCAATGCCTGGCTAAAGAGCCTACGCACAGCCTGGCATTGTCGCGCGTTGCCGAATTGTATTATAGAAAAGCGGAATATAAGAAAGGCCTGGAGTATGCCAGGCGGGTGCTGAGCTACAGCGCTTATGACGGCGCGGCCAATTATATTTATGGCATCCTGCAGGCCAAACTGGGCGATTACCAGGAGGCCTTGCAGGCGTTGAGCGTTGCCGTTAGAACGATGGAATACCGCTCGGCGGCATTTTCCAAGATTGCGGAGATCAATTTTCTTCAGAAAGATTATGAGGAAGCGGTTGGCAATGCCCTGAAATCGCTTGACTACAATAAAAACAATCTTAGTTCCTATAAGGCGTTGATTGCCGCTTACCGTAAATTAAACGACAAGGCAGCCGCCAATGCCGCTATTGACCAACTGCTGGCTATTGATCCGCTGAGTCATCCGGCGCGTTTCGAGCGCTATCTTGTGAATTCCGATTCGAGCGCTATCCGGGCATTCCGCGCGGAGTTCAAAAGCGAGTTCCCTGTAGAGACCTATCTGGAAATGGCTATAGCATATACGGAGATGGGCGCCGTTGAAGAAGCAATAACCTTATTGAAACAGGCGCCGGAACATCCGATGGTTAGCTACTGGCTGGCTTATTTGCATAAGGATATGGCTGCTCGGCAAAGCGCGGATTATCTTGCCCGGGCGACGGCATTGTCGCCGGAAATGGTTTTCCCTTTCCGGCGCGAGTCTATTCCTGTATTGGAATGGGCCTCCCACCGGCAGGATTCATGGAAAACCTTGTATTACCTGGGTTTGATCAACTGGAATAACCGCGATATCGACAAGGCAAAGGCATTGTTCGATCAATGCGCTAACGCCCCTGATTACGCGCCTTTTTATGTTCTGCGGGGCGTGTTGCGTCAGGCGAAGAGCGTATCCGGCGGCGGAGCGACTGATGTCCTGGCCGACTTTAACAGGAGTATTGAGCTTGATCCCGGCAGCTGGCGCAACTGGCAGTATCTTATCAATTATCACGAGGGTAAAAACGATTTGCAGAAGCAGCTGGAACTTTCAAAAAAAGCTTATGAGCGTTTTCCCGACAATCCGGCCATCAGGATAGAGTACGCAAAAGCGCTTATTGCTACCGGCGATCCTAAGGGTAGTATCAGCGTGCTCAATAAGACGCTGGTTTTACCGTATGAAGGCGCGCGCGAAGGACGCGTGACCTTTGAACTGGCAAACCTGGCGACGGCGAGAGACCTGATGCAGAAAAGCAAGTTCCGCGAGGCGCTTAAATACATTGAGCAATCAAGGATATGGCCGGAATCGCTGGGCGCGGGCAAGCCATATGAACCTGATGAGCGCCTGCAGGACCTGATGGCGTTCTATTGCGAACAACAGCGCGGCAACCTGAAAAAAGCGGAGGAATACCGGAGCCGGATCAGGTCTTTTAGTTTGGACCCCGAGCATTGGAGGTCCGGATGGAATGCTTCCAATAACTTTATTGCAGCTGCGGTATTGGATTATCCGGTAAATACGCAGGGCATGGGTGATGATAAGGACCAGGACTATCGCAGGCAGATCGAAGCCCTGGCCAGGGAATGGGAACATGGCCTCGATTCGCTGAAGAACTGGGGTATCTCTGACGCCCTTGCATCGCCCGCCGTCGCCTGGACGCTGGCCAAGTACCATAAAGACGAAGCAAAGGCAAAAAGTTTGGAGGATAAGTTATTGTCTTCTGAAAGGGAAAGCTTTTTCAGGATCATGATCAATACGTTTGAGCTGATGGCAAAGCCTTACCGCCTTCGTTAAAGCTTCGGCGGCTGAAAAGCAGAGGCGGTAAAAACTATGGCGATTGAAAGCGAAAACAGACTTTGTCTGCCGAAGGTTTAGCAGAGGCAAATCTCTATATACAAACAGGCTGTATCGATCATTTACGATACAGCCTGTTTATTTCAGTTCCTGGCTTCCGGAAAAGCCGGAGATCCGTTTTATCTCCCGCGAAGATCCGGTACGGATGGCGATCGAAACCTTACCCGCCTTCGCTAAAGCTACGGCGGTTGAAAACGGTATACCGATCAGTTAAAAACTCAGTTCGCTGTTTTTCGATACGACGCCGGTAAGATTTCCGTGCTCGATGGATATTTCCAGCGGCTTATTGTTATGCTCCCAGGATCCCCCGGTAAAATCGGGTATGTCTATCGCTTTTGATCTTTTGGCGACAGACTGGGCGGTAAGCGGAACGATGCAGCTCCAGGCGGCGGCATCATACACGTCCATATCCACGGGAAGCCCGTTGCGCAGGCAATCGATCATCCGCCAATCCATCATAAAATCTATTCCGCCATGCCCGCCGATCTCCTTGGCCAGCTCGCCTATTTTCTTCACGATAGGCAGGGTGTATTTGGCTTCCAACTCTTTGAACTCGCTTTCAGACAACCATTTTTCGTGGCCGACGGCTATCCTGGCCGGTTCCGGATTTCTTAGCGCAGAAGCCTTGGTGCCGCTGACCAGGTAGATGCCGGACTTAACGCGGGGAGAGGAGATATCGTGCTGCAGCATGATCGTTTTACCCTTCTTGGT
The DNA here is from genome assembly GCA_002352105.1 of Chitinophagaceae bacterium UBA2791. Lineage (GTDB taxonomy): Bacteria > Bacteroidota > Bacteroidia > Chitinophagales > Chitinophagaceae > Flavitalea. Next base: position 11,532 of record DEHV01000006.1, on the reverse strand, counting down.
GCGGATCGTGCTAACGTTCATATTCCCTCTGAAAGGATTACCCACGTATCGCGAATAGGAAGGGTCTTTGGCGGCAAGTTCCTCTGCTATCGGTCCAAGCGTAAAATCATTGCTACTCATCGAAACGAGATAATCCATCCGGTCTCCTCTATTAATATTCATCACCTGCGCGATCGGTCCGATTCCATGAGTAGGATATAGGTTGCCGTTACGGTGCGCATTTTCGTTCAGCCTCCATGATCCCGGGCGTCTTTGCCTGTCGAACAGGCTGTGGGCAATATCATGGATATAAGCGCCTTCGGTATGAATGATCTCTCCGAAAAATCCCTGCCTGACCATGTTTAACACCAGCAGGTTGAAGAAACCGTAACATCCGTTTTCGAGGATCATGCAGTGGAGCTTTGTCTTTTCGGAGGTTTCCACCAGCTGCCAGCATTCTTCCATTGTTTGGGCGGCAGGCACTTCCACAGCCACATGCTTGCCATGGTTCATGGCGTAAAGTGCCATCGGTGCATGCAGCGCCCAGGGCGTACAAATGTATATCAGGTCGATATCGTCGCGTTCGCAAACTTTCTTCCAGGCTTCATCGCCATCGTTATAGGCGACCGGTTTGTGCGTTGTTCCCTTGATCTTGTCCAATACATATTCGGTGCGCTCGGGCCTGTTGTCGCAAATGGCTTTGACCTCAACGCCGGCGATATTGGTGATGCGCACCGCCGCCGCCGCGCCCCTGTTCCCCAGTCCGAGATATCCGATCCTTACCGTATCCAGCTTGGGCGCGGCATATCCGCACATATTAAATTGCTGCTTGCGTTTGCGTGCGGCAACATTTTCCAGGCTATCGGCTCCTGTTTCGGAGAATCCCTGCAAGGAGCTGCTGGCAAGTCCGGTAGCGGTCAGGCCGGTTAATTTCAAAAATTGTCTGCGGTTACTGCTCATAGCGGTCATTTAGATGAATATAAAAAATAGAGCTGGTCTAAAAGCTCAGTTCGCTGTTTTTAGATACGACGCCGGTAAGGTTTCCGTGCTCGATGGATATTTCCACAGGCTTATTGTTATGCTCCCAGGATCCCCCGGTAAAATCAGGCACGTCTATCGCTTTTGATCTTTGGGCGACAGACTGGGCGCTAAGCGGAACGATGCTGCTCCAGAGCGCCGCGTCATACACGTCTATATCCAACGGAAGTCCGTTGCGCAGGCAGTCTATCAGTCGCCAGTCCATCATAAAATCTATTCCGCCATGCCCGCCGATCTCCTTGGCCAGCTCGCCTATTTTCTTCACGATAGGAAGGGTGTATTTGGCTTCCACTTCTTTAAACTCGCTTTCAGACAGCCATTTTTCGTGGCCAACGGCTATCCTGGCCGGTTCCGGATGTTTTAGCGCAGAAGCCTTGGTTCCGCTGATCAGGTGTATGTTCGAATATACGCGGGGGGAGGAGATATCGTGCTGCAGCATGATCGTTTTACCCTTCTTGGTGCGGATGGTGGTAGTGTTCATATTCCCTCTGAAAGGATTGCCCACATACTGCGTATAGGAGGAGTCTTTGGCGGCAAGTTCCTTTGCTATCGGTCCAAGCGTAAAATCATTGCTGCTCATCGAAACGAGGTAATCCATCTGGTCTCCTCTATTAATATTCATTATCTGCGCAATGGGTCCGAGTCCATGGGTGGGATAAAGATTGCCGTTGCGGTGCGCATTTTCGTTCAGTCTCCATGATCCCGGACGCCTTTTCCTGTCGAACAGGCTGTGGGCAATATCATGGATATAAGCGCCTTCGGTATGAATGATCTCTCCGAAAAATCCCTGCCTGGCCATATTGAGCGTCAACAGCTCGAAAAAGCTGTAGCAGTCGTTTTCGAGGATCATGCAATGGCGTTTGGTTTTTTCGGAGGTTTCCACCAGTTGCCAGCATTCTTCCATGGTTTGAGCGGCCGGCACTTCCACGGCCACATGTTTGCCATGGTTCATGGCGTAAACGGCCATCGGCGCATGCAATGCCCAGGGCGTACAGATGTATATCAGGTCGATATCGTCGCGTTCGCAAACTTTTTTCCAGGCCTCATCGCCATCGTTATAGGCGACCGGTTTGTGCGTTGTGCCCTTGATCTTGTCCAGCACATATTCGGTGCGTTCGGGCCTGTTGTCGCAAATCGCTTTGACCTCAACGCCGGCGATATTGGTGATGCGCACCGCTGCGGCCGCGCCCCTGTTCCCCAATCCGAGATATCCGATCCTTACCGTATCCAGCTTGGGCGCGGCATATCCGCACATATTAAATTCTTGTTTGTGTGTGCGCGCGGCAGCATTAACCTGCGCCTGTTCTTCGGTTCCGGGTGATGAACACCCTGGCAGGGCGGCGGCGGCAAGGCCTGTGGCGGTCAGGCCGGTTAGTTTCAGAAATTCTCTGCGATTACTGCTCATGGCGATTATTTAAAATGAATAATAAATAATTATTAGGTATATAGCCTAAAAGTATTGATTAATGATAATGATGAATAATAAATTACCGGCAACGTTTACGGACTTTTCTCTTGGGACCCCGCGGGGGATAAATAATGTTTGGCAATACCCGCTCTTCCCTTTATATTAGATGCTTGTGTTATATGAATATATGGTTCGGAAGACAGATTGAATTCTGCCGATCTTTTCTGATAAGCATGTTTTTTATAAAACAGATTTTTAAAACCATTGTAGTCTTTCCGTTATGGCCAATGATACAAAACTCAATACAGAGCAGGGGAGGATCCTCTCGATCGATTTTTTCCGCGGGTTTACCATGTTTTTACTCGTATCGGGCTACTGGCTGCTATTTGATCCGGCAAGCGACAACAAGCTGGCAGCGTTTATCGGGGAACAACTGCGCCATGCCGAATGGATAGGATTGCGGTTCTGGGATCTGGTTCAGCCTTTTTTTATGTTTATTGTAGGCGTATCCATGCCTTTTTCCTTTTCCAAAAGATGGGATAGGGGAGATAGTTGGAACAATACCTTTCGCAGCGCATTGAGGCGTTCCCTGTTATTGCTTGCGTTTGGCTGGGCAATAAGCTCTACCGATACCTATTCTACCTTTACCAATGTACTGGCCCAATTGTCCGTTACGTATTTTATTAGTTTTCTCCTGTTGCGGAAAGGCGTCAAATGGCAACTGATCGTTTCTTTTGCGTTGATCATTTTCACGGATCTTCTTTATCGTTACTGGCCGGTAGAAGGATTTAACCAGCCTTTTACAGGCGGTCATAATTTTGGATCCTGGGTAGACACCATGTTAAAAGTCGAGATAAGCAAGGGTCATTGGGTTACATTCAATGCCATTCCCACAACTGCTCATACCATCTGGGGAGTGATAGCGGGAACGGTATTGATGCAGGCGCAGCCCATGAAGAAAAAGCTGACAACGCTTTTCGTGGCGGGGCTTATCGGGGTGATCGCCGGATATATTTTAGGGGAGTTTATACCCATCATCAAACGCATCTGCACCAGTTCATTCATCATCGTCAGCGGGGGATGGTCTTTGATCGCTCTCGCCATTTCCTACTGGGTTATTGACGGCTTGCAATGGAGAAAGATCGGTTTCTTTTTTGCCGTGGTGGGAATGAATCCGCTATTTATCTATTTGTTTACGCATTCCGGAGGTCGCGAAATGCTGGCAGACATTATTAAACCATTTATCTACCGGATCTTTAGCTGGTCCGGCCCTGCGGTCATCAATGCTGTCATGATCTTATCGGTATCCTTCCTGTTGTGGTATATCTGTTATTTCCTGTATAAGAGAAAGATATTTATCAGGATCTAGCGGTCCTGGGTTTTTAACTGGTCTACCGCAGATGCGTACGGAAAAATTAAGGGCAGAAACTGTCTGTCGTTGCGAACCGGCTCCTTACTATAGCTTCTTCAGGTTAAATTTTCCTTCTGTGACGACCAGCTTCTGGGTATATGTTCCATCTGTGCTTTTGTATAGGGTTCCTGAAAAGGTTCCTGATATATTCGAGCCGGTAAGGTTGGTGATCACAACCTGCGCATCCGAGACGATCCTGTCAAATGGGGGTTGAGTGGAAAAGGGTTTTCCCAGCGAGAGATGACCGACTTTATCATTGTCGTTGTAGGTAATAAGGATCTCCGGAACCTTGTCCCCGTCTGAATTGGCAACATCGTTTTCATTTTTGTATGTTTTAGCGACGATGGGATCCCTGCTCCAGATAATTATATTCAAAAGATTTTTATCTAATGCGCCGTCATCCTGGAACCCATTCATTACTGCGCTATAAAGTGATTTATTGCTGACCGGCAGGACCTGGAATCCGGTGTTCGATTTATATTCTTTCTGCGCGCCGTCTATCTTGAAGCGGATATAATAAGAGGAGCCGGGATCATCCTCATCATCGCTGTTCTTTTTAGAGCAGCCTGTAAGGGCGAAAGAAAATAACAGAACCAATGGAAAGACAGGCCTCAATAAAAAAGAACAGTTGCCAGATCGGTTTGAAAATATCGATATAAACATGGGCGATTTTTATTTCAAACTTACTAAAAAGGGTTGGTTTGACCTTCTTTTTACGCCGGATGGCGACCGCGTCCGTCTATATCGCAACCGGAGATAAATATTGCCGCCATATTCGCGACGCGTGATATTGCTTGGTTATAAAACCAGCTCCCTGTGCAGGCGCGCCAGCGTTTCTGCCGCATTCCTGCATAAGCCTATATGGACGGCTGAGGTTTGAATGACGCTGCTGCGCATGGCTGTGAGCCACCGGAACCGGGAGGTCCGGTCCAGCTCGCCTATCGGTCCCGCTCCCTTTCCTCCCTTACATATTTTTTCAAAAGCCTGCAGGTATGTCTTTAATTCCTCTATATCTGCGGAACTGCACAAACTCCTGATCTTTTGTTCATCGGGCGTACAGATCGATTGAAGAAACTGTTGATCCCTGCAATGCAGGATCACGCCTACATTCAGGAACTCCCCGCGCTCAACCCTGGGAACCACTCGAATAATCGCATACTCAAATAAGTGATTTTCTTGCATCTTGGGCTTCTTTTACAAAAATTCCGGCATTGGCCGCGCGTAGGGTTAGAAAATTGGCATAGATCTCCCGTTGTTTTTCCGGCGATGATTCCTCGGGCGTAGCGGCAAGCCATTCATCGGGGATCAGCGAAACGACAGACCGGATAATCTCTTCATTCAATACAGACTGGTATTCCCTGTCGACCGCTTCCAGTTCGGAAGCCTGGCGGAGCAATACATGGTCCTTTACCTGTACAAAGGGGCGCAGGGCCTGTTCCCTCCAGTTTTGCCAGGAATGATGAAAATATAACGATGCGCCATGATCGATCAGCCATAGTTCCTTATTCCAGATCAGCATATTGGTATTGCGCGCGGTCCGGTCCACATTGGTCAGCAAACAATCCAGCCATACGATCTGTGAAGCCAGCTTTGAATCGATAGCGGTTACCGCCGGCTCAAAGGTAAACGCGCCGGAAAGGTAGTGGACGGCGAGGTTGAGCCCCACGCTTGCTCTTAACAGATCCTGTATTTCCGGGTCCGGCTCTATTCTGCCGAAGGCGGGGTCAAGCTGCGCGAACACGATCTCGGGCGTTTTCAAACCCAGGGCGCGGGCGATCTCGCCGCCGATAAGTTCAGCGATCAGCGACTTGATCCCTTGTCCCGCCCCGCGAAATTTGACAACGTATAAAAACCCATCATCAGCTTCAGCGATGGCAGGCAGCGAGCCGCCTTCGCGTAGCGGCGCAATATACCGGGTTACCTGTACGGTTCTCAAATTATGATTATTCATGAATGAGCATTCGAATTTAAGTTCTCCCGTAACAAAAATATTTTATATTCGGGGAACGCAAATTTTAATTTATTGAATTGCATTGTATATGGACACAAACCTTTCTGAAGAGCTACCTTTTATCCTATTGAAAAGGGAATGGCAACCCGTAGCCATTAGCAGGGAATTAAAGCAAGGCGAGGTCAAGGGTTTTGTATTGTTGGGCGTAGAGATTTTTGTCGCCCGGCTTAGTACCGGCCTTTTAGCGGCAGAAGACATCTGCCCACATAAAGGAATAAAATTAAGCCTGGGCGCCGTATGTAACGACTATCTGCAATGCGCTTATCATGGCTGGCAATTTGATCAGGAAGGAGACTGTATCAATATTCCTTCATTAATCAACCCGCCGCCCAATAAATTAAAAATGTCCAGGTTAAAAAAATATGAAATACAAGAGCGTTATGGCATGATCTGGGTGCAATTGGAAAAGGACGGATCCAATAAGCTTCCCGATATTCCTGAATTTGAAGATCCTGATTGGACCTATATGGCGGCTAACCCTACCGTATTCAAATCCGGGTTTCGTAGAGAAATTGAAAACTATCTGGACATGACCCATTTTGCTTTTGCGCATGGCTCAACGCTGGGAAAAGCGGCGAGCCCTGTTGTACCGAAAATGGATATACGCATTTTTGACGATGGGTTTCAAATGAACGCGCCCTTCCCATCGCTGGCGACTCCCGATGAGCAACCAGGTAAACTTCAGGAAGCGCACATGCGTCAGCAGCGCTGTTACCTGCCTAATTTCACTACAATACGGCAAACTTTTCATGATGGGGATATGCGGCTATTGGTTCATATTCCAACGCCCAATACAAGGGAGGAGTGCACTGTATTTTGGGCTATAGCTATCTCGCCGGGTTTTAAAGGGCCAGCGCCGGAAGATCAGATGTCTTTTGCCGTAAAGGTGCTGGATGAAGATCGTATCATGTGCGAAAATCAGTCGCCTAAAGAAATACCGTTAGCGCCGTCGAAAGGGGGATGGGGCGTATTGGTATCTCCAGGCGATCTATTGGCCAATACCTTTCAAAAATGTTTCCGTCAATATTTATTGGATCGTTTAGCGTTGTATAAGGAAAAGGATCCTTCGGAAGGAGGCTGTCCCGTTTAGGCTTATCATTAGGGTTTCCCCGAAAATTCATGGCCAAACACTATTTCTTATTTTAGAAAGTTTTTTTCTTTTTCGAATGGATGGGATAGGCCGCTAACGAAAAGGAAAGGGGATGGATGAATTAGGGCTCAACCGGCTTAGGAACCCAGGAAATATTTTTCAAGCTCGAGGGGAGCGATATATTGCCCATCTTTATAAACGCGCATATTGCCGCCCGATATTTCATCGATGAGCATGATCTCCCCGGTCGCCTTGTTCTTGCCGAATTCCAGCTTGATATCATATAACTCTAATCCCTTTTCCGCCAGCGCCGCTTTGATCAGATCGCAAATTGTCCTGGTAGATCGTTTGATCTCCTGGTAAGCATATTTGGAAAGTATGCCCAGCGCTTCCAGCGTATCTTCTGAAATGGTAGGGTCCTGGCGTTCGTCGTCCTTGATGGTAACTTCGATGAGTCCGTCCAGCGGCTGGCCCTGTTCGCAATAAGCCCCATATCTCCGGTAAAAGCTTCCCACGGCCCTGTATCGGCAGATCACTTCCAGGCCCTTGCCGAATGTATCCGCTGCGATAACGGTGATGGTAGCTTCCTTAAGATCAGCCGACACATAATGGGTAACGATATCCTGCTTTTTCAGCAGTTCGAAGAAAAACCTGGTCATCTTCAGCCCGGACCTTCCCGCGCCCTCTATTGTCAGTCCAACCGTATTGGCGCCGGGGTCGAACACCCCGTTTTCGCCCGTAACGTCGTCCTTAAATTTCAGCAACACTTCGTTATCGTTTAGCTTGTAGACATTTTTGGTCTTACCGGTATATATTAATTCCATATTAAGGCATTTGATTTTAGCCGCCGAAATTAAATCATTTGACCGATAACCTGCTTCTTCTTCGAAACTTCCGGGCGGCAAATGGGATGCGCCAGGCGGGATCGTCGCCAGGGAGCGCGTTTACATAAAATAACAGAGGCGCCAAATAACGCTTCCCGCTAATTTGGACTTTATATTATTTTGAAATATATTTGAGTGGTGGTGATATTTTTTCAACCCCCGTGCGGTTTCTTTGCGGGAGGCAGGCGTTCTATTAGCCGCCTTTTAGCGTAAAAATCTAATTATTTATTTACTACATGAAAAAGTTTTTTGCCAAAAAGCACGAGCAATGGGCTAAGCAGAAGATCGCGCTATTTTTGTCCAATATCAACCTGAGCCCCAACGCTTCGCTGCTCGATCTGGGCGGCAGGGATGGCGCCTATATGGAACGCATCAAAGATAAGTTGAGCGATTTCAAGGTATTGATTGCCGATATCGATCAAGTGGCTTTGAGCAAGGCCCAACAGCGCGGTTATGAAACCCGCTATATTGATGGAAGTAAGGAGCAGTTTCCGTTCGGTGACGGCGAAATCGATTGTATATTTTGCAATTCCGTGATCGAACACGTTACCATTCCTAAAGAAGAGGTCTGGCAAACCGGCAATAATTTCCGGCAGCGCAGCCTTGCCATTCAACGGCATTTTGCCAATGAGATAAGGCGCTGCTCGAAGAGCTACTATGTGCAAACTCCCCATCGTCATTTTCCGATAGAGGCGCACACCTGGTTTCCGCTGATCGGCTATATGCCCAGGGTGATACAGGTGGGAATGATCAAAATCCTGAATAAATTCTGGTTTAAGCGCACTTCGCCGGATTGGAATCTGCTGGATGAGAAACAGATGAAAGAATTTTTCCCCGATGCAAAGATCTTCGTTATCAAAAAGCTCGGATTCAAAAAAGAGATCATCGCAATAAAGCCGTTTGAACCCGCAAAAGCCAACGTCGAAGCTCCTGTCGCCGCTACTGTAGTTTCCTGATAAGATCGCGCGTGAGCTCTATATAAAATACCCGCTTTTCTATTTTATTCCCGTTTTCGGCAGCGATACTTCTTTTTCCGGAAACAATGGGCGACTTCTTTTGTTAACTTTATTAAACAGGAATTTTGATTAGCAGTCAAAACCCAGGTATAGTAAACCCTTAATAGCATTGATAAATCTGCTATTGCGTATATGTTGAGGATTCGCCCCGCCACAGACAAGCTTTTGTTTTAAATCAGTTTACCACTCTTTTTGATTTGGCTTTACCGCGTCGCCCGCCTGCGCCAGTAAAGTATATGGCGAAGCCATGCTTACCATGCAGCCGATAGAGCACAAAAAGGCGATTGTCCGCGAAGCCGCTCGCATATTGAAACCGGGAGGCTACTATGGGATACATGAGTTGGGCTTGCAACCTGATCAGGTACCGGAGGATATCAAACAGAGCGTTTATAAAGATTTGAGCGCCAATATCCGGGTGCATGCCCGTCCGCTCACGGTTGCGGAATGGAGCGCCTTGCTGAAGAACTACCGCGCCGTCCATCCGCCGTCGGCTGTGATGACCTCTCCGTTTATGAAGCTCGATTCATCGGAAGCTAAGAACAGCGCAACATAAGCCAATTGTTCCGGTTTACCCAAGGGGGCAAATCCCGTATCGTTCAATGCTTTCATGCCCAGCTCGCTTGGCGCCTTGATAGTGTTTTGGATACTGGTCTCGACGCCGCCGGGCGCGATGACATTTGCCCTGATATTGCCATACAGGCCATATGTAGCAGCGATGTTGCGCGTTAATCCGATCAATCCATGCTTGGAAGTGACGTATGCCGCTCCGCCCCGGGCTCCGAATAATCCGCCTACGGAGGCATTATTGACGATTACGCCGCCGCTTTTCTGCTTTTCCATGATCCTGATGGCTGCCCGCGAGGCTTTAAAAGGGCCGGCCAGGTTTACAGCAATGATGCGATCCCAGAGTTCGTCTTCCAGCTCCCCGACTGTTTTAAAATCGTCGATGATACCGGCATTGTTTACCAACACGTCCAATGAACCGAACTCCTTGATGGCAGCGGATATCATTTTGTCTATATCTTCCTGTATGGCCACGTTTGCCACGACGCCTATAGCCCGTTGCCCCTTAGCGGTGATTTCGGAAACCACCTGCTCGACGGCTTGCTGATTGATATCTGCGACAACGACTGCGGAGCCTTCTTCGGCAAATAGGAGCGCCATTGCCTTGCCCATTCCTAAGCCTGAACCGGTAATAACCGATACCTTGCCTGCTAATCGTTTCATCTTTGCTAATATTTAATTAATTATTTGTATTGAAATGATGTTTGCAAGGTCATGGATTATACTGGAGTAAATGATGATGCGTGTCAGGATCAACTATGTTTTTCATCATTTCTCTTTCACGTCTTCATTCCGAAATACTGGGCTGACGCTGGCGTATCCTGAACCTGCCATGATCATTCGCAATGCTGATTTCTCCTTTCGGAGTTTTTGATTTATGACCCATTTCTGACCCAAAGGTGTTTTTGAGGGTCAAATCGGGAGATCAAATAACCCCGCCTCTACGCGCGAATTGCGATTGGCGAAAATAGTTTGTATTATAGTAATGTATACATTAATGAATATCAATATATATAAAAGAATAAAATCATCTTCGGTAAATTCCTATTTCCATTTTGCACGTACGGATATTTTCCGTACATTTGTTGAGGATAAAATTAAAAACATGAAAACAGGCATGGCCAGGTTTGATACGAGACTATCTGAAGCACAAAAAGAGTATTTCGAGTATGCTGCAATCTTAGGGGGATACCGAACCTTAACAGAATTTGTAATTGTTTCTGTACAAAACAAAGCGGATGAAATTGTGGAAAAGCATAAATCCATTTTAGCGTCGAAACAGGACCAGGAAGTTTTTTTTAAGGCAATAATGGATTCTCCTGCACCTGGCAAAAAACTCAAGGTTGCTGCCAGGAAGTATAATAAATTGACGAAGCAATAATGAATTACATATCTGTTGCTTTACATCCTTCCCATAAGAAAGAAAACTTCACTTGCGGGAAACAACTGCTTGATACCTATTTGCATAAGCAAGCAAAACAGGACGTAAAAAGACGCCTTTCAGCTTGTTTTATTTTAGCAGATGGGAATGAAATAAAAGGATATTATACCCTTTCTACCGCTTCAGTTGAACGAAGGTTGTTGCCCGAGGAAATCATCAAAAAGCTTCCGCCTGCCTACAATGATTTGCCAGCGATATTGCTAGGCCGGTTAGCGGTTAGCAAAAACTATCAAGGGCAAGGATTGGGAGAAATGATTTTAATGGATGCGCTAAAAAGGAGTTATTTCACGTCTTTACAAGTAGGATCGATGGCGGTAATAGTGGATCCACTTGATGCAGAAGCCATAAGATTCTATAAGAAGTATGATTTTATTCTTCTTCCTGATAGCGGCAAAATGTTTTTGCCAATGGCGACAATAGCTCAGTTATTTTCTCATGGCAGTTACTGAGTAGACTCAAGAAATACCTTTCCCTTCATGTCTCCATCTTAGCCTAAACCTGCCATGATCATTTGTAATACTAACTTCTCCTTTCGGCGTTTTTGATTTCTGACCCAAAAGACGTTTGGAAGGTCGCATCGGGGGCTTCGCCTCTACGCAATTCGTGCGTTTGGGCTTTTCATCTTTCCGCTTATGCGAGTACGCTTGCAACGCTGCAAAACGAAAAGCCCCTGGCTTCGCCAGAGGCTCC
>DEHV01000038.1 GCA_002352105.1 Chitinophagaceae bacterium UBA2791 | reverse complement strand
AACGGTTTTAAAGAGATCGTTCTACCAGAAGAAGAATTTTATTGTGAGATATATCTCGGCAATAAAATGCGTTAGCCAATTTTGCTTTTAAAATAGATAAGAAAACATTCCGTTAGTTGAATGTCTTCTCAAAAGCCCGTTTCTCGTCTTCTTCAAGGTATTTTTTCGACCTTAAATCCGAATCCATTATTTCATTGTTTAAAAAGGCAAATCATCATCATGCTCAGACGTTTCTTGGTTTGCAGCTTCCGGCTCGGTTTCAATAGTTGTTGTTTTGCCTTGCCATTCTTTAGCAATAGCTCCCCAGTCTTCTTTTCTTTCGGATTCGCCAGTCCACACTTCCCAAAAATCTGGATCTTCTGATTTTGGTCTATATTCTTTTTCAAGTTCTCTCATCTCAACAAGTATTGGAATGGAAGATGCCCAACCTAAAAGGATTGCTTTTTTTGTCGGAAGGATAGGTAACTCTTGCAATAAGCCGCCTATGTTGTCTGGAACAAGCCTCTTTACCAAATCCTGATCTCTGTCATTTACAATTCGATGAAGTAGAAAAGTATTGCATTGAGATAATATTGTTGCAGACAACTCTGACGGCCTTTGTGATGATAGCATCAAACTCAAGCCAAACTTTCTGCCCTCCTTTGCCACTCTTTCAAAAACCTGGCTACATATTTCTGCTGCCGACACTTCCTCATTTTCAACATATTTTTTAATGAAATTATGCGCTTCCTCCAAAATCAAAACCGTGGGCAAGACCCTCGTAAACATTCTGCGATATCTTTGCGTTGCCTCAAATACGATACGGGAAATTACCGCAACGATTAGGTGAACAATATCTGACGGGAGCAACGACAGATCAATTACAACAATTCCTGAAACATATTCATTCAGCCATTTCTCCAACGTTACATTTGGGTCGTTGCCAATGGTTTCTTTTAAGCGAGTATCGGCCAGCATTGACCTCAGCCTGAGAATGAAAAACTCAAGATGCTGAAGAGCATTACTGTCTTTTGCAAGTAGCTCAATATAATCAGGTAGTTCTTGAATATTGAACTCAACCGGTGAGTCTTCATTAGGCCCCTCGTATGAAATTTCTCCTCCGAATTTTCCTAACAAATCTGTTAAATCCTGTATAAGTTGCTGTATGTCTTGATTAGAAAAGGCTGCAAAATTTTCAAAGTTACCATTCTTACTATATCTATTTGCAGCAATACCGGTGAATGATTTAGCAACCTTATCTATATCGGCATCATATTGTCCATTGAACTTACCCAGATAACCATTAAAATCAGAAGCAAAAGAGTTGATAAGGTTATATGTATTTTTCGTACCCGGAAAAACCTTAAAGCTATTTGTGTTTCGTAACTGGCTTTCAAACACATTAATAGCAGAAGACAATTGCCTACGAAGAATCATAAGTTCATCATCCATTTTGTTTACTCCGCCGCTTTTTAAATCTCTTAGCGCTTGCCTAAGAATAGGCTTCTGTGTTTTTCCAGATGCAATTAAAAACGAACTCCATTCATAGCTATTCCAAAACCATCCAGGAACTTTCAATTGTCTAAATGCTTTTTTCTCGTCTTCAGTGATTTCAATTTTAAATAGTTTCAAATCCGCATCCAAATTCTTGAATGAATCTAAGTACTCGCCGTTAGGATCAAGTATAACAAACCTCGAATTCAGTTTTGCCAAATCTTCTGATTTTCTTTTTTTGGCCTCCTCTAATGACCATCTTACTAACCCGGCAACAGAACATGATTTACCACTACCCGTATTTCCTAATACTGCTACATGCCGTCCAAATAGTTTATTTGGGTTTATACTCACCGAAGCATTACCTGCTATTGGTGCCGTCCCGATCTTAACAAATGCCAGTTCATCATCATTTTCAATAATAGATTTAAGCTGTTCATCCTTTGGCAGAACGACCGTGTCGCCTACAGATGGAAAAGAATATACTCCTCTTTCCAACTTGTAAACAGTTTCCTTATCCTTTATCTCCGTTTTTAATGTCCCGATTGGATTTATTATCATTTTGCGTAAAGGAAATGGAAGGTCAATTAAATCATAGTCTTTAAACCCTTTCCTTTTGGGATACTGAGAATGTTCTACACCTAACCAACTAATTATCCCAACCAAAGCCCCAACTTCATTGGGGATTAACACGAAACCATTTATACGAGGAAACATGCTCGGAACGCCTGTATTTAGTGCGGTATTTTGAGGTGCATCGGTTTCAAGAAGAACTTTTATCTCATTTGGAGAAACCACATCTACTACTCCTATGCTCAAATTTCTAAGCTGGTCGAAGTTAAAATGATTTGTAGGCATTAGAGAATGGTTTAATTGGTTGATTCATTTTTATCTACTGAGGTAGCTGGGGCTTGAGCACCGAAATCTCTTTTGCCAATCAAATCTCTCATTTTAATAGTCAATCGGTCAATTGCAGATTTTGGCAAATAATTGTCAACAAGATGTTCCAAGTTGCCAAAGTGACTGCCAATTAGTAATGTGTACTGTGCTTTATTCTTATCCTTTAAGAAGTTTTGAATCCGATCACCCGGATCGTTGAACGCAATTATTACCAAGTGAGTGGATGGAATTGTAAACATATCGGCAATAATTCTATTGATATGGGAATCACCAAAACCATATCCATAGGTGACAATTGCTGAATTGGGCCTGCATATTGCAGAGGAAAAGTCCCTGAATAACTCCGAATAAGGGTAATAAGCAGTTTCAATATCCTTTGCTGAATTTGGATATATTACCACGTGATCTGTTGCATCCTTAGGGATATCAGGATGAGTATCAGAGGCTCCAAATGGCAGTAACGCTCTTACAATTTTTCCGTGCCCTTTGAAGTTCCAATCTATCGAGCCGTGTAATTTGGTAATTCTTGCAACCCCTTCAACATATCTTGGCTCGCCTCTAATACCAGGTGGGTTGTAATGATAATCCAGTTCAAGTCTTGTGTTTCTAAATATGGGTTGAATCTTTCCTTTAAACCGATCAAGCAATATTACTCCGATTTCATCGCAACCATATTCCAAAAAACGATCATAATTAGTAGTAAAAAGATTTAAACGTTCCCGTGAAGCCGCCCGACTTGAGAAACTTAGCAAGAATGCCTGTAAGTAGCCAAAGGCATTAATAGCATCATTTTTCTTAATTTCCTCATTAGAGGATAACTGTTCCTTAAAGGTTCTTTCAGTTTTTAATATTGTTTTTATAAAAGCGTTCAAAGTAGTGTTAAGCTCATTTTTTAACGTCTCATAATTTTCGTCCTCTAATATTTCATACCCCTTTAATAATTCAAGTGCAACACGGAAATCGTCTTCCAAGTTTGCTTCGCCTCTTTCCATCGCGGAGGCCGATTTTTCCGAATATCCTTTTATTTTATCCTTGTAAGTATCATCGGTCAATTCTAACCTGCCCATTCCCTGAGATGGAATTTTCGCAATATGAGCAAGCGCATTAGTTAGTCCAGAGCCTACTAAGAGGGAAAAATGTTCTGTTTGAAAGATGGCACTAAGCCATGGCTCTATTTTAGGTCGCCAATCTTTTGATACTGGCGTCTCATCAAAGCATGCTAATTCTGTACTTGTTTTTATAATATGAGGTTTACCCCATTCAATTACATTTTCCATTGTTTAAGGTTAAACTATTTAAGAAAAACTTAAATCTTCTTTCGGTTAATTCGCCGATCTCTCAGCTTTTTCCATATATTCCTTAGCGTCACAACTTTATTCCTTTCCATTCCTAATTCTTTGATCAGAAGTTGCTCATCAACGATATCCAACACTTCTTCGATTCTCCTTTGACGAATCAAATTGTCAATCTGGAAAAAGTCAAAATCCACTCTATCTAAAAGTGGCAATGGAATTTCTTCAATCTCGGTTGGTTCAAATGTTAGAACTCCACCTCCGTAACTTCTGCCGAGTATTTCCGAGAACGCAAATGATAAGGAATTCAAAAACGACAATGCGATTATTTCTGGTTTAATTGATTTTTTGAAGCGTATCCGGTGAATAGTATCTGTTGAAGAGGCGTTGGTTTGGTTAATAATAATTTTGGGATAATCGCCAACTTGCCTTAATACAAAAGCATCTGGTGACCATATTGACGGAGTTATGTACCAACGCTTTCTTATTCTGCATTTATATCCTGTATGATAGTCCTGAGCTTCTCCGTGCAAAATGTACTTTTGACATTCTTTTGGGAGTTCGTTAAAATCCTTATCAGGTGGCAAAAACAAATAGCCCTCAATATTAGCTGCTGCATTGTCGGAAAAATCCTTTTCTGTAAAGACTATCCCTTTGAAATGATTAGAGCGGCTTACGACCCGTTTTGTAAAATGTCCGATGTTCCATTTGGAAACAGTTTCTTCATTAATCATAAAGAACTCATTTCGACCAGTAACCAATCCTACATCTACCTCCATTATATCGGAAGCAAGTCGTATTCTTTCGTCATTTTTTAGGGTTCGTAATAGTTTAATTTCTTGCTCGTCTAAAAAATATTTTGTCCATTTCTCTGAATTGTGCTCTAAGGACTTTACTGGTGTTTTCTGAAATTCAGAAATATTTAATGCCTTTAATTCTTCAAGAGAAGATAATTCGATAACCCTGATCCCTTTGTTTGCCGTGGCGCCCTTCTCACAAAGAAGTAAAACCACTTCCTGTTGTATATCATCGAACACAAGTTTTTTAAAAGTAATTATCGTGATCCTGGAAAAGAAGTTGGACAGGAATACTCTTGTTTCAGCGGCGTACTTAACCTGGAATAATTCTGCGGGTATTACCATTCCCAGCTTTCCGTATCTATTTAGCAAATTAGCGGACAAAACTAAAAAAGGAACCCAAATGTTGGTCAGTTTGTTGGGCGTTAACCCCAGCGCCTGCATCATTTCAAATGCTATATCCCGGTGCTCCTCTGGAAAGTTTTGGTAACGAATAAACGGAGGGTTCCCTATCACTACATCATAGACGGCTTCTCCACTGGCCTCCGAAATGAAGCTAAAGAAATCTGAATTAACTATCGTAGTCGAGTTTAGTCCATACTTTTCTGCTCGCTTTTTAGATTTCCGGGCTTCTGAATCTATCAACTCAACACCCTGCAATAAACCAAACAATTGCTTTTTGGAGACTCCCAACTCTAAAAATCTTTTTATCGCGGCTTCGATGAAATTTCCATCACCACAACTCGGCTCCAATACTTTTTGGGTAGGTTTGGTTATAGCCCATTTGCAGATAAACTCTGTTATACCTTGCGGTGTGTAGTATCCGCCCCGTAGCTTATTAGTTGCTTTTATATCAATAGTTGTTTCCATTTCTAATCTTCATTTAAATCTGTATCAAACATTTCATCATTCATTACTGTATCCACGTCCCCGATTGTTATATCGTAAAGATTGTTCACCTGCTCCATAAGAGAATTAAACAGATGATTATACCTTCTTTGTTGTACATCTTTTTTCGCTGCGGCATAAACTGATCTGTAAGCTGCTCTTGCAGCAATTAATTGCTCAACTGTCACAACTATATTATTATGTAGCTTTTTGTCTGCTGATTTTGAGAAATCGATTTGCCTGATTGGTAAATTCTCAATAAACTGCTTTCCATGAGAATAATAAGCTCCTCTAAATTCACTTGCTCTTGACTTAACCATAGCTTCAATCACCGGATGGGCAAGTATGCCTAAAATATAGAGAGGTGAATACTCCGAATTACTAATCAAAGAATAATAAGGACCATTACCGCCTCCTGTAAACTGAATGTTCTGTTCGTCATATATATAACCTGGCCCTTTGGAAAGTACAGACCAGATTAATTTAGGGTTGCTATGAAATTTTGTAAGGCTCTGAGACCTACCGAACTGATACCACTTTGGCTCTTTTGAGCCATTTATACTACGTTTAGAGAGTTGATCTTTGAAATTATTAAGATATGTCCAAGCTAAAGGATAATCGCCCTGAAACTCATCTTCTCCAAAAACTTCGGCTTTATCGCCCGTTACTTTGTACGGGAAAATGAGTTGGGCATTGGGTGTAATTGTATCAAATAAACCGAAGGACAAGTCATAAATACACGGCTTACAAATGCTCTTCTCAATCTCATACAGGGTTTTATTCTTCCTGAACTTATACGTTGTTTCGGTTTCCGCCTCAGGCTGAAATATGTAAATTTTATCAGCACTTGTTTGAAGTCCGACCGGAATTTCAGCAATATTCTTTAAAGCAGTAACATTTCCAGTTTTGATTTTGCTGAAAACTGCCTCCGTGGGTTTTGAAACAAAAACCCACGGATTTTCAGAATAGTCAGCTGTATTATACTCCACGTAATTAATATCACCCGCTATAAATTCAGTAAGCACTTTTCTTATCCTTTTGAATCCAAAAGTTCCTCTTTTTTTCTTATCCAACAACAATACAGCCGTATAAGTACTGTGGTTAGGAAATACCTGACTAACTCCAAAATGCACAACTCGCAGTAGAGAGCTATATTTAACAATATAAGATCGAAGTGATTTTCCACCCCGAACAATAAAAAATTTGTTCGGAATAATATAACCTAATACCCCTTTGTCATTAAGTAGTTCAATGGCTCTTTGAATAAACAGGTAGTATTTATCGAAAGTGTCTGTCTGAGCTACAATATATCCAGAGGCATCATTCTGGTAATACTTAATTTCTTCCTGAATGTACTTTACCATGTTTTGAATGCGTACATAAGGAGGGTTACCAACAATAGCATCGAAGCCTTTTGTTTCTCTAAGAAAAGGAAATTCATCAGTCCAATTGAATGGCCTTATCTTATAAAGTTTCTCTTCATCATTTATTGCTTCGGTATCAAAATCGAAAAATCTGTTATCAACTAAGGAGTTGCCGTTTTTTATATTCTCGTTCAGACTTGGTAAAACCTTTTGTTTATACCTTGTTAGGTAGTAATTAACTGATGCGTCATTTTCATTCTCTATCAGTTTTAAGAGCAAACTGAATTTAGTCACTTCAACTGCATAAGGATTTATATCAACTCCAAAAATGTTGTTGAGCAAGAAAGCATGCTTTGTCTTTAATGTCAGGTGATGAGAGCCCGTTGGAGCTTGGTAGACAATTTCATTGTCCGTTATGCCCGCGTCCAACAAACCAAGAGTTATTTTCTCATAAAGGTAGTTGTATACAGAGATCAGAAATGTTCCAGATCCACAACAGATGTCTGCAATTTTCAGCTTTTCTATTTCTTCGAAAGGCTTATCCGCAAACAAAGCATTAAGCGTTTCCCTTACAATATTCTCTACAACCAACTTTGGCGTTGGCACAACACCACTGGATGCGGTCACTTCCGGTTCCTCAACAATAGAAATCTCGGTAGCACTTATCATGGATATTTTGCTCCCTAAATATCTCTCATAGATTTGGCTTAAAATAGTCGGGTCAACAACAGAAAAATCATAAGGGCTTTCAGGATAATAGAGCTCATTGAATATTTCAATAAGCAAATCTGAATTAAGTGTAATATTTAGGGTGAAGTGATCCTCAATAAAATCGAATAAGCCCGAGTTATATTTTTCATCAGACTTAATGAACAATGTCTTTAGTTCATCATATGTTTTTATTGATTTTAAGGTTGCATATTTTTCAATCTCTCTATCCTCACAAATTCGCAAAAAAACTATTCGGTTAAGGAGCCTTTGAATAAGGAAATTTATATCCTCTTCGTTGAAGCCCTTGTTTTTTGAAATCACTTCGGTGGCAAGCCTTTTTCTCCAACCTTCAATCTGCTTTAAAAAATAATCATCAAAAGTTACCGCCTCATTTTCGGTAAGTGAGAAATACTCATCTATGTTACCGCTTGCTACGGATTCAAAGGACAGCAAATCGTAAAGAGTGTTAAACTCTTTAAGGAAATCTGTAAAATGAAAATTGCTGTATCTGGCAACATTAGGATCATCTGTAGCTTGGGGCTTATACCTGCAATCATAAACTATTAGACGTTCAAAGTTTGTGAGAATGGAAATACCAAGATTAGCGTTCCATCCATACCGCCTTGTCTGAAAAGCAGATTTTGCAGATTTATCAATATCAATGGAAACTTTTTTGGCCTCAACAAAAAGTTTTCGTGCTCCCAGTATGCGCAATGTATAGTCAGGGTTCTTTTTTGCTATTGCATCATCTTCTTCTACATCTATGCCTTCTTCCTGGATGACATTCCTTAAAAATTGAGTTTTGCCAGTTTCATTCTCAACATCCCAGCCGAAGGTTTTTAACAGAGGATTCAGAAAATCATTACGAAGCTGAGCCTCGATATATTGCGGTGCTTTTAAAACAGCGTAATCTTTCTTAAAGGCTGCAATCAAAGCCTCTAATTGTTTGTAGCTTTCATCCTTTGTCTTGGTTACTAAATATGCCATTTGAATTCACTTCTTTTTTTTACCGTATTTTACTTCGTCTTCAGCTAATTGGATTGCCTTTAGGCCTACTTCCTCATCTTTAATAATTTCATATACCTGATCAGCAAGCCAAATTGCAAGTAGCTCATCAGATTTAACATTAAAAAGTTCAGCAAGAAGTGGGATGTATTCCCGTTTGGCTCTTCTTTCTCCACGCTCTATCTTACTAAGCATAGGCGTATCAATACTTAACCTACTTGAAACTTCCCGTTGTAACAAACGGTTATGTTCCCGAAGATTTTTAATATATTCACCAAAATGGCTCACTTTACTTAGATTGACTTGTCAGATAGTGGCAAATGTAAACTAAAATATTTAGTTTTAAAGTAGACTTTTCAACAAGGCTGTTGAAAACTAAGTCAGCATTTCGGCTCATTGCACATACTAACCCTGTTCTTTTATTACACCCTTTTCAGTATCGTCCTTGCCATCCCCGGATCACCCAAAGTCCGCTCCATCTCCGCATTGACCAAGTGCTCCACTTCCTGCCGGCTTAATCCAAAGGAATCATATTGTCCAAAACGTTGCTTGCGGAATGGAGAATTGATAAGAGATTGGGTCTTAATATTTAATCTCTTCGCCCGTGCCAGGTTGGCAGTCCGGTAAATCGCAAATCTTTAAAAGGTCATCAAAAATCTGGCTAGATAAGGGTAAAGCAGGGGGAGCCCAATTTGACATCCCGCCTAAATGGCGGGTTTTTTTATGTAATTGCCCGCAAAACTCCTTGATAGATAGCCTCTTGGTAAGAGAGCTGTTGATTTTCTTGGTTAGTCGTCTATCAGGGCCGGAGTTGATAAGAAGCCTCCAAAAAGTAAGCTATAAGATATGTTTCCGGTTCGGAAATGCTGAAGTCGTCCTTGCAAGGGTCTCAATGAAAAACAAACATTCGATTTATTTAACGGGATCACGTCGGTTTCAAAAGCATAACAACTAAAACAATTACTATGAAGTCCAGATTATGGGCGCTTTCCGCTTTATTTATTATCAGCGCTTGATCAAAAGATAAAGGCGGCGAAACGTTCGATCCGCCACCACCTGGCGTAACGAAAGGTATATTAACAGAAATTACATTTACAAATAATGGCGCGTCCATGCCTCAGGTAATTTCCATACGTAACAAAAGGCAAGCTCTTCCAGGGGTTGAAGTATCGTTATATTTCCCTATTTAATGGACCTATAGGGATTCCGACCGCAGATACAGGCAGCCCTCATCCATGCTGTTATGGGAGTACGTCAACAAGGAATCGCAAAAAACGTAAAGAATGCTGGACCAACGCCTCGCGCTCGCCACTTTGAATTTAATGTCAGGAGCCAGCTCAAAAAAACAGGGGGGAAACCTCATGATTAGCAGGAATATTGTTTCTACTACCCGAAAGTGGTATTGGCGCATTTGCCAAATAGGCGTAATTTGAATTTCAAGGACGCTGATCACTGTAGCTCATAATTCCGTTCATCTATGAAAGAATTAATTCTTGAGCTATGCCAGGAGAGCAAACAAATTCATTTCAGCACAATCAACTGTTAGAAAAAAATAATTATACTAACGGCAACGCTTCTCCAACTACATTGGGAAACGATAGTCCTTTTAGTATAAATATCCCCAGCGTTTCGCTTCCCAAAGGAGGAGGGGCTATAAAAGGGGTCGATGAAAAATTCGAGACCAATGCGGTAAATGGCTCGGCCTCGCTTTCAATCCCCCTTCCTTTGGCATCGGCAAGAGGATTTGGTTCATCGCTTGCCATCGCTTATAATTCAGGGATAGGGAATGGCATCTTCGGAATGGGCTGGTCCCTGAACCTGTCTTCCATCCTGCGCAAAACACAAAAAGAATTACCGCAATACTTAGATGAAAGCGATTCGGACACATATATCTTCAGCGGCGGAGAGGATCTTGTAGTAAGATTAAAAGAATCGGCAGGCGCATGGTCGCCCGATGAAGATAATTCTCCGGATGATCTTTTTCGTATTAAAAGATATCGTCCGCGCATCGAAGATTCCTTTGCGCGCGTAGAACGCTGGACGAGGAAATCGGACGGCATGCTCCACTGGCGGGTAATATCAAAGGAAAATATAACAAGCCTTTTTGGCGATACGCCTTTAACAAGAATAGCCGACCCTGCAGATGCAGGAAGAATATTTGAATGGCTGCCTCATTTCAGTTATGACGACAAAGGCAATTGTATTTTGTATGAATACAAACATGAAGACGGCATAGGCATGGATGAGAGCAGAGTCCATAACAGGAACAGGACAACCGGGAATGCTCTTTTCACTAATACCTATTTAAAAAGGGTGAGGTCGGGGAACATCAACCCCTATATGCATGGCGACCCTATTCCGCCATCGGCTCAATTCCTGTTTGAAACAGTTCTCGATTATGGCGAGCACGATAAAGACAATGAACCTTTTAATGAAATACAACCCTGGCAGTTCAGGGCGGATGCTTTTTCGGATTACAGGTCGGGGTTTGAAGTGAGAAACTGTCGCTTGTGCGAAAGGGTTTTACAATATCATCATTTTCCGGAACTCCCTGGCGGCTCGGCCCTGGTCAGCTCCCTGGATCTGAAGTATGACGATAATGGGCAGATCGGCAATTTCTCGTTCCTGAAAGAGATCGCTTCTTTCGGATATATCAAACACATTGATCATTCCTACACAAAAAAATCCCTACCGCCCCTTGCTTTCGCCTATCAGCAGCATACATGGAACATGGAAATAAAAATATCGGATGCGTCGGCCATGCTACATGCCCCTGCCGGAATCAATGAACCTTCTTACCAGTGGGTGGACTTATATAGCGAAGGGCTTAACGGCATGCTTACCGAGCAGGCAAACGACCTCTATTACAAACAGAACCTCGGCAACGGGAATTTTTCAGCGGCAAAACCAATTACTCCCCAACCTTCTTTCTCAGGTCTCGGAATGGAGTTGCAATTGCAAGAGTTAGAAGCCGATGGCACAAAATACCTTGCGGGATACAGTGGAAATACCAAAGGGTTCTTCAGGCTGAACGATCAAGGGGAATGGCAACCCTTTCAGCCTTTTGAACAGACGCCCAATGTCGATTTAAGCGACAGGAACACGAGACTAATTGACCTGGATGGCGACGGGAGAGCAGAAATACTTGTTACCGAAGACAATGTATTTACCTGGTATCCATCATTGGGTGAAAAGGGATTTGACAGTTCTCGTAAAGTGTGGCAGCGCCTGGATGAAGAAACAGGACCGCATATTGTTTTTAATGATGCCGGGCAATCTATTTATCTGTGCGACATGAATGGCGACGGACTCGCCGATATCGTCCGTATTCAAAACGGATCTGTCTGTTACTGGCCCAATCTTGGTTATGGAAAATTCGGAGCAAAGGTTCATATGGATAACGCCCCGGTATTCGATCATCCTGATACCTTCAATGCGACTTATATAAAACTGGCAGATATTGACGGTTCCGGCACGACCGATATTATTTATCTCGGCAAACAGAAATGCAGCATCTGGCTGAACCAGAATGGGAACGGGTTCCGGCAACAGCCGGAAGAAATCTATCCCTTCCCTGAAATATCCGGTCTCTCGCAGGTCGCTGTGCTCGATTTTTTAGGGAACGGAACTGCCTGTATTGTTTGGAGCAGCCCGCAACCCAAAGACAGTAACCAACCCCTACGTTATATAGATCTGATGGACGGAAGGAAGCCGCATCTCTTGAAAGCTTACAGGAATAATATGGGTAAAGAAGTGGAGCTGGAATATACTCCGTCTACTTATTTTTTCCTGCAAGATAAATTAAAAGGCGCGCCCTGGATAACCCAACTCCCTTTTCCGATTCACTGCTTGAGCAAGGTAATTACATACGACCGCATCATCAAAACCCGGTTTGCGAGCGAGTACTCCTACCATCATGGTTATTACGATCATGCCGAAAGAGAGTTCAGGGGATTTGGAAGAACAGAGCAGAAAGACGCGGAAGACATTACCCATTTTATCAGGGAAAGCGGGGGCGCTATGAACAATATAGTACAGCAGGATCTCCACCAGCCTCCTGTGCTCGTAAAGACATGGTTCCACACAGGCGCATTCCTTGACGGGGAAAAAATACTCAATCAATTCGCACACGAATATTCACAGAATAATATATACCCCGAAAATTTGTTGCCGGAACCGGTATTGCCTGCCGGTCTTTCTATCGATGAATACCGCCAGGCTTTACGGGCCTGTAAGGGTATGATGCTTCGAAAAGAAGTATACGCGCTGGATGATTCGCCGCTCAGCGACAAACCTTACACGGTCGAACAGCAGAATTGTACGGTCAGGCTGGTACAACCGCAGCTCGACAATAAACATGCTTCCTTCCTGACAGTCGGCGGCGAAACTATTTCCTATCACTATGAAAGGGAATTGAACGACCCCAGAATAGCGCACAGTTTCGTACTGGAAGTGGACGAATTTGCCAATATAAAAAAATCAGCGGCCCTCGTATACGGCAGAAAAAACCCGGTTTTTCCCGAGCAGAATATTATCTATACTACTTACACTGAAAACAACTTTACCAATGCTATTGATTCCGTATCCGATCACCGCACGCCGGCTTTATTCGAAACAAAACTGTATGAAATAACAGGACTGCCGGCTTCTACGGGTGAGTATTATACTTTACCGGAAATAAAAAACGCGTGTATCGCTGCCGCCCCGATCGATTATGACACAGTTCCGAATGGCGCAAACCAAAAAAGAATAATAGAATGGAGTAGGCTTTGTTTCAGGGATGATAACGGCGCCGGCATCATGCCTTTTGGAACATTGCCTTCCAAGGCATTGTTGCATCAGACATTTAAAGCCGCTTTCAATCAAAATCAGCTCGTTGACGTATTTAATGCCAAGATCTCCCTGGCCGATATGAATACGGCCTTGATTGACCCGCTTAAGGGCGGATATATTTTTGCTGACAACTATTACTGGGCTCCGTCAGTAATTGCAGCGTATGATATAACACATTTTTTTCTTACGACTTCCTTTACTGATGCCTTTGGAAATGCCTCCAAGATAGGATACGATAGCAATTACTATCTGTTTATTGAACGGTCAACAGATCCATACGGCAATGAAATACAGGTAAAGAAATTCAACTACAGGGTGTTAAACGCATGCCTGATGCAGGATATCAATGATAACCTGACAGCAGTTCGTTTTGATGAGCTCGGCATAGTAAACAAAACATTTATCATAGGGAAAAAGGGTACAGACCCCGGAGATGGGTTTGACGATACTATGGTAGAAGCGTCTCCGAATGATTTCCCTTCATCCGAACTGGAGTATCATGTTTTCGAATGGTTCGACCAATCTACCGATCCTGCTTTTGACATCAATAACTATAAACCCCGCCCCAACTTCATTCAGACGAAAACAAGGGATACTCATTTTCATGCCCACCCTTTGCATGAGACGGCAATTCGGGAAAGCTACGCTTATTTTAGCGGCGGCGGGCAGGAGGCATTGATAAAAGCGCACGCTGAGCCGGGCGAAGCCCTACAGGTCAACCCGGATGGAAGCGTAACAACCGTAAATACTTCTGGCGAACTTCGCTGGGTAGGTAATGGGCGGACCATTCTGAACAATAAAGGCAATCCTGTCAAACAATATGAGCCTTATTTTAGCGTGACTCCCGCTTTCGAAGATGAGAAGGAAATGGTTGAACTCGGCGTCAGTCCTATCATACAGTATGATCCGGCGGGGAGGGCTATCCGCACAGATTATCCTAATAAAACATTCAGCAAAGTATCGTTTACGGCCTGGGAACAAAAAACTTTCGATCCGAATGACACCGTGGCCGAAAGCAAATGGTACGATCTGAGAATACTGCATCCCGATCCGGCCATTGCAACGCCTGAAGAAGTAAGCGCTGCAGAAAAAGCTTTTCTGCATAATAATACTCCAACTGGCGCTTACCTGGATACGCTCGGCAGAACTTTTTTTACGGAGGCCGATAATGTAACGGAGAAAATTGGCAGTCATGTAAGCCTGGATATTAGAGGAAAGGCAAGTGGAATAACAGATGCCGCAGGCAGGAAAGTAATGCAATCTGAGTATGACCTGCTTGGCAGAAGCTTAAGGCAGACCAGCATGGATGCCGGAACAAGATGGACCTTGCCGGATGCAGGCAATAGTCCTTTACTTAGTTGGGACGAAAGAGACCATGCGTTTGGTTTTGAATATGACAAATTGCGGAGACCCGTTTCTTCATCAGTAAAAACAGGCGATAATACCCCCCTGGTATTTGGGAGGGTCGAATATGGCGAGTCGCTCCCCCTATCTGTTGCAAAAGCAGATAATCTTCTGGGCCTTGCTTATAGAAATTATGACCAGTCGGGTATTGTTACAACCAATAGGAATGATTTTAAAGGGAACCTGCTCAGCGGCTCGAGGCAATTGGTAGCCGGCTATAAAAATACTATTGACTGGACAAGCATACCTGATGTGCTATTGGACTCCGATGTATTTACCAGCATGACTGAATACGATGCGCTTAACAGGCCTGTCAAAATTACGACGCCCCATTCGCCGGCCATGTCGCCATCTGAAATCTACCCTGGTTACAATGAAGCGGGGATGCTGGAGAAAGTGGATGTCAGGATAAGGGGAGCTTCGACGATCTCTCCTTTTGTAGTAAATATTAGTTATGATGCAAAAGGGCAGCGGGAGGAAATCCTTTATGCTAACGGATCAAAAACAAAATACGCTTATGATAAAGACAGTTTTCGGCTTATCAATCTAAAAACAACAAGAAACCCCGGGCCAACCGTTCTGCAGGATTTAAAATACACCTATGATCCTGCCGGTAATATTACCAGCATAAAAGATTATGCTCACTCTGCTATTTTCTTTGACGGAGAACAGGTACAGCCATTTAACGAATACGAATACGATGCGATCTACAGGTTAATAAAGGCGTCAGGAAGAAAGCATGCCGGTCAGACCGATATACAGCCGAAAACTACTTTGACTAATCGTTCATTCCGCAATCATCCTTTTATTGCCAATAGCGGTATAAACCCCAACGATGCCGCTTCCTTCAGGAATTATACAGAAACCTACCTCTATGATAAAACAGGAAATATGAAAGAACAAAAACATATTTCTAAAAATAGCAGTTGGACAAGGTCTTTTGAATATGACAACAATAATAACCTTAACAACAGGCTGACTAAAACATCCGTCGGCAACGATGACTACAACTATACTTATGATGCTCATGGCAATATGTACGGTCTGGAAACTGTGCAGAATGAAGTATGGAATTTTATGGATCATTTTAAAGAAGCAGGGCTGGGAGGAGGAGGAACGGCTTTTTATGTATATGATACCGGCGCCCAAAGGGTGCGAAAAGTAATAGAAAGACAAAATGGAAACATTCAGGAGCGGATCTATCTGGGAGGCGTTGAAATATACCGGGAGAGGAACGGCGCCGGAAATATTGTCCTGGAGAGGGAAACCTTGCATGTGATGGACGATCAGAAACGTATTGCTATGGTTGATACTCCGGTTATCCAATCGCAGGGTAGCAACGAAACACAATTAATAAGATATCAATACGACAATCATCTTGGCTCAGCTTCCCTGGAATTGGATGACCAGGCAAAAGTTATCTCTTATGAAGAATATTTCCCTTATGGCGCCAGTTCTTATTCTACTATTGACGCTGCCCGGGAAGCGCCGGCCAAACGGTATCGGTATACCGGGAAGGAGAGGGATGAAGAAAGCGGGCTGAATTATCACGGAGCAAGGTATTATGCGCCTTGGCTGTCCAGGTGGACAACTTCAGATCCGGCTGGATTGAAAGATGGGTTAAATGTTTACCTGTATGTAAACAATAACCCGGTCATGTCTTTTGATCCGACAGGAACAGAAGGGTTGAATTTATCGAATGAAGGGAAATACCGTCATGTTGAGGTTAAGCAGGGCGGTCTCGAGGAGTTAGCGCAGGACAATTGCACATCAGCATCGTATACCAATGATAATAATACCTATACATGTATCAGCTATAAGGAAACGCCTCCTGTTACCATAGCCAAGTCCAAGCCGGAGCCGAAACCCAAACCGGCAGCCAAGCCCAAGCCCAAGCCAAAAGAAGAAGAAAAAAAAGGAAGGGAGCTTTCGGCTTCTGAATTGTATGATATAGTTATGGCGCTTCAGCCCAGGCTCGTTTATCCAAAACCTGTGCGCCAGTTTTTTGGCGGCGTTAAAATGGTCGGCGGCGGCCTTACGGCCGCAGGAGGTTATACTTTCGCCTTTTTTACCGCGGAAACAGGGGTCGGATTAGTAGGAGGCATTGTGGTGGGCTCCTATGGACTGGATGTAGCCAGTTCTGGTTTTACCACCATGATGACAGGAGAAGACTCGAAGACCTATACATTTATGATTGGAGCCGGCTACACTTCGATGGTAACCGATGATCCCGGACTTATAAACGCAGGGGGCCAATCACTAGAAACACTAGCAGATATTGGAAGCGCCGCGTTTACGCTAAAAGTATCCGGTATGCCGGTCAATATCGGAGAAAGCGGTCCTATTGCTAGAAACTCCCTGTTTGTATTTAGGTCGCCCGGAAAAGAACCTTACCCATTCCTCAACTTAACTGACGATGAGATCGATCTGGCCTTGAGCAGCATGGGCTCGGAACACCACTTCAGGATACCGGTATCAGCTACCGAAGGAGGAACGCCATTGGAAAGCTTAGCGCCCGTTTCCCGGTGGGGACGACCTGGATTACAACCTGGAGACTGGGTAATGCCGGGCCCTCCAACCAGATTTAATTATGTACTGTCATTTAAATGGGACCCGATCAGCCCCACAAATATTGTTGCGCCCTATTCTGCAGGACAGGCATATATGGTTCCGGCCAATTCTGTGGTGTGGCCTAAAGGATGGGGATTAGATGGATGGTGGAAAGGACTTTACGGACAAAGAATATATAGTCCCCAGGTAACCACGAATTTCTGAGCTTACAATAATAAGGTCGTCCTCGGGAAAATTAAACTAAAACGGCATCGAAATCTAAAATAATCATTATGTCAAAAATCATTTCTTCCGGCAGAAAAAATAACGCTATCCTGTCGCGGGCAACAGAAGAAACAGCCAGGATGCTGAAAAACTTTACGCCTGCCAGCCTTACGAATTTCACGCGCAGGCCGCAGGACAGGAAAATAACGACGGCGGATAAAAAATACATCGATGCCCGGCTCAACCTGGCCCTCAAACACCGTATACTGGAAAGCCTTGCCGCTTCAGACGAATCTGTGCTGCAGCAGATCGCCGAACTGCCCGTCGATTATACCCGGGCAGCCGATCTCCCGCTTGAAGAATACATTAAAAAAGAGATCCTACCCCAACTCCGTTCCGAAAGGGAAGGAAGAGAAGAGCTCCTTTCATCCCTTTCTCCTGATGCAAATGAATCCGTTAAAGACATATTGCATCTTGAAACGCCTCTTTTGAAAAATCCGTTATTCGCCGATGAAGCGCGTATTACGAAGATCGATGAATATGCGCGTCTCAGCGGCTTACAAAAAAAGAAAACAGAACGTATTCAGGCCTTGCTTCTCGACCCGTCGGATTTTGATATTGAGCATCTCGAAAAACTTGCGCAGGATAAAGCGATCACCGAAAAAGAAAAGAACAGTCTTTACTTTGTGTTTGAAGCTGCCAAACTGGGCAATGACAACCCGCCTCTCATTACTTCGCTCCAATCGGCTTCCATACATTCGCTGAAAGAGCTGACAGCATGGGAAAGGAACGACTGGCTTGATTTTCTTAAAGAACATAAGATCGCTGCGCCGGATAATGTATCGCAGGAAGAATACGCAGACAATATTATTGAAAACTTAGAGAAGAGCTTTCCTTCTGAGTTTCTACTCCGCCGCGCCGTCAGGTATGCGAAAGAGAAAATAGACCGGCTGGATCGACTATCGCCCCTGCTCAAAAATAATCCCGGGCTTTTTTCCTCAACAGGCGCGGAGGAGATTGACTGGAAAGAAATTAATGCGAACGACAGGGCGTCGATCGAAGAAGAATTGGCAGAAGCCCGCGGCTTCGTTAATTATTACAAACATCTCGGGCTGGCCTCCATCCTCGCCGACACAGAAACCCGCCTGCCGGCGAAAAAACAACAACTGCGCCGTAAAATAGAACTGTTCGAAAATTTCATTGCAAACAACCGGAACATCGATCTGCGGACTGCTGATTTTTTCGACAGCGAGGAAATGAAAAAAATAAACTGGAAGGGATTGAAAGAGTCCGATAAAAACGGCATCCGCAAACAACTCATGGCCTATCAGCGCGTAATGCTGATATCGGATACGCCGGAAACAGGCGAAAAGCTGATCGCTGGAGGATTCGATTCTGCAGGCAGTATAATGGATATCGACTTTAACGAATTCAAGACAAAAAGCCGTTTGCCGGAAGCCGAAGCCCGCCGCGCGTATTCCCAGGCCGGCGAGATCATGGCGGCAACCAGTCATGTTTTTGAAGCGGCCCGGCTGTCATTGAAAGACGTCATTGGCAACAAAATTGGACCCGCTAACTGGGAACTGCCCGATTATACCAACCAGTTGAAAGAAATAGACGGGTTCGACGATCTCTTCGGAAGCCAGGACTATTGCGATTGTGAGCATTGCCGGTCAATATTCAGCCCCGCCGCCTATTTTACCGACCTGATGTACTTTATTCAGAAGAATGTATCAGATAAAGTGTTCAAGACAAGACCCAAGCACGCGCTGTACCTGAAGAACCGCCGCCCCGACCTCTGGAAGCTGCAGCTAAGCTGTAAAAACACCAATACTCTCATCCCCTATCTCGATGTAGTCAATAAGGTGTTGGAAGAATACCTGAAAAGAGCATTGTCTATATCGGATGTATACAAGAGGTTGAACACAGAGCAAATATCTTTCAACCTGCCGTTTAACCTGTATCTCGAAGAGCTAAGGACTTATCTTACTCATTTCAGCATCACTCTCTTTCAGATATTCCGTACGCTAAAAAATACGGACGATGAAACATGGCGTGAAGGGCTGAACATCACGCCGGAAGAATGGCTGGTGATCACAACCCCCGATATCACAAATAACGTACGAAAAAGGATCGGCGATCCGGCCGTCGCAGTATTCAACAAATTCGATGTGAAAGATTTCATCCGGTTCGCAGGCATTACCCGTGCACAATTGGATGAGTTGCTGAATATTTCTTTTTCTGGTCAGTTAAAGCCCATTAGTATTATTAAAGAGCAAAGCGCTGATCCGCAAACTGATCCGCTGATCAATTATGTGGAGCGCCTTGCGAACCTTACCAATGAACGGCTCGATTTTATCCATCGCTTTATCAGGCTTTGGCGTAAAACCGGCTGGACCATCCGGGAGTTCGATCTCATTCTCGCCACATTAAAGGCCAATAGCCTGTTACCAGCTACAAGCAATACTGCCCAAGATGGTATCCTAGACAAAGAAGCCATTCTTATCTGCGCCCGGCTGGTGGAGATACAGGAACAGCTTAAACTCAAAACAGAAGAGCTCCCTGCATTGTACGGCGCGCTTCCCCAAACAAGCGTAAAAGATAATCAGGAGGATTTTTTTACGCGAACTTTCAACGACCGGCTTTTCGGCGCTGCCGGCAGTATCACGTTCCATCATTCGTTTATAAACAATGATGGCGTTATCGACCCCAAACTCGGCTTTTTACAGGGAGGCCTGGGAATTGCCGAAACAGAACTGGTACGGCTTTTCGAATTGCTGAATGATGAAATAATATTTGACGCTTCGGGCAATACAACCCTTCATCGCGAACAGGTATCATTACTTTACAGACATGCAAGGCTTGCCAAGGCGTTAAAACTCTCCATTGACGACTTCATCCTTTTATTGAAGTTGTTGTTTACAACCGGAAAACCCTGGGTGGACAGCATAGACCGCGTATTTGAACTTATGGCGTTCAAACAGAAACTGCAATCCATTAAGTTAAAGGTCGCCGACCTCTGGTTTATTTTGAAAGGAGAAGAAAAAGGATCTGCTATTTACAAAACGGCTTCTGCGGCGCTGCATAGTATGGTATATAACCTGCAGGCGCAGCAAATAATATATTTTGACAGCGCGGCGCTTAGCGAGATCGCTGGTATTGACCCAGGAACTTCCATAAAGTTTGTTCAACAGATGGAAGCGGATGGATTGGCAGTAAAAAAATCAGCAGGCGAAAATCTATACAGGCTAACCCATGCTTACCAGCTTAGCCAGGACCTTACTCCTATATTCTCCGCAATTGGGGCCGGACCAGCCATAGCGGCGATGGAGCCGGATATTCGATCGAAGTTTGCAGCTTACCACAGCAGCGTCATTTTACGGGAACAATTTGGCAAACTACTAAACCTTACTCCCGGCGCGTTTGACAGCCTGCTTTCCTTTATCGCGGCGCCGTCGTCGGGTAGCGCAGTATATCAGGCGCTATACGCGGAATTCGACGATACAGGCGCGCCGCTGAACGCAGCGGACCTGCTGCCGTTGGAAAACCTTGCCAAAGAATTTGATAGGGTTGTCTTCCTGTTCGGTAAAATGGATTGCAAGGAAGAGAACATATTATTCATCGCGGGCAACCTTGACGTGTTCGGCATTACCAATCCTATTGCGCTGTCAATTGAACATTTTATTCATATTGCAGAATATAAAAAGCTGGCGCCGACCAATGCAGAAAAACAGGAGCAGCTTCACGCCTTATTAAAAAACTACCAGTCTGTGAACAGTTTCACTGATGAAGAGCTGGTTTTACTTTCTGAAACATGGAAAGCTGATAAGAACTTGTTAGGGACAATCGTAAGATTCATTCCGCTGCCTTCCATATCCATGGAAGCCATCGGCTATGCGGGAGAATGCCTCAATATTTGTAAAACGCTTGGTATTAATGGCGAATCGCTTGTTAAACTAAAGGAAACAGGGTTCGATCAGCTTCGGGAAACAAAAGATATTATTATCGGTTCTTTTGCCTCTAAATACCCCGAAGAAAAGGAAAGGGTCGAAAAACTGGAACCCTACCACGACAAAGTGAATACAAAAAAACGGGATGCATTGTGTGACTTTATCCTGGCGCATAATAAGGAATTAAAGTTCAAGGACCGCAATGACCTGTATGCCTATTTCCTGCTGGATGTGGAAATGAGCGGCTGTTTCCGGACCTCCTGGCTGGTAGCCGCTATCTCCAGCCTGCAATTATATATCCATCGTTGCCTGATGAATCTTGAACAGGCCGCAATAGCTACCGTAATACCCGATGGCAATAATGACCCGTATGACGACGCCTATGAATTTGTAAAAGTAGCGCCTGACCTTATTCCGCGCGATGAATGGGAATGGCGTAAGAATTACCGCGTATGGGAAGCCAACCGGAAGGTTTTCCTCTACCCGGAAAACTATATCCTGCCTGAACTCAGAGATAACAAATCCCCGATATTTAAAGAGTTGGAAGACGAGCTGCTGCAACAGAAAATCACTAAACAGTCTGCCGAAGCGGCCTACCAGAAATACCTTTCCCGTTTCGCCGAGCTGGCGCGTATGAAAATCGCCGGAAGCTATTTCCATGAAGATTCCAACACCTATTATTTCTTTGGCAAAACAAGCGCAGACCCTCCTGAGTTTTATTATCGCAAGTGGGTGAATCAGAAAACCTGGACTCCATGGGAAAAGATCGAACTGGGCATCAACTCCACCCATGTTTCCGCCATTATCTATGCTGGAAAGTTATATTTGTTCTGGACCGAGGTAAAAGTGCAGGAAAAGACCAGTATCTCCGGCGGGTCTTCCTCCGATCCCGTGTATCCTCACAAGCTGGAAATATTGTACGCTTCTCTCGATGAAAACAATAAATGGTCGACACCCCAGCGATTTCTGTTCGGGGAAGTGACCTTCCCGGGAGATTATACGTACGGTGAAAGATTGAACAGGAAAACCTATTCGGGCATCAAAGACGGCAAACTCTATATTTTCTATTCAGACGCTGATTTTGTGATCGGCGGCCTTACCGGCCACAGGAGGATCGACCTGTTCAATAATAAAATGCTCGGTTCTGATTTTGGCCTGATCATCCCGGCCGCAATGAAAATGACCAGCGCCACCGACCTTATCAACCTCAAGAAAACGGGATCGACTATTGCGCTCATAGCAGTAAAGGAGGGCTCCAGCCGGCACGAAGCCCGCGTAGATGATGAATTGGTCGTTAGTTCTTCCAGTGCGCCTTCCATCACTTCTTCAATTAAAGAGGATATCTACCAGCCTGAACTGCGGATCGTAGGAAGAAAAAATGGCGATTTTGTGCTTAGGGTAGGCAACCAGCAATACCTCGTTAAGCAAAGGAGTAGCTCAACCGAAAATGTTTTCGGAAATATTTTTTCGGGCGCATGGATA
This sequence comes from Chitinophagaceae bacterium UBA2791, assembly GCA_002352105.1. Lineage (GTDB taxonomy): Bacteria > Bacteroidota > Bacteroidia > Chitinophagales > Chitinophagaceae > Flavitalea. The sequence continues at coordinate 10,999 of DEHV01000038.1, read as the reverse complement.
TTCCTTTTCTCCCCGAAATGGAGGCTTATACGGATAAGCACCTCCTTACCTGATAAGCTGGGAGAAAAATTATTTATGGAAGGATTGGATAAATTCCTGAGCCTGAAGACCCAACAGCTCACAGAAGACATCTTGCCTTTTACGATCAGCGATATAACCCAGCTTGGCGCTCCTTTTCATAATTCCAAGCACATTGATTTTACAGGCGCTTATGGAGAGTATTACCGGGAATTATTTTTCCATATCCCCTTCCTTATTGCAAGTCATCTGAATGCCGATCAGAAATTTAAGGAAGCCGACTGGTGGTACAGGAAAATTTTTGATCCTACCGCAGCAGAGATAACCAATCCTGCCAAAGACAGGAACTGGCAATACATCGAATTCAGGGGACTAAGCATAAAAAAGCTCCAGGCGATATTGACGGATAGTGCTGCTATCGAAGCCTACAAAAAAGATCCTTTCAACCCGCATGCCATCGCGCGCCTGCGACTCAATGCTTATCAGAAGACGATCGTAATGAAGTATATCGATAACCTGCTCGATTGGGGAGATTATCTTTTTGCACAGGACACCATGGAATCGATCAACGAAGCCACGATGCTTTACATACTCGCTTATGATATCCTTGGCAAGCGACCGGTAAAACTGGGCAAATGTAAAACAGCAGGAGATTCCGCGCTTACTTACGATAACCTCGGACCTGCTATCGGAAAGGGGTCCGAATTCCTGATCCAGCTCGAGAACTATTCCTTCTCCTCCAAACTGAGATCAGCACAGTATAAACTCAGCGAGGCCGCGGCTTTAAACGATATGTCCAAAAGGTTTATCAACGAAGACAAGCCGGTATATGCCCTTGAAAGAAGTAAAACCGCGCTCACAGATGAACAACTGCACATGGCCTTCGAAGGGAAAATGGTTGCCGTATCCCGACGCAGGCAATACGAAAAGGTTGAACGTTATGATACTATTGCAAGAGAAAGAATCGCCGGAGCGATCGAAAAAGCCAAAATTGCGGATCTGGAATTCCGGCCTTTTGTACCTCCTCACATTGAATTGATACGTGGAAAGGTCCTTGCATTTTGTATACCTCATAATGAAGAGCTGTTAAAATATTGGGACAGGGTGGAAGACCGGTTGTTCAAGATCAGGCACTGTATGAACATAAGCGGCGTTCGCAGACAGCTTGCATTGTTCCAGCCACCCATCGACCCCATGATGTTAGTGAAGGCGAGGGCGGCGGGTCTCAGTATAGAAGATATACTCGCGGCGATGAATAAACCCCTGCCTCCCTATCGCTTCGGTTACCTGATCGAGAAGGCAAAACAGTTTGCACAAACCATTCAGACTTTCGGCGCTGCCCTGTTAAGTGCTCTTGAGAAAAAAGACGTGGAGGAACTAGCAATGATCCGTTCAGTTAATGAAAGGGAAATACTCCAACTCACCACACAGGTCAGGAAACAAGCCATTCAGGAAGCACAAAACCAATACCTTGCTTTGGAAGGCCAGGAAGCAAACGCACAGACCAGGATAGAGCATTTTAAAACTTTGATCGATGATGGGCTTACCGGTTGGGAGATAACCCAACAGGTATCAAGACATACCGCTACTGCATTCAAGATCGCAGAAGGTTCTTTGCACATGTTAACTGGTATTTATTATCTTATTCCGAATGCAGGCAGTCCGTTTGCCATGACGTACGGAGGAGAAGAGCTGGGAAATAGCGGAGCAGAATTCGCCCAATGGACATCATCCATGGCCTCGGTCGCAGACGCGATTTCCAATTCTGCGGGACTTGAAGCTACCTTCCAACGCAGGGAGGAAGAATGGAAACAGGAGTTGAAAATATCCGAGCAGGAAATAAAAACCATACAGAAACAAATGCTGGCAGCCGATCTCAGGGTGAAAATGGCGGAACGGGACCTGGAAACCCATGAAAAGAATATTGAACACAACAAGGAAATAGAAGACTTCTATAAGAATAAATTCACCAACCTGGGCCTGTATAATTATCTCTCCACTACGCTTACCCGGCTCTATAGGGAGGCCTATAATATTGCATACGACATGGCCAAACTAACTGAGCAGGTTTACCAGCTCGAAAGGGATGACGACAATATTTTCATCGCATCCGACAACTGGCAGTTTGACAAGGCCGGCATGCTTGCGGGAGAAAAACTCTTGTTGCAGTTACAGCGCCTTGAAAAAGCCTATATTGAAAATCACCTCAGGGATTATGAAGTATCGCAATCTATTTCCATGCATATGCTGGCGCCAGGAAAACTAATAGAATTAAAACAACGGGGATCCTGTAGCGTAGATATCCCCGAACTGGCGTACGATTTCTTCTATCCGGGGCAGTATAACCGCGTAATAAAGTCCGTCCGGGTCTCTATCCCCTGTGTGGCCGGACCGTATACGAATATCAGTTGTAAGCTCTCTCTCACAGATAGCCAGATCAGGAAAGAACCTTCTGCCGATGCCGAGCTCATAAGCGTTCCGGTACAAAAGCTGACTTCTATCGCTACCAGCAATGCGCAGAACGACGGCGGCGTTTTCGAGCTGAATTTTCGTGATGAACGTTACCTGCCTTTCGAAGGCGCGGGCGCTATCAGTAGCTGGAGGCTGGACCTTCCTTCGAAGATTCGGGCATTTGATTACAACACTATCTCGGATGTGCTCTTCCATATCAGCTATACTGCGAAAGAGGATGGCACTTTCCGAGAAACGGTTGAAAACGGCATCGAAACGGCCATTACCGATTTTGCAACAAGCAACGGTCTGTTCCGGTTATTCAGCCTTAAATACCATTTCCCGGAGGTACTTCATAAACTGGTCAACGCCAACGTTGCCAACCAGGAAGCGGAACTGGAACTGTTAAAAAATCATTTCCCCTACATGTTCTCGGGAAAAGATATTACGGCAAGCAATATAAAAGTATACTTAAAGCCCATAGCTGGTGAAATGATCACTACAGCGGGTCTGACGTTGAAGATCGGAAATTTCTCTATTTCATCGTGGAGCGACTTCCCCGCCGACCCCTCGCTTCAGAATGATCTTAAATTAAAAGAAGGTTCAGCAGATATAAATGGCCCGCTGATAAGGAAGTGGATCATTAATGCAGGAAACAATGGTCTTAAAAAAGAAGAAATAGACGATATTATGATCGTGATGAAATATACTATCGGGTAGGTTGATATATCGGGGACAATACTAGGTATCATTTGATAAGATTCTCCTTTGATCTGCTCTCCGGCTTTACCGCTTCTCCCGCCGCTGCTTTAGCGCCCAATAGATCCCTTTTACATCTGCTTCCCAGGTCGGCAATAGGAAGACCATAACAATTTCTTCCAGGAGCTCAAGGGAGGTGAAAGCTACTGCCAGGTAAAAAAGCGCAGGGTTTGGCTCAGGCAGAAAAAAGGCAGAGATCAAAAAAATACCCTGTAGAACGGCGGCTATTTTTGCGAGCCAGGTGTGAAAGCTGGTCATCTTCCTATAACGCCAGAAGGCGGCGATCACCTGTATTGCAAGAAGAATAAGGAGAATGGCTACCCACAGGTATTCCTGGCTGATAAAATCGTGCTTAAATACAAACAGGCCAACGGCGCCTGCAAGCACGGTAAGATCATCCCCGAGCGAGTCCAGTCTCGCGCCGGTAACGCTGCTTACCTTGAATCGCCGCGCCAGCCAGCCGTCGATGGCATCTGTAAAAAAACTAAGCGCAAGAAGCCATCTGAACAGATCAACCTGCCGGGTTATAATGAGAAAGAACAATACCGGGGCTGATATCACCCGGTAGATCGTAATGGCATTGACAAAATAATAACTGATCTTTCTCATCAGATGAACAGTACTTTCAAGTGAAAATACGATTTATTCGGCGCCTGTTATCCGGAATACCGTGCTGACAGCGGCATGATCTGAGGGGAAGCGTATGGGATGTTTATTGACGGTCTCCGATTCAACGGCTTGCAGGGGTTTTCCGGTATAGTAAATATAATCCACGCGGGTTTTGACCCATACCGTGCGGTTGTCTGAAAATGTAGTACCCGGCGTCTTTAAGGGATCGGGGTGGAGCTCGCGGAATGAATCCCGGAATCCCGCTTTTTGCATGGCGATACTAACGGGCCAGGGCATGGTATAGCCTTTATGTATTGAGCTGGTCTTTTCGGTCCAGTCGAGATGCGAACCGCTGTTGAAATCTCCTGCAACGATCAGCGGAATGCTGTCCCGCTGACCGATCTGTCGTTGCAGGTCGGAAAGGATGGTACGGATCTCTGATCCCCGGCGTTTGTTTTCTACTTCCAGGAATTTTTCCTTCGTCCACCCCTCTCCGTTGTCGAACCCTTTCATGATAAAAGACGGCAGCCAGTCGAGCCATACTACCGCCAGGTTTATTCTTTTCCCATTGCTTAGCTGTATCTGGGCCGCTCCGCTGTTATCGGGACTGCTAAGATTGTAGGTTTCCGTAAACGGGTATCTGCTGACGATGGAAAGATTATCGCTGACCAGGTAAAGATAGTATCCGAGGGCATCTGCTATCTCGGGGCCGGAACCATAGGTTTCTACCAGCGTATAGGCATCGGCGTTCATATTCCGGAGCATGTCGATAAGGATATGCTTACCCGTCTCCTTACCAAACTCATGTCCGCCATGCCAGATATTGAATGCGGTTAGTTTGAACAGGTTGGTAATAGGATTGACAGCGGGAGCTGCGGCGGTTTTACCCGAGATCCGCTGATAATAGCTGGCGATGTATGCCGCCGGAAGTTCGGCGGCGTATAGCGTTATATCATCTATCTGACCGTTGAACGAATCCCAATAACTTTCCCAGCGCATATTCCGGAAAAAATATTTGCTGTCGATGCTGCCGCCGATCACCATTTCCTGCGGCGCATAAAAGCCTTCTATGCTGTCGGCCCGGTAGATCGCCATCATATTCCCATCATAGTAAAAACGCAATTCTTTTGCAGTAGCGCTGTAGGTTGCCGCCAGCAGGTGCCAGTTGCCATCCCTGAGCGTTTGCCGCGCGGTGGTTGCATAGGAATAGGTAGCGGCTCCTTTGCGGACATGGAATTCCCATCCGCCGCGCGCGGCGACCCTGATCCTCCAGCCGTCAAATTGTTCGTCTTTTTTTTCCAGCGAACTGAGGATATCGTAGGGCTCAGCCGATTGCTGCTCTGCCCTTACCCAAATGGTTACGCTGAAGCCTGCTTCTTTACCGTTTAACGGATGCCGGGCCACCATTACCTGGCGAACCCTGGCATCGGGTCCGAGGTTGAGCGCTTTCCCGGCAATGCCCTGCACGGTTTCAATGACTTCCGGTTTTTCGAAATTTTCATGGAAGACCGGTTGCTGACCGCGGGCGACCAGGATGGATATGATCATTCCGGTAATGAAAAGTGTTTTGAGCAGCATAAGGTGTTTTACTAAAGACGGCGGCTCGTTTTCAATTTTTGCGTTCATATAAGGCGTCGGGGTTGAAATCAAGCCTTTATCCAAATCTATACTTTTTACCTGTCTCGCGCCGACCGCACTGGCCGAGGTTGAAATTAAACCTTTATTTAAATCTATGTTTTAAGATAAGGACGAAAATACGGTATCTCCCGTTCTGGTTAAAGCGTTCGGGTACTTTGTCTGACTCATCCCAGGTACCGCAGGTCAAAGCGTTTGAGGCCGCAATATCCTTTGACGCCCTCAATATTTTGGTTAAATGATCGTTTAGTAGAGTAGGACTTATGGCTTGGGGAGATGGTTAACCTGTCAATGTCGCCACATATATATATTAATTTATCTTATATATTGAATAGCGGCGACTACCTGATAATTACATACTATGCAAACCTGTATCCGTTTCATTCTTATAGCCGGCTTATGCGCTGTAATGGCTGCCTGTAAAAAGCAGCAGCAACCTTCCGATGGCGAGCGGTATAGCGGAAGCATTGCCGTGGACGGCCAAACGCGGACGTATAATATTGTTCTTCCTCCCAACTATAAGGAACATCAGAATTTTTCATTGGTAATAGGCATGCATGGGGGCGTGGGTAATGCGGAGCAGTTTGAACGCAATACGAGGCTGACGGATAAGGCAAATGCAGCGGGTTTTATTGTTGTTTACCCAAATGGCTCAGGCAGACTTCAAACATGGAACGGAGGGCTCTGCTGCGGTTCGGCGGCCGCAGACAATGTTGATGATGTTAAATTCATCAGCATGCTCATAGATGAGTTAACGGCTAAATACAAGATAGACCCGAAAAGGGTATACGCCACGGGGCATTCTAATGGCGGCATCATGAGCTATCGCCTGGCTTGCGAGCTGTCTCATAAAATTGCCGCTATCGCCCCGAATGCGTCAACGATGGAAATGATCACGCCGTGTAATCCATCGAGAGCCGTGCCTATCCTGCACATGCATTCCAAATTGGATGAAAATGTTCCTTACCAGGGCGGATATGGCGTTGGGATAAGCAACGCTTATTTTTATCCATTGGATTCCGTGTTTACGGTATGGGCTTCAAATAATGGTTGTAATCCCACCCCACAAACAATCGTAAAAGAGGGTTACACGGAAACAAAATGGGTCGATTGCAACAGCAATACGGTAATTGATTACTACCTCACAAACGACGGCAGCCACGCATGGCCGGGCGCAACCGCTTCTACTACCGGCAATCCTGCTTCAACAGCGATCGATGCCAATGATTTGCTATGGGCGTTCTTTCAACAGCATAGCCTGCCTTAACCCGGAATACTGTATCGGGAAAAAGAACTTTTGACGCTCTTTGTTTTCAGACCATATTGGATAGAATGCGTTTGATTGAGTTTTCCATTGATACGTTTATACTTTCGCAGCGACTTTCCAGAGATCCTGGGAGCTGTCGTATCTGAGACGCCAGACCTTTTTGGGGATACGGGTTCCGCGAGCGGTGGTATAGGCGTCAACGCGAATGAGTATCTCGTCGGGGTTCAGTCGCTCGAACGCCGCCATAGCGATTGCGCCATCGCTGAATTCCGCGATAGCCGGCGCCATTGTTCCTTCCACGACGGCATTCTCCGGGATGATCGCAGTGCACCCGGGATATGCATGGGTGTCGTGGAAAATGATCGTATCCATATCCATACAAGTATTTGCTATGAACAGATATCCAAAACTAACGCCTCCTTATCCACGAGAATTATCGAAATGTCATGTTCCTTAAGCATGGCATTATAAAAGCCATTTTCCTGATCCCGAAATCTTCTTTATATCAGCTTATACTACATAACTGGTGGATGCGGTATCTCCCCCGCGGCCAGTCCAGTTGGTATGGAAAAATTGTCCGCGAGGCTTATCCACACGTTCATAGGTATGCGCTCCGAAGTAATCGCGCTGGGCCTGCAGCAGGTTAGCCGGCAGTCTTTCAGAGCGGTATCCGTCGTAATAGTTGATGCCGGCGCTCAGGCAGGGAACCGGGATACCATTCAACGCGGCAGTAGCGACTACCTTTCTCAAACCATCCTGAGACGCCTGTATCTTTTCGGAGAAATAGGGATCGAGCAGCAGGTTGGTCAATTCCGGGTTCTTGTCAAATGCCTCTTTAATATTTCCCAGGAAACGGGAGCGGATAATACATCCTCCCCTCCACATCAAGGCAATGTTTCCGTAGTTCAGTTCCCAGCCAAACTCTTTGGCGGCGGCGCGCATCATCTGGTAACCCTGCGCATAGGAAATTACCTTAGCGGCATATAAGGCATCTCTCAGCTGGTCGATGAATTGCTTTTTATCCCCGGTAAATGAAGCTTTTGGCCCCGCAGTCAACACCTTGGCCGCTTTCACGCGTTCGTCCTTCAACGCCGATAAACATCTTGCAAACACCGATTCCGTGATCAGGGTAAGGGGAATGCCCAGGTCCAGCGCTACGGTTCCGGTCCATTTACCAGTGCCTTTTTGACCCGCTGTGTCGAGTATCTTATCAATAACAGGAACGCCATCTTCCTTGTATGCCAGGATATCCCTGGTGATCTCGATCAGGTAGCTGTCCAGTTCTCCCTCGTTCCATTCCTTAAATACCTTATGCATCTCATCGGCAGACATTCCCAGCAGGCTATTCATAATATGGTATACTTCGCAGATCAGCTGCATATCGCCATATTCTATACCGTTATGCACCATTTTTACAAAATGACCGGCGCCGCCATCGCCTACCCAGTCGCAGCAGGGAGCGCCATCATCCACTTTTGCGGCAATAGATTGGAAAATGGGTTTTATCTCAGGCCATGCGTCTTTTGAACCCCCCGGCATGATCGACGGACCCAGCAAAGCCCCTTCTTCTCCGCCGGAAACGCCGGTCCCGATATACCTCAAACCCTTGCTTTCCACGTATTTTACCCTGCGCTCTGTATCCGGGAAATGGGAGTTTCCCCCATCAATGATGATGTCTCCCTTGTCCAGGTGAGGGATCAGTAATTCGATAAAATCATCGACCGGCTTCCCGGCTTTTACCATCAGCATTATCTTGCGGGGAGACTTTAAGGAAGCAACCAACTCTTCGATGGAATGCGCGCCCGCAATATTTTTATCTTTTGCCCTTCCGTTTATAAAATGCTCTACTTTATCGACGGTACGGTTAAATGCAGTAACGCGAAATCCCTTGCTTTCCATGTTTAAAATAAGGTTTTCGCCCATTACGGCAAGACCGATTACGCCTATGTCTGATAATTTTTCCATCTTTTTATTCGCGATTTAGTATATGAAATGTGTTGCTTCCGTTAAAACAGGCAAATTTAGTAAGTTTTAGGTTGAAAAGGAGACAAAGCCGATAATGCTCTTCCCGGGCTCGACCACCCGGCAGGATTTGCATTATTCGAAAGACCCGCGAGGGGGAAGCTTAACCATTTCATGAGAAGAGGTAAACCGTCAGCCTTGTGAAGAGGCCTATCTCCCGCAACGGTTTATTTTTGTACTTTCCACGTTAATTTCAGCGCATAGCATACGATGTCATCAGGTCTCACAGAAGAAAACAAGGCGAAAAGATTAAGGGAGATCGCGGTTTCCTGCTTAAAGCTCGGAACCATAGGATTTGGCGGCATAGCCGGTATGGTGGCCACAATAGAAAATGAAATGGTGGTGAAAAGAAAATGGATCGATCACTGGCTAACCCGTCAGCAATTGATGGACTCCATTGCCGTTGGGCAGATCACTCCGGGACCTATATTGTCGAGCGCAACCTTTGCAGGGTATCTTATCGGCGGAACAACAGGCGGCGTCATTGCTACCGCAGGTATTTTCCTGCCTTCATTTTTCATTTCGTTTTTCCTGCATAAACTGCTTTCTTCTGCCAGGCAAAGCCAGAAGCTAAGGTTGTTCCTGGATGGTCTCAGCGCCGCGTCAATTTCCATTATCGCCGTCGTAGGGCTTCACCTGTTTACTTCGTCTGTTCAACAGTGGCGGGGATCAATCATTTTGGCGGTATGCCTTGCCTTAACGCTTCTCACCCGGAAAATAAATACAATAGCCATCATACTGATTGGCAGTATAGGCGGACTGCTATTGCTTAAGATCTAGCGGAAGCTGTTCAACTAACCGCCGGTTTGGCGATAAGGAGCGTCCACCGGTTTTGATTCGGGCGATCCCTTTTGCCTTAACCAAATAGAGAGTAGCACAATGGAGGCTACGGCAAGAAATTCGCTTTGCCAGTTCTGGAAAGATTCAAACCAAAACCTGGACTCCAGAAGATATTCGCTCCAATGGTCGGGCGGCAAACCCTTATCCAATTGTTCATCGTTATGGTCTTTAAGGCTTCCATAAAAATGCAGCATAAAAGAAACCAGGAAGAGCGCTGCAAAGGCAAGAGAAAGGGAGTTCTTATACAGGCTTAACCATATCCCCCCTTTTCTTACCGGCCATGGCGCATCCGGGCGGGGCTTTGGTTCCCGGTCGACTTCTTCTTCTCCTTCCATTTTTTTCGACTCTGAAGAGCCCTGTTGTCGCAGGCCTATGGTTAGCAATACGTATAATGCCATCTGCAAGAACTCGCTTTCCCAGTTTTCAAAAGTGGATTGGATAAAATGCCCGCTCCTGCTATATTGCACTACGGATAATGCAGGCTTGCCTTCTTCCTCTCTTTCCTTGTTTTTTTCTGTCCAGCCTGTACAGAACTGGCCAATCCAGAAGATAAGCATCAACCCCAGCAATACAAGGCTTAACCCGTTTCTGCGCGCGAAAGAATAATGACGATTCATATAGGATGTATTAAGATCATGAATTATGATGGATGATTGTCTATGTATGCGCTGATCCATTTCGCGTTTTCAATAGCGCTCAGCGTGGCGGTATTGTTAAAGTACAGGAATACTTCCTTCAGGTTTTTGCCGTTCATCAGGCGGTCTGCGGTTTCCTTTAACGCCTGATGCGAATAGGCGGAGTAGTATAGCTTGGGTATGCCGTGAAACCGGTAATAGGCTATTGAATGACTCGTCGCGACCTCGTCAGGAAGCCCCGGGTAGCTGATGCCGCAGAAGATGATCTTGTTTGCTTTCAGCTTTTCAAATACCTCCTGTCGCCACCAGCTCGGGTGACGGAATTCTACTGCATTATAAATTGCCGGTCGGAGGTGTTGAACCAGACGGTCCAGCTTTTCAGCGCTATAGCTAAAAGAAGGCGGCAACTGGAACAATACGATGCCTAGTTTTTCTTTTAGCCCATTTTGGACCGTATCGTAAAAATTGTCGAGGAGCTCGTCGCATGCATTAAACTGTTTATAGTGAGTGATCAGCCGGGGCGCTTTTACGGCGAAGCTGAAGCCTGCCGGGCTCTTCCGATGCCAGCGCTCCAGCTCCGCCAATTGCGGAAAACGGTAGAACGTTACATTCAGCTCGAGGGTATTGAACTGCGTGGTATAAAACTCAAACCATTGTTTTTGGGAAAGGTTTTCGGGATAAAAATCCCCCTTCCATTCCCGGTAATAAAACCCCGAACATCCTATATGCCATTTGATTGCTTTCATGTTTGCGCGCATCAAAA
>DEHV01000039.1 GCA_002352105.1 Chitinophagaceae bacterium UBA2791 | reverse complement strand
TCCTAAGAAGCGTAAGGATACAGGTCAAGCATCAAATTTCAAACTGAGACACTACCGAACAGACGGCTGGTATATTTTGTTGATGCATTCAGATGGCATTGTATTTTATGCGATGTTCATTTAGTTTTTAACGTTAAAGACGCGATCACTATGGAAGCTAAAGCTGCGGCCGCTGAAAAAGCGGTTGAATACATTGAAAATGGCATGACGGTTGGCCTGGGCTCCGGCTCTACCAGTTATTACGCCATCCGGAAAATAGGAGAGCGGGTAAGCCAGGGACTCAGGATCCGCGCGGTGGCCAGTTCCACGCAAACAGCATCGCTTGCCAGGGAATGCCGGATCCGGTTGACTGATCTTACCGCAATAGATCGTATTGACATCACGATCGATGGGGCCGACGAAGTGGATAAACAGTTAAACCTTATTAAGGGCGGGGGCGGCGCCTTATTAAGAGAAAAGATATTGGCGTATAACAGCAGGCAGACGATCATTATTGTAGATGATTCCAAACTGGTAGATATCCTGGGAAAGTTTCCGCTGCCTGTAGAGGTCGCGCCATTTGCCGTTGATCTGACGCTGGCGCAGTTGAAAAGATTTAAAATAGATCTCAATATAAGAGAGGTTCAGAAAGAAAAATTCATTACAGATAATGGCAACCTGATCGTGGACTGTCATTTTAGCGCCATCAGGGATCCGGAGGAACTGAACATGAAGCTTCTCCTGATACCGGGGATAATAGAAACGGGTTTGTTTCCTCATACGCCGTTTACCAGGGTTATCGTAGGATATGCGGATGGCGCAACGCAAATACTCGGCGCTTAAAGCGCGCGGGCGGCCCTTGAAAAACATGACTAGTATAGCAGCGGCATAAATCGGTCGCCTATAACCGGTATATGGACGGTTAAATGGTTTTCGCGATCATCGCAGGCGATCCATCAGAATCCGCTTCTTAAATATAAGGATAATATTTATTTTTTGCCTAAGCGAACTTCTTACCCGGTATAGGGTTATGTAAGCGTTACCCCTTCCCGGTTCCGCCGGAGCGGAGCCAGTCCGTCATTTCTGTAGACGACGGTCGCCCCGACAGGCCTGGCATTATATTTTTAGGAGATAGAAGCATAATTCAGACGCGTTGTTCCTGCTGTTCTGGTAAGAGATATTGCCCGGATAAAACAGCCTGGATCTTTTAAAGCGCCGCCATTAACTGCCGCCCTCGTTTTGTTCTGCCGGATCGCGCAGCATAGCTTTTTTGAAGAGCGTTATTTAAAAAGGAAATAGTTATTAAAGTGAAAATTAATCCAATCCAAGATTTCTGGTCTCAGATAAAAGTATCCTTTCTGGGCGATAATCTTATGAGAAAGTATGCGAATGAAAAATCTCCTCTTCGATCGGAATTGTTTAGCGCGGAGCAATTGGAGCAGTATGCGCGATCGCTTGCAAACGCGCATGCGGTAATTATAGAAAAAGCGCCCGAGCAATTGCTTGGCAGGTTATCGGACAACGAACAGGTATTGCTGGAAGTGCACGAGCTGCTTACCGCTTCCGCAAAAGAGAACGCCCATATCTCCCCGGCGGGCGAATGGCTACTGGATAATTTCTACATTATAGAAGAGCAGATCTATATTGCCAAGAAGCATCTGCCAAAGGGGTATAGCGAGGGCCTTCCCCGTTTGATAAAAGGTCCTTCGCTGGGTCTTCCCCGCGTATACGATATCGCGTTACAGATCGTATCCCATAGCGATGGCAGGGTGGATATGCAAAGCCTGGCCGGGTTTATCAGGGCTTACCAGTCTGTCGTCGCTTTAAACCTGGGCGAGTTATGGGCGATCCCGATCATGCTGCGTCTCGCCCTTATCGAAAATCTTCGTCGCCTGTCGGCCCAGATAGCCATCGACGGCATCAATAAGAACCTTGCAGATTATTGGGCCGACCAGATGATAGAGACCGCGGAAAAAGACCCTAAGAACCTGATCGTCGTTATCGCGGAGATGGCCAAGTCAAAGCCCCCGATGGTTAGTTCTTTCGTAGCTGAGCTAACGCGGCGCTTGTTGGGCAAGGGGCCGGCATTGGCATTGCCGCTGACCTGGATAGAACAACGTTTGTCGGAGAGCGGGCTTACAACCAACGGATTGGTATATGCGGAGAATAAGAAGCAGGCGGCCGACCAGGTGTCGATGAGCAACAGCATTGGCAGCCTGCGCTTTTTGAGCGGCGCCAACTGGCGCGATTTTGTGGAAGACGCCAGTATCGTGGAGCAGGTATTGCGGGAAGATCCATGCAATGTATATGCGAAAATGGATTTTAACGCCCGCGACCGGTACCGGCATGTGGTGGAAAGAATGGCGAAATCTGGAAAAACGCCCGAAACGGAAGTAGCGCGGATGGCGATCGGGCTGGCCAAACAATCGGCAGAAAGCGCTCCCGAAGATACCCGGCACAGTCATGTCGGTTTTTATCTTATCGGAAAAGGAAGCAGGCAAACGGAGCGATTGGCGCGCGTTCGGTTGAGCATTGCAGAGAGGCTGTACAGGCTCGCCGGCAATATGTCTTTATTCCTGTTTGCCGGCTTCTCAATCATCATAACCTTATTGATCGGCGCCTTGTTGTTAAAAAAGGTCTATACGCCTGAAATGCCGGCGGGATGGCTGATCGTCCTGGGTTTTATCATCACGGTCAGCGTTAGTCATTTTGTTTTTGCGTTGGCAAACTGGATCGCCACCCTGGCGGTCAGACCGGATATCCTGCCGAGAATGGATTTTTCAAGAGGCATTCCTTCGACATCGAAGACCCTGGCAGTTGCGCCTGCCATGATGGATAGCGAGGAGGAATTAGACAGGTTGCTGGAAACAATGGAGATTCGTTTTTTGGCCAACCGCGACGATAACCTGCATTTTGCGCTGCTAACGGATTTCAGGGACGCTTCCGCCGAAACCCTACCCGGCGATGCGGCGCTCCTCGACCTGGCGAAACAAAAGATCATCGACCTGAATAAAAAATACGGGTGCGCCGTGAATGACGTTTTCTTCATTTTTCATCGCCCCCGCAAATGGAATGAGCGCGATAAGGTATGGATGGGATATGAGCGTAAGCGCGGAAAACTTGCTGACTTGAATGCATTGCTGCGCGGCAGGGGCAAAGAGAATTTTTTGCTTATCGTTGGGGAGGAAGATGTTTATTCGAAAGCCAAATACGTGATTACGCTGGATACCGACACGGAATTGCCCAGGGACGCCGCCCGGAATATTGCAGGCGCTATTGCTCATCCGCTGAACCAGGCGTACTACGATCCGGAGAAAATGCGCGTGACCAAGGGATATGCGATCCTTCAGCCGAGGGTCGACAACAGCATGCCGAAGGCGGATAGTTCTTTTTATGCCAGGATGCATGGCGATGAAGCGGGGATCGATCCGTATACGCGCGCGGTATCAGACGTATACCAGGATGTATTTGGCGAGGGCTCTTTTATTGGCAAGGGAATTTATGAGGTGGACGCATTTGAACAGGCGTTAAGCGGGCGTTTCCCTGAGAACAGGATCCTCAGCCACGATCTGTTGGAAGGCAGCTATGCCCGCTCAGGATTGATCAGCGACGTGCAGCTGTATGAGGAGTATCCTTCGGTTTACCTTGCCGACATGCAGCGCCGTAGCCGTTGGATACGCGGCGACTGGCAGATCGCCAGATGGCTTCTGCCCTATGTGCCCGGACCTGGTAAAAAGGCCAACCGCAACCCGATCTCGGCATTGTCGAAATGGAAAATATTCGATAACCTCCGCCGAAGTCTCGCCCCTCCTGCCCTGTGCGGTTTATTGATCTATGGATGGTTGTTTTCCCGGGCGCCCTGGTTCTGGACCCTATTGGTAATGGGCCTGTTGGCCGGCGTATCGGTATTTTCCTTTATCTGGGAGGTATTCCGAAAGCCCAAGGAAACGTTGCTGGTGCGGCATACGCTTTCTGCTTTCCGGAACCTGATGGATAATCTGATGCGGCAGATATTGACCCTGATATGGCTGCCGCATGAGGCATATACCAGCGCGCAAGCTATCGCGGTCGCCAATTGGCGCCTGTTTATTACCAGGAGAAACTTGTTGGACTGGAACCCTTCCTCGGGAAACGCATCAAAAAAAAACCGGGGCATTGCCCGGACCTATCTCGCCATGTGGGCGGCGCCTGTTCTTGCCCTGATCGTATTTGTTTTCCTGGCGATGTTTCTTCCGTTTAGATTACTGGTCGCCGGTCCCCTGCTCGTGCTGTGGCTGGCCGCCCCGCTTATTGCCTGGCGCGTAAGCATACCGATGGCCGGCCGGAAAGCCGATATCACCCCGCAGCAAACGCTTTTCCTGCGAAAGCTGGCGAGAAAGACATGGTTTTTCTTTGAGCATTTTGTGGGCAAGGAAGATCATTGGCTGCCGCCCGATAACTATCAGCAAAACCCCGTGGAGCGGACTGCGCACAGGACCTCGCCCACCAATATCGGGCTCTCCCTGCTCTCAAATCTTTCTGCCTGCGATTTTGGGTACATCACGTCGGACCAGATGGTCGAACGTTGTTTTTATACATTCAACACCCTGCAGGCGATGGAGCGGTATCGCGGGCATTTTTACAATTGGTACGATACGATATCCCTGGAAGCGTTGTTTCCCCGGTATGTTTCCACGGTGGATAGCGGCAACCTGGCGGGTTGCCTGCTTACCCTCAGGCAGGGCCTGCTGGAATTGATCAATCAGCAAATAACGGGTCGCCGGCTGTTTGAGGGGATACGCGATACCCTATGCGTTACGGAGGAAAAAATAAAGCAGGAAACCGGGGAAAAAACGAAGGAGCTTTCCTTGCTGAAGCCGTTTAAGGAGGCGCTGGAACCAGCCTGTGCATTGCCCCCGCGAACGCTTTCGGGCGTAAAGGATGCGCTTAGCCGTTTGTCTTTGCTTGCCGAAGAAATAGCCAGGGAGCTAATGGGAGATAAGCGGCTGGCTGCCGACGCGGAATCCTGCCTGTGGGCGGAAGCCCTGGTAAAACAATGCCGTAGCGCCGAACACGAACTGCTGATGCATGCCGGCTGGCTGAAGCTAAAGCAGGCTCCTCCCGCATTCGATAGCCTGCTTTCTTCCCTTCATAATATTCCTACCCTTGCTGAATTGACCAGGGTTGATTTGGCATTGACGCCGGCGATCGATCGTTATCTTAGCGAAGAACGCGACCCTGCGGAAAAAGAATGGCTTAACGCCTTCCGCCTGGCGGTTACCAGGGCCGCCGCCGGAGCCAAAGAAAAGATACTGATCATCGAAAACCTTGCCCGGCAATGCGATGAGTTCTCTGATATGGATTATGATTTTCTTCTCGACCGCTCGCAGCACCTGCTGGCCATAGGGTATAATGTGGAAGAGCACAGAAGGGATCTCGGGTTTTACGACCTGCTGGGCTCCGAAGCGCGCTTAGGCGTATTCGTTGCCATAGCGCAGGGGAAGATAAAACAGGAAAGCTGGTTTGCTTTAGGTCGTCAGCTGACCGGCCCCGGCGTTTCTCCGTTGCTGCTTTCCTGGAGCGGATCCATGTTTGAATACCTGATGCCGCTGCTGGTGATGCCTACATACAGCAATACCTTGCTGGATCAGACGCTTCATTCGGTCGTGGAGCGGCAAATAGAATATGGAAAAAAACGGGGAGTGTTCTGGGGCGTTTCGGAATCGGGATACAACCTGGTGGACGCCCAGCTTAACTACCAGTATCGCGCTTTCGGCGTTCCGGGATTAGGATTGAAACGCGGGCTGGGAGAGGATATGGTCATAGCTCCCTACGCTTCTGCGATGGCGCTGATGGTGAACCCGGAGAAAGCCTGCGAAAACCTGCAGGAGCTTTCCAGGCAGGGATACGAAGGACGATATGGATTCTTTGAAGCGATAGATTATACCCCGGCCCGCCTGCCTCGCGGACAATCCGAAGCGGTGGTCCGCTCCTTTATGGCGCATCACCAGGGAATGAGTTTTCTATCGCTCGCTTACCTGTTGCTGGATAAGCCTATGCAGAGAAGATTCGAGGCGGAGCCGCAATTCAGGGCTACTCTTTTATTGCTCCAGGAGAAGATCCCCCGGGTAACCACTATTTACGCTCCTTCCGTTCATATTGCGGAGATCGGCCCGGTATCGGAGGATGCGCATATGCGCGTGATCCACACGCCGAATACGCCCATGCCTGAAGTGCATTTGCTGTCGAACGGAAGATACCATGTGATGGTTACCAATGCCGGCGGCGGCTACAGCCGGTGGAGAGATGTGGACATTACGCGTTGGAGGGAAGATGGCGTTTCTGATAACTGGGGTACATTTTGTTTTCTCAGGGATGTTGACAGCGACCAGTTCTGGTCGGCGGGCTATCAGCCGTCGCAAAAACAAACGGATTATTATGAAGTGATCTTTTCCCAGGGCCGGGCCGAGTTCCGCCGGCGCGACAACAATATAGAAACCCATTTGGAAATTGTCGTATCCCCGGAAGACGACGTGGAAATGCGCAGGGTGACCATTGATAATCGTTCGCGTAAGCGACGGGTGATCGAACTCACCAGCTATGCCGAGGTTGTCCTTGCCCACCCGGCGGCAGATATGGCGCATCCCGCTTTTAGCAATCTTTTTGTGGAGACGGAGACCCTTCCGCTGCGGCATGCCATCCTTTGCACGCGCAGGCCCCGCTCCGCGGAGGAACAGACGCCCTGGATGTTTCACCTGATGAAAGCGCATGGAGCGGCTGTTGAAGAAATTTCCTATGAAACAGACCGGTCGCGTTTTATCGGAAGAGGAAATAGCATTGCGGATCCGGCGGCGATAAAACAGGCGGGAAAGCTCTCCGGGAGCAGCGGGTCCGTGCTGGATCCTATTGCGTCTATCCGTTACCGTATTACGCTGGAGCCGCAGCAGTCGGCGGTTGTCGATCTGGCATATGGAATAGGCCCCACGCGCGAGTTGTGTATGGGACTGATAGATAAATACCAGGACGGACGTATGGCCGACCGCGCATTTGAGCTGGCATGGACGCATGCCCAGGTGGTGCTAAGACAGATCAACGCGACAGAAGCGGACGCCCAGCTGTACGGCAAGCTGGCCAGCTCGGTCATCTTCCCCAATGCCGCCATGCGCGCCGACGCAGGAACGCTGATCAAAAATCATCGCGGGCAATCGGGGTTATGGAGTTACTCCGTATCCGGCGATCTTCCGATCGTTTTGCTGCAGATAGAAGATAGCGCCAACATCGCATTGGTGAAACAGATGACGTTGGCGCATGCGTATTGGCGTCTGAAAGGATTGATCGTGGACCTGGTGATCTGGAATGAAGATTCCGGGGGCTATCGCCATACGCTTCAGAACGAAATACTGGCATTGATCGCGCCTTCCGTTCATGCGGATGTCCAGGAGAGACCGGGCGGGATCTTTATCCGGTCGGCAGACCAGATATCCAATGAGGACAGGATATTGTTTCAGTCCGTAGCCCGTATTATTATTTCTGATAAACTGGGTACGCTGGAAGGGCAGCTGAACCGCCGGGCCCGCCTGAAAGGAATGATCCATGCGTTCGCCGCTGCGAGATCATATCCCGTTCAGGAAACATCCTTGCCGCTTCCGGAAGGGCTTCTTTTTTTTAACGGTATCGGCGGCTTCTCCCCCGACGGAAAAGAATATGTGATCATCACTACCGGCGGGCAATCATCGCCGGCGCCCTGGGTGAACGTGCTGGCAAACCCCGGTTTCGGCTCTGTCATCTCCGAAAGCGGGCAGGCCTATACCTGGGTGGAGAATGCGCATGAGCTCCGGCTAACGCCCTGGAATAACGATCCGGTCTCAGATACTTCGGGAGAAGCGTTTTATCTGCGCGACGAGGAGAGCGGGTATTACTGGTCGCCGTCCCCGCTGCCCTGCCGCGGAAGATCTCCCTATATTACCCGGCATGGATTCGGGTACAGCCGTTTTGAGCATATCGAAGACGGGATCGTTTCGGAGATGACGGTATATGTCGACATCGCATCGCCTGTTAAGTTCACCGTAATAAAACTGACCAACCGGTCGGGGCGCCGCAGGAGGTTGACGGTTACAGGCTATGTTGAATGGATACTCGGCGATCGCCGCTCCCGGACGATGATGCATGTCATTACTGAGCTGGATATGGCGAGCGGCGCGATCCTGGCCAGCAATCAATACAATACGGAATTCGGAGGAAGGGTTGCTTTTTTCGATGTGGACGATGCAGCAAAAGCGATTACCGCCGACCGCGAAGAATTTATCGGCCGCAACCGGACCCTGAGAAACCCCGAAGCCATGCGACGGTCAAAACTCTCGGGTAAGACCGGCGCCGCCCTCGACCCCTGCGCCGTTGCGCAGGCGGCCCTGGAGTTGCAGGACGGTGAGGAAAGGGAAATCGTATTTCGTTTAGGCGCCGGCGTGAATGCCGCGGATGCCGGCAATATCGCGCGCCGTTCCCGGGGCGCCGCCGTTGCCCGCGAGTCGCTGGAAAAGGTTAAGGAATACTGGGCGCGGACGCTGGGGTCGGTGCAGATAGAAACGCCTGACGCGCCGTTGAATATCCTGGCCAACGGATGGCTTAACTATCAAACGCTGGCTTGCAGACTGTGGGCCAGGAGCGGGTTTTATCAATCCGGAGGCGCTTATGGATTCCGGGATCAATTGCAGGACTCGATCTCCCTGATGCATACCAAACCCGAGATGGCAAGGGAGCAGATACTGCGCTGCGCCAGCCGCCAGTTTAAAGAAGGCGATGTGCAGCACTGGTGGCATCCCCCCGGCGGAAGAGGCGTTCGCACCCGTTGTTCGGACGATTATCTTTGGCTGCCCTATGCGGTTGGCCGTTATCTTACCACGACAGGCGATATCGGTATCCTCGACGAACAGCTGGAATACCTGGAAGGCCGCGCTTTGAACTATGGGGAGGAATCCTATTATGATCTGCCTATTCGTTCCAACCTTTCCGAAAGTTTATATGCGCATTGTTTGAAAGCGATTGATTATGGGCTGAAGTTCGGCAGGCACGGCCTGCCGCTGATGGGTTCGGGCGACTGGAACGACGGCATGGATAAGGTAGGCGAAAAGGGCCGGGGAGAAAGCGTATGGCTGGGCTTCTTTTTGTATGATACCATCAGGAAATTCCTGGAAGGCGCGCGCATATACGCCGACGCAGAGATCGTCAAACGATACGAGGAGCAGGCGGCGCAGCTGCAAAAAAACATAGAACAGCACGCCTGGGACGGCGCCTGGTACCGGCGCGCTTATTTTGATGATGGGACCCCGCTTGGGTCTTCGTCTAATGATGAGTGTAAGATAGATTCCATCGCCCAGAGCTGGTCTGTTTTATCCGGGTCCGGCAATAAGAATCGTTCAAAACTGGCCATGGAGGAAGCTTATCGCCGCCTGGTCCGGAAAGATCCGGGACTGATCCAGCTTTTTGATCCCCCCTTCGACAACTCGGCCCTGAATCCGGGATATATCAAAGGGTATGTGCCCGGCGTAAGGGAAAATGGCGGACAATATACGCATGCGGCGATCTGGCTTGTTATGGCTTTTGCGGCCTTGCGCGACAACCGGCGCGCCTGGGAGCTGTTAAAACTGATCAACCCGGTCCGTCATGGCATTACAGCAGAAGCGATCGCTGTTTATAAGGTGGAACCCTATGTTATTGCCGCCGATGTTTATGCTATTGCCCAGCATACGGGCCGCGGCGGCTGGACCTGGTACACGGGTTCTGCGGGATGGATGTATCAGCTGATCCTGGAATCCTTTATCGGGCTGAAAAGACATGCGCAGATACTGAAATTTGAGCCCTGCCTTCCTCCCGAATGGACAACGGTAAAACTAAGCTATAAATACCATGACACGAGCTATCATATAACCTTTATCCAGGATGGCGCCAAGGGCGATGCAATGGTTATCGAAATGGATGGAGTGGAAAAGCCGGCGCAGTCCATCGGCCTGGCGAACGACTTTATAGAACATGCCGTTAAAGTATGGATACCGGTAAGCCGGTAATTGATGTGAACACGGATAGTTTAGCCAATGGGAATGCATCCTTGCCGGTTTAAACGTATCTTAGTCTAATGCTTTCTTCCTTTTTTCATCAGAAGATCTTGCCGGCGATCACCTTTTCCACGGTGAATGAGGCGTTGCCTGCGGTGGAAGCGGTGATAAAAGGGGGATTGCGGATCATGGAGGTCGCCTTCCGTACGCCGGCGGCGGCGGGCGCTATTGCGGCCATCCGTAAACATTTTCCGGAAATGATCATCGGCGCCGGCACCCTGCTGTCGCAAGACCAGTTGCGGCAGGCCGTGGATGCAGGCGCGCAGTTTGGGTTGAGCCCGGGTTTTAACCCCGCCATTGCCGGGGAAGCAAAGCGTATGGGCTTTCCCTTTATACCCGGCGTGATGACGCCCTCTGAAATAGAACTGGCCTATGAAGCCGGGCACGGTATCTTAAAACTTTTTCCTGCGGCCCAGGTAGGAGGGATCGACTTCCTGAAGGCGCTTCAGGCGCCCTATGCGCAACTGGACCTGAGTTTTATTCCCATGGGCGGCGTGAATATTCAGAACATACATCAATTTGTTTCCCTTAAGAATGTGATTGCTGTCGGCGGGTCCTGGCTGGCGACCCGCGAACTGATAACGCAGGGGCAGTGGACGGTCATAGAAAAAAATGTAAGAGAGGCGTTGCAAAAGATCGATCAACCTTCTTTATGAACGGAGATAAGCAAAACCTCGATAATAGGATAAGCATATGAAAATAGCAAGCTATGAACTTTTTCAGGTCCCTCCGCGTTGGTTATTTATAAAGATAACTACCGACGAGGGATTGGCAGGATGGGGAGAACCGGTAATAGAAGGCCGGGCGGCTACCGTTAAAGCCGCCGTAGAAGAATTGATGGAATACCTGGTCGGAAAGGATCCCATGAATATAGAAGACCACTGGAATACTATGTATAGGGGCGGCTTCTACCGGGGAGGTCCCATATTGATGAGCGCTATTGCAGGGATCGACCAGGCCCTTTGGGATATAAAGGGAAAATTTTACCAGGCTCCGGTCTACCAACTCATGGGCGGCAAGGCGAGGGATAAGGTGAAGATCTATTCGTGGATCGGCGGCGACAGGCCCGACGATGTGGGGAAGGCTGCCAGGGAAGCCATTGCCAATGGATTTACCGCCATTAAGATGAATGCTTCGGAAGAAATGCAGTATATTGATACGCATGAAAAAATAGATCTTGTCCTGAATAGAGTAGCTGCGGTGAGGGAAGCCGGCGGTCCTGCTTTTGGCATAGGGATCGATTTCCATGGCCGCCTGCATAAACCTATGGCCAAGGTCCTGGCCAGGGAACTGGAAAGCTTTCATCCGATGTTTATCGAAGAGCCGGTACTGCCGGAAAACAACGAGGCGTTGAAAGAGTTGGCGCAACTGACCGCTATTCCTATCGCTACGGGAGAGCGGATGTTTAGCCGCTGGGAATTTAAGAACCTGCTCAAAGAGGGATATGTAGATATTATTCAACCCGATCTTTCGCATGCGGGAGGCATTACGGAATGCAAGAAGATCATCTCCATGGCGGAAGCGTTTGATGTGGCGGCGGCGCCTCATTGTCCGCTGGGACCCATCGCCCTTGCGGCCTGTCTCCAGGTCGACGCGACCTGTCACAATGTTTTTATCCAGGAACAAAGCCTGGGCATCCACTATAATGCCGGCAGCGATCTGCTGGATTATCTTGCCGATGCTTCCGTATTTGATTATGAAAACGGATTTGTAAAAATACCCGGCGGACCGGGACTGGGCATCGGGATCAATGAAGACCATGTGCGGAAGATGGCCGCCATCGGCCATAACTGGAGAAACCCGGTATGGCGGCATGAGGATGGAAGCGTAGCAGAATGGTAGAGCGCCTCATGCTGCCAGATCAGTTGCGCAGGAGCGGGCGCCGGGATCTGCAGTCCGATATATACGTAAACAGAGTTATAATTGATGAATACATTTTTAAGCTGCGATTGGGGAACTTCGTCTTTCAGGTTGCGATTGGTAAATGCGGAAAACATTACTGTTCTTGCTGAAATAACCGGCGCGCTTGGCATTGCAGCTTTACATAACGAATGGATCAAAACCGGCGGTCCTGAAAAAGACCGGCTCTCCTTTTACCGGCAATACCTGGGGGAGCAGGTTGGGGAGATGGAAAAAAAATGCGGATTTTCCCTGGCCGGCGTCACGATGGTTTTATCGGGTATGGCTTCCTCCAGTATCGGCATGATGGATATCCCTTATAAAGAGCTGCCTTATGTTATTGGGAATAATGAATTGGAAAGGCGGATCATTGCGCCGTCCGGCGATTTCTCTCATAAAATGATCGTGATCGCGGGGCTAAGGACCGGAATAGACGTATTGCGCGGGGAAGAGACCATGCTGGAGGGATGCGGTTTGATGAATGCCGCCGATGGCCGGCAATGGGACGAGGCGCTGTATATTTTTCCGGGAACGCACTCAAAACATATCTCAGTACAAAACGGAACGGCGTGGAATTTTCATACTTATATGACGGGCGAGTTTTTTGATCTGTTGAGCAATAAAAGCATCTTGTCCGGATCTGTACAAAAAAATGAATGGGGCGCCCAGCCGGAAAACGATATCTATTTTGGAAGAGGAGTAAGGGATGCGGCCGTGGCCAATATCCTGAACCTGGCTTTTTATGTTCGCGGTAATCAATTGCTGGGCGGCGTTTCCCCAACCAAAAACTATCATTATCTCAGCGGTTTGCTGATAGGATCGGAACTGAGGGGCGTTCATTCCACGCAACATGCTATAATACTGGTATGTAATAAGGCGCTGAAAAGCCAATATGAGAAGGCGTTAGAATACCTGGGGCGATCTGCTGATACGTATTATATTAATGCAGACGACGCCCTGATCAGGGGACAGGCCGGGATATTATTGGATAACAGGTAAGTGAAGGATTTATTATTAACGGTTAAACCGGTTCATATGAACGATCATTTTCTGCATTCTGTTAACGGAGACGAACCTACGCATCGAAGAACGTTTATCCTTGACGTATTGAAAACGGCCGGAGCTTCTGCATTGATGGCCATTCCCGGAACAGCGTCGTCCTCGGGCGCCGAACAAACGCTAAAGAAAAATTTTCTGAGAAACCCCGGGGAGGGTTTAACGCAGGCTGATCCTGCGGGAGCCCGCCAGGGAGAAATCAAAGCATATACCGTTCAGGATATATTAGATATCATCTTAAAAGAGATCCCCGGCGCTCCATTTAATAAAACGGTCGATACGTTGAAAAGCGGCGACAAAGACCAGCCCGTGACCGGCATCGTATCGACGATGTTCGCCACGGTTCCCGTTATCCGGGAAACCATACGGCGCAAAGCCAATTTTATTATTACACATGAGCCCACGTTTTATAATCATCTCGACGAATTGAATTGGGTAAAAGAAAAAAACAATACGCTGCTCGAGAAACAGGCATTGTTGGAGAAACACCGGATTGCCGTCTGGCGCTTTCATGATTACTGGCATGCGCATATCCCCGATGGCGTCTCCTATGGCGTAGCCAGGAAGATCGGTTGGGAAAAATATTTTACCGGGGAAGATCTGCTTGTTGTTCCTGAAACATCGCTGAAAGATATGGCGCGACAGGTAAAGCAGAAACTGAAGATCAGGCAGGTAAGGGTGATCGGCGATCTGTCGCAATCCTGCCGGCGGGTATTGCTGTTGCCGGGAGCATCCGGCGGCCAGGCGCAGATCGGCGGCGCGCTGAAGCATGCGCCCGATGTGTTGATCGTAGGAGAGATCAATGAATGGGAAACGGCAGAATACATCCGGGACTCGATAGCGTTTGGTAAAAAAATAGCATTGATTGTACTCGGGCATGCGGTAAGCGAAGAACCGGGCATGGAATGGTTGACCGAATGGCTTCAGCCCAAAATAAAAGAAGTGTCCATAACGCATATTCCCGCGCTGGATCCTTTTACAGAAATATAGAACGGATCGGCAGGCGTTATTGCGGGATGCGCCTATCCATACAGGTTGTCGCTATATAGAAGCGTCGCAGAGCGAATTTGAGCCTGCTTATAAAAGCCCTTCCAGGGTTTGCCTGGTTGTTTTTCGCCGTGGAGAAGGCCGTGGTCAACGCGGGTCGGACCTGGTAAATTACAACCTGACAGCCTGCTTACTGGCGGCCGATTTATAGATCGCTTCTACGATGCGGATATCGCGCAGGCCTTCCTCTCCCGGGACCAGCATAGGTTTGTTCTGCAGGATCGAAAGCGAATCATCGTCCATCTGCCTGGCCTGCTGCCAGGGAACGGAGTAGACATGATGGATCTCTCCGAGCGGACTGCTTCCTTTTATACCGTTATAGCCGGAATAAGGCGCCAGTTTGATCTCTCCTTTTTCGCAGGTAATATCCAGGAAGTTGATGTTTTCTCCAAAACTCGTCTTGATATCTGCGGTTATCCCTCCGGGGAATTCCAGCTTGGCGACTGTCGTTTCGTCGAGCCCGTTTTTGTATATCTCCGGCCGCGTAGTGGAAATAGCGGCGGAAAGAACGGCGGTAGGTTCCATTGCCGTTCCAAGACGCGCTCCCTGTATGGCGTAGACGCCCATATCGTATAAGGCGCCGCCGCCCATTTCTTTTTTCTGCTTCCAGTGATCGGTGCGGCCATCGCGGTATCCGGCGGCGCAATTCACATATCGTATATTTCCCAACAGCTTATTGTTCACTATCCGGCGATACTCCTGGGTGTTGGGCTCATGATGGAGCCGGTAGCCAATAGCCAGCGACCGTTTATTTTTTTTGCAGGCGTCGATCATGGCCTGGCATTCTTTTTCCGAGATGGCCATCGGCTTTTCACACCATACATGCTTGCCCGCGTTGGCGGCGCGTATGGAATACTCCGCATGCATGGAAGGCGGAAGCACAACATAGACAACGTCGATATCGGGATTGTTGGCGATCCGGTCGAAATTCTCGTAGTTGTAAATATTCTTGTCGGGAATATTGTACTTTTCCTTCCAGCTGACTGCTTTTGCCGGCGTTCCGGTGACAATTCCTGCGAGATAACAGTGTTTGGTCTGCTGCAGCGCGGGGGCAAGCAGGTTAGTACTATAATTGCCGAGGCCCACCAATGCCACGCCCAGCTTGTCTTTTTTCCGGCCAAAGGCTGAGAATACGGACGGCGATAAGATCACGCCGCCTCCCAGCGCGATCGTTTTCAATACGTTTCTGCGGGATATGGTATGCATGATTTATCAGTTTATGAATGGACAATATTATTTATAGGTTTTGGCGGCTTTTTTTTCGCCGATCTGCAACAACACTTTTTTTAAACCGTCGAGGTTGCGCTGTAACGCCAGTTGCACATCTTCGTTCTCGGTATGGCCAATGATGCCGATCAACCCGGAATATCCCGAAGCTTTAAGCGTTTTTAACATGCCCGCTTCGCGGTCGCCTTCTCCAAAACCAAGTATCTGGGGACCCTCGGCCCTCATGCCGTTAAGGTTTACAGTAGACAGATAAGGGCCTAGCAGGGATAACACCTCTGCGAAATTATCCATGTCTTTATGGCCATGATGAAAATTGTACACGACGCGGGTATCGGGCAGGCCGGCGCCCCGGATAATCGCTACCTGGTTGCCGGGTTCTCCAAACCAGCCGCCATGGGCGTATAAGGCGATGGTGCATCCTATTGCTGCCGCGCGCTCGTGGATATACCGGACCATGCTTATTGCCTTCTGCAACTTCTCTTCCTGCGAACCCTTAAAATACCGGGGATTGAAGTTGATCCATAACTCCGTATGCGTATTTGTTTTTTGCAGGATGTTTAGGATGGTTTCATTGGTTTCGTCGAGGAGGTTTTCGGAATTGCCGTCTATATGAAACCATACGGCGCTCAACGCGATATTGTATTTTTTCAGGGTGGCAAGTTCTGTTTCCATCGACGGAAGATCATTGGCGCGCCAATCGTACGCAAACGACCGGAAACCCAGGGATTTCAGCATGATCGCTCGTTCTTCCGGGCTGCGTTTCTTACTGTCAAACGGGATCACGCACCAGGCCACCAGATTTTTTTTGAAATACAGCTGGTCGTTACTAGTTTTCTTTTGCTGGGCCCTTGCCGTTCCTGCGCTTATCCATAGCAAACAGGCAACCAAAAAGAACAAGGGCCGGCGTAAAGCCGCTATGTTTATGGCGTTTTTCATGATCCTAAAATTAAAGCAATTTATCAGAACGGGGCCCGAAGGCCGGAAATTTGTGAGGCTCGGGCGCGCGACCCGATCTTGTCCGAATCATAGGCCGGAGCATGTTAATAAAGGTCCGCATAGTTGCGCGCTGACCCGCCCGGCCTCATCGTTGGGTTCTGCATCAATTGGTCTTTTTGCGCGCCGATTGTATTCAATATAAAGAGGTATATATAATGCGATGGGAACAGTTGTCAGAAAATTTTTAATAAATAAATTGAACCTATCAGAGGCAGTTATTTATATATGATTTAAATTTCATCAATGAAACCAAAAAGTTTTATTTCAGACGAACTGGATTTTAATATTTTGTCTTACCTCCAGGAAGACGGCCGGATGTCATTTACGGTAATGGCGGAAAAGTTAAATGTTTCTATCGGCACTATCCGCACAAGGGTCAATAAGCTTATCCAGGAAGGCTTCATTCATATTGTGGGCAGGGTGGATCCCGAAAGGGTAGGATTTCATTCTTACGCCCAGATCGCGGTATATGTACGCCCGGCTACCCTGAAGGAGTCGGTCGCCAGCAAGATCGCGAAATTGCCTGAAGTGAGCTTCCTGGCCCTGACTTCCGGCGATTTTGACCTGGAAGTGGACGTGATGTGCCGCAACAACAATCACCTTGTGGAGTTTGTCAATACCATATCCCAGATCAAGGGCGTTGATCAGACCCGAACCACCTTTTATCTCAAGGTGTTCAAGTATGCCCAGCCCGATCTGAAATTATTAAGACAGAAATAGCGCTGTTCTTTGATCGTGGAGCAAAAAAGGGTTTACGCATGAATTATTGGCTGGGCGTTGATATCGGGACCACTGCAGTAAAAGTTGCCGCTTTTTCGGACGAAGGGAAGCTGTTGCGCCAGCAGTCATGCGCATACGAAATGTTCCATCCTCTGCCCTGTCAAAGCGAACAGGACCCCGATGAGATCGCTGGTAAAACATTGCAGTGTTTGGCGGACATAACGCAGGGGCTTCTTCCTTCCCGGCCCGCTGCCGTCGCCTTCAGCGCGATGATGCACAGCCTGATCGCTGTAAACGAAGCCGGCGATCCGCTTACGCGATGCATAATATGGGCGGATAGCAGGGCAGAACCTTATGCCCGCGCGCTGAAAAACACCGAAACGGGAAAACGTTTTTACCAGGCCTCGGGCGTTCCCATTCATGCCATGTCGCCTTTTTGCAAATTGTTATGGCTGAGGGAAAACGATGCCGCGCTGTTTCAGCGCGCGCATAAATTTATCGGCATAAAGGAATACATATGGTCCAGGTTATTTGGCGTATACGAGGCGGATACGAGCGTGGCTTCTGCCACCGGATTGCTCAATCTGCATACCCTCCAATGGGATGAAGATATTTTGCAATACCTGGGTCTCGAAGCTTCCCGGCTCTCTGCTGTGACAAGCGTAAAAAAAACGCGGATCTTGCCGGAGGGCGCCCACTGGGCCGCGCATGAAGCGCTGAAGGATACGCCCTTTGTTATAGGAGGCAGCGATGGCGCATTGGCCAATCTGAGCGTGAGCCCGGAGGGGCAGCAACCAATGGTGGCCACTATCGGCACCAGCTCGGCCGTCAGAATACTCGCCGGTTCGCCCTTTGTCGACACGGATATGCGCACTTTTTGCTACCATGCCATGAACGACCAGTATATATTGGGCGGCGCGGGGAATAATGGCGCCGTCGTGCTGGAGTGGCTGAATCATACTTTTTTTGAAGCTGATCAGGATATGAACCTGTTCCTGAAGGAAGCGGAAAAAGTGGAACCCGGCTGCGGGGGGCTGATCTTTCTTCCCTATCTGCTTGGGGAGCGGGCCCCTTTATGGAATGCGCGCGCCAGGGGCGTATTGTTTGGCCTTACCATCAATCATTCGAGGGCGCATATGATCAGGGCCGCCATGGAAGCTGTTGTTTACAGCTTATATAGCTTTGGCAGGCTGGTCATGGAAAGAAATACCGTCGCGGCCATTCATGCCACGGGAGGATTTGCGCAAAACCGCTTATGGGTGCAGATGCTGGCTGATGTATTTGAGAGAACGGTCGTTGTTTCAGACGCAGCCGAAGGCTCTGCCTGGGGGGCGATCGTGGTCGCGAGGGAAGCGCTGGGACTGCCGCCTTTAGATAAAAGATCTCCCGGGACCATTTATATGCCGGATCCGCAGACAGCAGCCATATACCGTAGGCAGTTTGGGCTATTTGAACAGCTGATGGTTTTGCTAAAGGATCAGTTTATATAGCGCCATGCGCATCCCGGTAATCCTATCACCGGTCATATACGTTCGGCCGGGTCCCTGCGTTATGGGATAATACGACCGGTAGGTATTGAATACCTGTTGGCCGGACATATCTGCAGGAATTGGGATATGCATGGAGCTCAATCGTTAATGATCCCCTAAAATTTAATTTAATACAGGAAAAATGAGACGATTCCGGGATAGAGGCCTGACCTTCATGGTTGTTTTATTCATCAGCCTTATCTCTCAATGTATTTTTTAATTTGATCGCAGGTTTTGCCAGCGATAAACGTCTTACTTCAAAATAGTTTTGGTACCTGATAAATAAGCTTTAATGAATTTAATGAAACAGGGTTCGCTGCTTTTGATGATGTTGGTCTCTTGTATTTTTGTTTTTGCCCAGGAGCATCCGGAAGATATAATTATCGACCATGACGACCCCCCTGCGCAATACCTTCCCGCCCGTTTATATGGAAAAGTGGTAGACGGCAAGACCAAAAAAGGCGTTGAGGCTGTTTCTGTTCAGGTGATTATTTCGAATCCCGCTTCGCCCGGGGCGGATAGCGTGCTCGCGGGGATGCTTACAAAGCCCAATGGCGATTTCAGCTTTACCAATCTTCCCCTCCCCGACTATTTTGCGGTGCGTTTTACGGCCGTGGGTTTCGGAGAGTTTATTGAACAGGTGGTATTGGATAGAAAACCGGGCCAGGAGGCAAATTTCCAGAAGGATCTGGGAAATATTGAACTGGGCAGCGATGCCGATCTGCTGGGCGCCGTTACCGTGGTAGCGCAGCGTCCTACCATGCAAATGGGAATTGACCGGCAGATCTATAATGTAGACAAGACCCTTACCGCAACCGGGGGATCTGCGGTAGACATTATGCGCAGTATTCCCTCCGTAACCGTCGATGCGGAAGGCAATGTGGAGCTTCGTAATTCGAGCCCCACGATATTCGTAGACGGGAGGCCTACCGTCCTCACGCTCGACCAGATCCCGTCTGAGGATATTGAGAAGATAGAGCTTATTACCAATCCCTCGGCAAAATTCGACGCAGCCAGTTCAGGGGGCATTATCAATGTGGTATTGAAAAAGAACAGGCGCCTGGGCTTGAACGGAAGGGTTTCTGCCGGCGCCGGCATCCCGGAAGTGCTGCATAGCAATCTCAGCCTTAACCTCCGCCAGGGCAAGTTTAATTTTTTTGCCAGCGGCAACTACAATCAATCGGGGGGCGTGGCCAAAACGGAGGCTTTCCGGCAGAATAAGGTGAATGGCGTCAGGCAGGATTATTTTAACCAGGTTTCAGAAACTGAACGTTCCCGAAAGTTTACTTCTGCGCGTTTTGGCGTTGATTTTTTCGCCGATAACCGCAACATCCTGTCCTTGTCCCAGCATTTTGTGAAAGGGCGCTTCAAAAGCGGCGAAGAGCAAAAGCAGGACTATCTTGATGTTCAAAAAACATTGCTTCGGTACGGCAATCGCATTACCGATGGATTCGGGCAATTTGACAGAAGCAATACCAGGCTGAATTATACGCACAAGTTTCCCAAAAGCGGACAGGAGCTGAATGCCGATGTGAGCTATAATAAAGGAAAGGGCAAAAACGGGTCTTCGATCGACAACTATTTATATTATCCCGACGGCAGCGCATACGCTGATCCCAACCTGGTTCGCCGCGACGGGCATAACAGTAATGATCAGCTGACCATGCAGATCGATTATGAAAACCCGATCTCGGAGCATTCGAAAATTGAAATGGGCCTTCGCGGGTTCATTAATAATAACGCCAGCGTGCTGGATGCTTTCTCATTGGTGAATGGGTCGCAGGTTAAACTGCCGCTGAGCTCAAATGTCAGGTATAAGGAATCGATCTATGCGGGATATATCACGTATACCGGTAAAGTTAAGGAAATCCGCTACCAGGCCGGTTTAAGATCGGAATTCTCAAATTTTGACGGTACATTGGTAGACAGCGCCAGGAGCTTTGGATATAAGTTGCCTTTGGATCTGGGCAGCATATTTGACGGACTTTTCCCCAGCCTCTATCTTTCCAAATCCATTAACGAAAGCCAGGAGCTGCAATTAAATTTCAGCAGAAGGGTGCGCAGGCCTAATTTCTGGCAGCTCAATCCCTTTATTGATATCAATGATCCCATGAACCTCTCGCAGGGTAAACCAGGGATAGAGCCCGAATACACCAATTCTTTTGAATTCAATTATAATAACCGCTATACCGATGGTAATTTCCTGGCCTCGGTCTATTTCAGAAACAACCAGGGCGATATTACCAACTACAGCGATACCATTTCTGAGAGCGTTTACAAAGAGTTGAATAATGCAGGCGTTGATCCGAACGCGATATTAAACACCTATATAAACGCGCAATACACCAATCGCATGGGGTCGGAATTTATCCTGCAGCAGAAGCTCGGCAAGCTGGAGCTGATCCCGAGCCTTAACCTCCAATACCGGAAAGTTAAAGCCGTGGTGGGAGACCTGGATCTGAATAACGAGGGATTCAACTGGAGATCAAAACTGACCGCTAATTATAAGCTGGAGTCGCCCCTTGGCGCGCTCAATGGCATGAACTTCCAGGCGAGAGGAGAATACAGCTCTCCCCGGGTGATCCCGCAGGGGAAGATCAAGTCCCAATACGAGGTAGACCTGGCTATCCGGAAGGAATTTCTCAAAAAGAATGCGGCTTCTGTTACCCTCAGCGTTGACGATCTTTTCAATACGGACAGGTTCGGCCAGATATACGATACGGAAACCTTCTACCAGGATTCTTATCGCCGCTGGAATGTCCGGAGCTTCAGGCTTATTTTCTCCTACCGGTTTGGCGATAGCGATTTCAGTCTTTTTGGAAACAGGCAAAAGGAGGATGGGCATTCCGGCCTGAGCGAGGGATAGGCCCGGATTTTTATCATGCTTCTCTTTTCTTTAGTATATTAGCAGGATGCTTATATTATTTAATGAACCGGGGAGAAGGCGTTTTCCTGTTTTGTTGCCTGGCCATTTATCCGATGGCTGCAGTTCTCCTGCGCGTTGTTCTGCGTGCTTTACCGCAACATTGACCCGAACACATACATCTTTTCTTAGCCGTTTGTCAGGACGGCCTTATCCAAAATAAGGCGTTCATGGCGGAAGCGATCATCACGCGGCAAAACAAGCGACCAGTCGTATATCCGGACAGATAAAAAAAAGAAACTTAAATAACGTTTAAATATAAACGATAATAAAGATATGTCAACATCTCCAAGAAGGGTTACCATAAACGAAGACTGGGTAGTCGTAATACTCGGATTTTTGATCATCTTCCTGGCCTTGGGCGGAATTCAGCCTCCGAAGCCTTCCTTTAGCTGGAATAGTACGGAAGAATTAGCGAATAAGGTTTTTTCGGCCGCGAACCTGTCCGTTCTGGGCGTACAGTTTGCATTTGTCTTATTGATCGCCTGCATCGGCGTGTTTCTCACGGGTCGTCCGCTGAAATCTTTTATATACAGCTTCCCGTTCGTATATATCCTGTCCGTACTCGCCATGGTACTGGCCGGTAACGATCAGGTGAAGGCGCTGAACCTGGAAGCGGTAATATTCAGCCTGACGCTGGGATTGATCGTAGGGAATTTTTTTAAACTTCCCGAATGGTTCCGTTCGGCCTTGTCCACCGAGATGTTTGTGAAGATAGGATTGGTGATACTCGGAACCAGCATCATTTTCGGCGATATACTGGAAGCGGGATCTTATGGATTGCTTCAGGCGATCATAGTGGTATTGAGCGTATGGTATTTTGCCTTCTGGCTTTGTAAGAAGATGAAGATCGATAAGGAACTGACCATGATGATCTCCAGCGCCGTTTCGATTTGCGGCGTCACTGCGGCCATTGCCGCTTCCGGCGCGATAAAGGGCGACAGTAAAAAGCTGTCTTATGTTATTTCGCTGGTGCTGATCACGGCGATCCCGATGATGATCGGCATGCCCTTCCTGGCGCAGTACATGGGCTTATCGCAGGAAGTGACCGGCGCCTGGATAGGAGGCAGCATTGATACCACCGGCGCCGTGGTGGCTTCGGGCACGCTTGTAGGAGAGACGGCTTTGAAAATAAGCGCCATTGTTAAGTTCTCGCAGAACGTGCTGCTGGGTATCGCAGCTTTTGCTATTTCCGTATACTGGGCTTACACCAATACCAAGGGTCCGGAAGGCCAGTTTGAAAAGCCCTCCCTCGGCGCGATATGGGAGCGCTTCCCCAAATTCGTGCTGGGCTTTGTCGCGGCTTCCATACTGTTTTCTTTTTTTATTGAACCTCAGACGATAGATGGCGTGAAATCCGGTCTTAAAAACATTCAGACCTTATGGTTTGTACTGGCATTTACCAGCATTGGATTGGAAACCAAATTCTCAGATCTTTTGAAATCGAGCAATCGCAAACCGCTCTATGCCTTCGTGATCGCCCAGTCGTTTAATATCCTGGTCACGCTCGTGATCGCTTATCTTTTGTTTGGATAAGGTCTGCGACGGATGGGTCAGGCAGCTGAGTTGAACGAAACCGGATCGCGGGAAGGCCTATACGCAAACCATTGTGTAGTTCAACAATAAATTAATTAACATGTCAGATCAACAAAATAAAGTCCGTCAGCCGGAGTTCTGGCTCCGGGGGCCTGTGGCCGGCGTACCTGCCCTTCTTCAACCTGCTGCGCATGCCCTGTTGCAGGCAAATGCGGAAATACGGGAAGCGCTGCAGGGGTTTCCTTCTTCCCTGCTCTGGGAAAAACCTTCGGGCGTTGCGTCTGTCGGGTTTCATCTCCGGCATATCCCCGGCGTGCTCGACAGGTTGTTCACCTATGCCGAAGGCAATATGCTTTCTGCGGAACAACTGGGTTATCTTTCCGCAGAAGAAAAACCCGATGAACAGGTATCCGTAACCGCATTACTGGATGCGTTGGAAACGGCTATTCATCAATCGCTGGAACGCTTGAAAAAGATAGATGAAACACAGCTGACCGCGATCAGAACGGTGGGGCGAAAGCGGATCCCTTCCACGACCATCGGGCTGCTTTTTCACGCCGCCGAGCATACGATGCGACATACCGGCCAGTTGCTCGCGACCGTGAGGATCGCATTCAACAGGTCTTAATATTATCTGAATAGGATGAGGCAGCCCCGGTAGGCTCAACGAACGGAAATGATCTTATACCGGAATTTTTCAGATCAGAATAACTAAATTGCCTTGGTATTTGTTTGGTTTATTCATTGTCCTTAACGATAAAAGCCTGATAATAGCATGAAAAAAAGCGCTTTGATGTTTGCGGCGGCAGTTTCCGTGACCATTGCCGGTATGGCCCAGGTAGATCCGAAGAAACAAACCCCTGAATCCACTGAGATCTGGGAGCCGGTTCCTAAAGCGGTAAAGCCTGGAAAGGTCTTCGGCTCGGCGCCCAGCTCCGCTCCCGCCGACGCTATTGTATTGTTTGATGGCAGCAGCCTGGATGGCTGGAAGTCGTCCAGGAATGGCGGCGCCGCTCCCTGGCTTATCGAGGGGGACGCCATAACGGTAAAGCCCGGATCCGGAGATATTCAAACCAGGCAGGAATTTGAAGATTTTCAACTGCATATTGAATTCCGCACGCCCGCAAAGGTAGAGGGAGATGGGCAGGGACGCGGCAACAGCGGTATTTTTATGCAGGGCATATATGAACTGCAGGTGCTTGACAGTTATAATAACCCGACTTACTCCAATGGCCAGGCCGGATCGATCTACAAGCAATCAATGCCTATGGTGAACGCCTCCCTGGCGCCGGGGGCCTGGCAGACCTATGATGTGATCTATACCGCCCCTAAATTCAATAAGGACGGTATGATGATCCATCCTCCCTATATTACCGTATTACATAACGGGGTGTTGATCCAGAATCATACGGCTATCCGGGGAACTACGCCTTTTGTGGGTTTGCCGCAGGTGAAACCCCATGGCAAGGGCCCGATAAAACTCCAGGATCATCAGAATCCGACCAGCTTCCGTAATATCTGGATACGCGAATTGTAACTGCGCTTGAGAAGCGAATAGCAT
Source organism: Chitinophagaceae bacterium UBA2791 (assembly GCA_002352105.1). Lineage (GTDB taxonomy): Bacteria > Bacteroidota > Bacteroidia > Chitinophagales > Chitinophagaceae > Flavitalea. The sequence continues at coordinate 188,216 of DEHV01000039.1, read as the reverse complement.
TAGCGCTTCAGGCAGATCAGCCCCTTACATGGTAACTATCCATCTTACATCCAAGGAACGATCCGGGCAGTTATGCGGATAATGCAATGATCGCATGAATAACAATATAAAACCCTGCCTGGGGGCAGGGTTCATGGAAAGCAATCGTTGTTAATCGTCTGTTAAAGTAAGCAATTTCCTCCTAATAAAGAACCTCCTGTAGAAACAGGAGGTCTAACGATTGCTTGCCATATGAAAGTGTTCAGAAATATCTTGAATTCATTTTAATAGAACGATATTTTAAATATGTAAAAAAAATATATATTTTGATATATTCAGATGATAAACATAAAGATACGGATTTGTAAGATAATTTACATAAATAGACATTATAATCTTTGAATTTATTATTTTTTTATATTATTTATATATATAGCAAATATTATTAATATAAATAAAATGACTAATTATTGAGCTCTCCTGGTTTGTATTAAAAATCTCGTGCCATATTGTTTTTCTTCTCGCTCTTCGTGTAAACGCGTGGTAAAACCTGAATAATTTAGGGGGAAATGGATCTTCCCCGCATCTTTGTCTTTCAAATCATTTTATCTTGAAAAAATAAGTACATTAAAGAAAATACCGATTATGCCAACAGTAAGGAATATCATAGAAAGCAAGTCTCCGGTTTTTAATACCATTCATCCGAAGGCCCTGGTGATAGAAGGACTGCAACTGCTGAACACGGTCAACCTCAGCTATCTTGTCGTGCTGGACGAAGGCGATTACAAAGGACTTTTCAGCGAGCGCGACTATACCCGTAATATTATTTTAAAAGGCCGCTCCAGCGCGAGCGCTACCATAGAAGAGGTAATGACCGTGGATCTTCCCCGGGTGGAAATGGATGACACCGTGGAGCATTGCATGAATATCATGGAAACACACAAAACCCGTTACCTGCTGGCTTTTGACGATATTGATTTCAAGGGAGTGATCACCATTCACGATCTTCTTCGCCAGGTGATCGCCAACAAAGAATTGGTTTTTGACCATCAGCTTGCGCAACGCCTTATCGATAACGACGCCAGGATCTATTAGTCGCGGTTATTGTTGAACAGTGTTACAAAAACGAACAACTGCACCACGCCGTTTTTAAAATCGGGGTTAAAAGCGGAGGTATTAAAATCTCCCACCTTCGAAAGACCCGCCGTATACCTGCCGCCGATACCGAAGCCCGACTGGCTATGAAATCCCAGGCCCGCGTCCAGGGAAAGGTCGAGGTCCTTGGCAAAATTGTTAATGGTATTGTTAGGAACGTTTTCGCCGACCTTAAAACCTATTTGCGGACCGGCTTCCAGGTAAAAGCCGCCATTGAACCGGTATTTTGCTAATATGGGAATATTTAGATAGGATACCTTGAAATTTTCTTCATTCCCTGCATTTTTCAGCTTGGCTCCCTGCGAAGAGAATAAAACCTCGGGTTGTATAGCAAAATTATCTCCGAGCAGGAAACTTACAAAGCCGCCCCCATGAAAGCCTACCAGCGCTTTTTTATCGATATTCCCAAAATCTCCTCCCGAGAAATTGCTGACATTGGCGCCGGCTTTCAAACCCAATTGAAATTTCTGCGCAAACAGGCCGAGACTGAATAATATTGCCGGAATAAGAAGTAGCTTTTTCATAACAATGAGTGTTTAAGTTGAGGTAAATGATAGCCGTTCGGGTCAATCAAGGACCATTTTTATGCTGTCGCCCTTACCCATAAAAAAACTATGCCGAAATCGGTCGCGCTCCGGCAAGCTGTACGGGTGGGTATTTGTAGCAAAACTTCCCTGATCGCGCGGGCCGATGGGGGAAATTTTACTGGTAAGGAAACTCATAGTATAAATTAAGCAATGTGTTTTTTGAAGATAATAAAGCCAATGAACCCGCGAACGGCTTTTTCATCGCAAAAGTTAAGCGGCTTGCGTATCTTTCCGCTTTCTAAAACATTCATGGTAAAAATAGGAAGGTATAATACGCTCGTCATTAAGCGGGAAACCGATTTTGGGATTTACCTCGATGATGGCGCCGGGGGCATACTGCTGCCCAAAAGATTTGTTCCGGAAGGCGCGAAGCCGGGAGATGAATTGGAAGTGTTCATATACCACGACTCAGAAGACAGGGTGATCGCCACCACTCAACGGCCTATCGGAATCGTGGGAGAGATCGTTAAACTTAAGGCGGTTAGCGTTACCCGGCAGGGCGCATTCATGGACTGGGGCCTGATGAAGGACCTGTTTGTGCCCGTTTCCAAGCAGGTTTCCGGGATGTACGCCGGCAAGGAATACCTGGTGATGATCTATATAGATGAACGCACCGGCAGGATCGCCGCCTCGGAAAAACTGGAGAGCTTTCTCTCCAATGAGGCGCTGACCGTTAAAGAGATGGACCTGGTTGATTTGACTGTTTATCGCCGCACGGACATCGGCTATGTGATGATCATTAACCATCTTCACACCGGCGTACTGCATTTTAATGAAGTATATCGCCCTATTGAGATAGGAGATCATTTCGAAGGATATATAAAAAAGATATATCCCGATAATAAGATCGACGTGGCGGCAGGGAAGCCGGGGTACGGGCGCGTGGAAGGAGAAGCGCAAAAAATACTGCGTTTACTGGATGAGCACAATGGATACCTTCCCTTTCACGATAAATCTGATCCCGGGGAGATCTATTCTTTTTTTGGGATGAGTAAGAAGACCTTCAAAATGACCGTCGGCAATCTTTATAAGCAAAAAAAGATCGTATTTACCAAAACTGGCATTAAACGGATTGAGTAAGCGCTGATTGCCCGACCTGGCGCCGCTGCGTATCGCCCTCATGCAATACTGAGGGCGGGCGCAGTTTTCGGTTTTCTGCGGTCGGACACTGCGGCGGCTGCCCGTTGCAGTTGGGTTGATGGCATATTACCCTGAAGCGCTTATTATGCTGTCTGACTGGCTTTTGACTGCAGGAATATTTTAACGGTATTGGCCGAAATGGAATGGATCAGCCGGAATTGGTCGGCGATGGTCGATAGCTCTGAAAGCGCTTTTCTTGTTTCTGCCGGCGTGTTTTCCAGTCCTTGTTCCAGGTCCTTTTTTCGCTGCTCCAGCAACCGGCTTACTTTTTTAAAAAGAGGCGCATTGTTTATTTCCAGGCCGTCTTTCCCGTCCTGTTCGCCGTCCTGCGCATTGACCGAAGAAAGTATCTTGTCAATCGTATTGATCAGCGGTTGAAAGTCGGGCTGCGCATAGGCGGAGGCGTACTGCTGCGCATATGAGGAGAGCGCGGCAATATGGGAGGTCAGCATATGGCTTGCGGAAACGAACTGGTGATAAAGCCGGAGGTTGGGCTGCTGGTTCTTCGGATCCGATAGCATGCGTTGAAAATTGTCGGACAGGTTGGCCAGCGCCACAAAAGCCTCTTTTCGGGCCATTTTAAAACTGGTCGTATCCGCAGGGTTGCCGGTAAACGCCTGCGCCACGGTTAAAAAATAGTTTCGGTTTGCATTGATCGAAGCCCTCATGGAAGACTCCAGCTGTTCATATTCCCATGCGGGCAAAACAAAATAGGATACGATGTAGGCGATGACCGACCCGATAACGGTATCGACTATTCGATCCTGTAGCACGATGTTCAACCCCTGTATCTTGGCAAAATGAAAAGCCAGCAACAGGAAAACCGTTAGCGCCGCAATACTGACCCCGTAGTTTATTCGTATAAGCGCGTAGGAGACGATCATGGCCGTCGTCATGACGATAAACACAAGGGTATTGCTGTAATCCAGGTAGAGAATGAGGAAGGCGAGCGCCGCGCCGATAAAGGTGCCGGCAAGGCGCTGGATATTCCTTTGTTTGGTGAGTCCATAAGCGGGTTTGATAATGGTCGCAATGGTCAGCAATATCCAGTATCCGTGCCCGACGTCAAAGAACAGGGAGATAAAATAACCCGCGAGCAGCGCGATCGTCAGCCTTATCGCGTGCCGGAATGATCCCGATCTCCAGGAAAGATTTGATTTTAGAAGATCTACATTGATCTCCTGGTGGACGGCAAACCTGGAAAAATCCGTATCGTCGTTGAATTGACGGGCAATCTCTTTATCGTAAGAAGTGTAGGTTTGAATGCGCTTTATCCTTTCCGTTATATCCTGCAGGCTATTTAAAATATGCCGCAGCCGGATGAACCCCTCTATATTGGCAGCGGTCATCTTTGCTTCCCTGAGTTTTTTAAAAGCCTCCCCGCTTTCCCGAAGCGCATCGGTTAACTGAAAGCCTTTCCGGTAGGTCAGCCCCTCCTGTAAGGATAAGCCAATACTCCTTAATGCCGCGGCCTGCGCGAGGATATTGCGGCGATAGACTTCCAGGATGCCGGAGTCGTCAAATGCTTTATGCAACAGGGCATAATCCTGCTGCGAGGTCATGATCCTTTCAAAAAGATCGACGCTGTCCCGGAAGCTCATCATCAGTATCCGCCCCTTATGCGTGGACTCGGAAATGAAACGGCGGGTGTTAAATAACATCTCGCGAAGCTGTTCCTGGTATTGATGTATCCTTACCTGGATCTCGATCAGCTCATTAAAAAGAGAGGGGTCTTCGGGAAGGTTTACATACATCCTGCTTTTGGCAACCAGGTAATCTGCTGTCTTCATCAGGCATTCGCCGAGCAGTTGCTGGATGGGCTTATACGGGCGCAAGCCAGTCAGGCTCATGCTCAGCAAGGCATACCAGGCGCCTCCGACGGAGTAGTACAAAGCGCGATGCAGGATATTATCTGATCCAAAACTGCTGTCTATATTCAGGATAAAAACGATCAGCGCCGTTAAGCCGATGGACCCGGCCCTGGCGCCGTAAATGGCGATCAGCGAAAAAAATACGCCGAATACGATGATCTCGGCGCCGATCAGCAGGGGGCTGAATGCGCTGAGGCCGGGGATCAACACCATGATAAAATTCAGGGCTATGCCGATGAGCATCCCGTTCCGGCGATGCTGCGGGGGGCCGGGGCTGTCTATCAACCCGATAAAAGAAGCGCCGAGGGGAATGCTGATCATGGAAGCGAGCAATCCGAAATGGTACAATATGAGGGCGGGTATGATCACGCCGGCCGTTACCCGAATGCCCGTGTACAGATGCTGGCTACTGATGAACCTTCGGAGCTCCAGTTGATAATCGGCGTTTTTTAACATGCTGTCGGACTTTTCCCGGCGGATATAAAATTCAAAGGTAAAAACAGAATGTCCATTAATAATGGCCGGGCTCCGCTTATTGCGAAAAAGCCCTGGCCAGTTGATCCCATTCTTCGCTTAGCGAAACGGATGGAAAGGGTTTCCCCGCTTTATTGTACCAGTACCCCGCGTTAAACCGGTCGCCCTCTTTCCGGTGCAGGTAAGCGTGTATCCAGGATCCGCTCTTGTCGGGAATATCCTGGGCAATTTGATGCGAGGCTTCCCAGTTGTCTTTGGCGTCGTACCAAAGCGCTTTCAGGTACGGAGATATTTTTTCCGGAGGCGTATCGAGCGAAGTACTGTTGATAAAACTTTCATAATCCATACTTCAAAAATAAGCATAATTTTACCTGATGTTTAATGCGAACCTGAATACGGACCCTCGCCTGATGAGCAGCGCGGACAGGGAGTTGGAGAACAATATCCGCCCTGCTGTGATCGCTGAGTTTGCGGGACAGGAGCAGATCATCGAAAACATCAAAGTGTTCATCAGGGCCGCCAAAATGAGAGGGGAGGCATTGGATCATGTATTGTTTCACGGTCCTCCGGGTTTGGGCAAAACAACGCTTAGCAGGATCATTGCCAACGAGCTCGGCGCTAAAATAAAGGAGACCTCGGGACCGGTTATCGAAAAGCCCGGCGATCTTGCGGGGCTGCTTACCAATCTTGAACCGAATGATGTATTGTTTATTGATGAGATCCATCGGTTGAGTACGGTGGTGGAAGAATATATGTATGCGGCGATGGAAGATTATTGCATCGATATCATGATCGATTCGGGGCCCAGCGCCAGGAGCATTCAGCTTACCCTCAATCCTTTCACCCTGATCGGCGCCACCACCAGGAGCGGCCTGCTTTCGGCGCCGCTGTTGTCGAGGTTTGCCATTAAATCGCGGCTGGAATATTATTCCGGCGAAACGCTGCTGCATATCGTTACCCGCTCAGCCTCGATCCTGGGCGTAAAGATCACCTCCGATGCAGCGCGGGAAATTGCCAGGAGAAGCAGGGGTACGCCCAGGATTGCCAACGGGCTATTGAGAAGGGTCAGGGATTTTGCGCAGGTGCTGCACAACGGGGTCGTGGACCTGGACATTACGCGGCATGCGCTGAAAGCATTGAATGTAGATGAATACGGCCTCGACGATATGGACAACAAGATACTGCTTACCATCATCGACAAGTTCAAAGGCGGACCGGTGGGGATCACCACCATTGCTACGGCGGTAGGAGAGGAGCCCGGCACGCTGGAAGAGGTTTATGAACCCTTCCTCATACAGGAAGGATTCATAAAAAGAACGCCCCGCGGCAGGGAGGCAACGCCAAAAGCGTATGATCACCTAGGCAAAAAATCTTTCAGAGACGGGGAGAATAACCTGCTGTTCAGCTAGGCTGTTGTTTTGATTTCCCGCGAAGACATTGTTTACCGTAATGATATTGTTTGCGGCGTGGTTTTCTATATAGAAGACAGCCCCTGATCGTTATTTTTCTACCGGCGCTACAAGCCTGAACCCGTTGCCATGAATATTAACGATCTCAATATTGGGGTCTTCTTTCAGGTATTTTCTCAGTTTGGCAATATAAACATCCATGCTGCGGCCATTGAAATAGGTATCGGAGCCCCAGATCTTTTTTAACGCATGCTCCCTGGGCAACAGGTCGTTCAGGTGCTCGGCCAGCAGCTTCAGCAATTCGTTCTCTTTGGGAGAAAGCGTTTGCATTTTGCCATTATGGCTCAGTTCGCGCAGCTTCGGGTTAAAATGATAGCTGCCCAGGTCGAATTCCTTGTTCTCCTGCTCCTTGTTCCCGTCTTCATTGCGTTTTAGGATCGCTTTTATTTTCAGCAACAACACTTCGCTGTCGAACGGTTTGGTGATATAGTCGTCGGCCCCGAGCTTGTATCCCTGGATGATGTCTTCCTTCATGGTCTTGGCGCTGAGAAAGAACAGGGGGATATCGGGGTCTACGTCGCGGATTTCTTCCGCGAGGGTAAATCCATCCATATTCGGCATCATGATGTCCAGCAGGCAGAGATCGTATTTTTCGCGTTGAAAAGCGGCCAGGCCAAGTCTGCCGTCTCTTTCCAGCGTTACGTCAAAGTCGTTCAGTTCCAGATAATTTTTTAATACCATCCCCAGATTCTGATCATCTTCACAAAGTAATATTTTTGCTTTTTTGCCTTCCATATAAAAAGTTTTAGTCGTTGATGATATTGATTGTTTTATGGTTATCAGGTTTAAACATACTGCAAATAAATTTAAACCAATTTGGCAGTTATTCCATGAACGCACTAATTATTTGTTAATAATGATCATTTTTAGGCCATAACTTTGCGCGTAGCCGTTGTAAGCGATGGGACAGAGCGCGGAACGGCGTTCGTATGCGCGATAATTTTGTATTAACTGTAGTATTATCATATAATTTTATGCTCCGTTTTAAAACCCGATTGATTGAACCATGCATTTAACTACAGACAACAAGTTTAAAAAACTGATCGTGATCGGCGACAGGGTGTTGGTTCGCCCCGCCAAACCCAATGAACGGACCACCAGCGGGCTGTACCTGCCCCCCAGCGTTCATGAAAAAGAAAATGTGCAGCAGGGCTACGTGATCCGTTCCGGCCCCGGCTATGCCATTCCCCTTCCCATCGAAAGCGAGCCCTGGAAAGGCGAGGAGGAACGCGTAAAATACGTTCCCCTGCAGGCAAGAGAAGGCGATCTGGCCATTTTCCTGATGAGCGGAGCCACCGAAATCATGTATGAGGGAGAAAAATATTTTATTGTTCCCCAAAGCGCTATATTGATGCTGGAAAGGGAGGAGGAGATATGAGCGCCAGGCGCGATCTGGTTTTAACCCGCTAAATCTTAGCTATGCCTGATAAGGAAACATTTATCGAAACCATACGGGAAGGGTACTCATTCAAGGGAGAGTCTTTTAGGCTTGGCGCCGCCATGCTGGAAGGGAAGTCGTTAACAGGGGTCGACGTATTGCTGCCCCTGAAAACTATGAACCGGCATGGACTTATAGCCGGCGCCACGGGAACCGGTAAGACAAAGACCCTCCAGGTGCTGGCGGAAGGATTGAGCGCCGCCAGCGTTCCGGTAATGCTGATGGATATCAAGGGCGACCTGAGCGGTATAGCCGCGGCCGGGGCCTCCAACAGCAAGATAGAAGAGCGGATGGCCAGTATCGGCGGAACGTTTACGCCGTCTGCCTTTCCCGTGGAATTGATGAGCATCAGCCACGAGCCGGGTGTTCGCATACGGGCTACCGTTACTGAGTTTGGTCCGATACTGCTGTCCAAGATACTGGGGTTGAACAATACCCAGGAAGGAGTGGTGTCGATGCTTTTTAAATACTGCGACGACCGCCAGATGCCGCTGTTGGACCTGAAAGATTTTATCAGGGTGTTGCAGTTCGTAAGCAATGAGGGAAAGGCGGAAATCGAAAAAGAATACGGGAAGATATCCACTACCTCCACAGGCACCATCCTGCGCAAGGTAATAGAGTTGCAGCAGCAGGATGCCGACCTGTTTTTTGGCGAGCCTTCTTTTGAGGTAGATGATCTGATGCGGATCGCCGACGACGGGCGCGGGGTGATCAGCATTCTGAGAGTAACGGATATGCAGAACCGCCCAAAATTGTTTTCCACCTTTATGCTGAGCCTGCTGGCCGAGCTGTATGGAACCCTGCCCGAAGAAGGCGATCTTGACAAGCCGAAGCTGATCTTGTTTATCGACGAGGCGCACCTGGTGTTCCAGGAAGCGACCCCCGCGCTGCTTCAGCAGATAGAAACGGTGATCAAACTGATCCGCTCCAAGGGAGTAGGCATATTTTTCTGCACGCAGAACCCGCAGGATGTGCCTCCCGCCGTGCTTAGCCAGCTCGGGTTAAAGGTCCAGCATGCGCTTCGCGCCTTTACGGCGGCAGACCGGAAAACGATCAGGCAGGCCGCGCAGAATTACCCGGAGACCTCGTTTTATGATGTGGATGAATTGCTGACCCAACTCGGCACGGGGGAAGCTTTTGTAACGGTGTTGAATGAAAAAGGAATTCCTACGCCGCTGGCGCATACCTTATTGCTTCCTCCCGCGTCGAGGATGGATATCCTGAGCGAAGGGGAGATCGTAGATGTTGTCAAACGGTCAAGGATAAATGCAAAATACGCTAAAGCCATTGATAGCGAAAGCGCGTATGAGATCCTGACGGCAAAACTAAAGGAAGCGGCCAGCCTGGAGGCTGAGGCGCCGCCCAAAAAACCGGCTGCTTCCAGGAAGGCGGAAAAATCAACGGCGGAAAAGATACTGGACAATTCGGTAACCCGGCAGATCGGCAGGACCGCCGCCAATATCATTACCCGCAGCCTGTTGGGCGCGCTTGGCCTGGGCGCCAAAAGAAGTACAAAAAAGAAATCCAGCTGGTTTTAATATGCCGCGCGTCAACTTGCTTATTGGCGTTTGCGCGTCGGTTTTGCCGGCTATACAAAGATTTTCGGCGATGTTGCGGGCGCTTCTATTTGGACTGGTTTAATCAGTTCTTGTTTGAGGATATGGCGCCATGCTGTGCTGAGCGATTGCTGATTGGCCGTGGGCGTATTTCATAGGGCGCGCAGGTTTATTTTGCCCGTATCCAGCCTTCTTCATTGATGTCGATCTTGTCCTCGGCTTGCAGGAACATGATTACTTTCAGCGCCTTTTCCTTTCCGGCGCCGCTAAATCCCTTGAGCGCGTCTTTTATCGGCGCGCCCGAAGGGGCGATCGTCTGGAGCAGGCGGAGGCGGATATCTTCAAATTCTTTTCCGGACAGGTTTTGTTTTTTTGCATTCAGGCAGTTATCGCATATTCCGCAGGCCCTTACGGCCGGATCGCCAAAATAGTTTCCGATCATCATGCTCCGGCAGACATCGGTCTTAAGCGCATATTCCAATAAGGCATTCAGCCGGTCTTCAAACAGCTGCCTTCTTTTGGCATAGGCTTCCCTGTTTATTTGCAGGTCCTGCGCTTTTACCCGGTTCCGCATGAGGTAAAGCTGCGGATTTTCTTTTTGGGGCTCATACCGGATGATCCCCTGCGCCTGCAAATAGACCAATCCTTTTTTTACTTCCTCCAAAGAAAGATGCAGCGTCCTGGAAATGCTTTGTTCCATAATGGGAACGGGTTGGTCAATGATGCCCTCATAATGACGAAGCAGGGTTTTGATAAGCGGCTCCAGCCGGGGATTGTCTTTCTCAAAGGCATAGAGGCTTTGCTTACCGCATACAAATTCTACTTTCGACAGCATAAATACCTGTTCGGTGAAATACAACTGCTCTTCCTGTTCCAGTATTTTTAGGGCGCCGATGGTTTGCCGGGCATCCAATGAAAACTGCCGGATAAAATGGCTTAGGTCCATTTCATAGTATTGTCCTTCGCCCGACCCGGAAGCGATCTGGAAATAATTCATCAATGCCTGGTAGATATGCCTGATCACGGGGAGGGGAGGAAACCGGAGCGCGGCCAGCTTCTTCAGCTCCTCCAGTTCTTTTTCCTGGAATAGCAGCACGGCATAGGCTTTTTTACCGTCCCGTCCCGCGCGACCTGCTTCCTGGTAATAGTTCTCCAGGCAGTCGGGAACATCGGCATGAATAACGACGCTTACATCCGGCTTGTCAATGCCCATTCCAAAAGCATTTGTGCATACGATCACGCGGGTGGTATTGTTCAGCCAGGCTGCCTGCTTTTGATTGCGCTGTTCAGCGTTGAGCCCCGCGTGATAATAATCTGCGGCGATCCCCTGCATGTTCAGCAGGTCGCTGAGCGTTCTGGTCCGCTTCCTGCTTTTACAATAAACGATGCCGCACCCCGGGACCTTTTGCAGGATCTCCAGGATCTTGTTGATCTTAGACGCGGTTTTAAACGCGCTGTAGGATAAATTGGGGCGTTCAAAAGACTGCCGGAAAATGGCGGGCCGGCGAAACAATAGTTTGGAACAGATATCTTCTTGTACGATCTCCGTGGCGGAGGCGGTCAGGGCCAGTATGGGAACGGCCGGCAGTTCTTCCCGTAGCGCGGCAATGCGCAGGTAGGAGGGCCGGAAATCATATCCCCATTGCGAAATACAATGCGCTTCATCAACAGCGATCAGGTTGATATCGAGCCCCGGCAAATACTCTTTGAACAGCGCGGTTTCCAGTCGTTCCGGCGAAACATATAAGAACTTGCAGTTGCTTTCGCCCGCTAGCGAGAGGGTCCGGATGGTCTCCTTGCGGGTCAGGCCGGAATGCAGGGAAAATGCGGTGATGTTTTTTTTACGAAGGTTCTCAACCTGGTCCTTCATCAGGGCGATCAGCGGGCTGATCACCAGGCAAAGGCCGGGCCGGGCGAATGCCGGGACCTGGAAGCAGATCGATTTTCCGCCTCCCGTGGGCAGCAAGGCCAGCGTGTCCTGCCCGTTGAGCGCCGACCTGATAATTTCCTCCTGCAGCGGCCGGAAGGAATCATATCCCCAACGATCTTTTAATATGGCCTTGATATCGGTCATCCCTAAACGACTTTTTTACGGAATAGCCTGACTGAATTTATGCCCAGCGCCACATCGCTCAATCCCATTGCCAACGCGGCAAAACCAGGCGTGAGCAATCCTATTGCAGCCACGGGGATGGCGACGATATTATAGAAAAAGGCCCAGAACAGGTTTTGTTTGATGGTGATGAACGTGTGTTTGCCCAGGCCAAGCGAGAGCGGCAGATTGGTCAGCCCTTTGTTCGTCAATACCACGTCGGCGGTCTGCATGGCAATCTGGGAAGCCTCGCTAAGAGAAATGCCGATGGTTGCTTTGGCCAGCGCCGGCGCGTCGTTGATGCCGTCGCCGATCATGATGGTAGGGGCCTGTGCGGTAAGTTCGGTCAGTTTTTCAAGCTTCTGCGCCGGGGTCTGGCCGGCAATGATCGTATCGATCCCCAATTGGTCCGCTACCAGTTTACAAGCGGCATAGCGATCGCCGCTTAATAAAAAAGGCTGGATGTTCTTTTGCTTCAGGTATTGGATAACGTTATACGCTTCGGGCCGGATCTCGTCGCGAAGATCGAGCCATCCGATCAGGATATTGTTCCTGGTCAGGTATACGTTATGCGAATCGTCGGAAGTATGGCCCTCCGCAATTTTATACGAACCGGCGATATAGACGTCGCCCTCCTTCGCGGAAGCCTTTATGCCAAGTCCTTTTATCTCTTCCGTGTCATGCCATCTGTATCCGTCATTTCTTTTCCAGCTCCGGCTAATGGATTGGGCGATGGGGTGATTGGAATATTTTTCCAGGGAATAGACGATCTTTTTGAACTCGTCTTCTGTAAGATCGGCCGACAGGATCTGAAAGGCGCTGATGGTAAAATTGCCGGTGGTCAGCGTGCCGGTCTTATCAAATACCGCCTGCCGGATATTTTTAAACAATTCGAGGCTTCTGGCATTTCTGAACAGGATGCCGTTTCTTGCCGCGCGGCCGAGTCCCACCGCTATTGCGGCAGGCGTGGCCAGTCCCATTGCGCAGGGGCAGGCGATCACCAATACGGCGATGCTCCGCATCAGGGATTCGGTGAATTGATTTTGTTGCAGCAGCAAAATATTGATCACAAAGGTCAGGGCGGCAAGGATAAGGACCGCGGGAACAAATATGGCGCTGATCTTATCGGCGAATTGTTGTACCGGCGGCTTCTCTCCCTGCGCCGTCTTCACCAGGTCGATAATGGTCGACAATACCGAATGTTCGGAAGTTGCGGTTACCTGCGCTTTAACCATGCCGTCGGCCAGCAGGCTGCCGCCGAGAAGGGCGTCTTTGGGTTTTTTTTCCAGGGGAAGGCTTTCCCCGGTGATAATGGATTCGTTTACGCTTGCCGTTCCGCTCAGGATCTTACAATCTGCGGGAACCTGATCGCCCGACCGGATCAGGATCAGGTCGCCTATCCTGAGCTGGTCATTTTCCACCGGCAGGATCACTTCTTCATGATGTTCATTAAAAGCGATCATATTGGCCATTGCTTTTTGCGATTTAACAAGACTGTTCAGGGCTTTCTGGGTAGACTGTATGGAAAGGTCTTCGAGGTGGTTGCCCAGGAAAACAAGGGTAATGATGGTTGCTGTAGTTTCATAGAAGATATAGTCGTGGCCGAGCTGCAGCAGGGAGCCTGTCAGGCTGTAAACAAAGGCGGCCGTGGCGCCAATGGCGATGAGCACATTCATGTTCGGCATGCCGTTGCGGATGCTTCTGATGGCGCTCCTGCCGAAAAAATCCATTCCCACTATATATACGGGCAGGCAGAGCGCCAGCTGCGCCCAGGGATTCATCAGCCAGCCGATCGGAAGCCATTTGTGAAACATATGCAGCATGAGGGGAAGTGTAAAGACCAGGCAAAAAAGAAATCGCTGACGGTGCGTGCGGAATATTTTTTTGGCGGATGAAGACGATTTCTTTTCGTTTGCCTGCACGCTATAGCCCAACGCTTCAATTCCTTTTGCCAGTTTTATCGGTTCGGCATTGCCGGTATGTTCGAAAAGTACGTCGCCATTGACCAGGTTAACTTTAACGTTCTGCATTCCCTGTTTCTCAAGGTATTTGGCTACCGCAAGCGAACAGTTGGCGCAAGACATGCCATCTACCTTCCAGTTTATTTTTTCCATGAAGCAAAATTACTGCTATAAGCGGCGGGAAGAAGGACTAATATTTTTACCATGTTGCAATTTTGCCAAGACAGGGAATCCGATGAGTGGCGCATACCTGCTAATATTTTTACTATGTTGCAATTTTGCCCTGCGGGCGAAGATCCCATTGCATTGAGCGAAGCCTTAATATTCTTGCCCTGTTGGAGTTTTGCCGGCAATGTTTTTAACTGAAGGCTTAACCGTATGGGGCCCAGGTCGTGATCCTTTTTCATTTCTCATGGGTGGAACAACCCGTATCAACCGTTATTTTCCTTGTTCTGAATCGTAAAAACCCCATTGCCCGCCTGCTCCGCTTTTTATCTTTGTAAGACGGGGGCGTTATATTGGTAGCTGCTTGCCCGATTTAGACAGGTTGTGCGGCAGGGGCAAGAAGTCAAGATGAACTGCTGCCGTTATACCGATGGCGCGGGAGCCTTTATGGCTACTCCTTATATTTGCAACATGGAGCTGGTTTATGCAAGAAAGGATATTGACGAGGCGGCCGGAGCGTTTTGGGATCAGTTGCCGGCAAACAGGAGCGTATTGGCTTTTCATGGGGAGATGGGGGTAGGGAAGACTACGTTTATTCAGGCATTGTGCAGGCTTCTCGGGGTAAGCGCCCAGGTAAGCAGCCCGACCTTTTCGATCATTAATGAATATGATGCTCCGGATGGGTTGATCTATCATATCGATCTTTATCGTTGCAGGGATGAACAGGAAGCCATTCGCGCGGGGGTGGAAGAATGCCTGTATTCGGGTGAGATCTGCCTGGTGGAATGGCCTTCGAAAGCGGCTGGGATCTTCCCGGAAGATGCCCTGCATATCCATATGGAAGAAATTGAAGACGGGATGCGCAGGATCAGCGTTGAAACCGGGCCGGAGGGCGGTGCGAAACAAGGTTGAGGAAGGTTGAAAACAAGCAATTGCCTGAACGCGCGGGTAGCGAAGACAACCAGAACAAGGTTGAGAAGGGTTGGAAAAAGCCCGAACGAAGAAGGTGAAAAAAGCCTATACGAAGAAAGCAAAAAAAGAGTCAACCCCTGATTTCAAAACCAGGACCGGCTCATCATAATGTTTTATTCCGGACGGCCTAACCTGCTGGGGCTGAAATGGAATCGCTTCTGAAAAATAAGCCATTTGTAGATCGTAAATCGTAAATTGTAATTGCAAACCATACATCGAATTCATGTCTTACCCACAGCCGGTTATCAGCGCTTCGTTCAGTTATGAAACATTAGAGGAAAAGCTGGATGTAAAGCCCAAAGGCGAACAACTACATATCGGCATACCCCGTGAAAAAGCTTTCCAGGAAAACCGCGTGGGCCTGACGCCCGATGCGGTGGGCGTCCTGGTGAGCGATGGCCACCAGGTGGTCATTGAGCATGACGCCGGGGAAGCCGCTCATTTCCGGGACCAGGATTATAGCGAGGCAGGCGCAAAGATAGTCTACGAAAAGGCGGAGGTTTACCAGGCGCCCATACTGGTGAAAACGGCTCCCGTGGTAGATGAAGACATTCCCCTGCTCCAGCCCAATCACCTCATCATATCCCCTGTTCATATGTCGGCGATGAAGGCTGAATTGCTGGAGCAGATGATGGAGAAAAGGATCACCGCGGTATCTTTTGAAGCCCTGCGCGACGACAGCGGCTCTTATCCTATTGTACGCAGCATGAGCGAGATCGCCGGAAGCGCGGCGATGCTTATTGCGGCTCAGTACCTGGGCTCCGCCAATCATGGCAAGGGGGTTTTGCTGGGAGGTATTTCGGGGATCCCGCCTACAAAGGTGATCATCCTGGGGGCGGGCATTGTCGGGGAATATGCCGCTCGCGCGGCGCTGGCCCTGGGCGCCTCGGTCAAGGTATTTGACAACAGCGTATACCGGTTGAAAAGACTTCAAAACAATATCGGTCAGCGTTTATGGACCTCCGTGATCGAGCCGCGGATCCTTGCCAAACAGTTAAAGACCTGCGAAGTGGCGGTAGGCGCGCTCTCCTCGCCGGGAGGCAGGACCCCCCTGGTGGCGACGGAAGAAATGGTGAGCAATATGCGCGCGGGCAGCGTGGTCATTGACGTAAGCATTGACAGCGGCGGTTGTTTTGAAACGGCGCAGATCACCAGCCACCAGCATCCTGTGTTCATGAAATACGGGGTGATCCATTATTGCGTGCCGAATATCCCTTCCGGTTTTGCGCGTACGGCCTCGCAGGCCATCAGCAACGTGCTCATGCCGCTACTGATGGAAGCCGGAGAAGAGGGCGGCTTTGAAAACCTGGTCTGGCATAAGGTCAACCTTCGGTCGGGCATCTATTTGTTCAAGGGGGCTTTGACCAACTTCCATCTCAGCCAGCGGTTCGATCTGAAATATACCGATCTGAACCTGCTGATCGCCAGCCAGCGGTAAGCCGCTATTAAGCGGACGGTAGAGTGGTTGTTAACTGCGCAGCGGCTTCCTGAATCAGCGTAAAAAAGCATAGTCGCATAAAGAAGGCTATTTGTATTGCATGATATCAACGACCTGGTTGCAGAATCCGTATTCCTGCTTGTCGTTAGAGCTGACGATGACCAGCCTTTCCCTGCAATAGCTGTCGACCAACTGATGGTACAACGAAATGCCCGCCGCATCGAGGTTGGTGCAGGGTTCGTCGAACAATACGCAGGGGGTATCCGAAAAAATGGCTTGCGCCAGCTTTACGCGTTGTTTCATCCCCGAAGAATAATACCGGATCTGTTTGCCGGCGGATTGCTCCAACCCCAGGATCTCGATGACTTTCCTGCCTGTCATGCCGGGGAAAAAAGGTTTGAAGGTTGAATGAAACTGAAGGAACTCAGCCAGGGTCATTTCTTCAATGACTTCCTGGTAGGGCGCGGCAATGGCTATGCATTTATAGGCAAGTTCGGGATCTATTGCGCGGTCCTTTTCATAACTGATCTTTCCCTCGCTGGCCATAATGGCTCCCGCAATGACCTGCAACAAGGTTGATTTCCCCGAACCGTTGGGCCCGGTGATCGCGTAGTTGCGCCCGGCATTGAACTGGTAAGAAAACCCCCGGAAGATCCAATCCCGGTTAAAACGTTTGCCGATATCAGAAAGCGAAATCCGCATCATTAGCTGTTTTGGACGGGCGCTTAATGATACCCGATTTTGACTGGGCGATGAACTGCAGGATCTGGTCTCTTATATCGCTGGCGGGCAGCGCGTCGGTTATATGCTGTACCGCCACGGTCGTGGTATTTCTTTCCACGAATAAGATATGGTAGATATTGGAGATCTCCGTGATCGTTTCCCTGGAAAAATTGCGCCGTTGCAATCCTACAATATTGATGCCCATATAGCTCAGCGGTTCCCGCGCCGCTTTGATAAAGGGGGGAACATCTTTCCGGATCACCGTATGGCCTGCGATATACGTGTGCGCGCCAATACGCACAAACTGGTGCGCGCCGGCCATGCCGCTGAGGATGGCATAATCGTCGATGGTAACATGGCCTGCCAGCTGAACGGCATTTCCCAGGATTACATTATCGCCCAGGATGCAATCGTGCGCCACGTGCGCGTATGCCATCAGCAGGCAATGCTTGCCCAACACGGTTTTCCAGCGATCCTGGGTTCCGCGGTTAACAGTTACGCATTCCCTTATCGTGGTATGGTCGCCTATTTCAACAAAGGTTTCTTCCCCTGCAAATTTCAGGTCCTGCGGTATGGCGCTGATCACGGCGCCCGGAAATATCCGGCAATGTTTTCCAATACGGGCATACGGATGAATAACGGCATGCGACATGATATGGGAATGATCGCCGATGGTTACTTTATCATGAATAACTGCAAAAGGTTCAATGGTTACTTCTTTTCCGATTTTTGCATCAGGATGGATATAGGCAAGAGGACTAATCATACTCAGTCGTTGGGTCTTTTTACAATTTGAGCTACAAGGTCTGCTTCCGTAACCAGCTTATCGCCTATAAATATTGTGCCTTTCATTTCACAGATGCCTCTTCTTATAGGATTGGAAAGCTCCATTTTTAAAATCAGCGTGTCGCCGGGAACTACTTTTTGTTTGAATTTACAATTCTCTATCTTTAGGAAGTAAGTATCATATTTGTCGACGGTATCGCGGGGAATGGCCAGGAACCCTCCGGCCTGCGCCAGCGCTTCCACCTGAAGCACGCCCGGCATTACGCAATTGCCGGGAAAATGCCCCTGGAAGAAAGGTTCGTTATAGGTTACGTTTTTGATCGCCACCACGTGTTTGTCCGTTAACTCAACCACCTTGTCCACCAACAGGAAGGGATACCGGTGAGGCAACACCTGTTCAATAGCATGAATATCCAGCAAGGGCGGTTTGGAGGGATCGTATTTCGGAATGTCCTGGCGGTGTTTGTATTTTTTTATATGTTCCTTTATTTTTTTGGCAAAGCGCACATTGGTGGAATGTCCCGGACGGTTGGCAATGATATGCGCTTTGAAAGGAAATCCCACCAGGGCCAGATCGCCCACGACGTCCAGCAGTTTATGCCTGGCCGGCTCGTTGGGGAAGCGAAGCTTGAGATTGTTCAGGATGCCTTCCTCGCTTACCTGCACGTCTTTTTTGTTGAACACTTTTGAGATGCGTTGCACCTGGTCGTCGGTAATGGGCTTGTCTACCACTACAATGGCATTATTGATGTCTCCGCCTTTGATCAGGTTATTGGCCAGCAGCGCTTCCAGCTCATGAAAAAAACAAAAGGTGCGGCAGGGGGCGATCTCATTATTGAACAGCGTGATGTCTTTCAATGCCGCATGCTGCGTGCCGAGGATGGGCGAATTGAAGTCGATCAGGGTGTTGATCCGGTATTCGTGATAAGGCAGCGCAACCATCTCCACCTTCTTGTCCTCGTCGACCAGCGTGATATTGTGTTCGATGGTATAATAGGTCTTTTTAACATTCTGCTGCTGAATGCCGATTTTTTCCAGCGCGGCCACAAAGGGCTCGGCGCTCCCATCCAGGATAGGCACTTCTTCTCCGTCTATCTCGATCAGGACGTTATCGATCTGCATGCCCACGAGGGAAGCCATAAGGTGCTCGATGGTGCTTACCCTGGCGCCATGCGCTTCAATGGTGGTGCTTCTGTTGGTTTCTATGACGTTGTCGACATCTGCCTTTATCAGCGGTTTCCTGTGGAGGTCGACCCGCTGGAACACAATTCCGGTATTTGGCTCAGCAGGTTTCAGGCGCATGGTGACCGACTGCCCGGTATGAATACCCGCCCCTGAAATGGCAATCTCTGACTTAATGGTATGCTGAAAAAATTCTTCATTGCCGGTGGTTCTATCCATAGCCACGAATGTATGAAAACTATCTAAATGCCCGCTTTTTCCATGAGCAATTGCTTAACTAAATTCTCCAGTTCTATTACCTTTTTTTCCAGCTCCGGTAGTTTTCTTGTCACTGCCTGGCTCCTGAGGGCGCTGGTATAATCAAATGCGGGGGAGCCGGTTACCGCCGTATGAGGATTTTTGATGGACTTGCTGACGCCGCTTTGCGCATTTATCTTAACGTTATCGGCAATATGCAGGTGGCCGACTATTCCGGCCTGCCCGCCGATCATCACGTTATTGCCGATCTTGGTGCTTCCGCTGACGCCTGCCTGCGCGGCAATTACCGTATGATGACCTACTTCCACGTTGTGCGCCACCTGGATAAGGTTATCCAGTTTGGCCCCGGACTTGATCAGCGTGGATCCCATGGTCGCCCTGTCAATGGTCGAGTTGGCGCCGATCTCTACATTGTCCTCTACAACGACATTGCCGATCTGCGGCACTTTCTTAAAGCTTCCATCGGGCTGTGGGGCAAAACCAAAACCGTCGCTTCCAATAACCGCCCCGGCATGGATACTTACGTTGTTGCCGATGAGGCAATCATGGTAAACCCTTACTCCGGGATGCAGCTCCGTACGGTCGCCGATCCTAACGTTATTCCCTATATATACATTGGGGTATATCTTGGCGTTATCTCCTATATGCGCGTTTTCGCCTATATAGGCAAAGGCGCCGACAAAAACATTGTTGCCCAGGCGCGCGGTTTTAGCGATATAAGAAGGCTCCTGGATCCCGGTCATTTGCTGCGCGATCATTTCCTGGTATTTGGCCAGCAGGGTAGCGAAGGCCGAATAAGGGTCCGCAACGCGTAAAAGCGTGGCGTTGACCGGCTCTTTCAACTCCTGGTTCTCATGAAGGATAATGATAGACGCTTTGGTAGAATAAAGATAGTCTTCATACTTGGGGTTAGCCAGGAAGGCCAACTGATCCGGACGCGCTTCTTCTATTTTCCCGAATGACGCTATAGCTGCCGCAGGGTCGCCTTCCACCCTGGCATTAATGATTAAGGCTATTTGCGCTGCAGTGAATTGCATAGGTTAAGCTTGATACTTGTTGATCGAAGGTCATTTACACTAAGTCCGGACCGGCCAACGGGAAGCAAATATAGAATTTTTTCACAGGCCTTGACAGCGTTTGATGGATCAAGGCATTGTCCACCCCGGAAATATCCTTTACGCTCCCGTCTTTAAACAAAATGTTAATCCTTTCCTCGGAGGGGTCATAGGTTGTATTCTGCGCCTCGCCTGCAAAAACAAAATAACGACTTTCCTGCTCCGTAATATTCCATTCACGGCAAATTTTGTTCCGCATCCGGCTTATCCGGTCCGGTGAAAAGGGTTCGGCCTGCAATTTAACTTTCAACAAGCCCCGGTCGATCAGTAAACGACATAAACGGGATAAAATTTTATCCGGGTGGCCCATCCAGTTTTTAATGGCCGCCATCACGTCATAGTCGTCCAGCAAACAAAACTGCTCCAGGAACGATCCCGGTTTTTTTTCATCGTCTCCTTTCAGAAAAAAATCAAAAGGCCTGGATCCCCCGTTAACTTCCCTTCCTTCTTTTAACAACTCTTTAGCCCTTTCAATGATTTTTACCAGCATCATCTCGGCGCTGAGCACGGTTTTATGAAGGTAAGCCTGCCAGTACATTAATCTGCGGGATACGAGAAATTTTTCAATGGAATATATGCCTTTCTCTTCCACCATCAGCTCGCCCCGGTGAACGGTCAGCATCTTGATGATCCGGTCGTATCCGATCACCCCTTCCGATACGCCGGTAAAAAAGCTATCCCTGGTCAGGTAATCCATCCGGTCTACGTCCAGCTGACCCGAGATCAGCTGCCGGAGAAATGGCTTGGGGTAGTTGTTGGTGAATATCCGGATGGCCGTTTCCAGCTGACCGTTATATTGTTCATTGAGAACCCTCATGATCTGGAGCGAAAGCGTTTCATGGCTGACCCCCGGGATCAGGATGTTTTCCAGGGCATGTGAAAAAGGTCCGTGCCCTACGTCGTGCAGCAGTATGGCGACCTTTGCTCCGAGCTCTTCCTCAGGGCTGATATCGATCCCCTTGTTTTTTAATTCGGCCAGCGCATTGCACATGAGGTGATAGGCGCCCAGTGAATGATGCAGCCGCGTATGAACAGCCCCGGGATAAACAAGATGGGCAAAAGCCATCTGGGATATCCGGCGAAGCCGCTGGTAAAAAGGNNTAATTTAGCTGTGAATGAGATTTGTTTATGCAAATATTGCATTTTTAAGCATTATCCTTTCCGCTTGTTTTGCCGCCGCCCAGGAGAGCGATTCGGCCCGGGTCTCCCATCCTCATCGCTTTAAAGCATACCGGAAAACGGAGTTGCTGACAGGGTTTAATTTTCAAACCAGCCATTTCAAAGACGCTAGGGAAACCCGTAAATACGGAGAGATCGGCATCGCCCGCTCATTACATTTTAACGGTCCCCATGGAACTTCTTCCCTGGGCGTTTATCTCTCGGAAGAAATATACCTGGGCGATAAAAACATATATGGCACGAAACTGGGTATGTATACGCACTATCTTTTTGATGTGGGCATAGCCGCAGTATATTATACCGATTTTGAAAAGGGCAACTTCAAGCTGCGCCCTGAGCTGGGCGTGGGCATGGGCGCCGTTAGGATTGTTGGCGGATTCAATATCCCTACCTTTGGAAACAAGGCGTTTGCCGAGCTATCCCGGAGCATGGGGCAGCTGACGGTCCAGGCGATGTGGCCGGTTGCGCGCACGGCAATCGACCGGAAAAAAAAATGTTTATAAAGAACTTTTTAAATTTTAAAATGGCGTTAGCAAATATTATCTGGGTAGACGATGAAATAGAAAGCCTGCAATCCCAAAAGATCTTTCTGGAGAATAAGGGTTATCATGTACAGACCTTTACCAATGGTTTTGACGCTATTGATTTTGTGAAAGAGAACCCGGTGGACGTGGCGCTGATCGACGAGTCGATGCCGGGGATAACCGGACTGGAAACCCTTGCCAAGATAAAGGAGATCAACAGCCGGCTTCCCGTTGTGCTGATCACCAAAAACGAAACGGAGAACCTGATGGATGAGGCGATCGGCAGCCAGATCGCCGATTACCTGATCAAGCCGGTCAACCCCAACCAGGTATGGCTGAGCCTTAAAAAACTTATCGACAACAAACGTCTTGTCGCCGAACGAACCACTTCCGCCTACCAGCAGCAGTTCCGCAACCTTTTTATGGCGCTGAACAGCAACCCCGATTACAATGAATGGATGGACATTTATAAAAAGCTCACGTATTGGGAACTGGAAATGGAAAAAAGCGACAGCCCCGAAATGCGGGAGGTATTGCAGACCCAGAAAAGCGAGGCCAATACCGAGTTTTTTAAATTCGTCTCCAGGAACTATGCCAAATGGATAGCGCCTAAAAGCAACGAAGGTCCCATCATGTCGCATACTTTATTTCAGTTCAAAGCGCTGCCTCATGTGGAAAAGGGGATCCCTACTTTTTTTGTGCTCCTGGACAACCTGCGGTTCGATCAATGGAAAGCCATTCAACCTGTTTTTGCCGAAAGCTTCCGGATACTGGAAGAAGAAACGTTTTACAGCATCCTGCCTACCGCTACCCAGTATTGCCGCAACGCTATTTTTGCCGGCCTGATGCCGATTGATATTGAGAAGCAGTTTCCCCTGCAATGGAAAAATGACGAGGAAGAGGGAGGAAAAAACCTTTACGAAGAAGATTTTTTTCGCGCTCAGTTAAAGCGTCTGAAAAGGGAAGATATCCGCTTCTCTTATACCAAGGCCGCCAATTACCAGGCGGGGCAGGACTTGTTAAACAATGTGCATAACCTGATGGGAAATGACCTGAACATCATCGTGTACAATTTTGTCGATATGATGAGCCATGCGCGCACAGAGATGGAAGTATTAAAGGAGCTTGCCGGCGACGAGATCAGCTATCGCTCCGTAACCAGGAGCTGGTTCGAACATTCTCCCCTTAACCAGGCGTTAAAAAAGATAGCCGACAAAAAGATCAACCTGATACTCGCCACCGATCACGGCAGCGTGCGGGTGAAATCGCCGGTGAAAGTGATCGGCGATAAGCAGACGACCACTAACCTGCGATACAAACACGGAAGGAATCTGCACTACGAGCCCAGGGATGTGCTGGCCTTTCGCGATCCCCGGGAGGCGGGGCTGCCAACGCCGAACGTAAACTCTTCTTTTATCTTTGCCAAGGAAGACCTGTTCCTTTGCTATCCGAATAACTACAATTATTATGTGAACTATTACCGGAACACGTTTCAGCACGGCGGCATAAGCCTGGAGGAAATGATCGTTCCTGTGATCAGGATGACCAGCCGGTAAATGCGCCGGTACCTCGTTTGAACATTTTGTCAACACCCGCGCCGGCCATGGCCCGGGTCCGTTTATATCTTTATCTTTGCGCCATGAAGTACAACCAGCATACGCTTGATAAAATAGAAGCTATTCTGTCGGAAGCAAAATATACGGTCAGGTATGAAAGAGGGACTTTCCAGAGCGGGTATTGTATTTTAGAAGAGAGAAAGGTGGTGGTGTTGAACAAGTTTCTGCAAATGGAAGGGCGGATCAATACGCTTATAGATCTTCTTCCGAGATTATCTGTCGACGCGGAGGCGCTGTCTCCCGAAGCCCGGAAAACATATCATCAGCTCCTGGCGGAAGCCGGACCTGCTGCAGAATGAATGTTTTCTTATCGGCTGTTTAAACAGCGGCTACGGTTAAACCATAGCGCATCTGACATTATCTTATCATCAGCTTTGAAAAGTGGCATATCCTTCGTTAACCATTACCTTTCTCGGCACAGGCACCAGCGGCGGCATTCCCATGATCGCCTGTCCCTGCCGGGTATGCGCTTCAACCGATAAAAAAGACAAGCGGCTCCGGTCCAGCATCCTGGTGCAGTCGTCCAGCACAGCGCTTGTAGTGGATTCAGGTCCCGATTTCCGGTACCAGATGCTGCGGGCAGGCGTAAAAAAACTGGATGCCGTGGTGTTTACCCATCCTCATAAGGATCATGTAGCGGGGCTGGACGATGTTCGCGCATTTAATTTTTTTTCGGGGCGGGCGATGGAGGTCTATGCAAACGACATGACCCAGGCGGTATTGATCCGGGAATTCCCTTATGCATTTGCCGACACCAAATATCCCGGCGTGCCGGAGATCAATTTGAATACCATCGGCCTGGAGCCCTTTGTGGTGGGAGATATCCCGGTAACGCCTATCCTGGTATGGCACCTGAAAATGCCGGTGCTGGGTTTCCGGTTCGGGAGCTTCACCTATATCACCGATGCCAATAAGATCGATCCGCCGGAAATGGAAAAGATCAGGGGGAGCCGGGCGCTGGTTTTGAATACCCTCAGGAAAAACGAACATATCTCCCATTTTACGCTTAGCGAAGGCATACGTATTGCCGAAACGCTAAAGCCCGGATCTACCTGGTTCACCCATCTGAGCCACCAGATGGGATTGCATGAAGAAGTCAATAAAGAACTTCCTCCCGGTATCCAACTGGCTTATGACGGATTGGTCCTGCATATGGAGGAGGGGTAGACGATCGAACGAATCTCAGCGCCTCTGAGTTGTGGAAATTGGTCCTGCATATGGAAGGGGAATAAACTGACGCGTTGGGATAACCGTTCTTATTGTTGATCCCGATAAGGGATAAAAATCAGGCGCATATCCGATGGGCTGGTTTTGCAACGGTAAAAATACGCGTTGCCGCCGTCGACTACCTGTCAATCCTATGCGTATTGACGGTCAATTTCCCACAAAGCGCTTATCTTAACCGCTCCCCTCCGCTTACCTTGCATCAAAGATCAGGTTATGAGATTGAGGGAATACCTATCATTTGCCAGGCGCGAACGCAGGGGCGTCATCACGCTAACGATATTGATCCTGCTGCTATCGTTCATCCACCGGATTTTTCCCTCGGAGGAGATAGACCATCTGCCTGTCGGAGACGAGCCTGTCGCCGGAAGCCTGGTTTCCGGAAAGAAAGTCACGGATGCAGCGGATATCCCGGGCAGTCGACCGGATCGGGTCCGGAAAACGGATGTTGCGGAAACAGGATTTGCCGGGAAGCCGGGAAGATATCGCGGGAGCGGGTATCACACAGATGATAATCCTCTGGAGCGCTCCGGGCCCGAACTGCCGCTTTTCGAATTCGATCCCAATACCTTGTCCGCCGGCGAATGGAAAAAGCTGGGCCTGGGCGACCGGGTCATCGCAACCATTCAGCGTTATACGGCTAAAGGAGGCAGATTCTACCAGGCGCAGGATCTGGGAAAGATATATGGATTAAGCAAGGCGGATTATGAACGGCTGGCGCCCTATGCCGTGATCAGGAAGCCGCGGCCGGAGCCCCGGCAAAAACAAGCCTATCAAACGTATACCAACAACCGAAATTATGGATCTCGCCGGCTGTCCTGGCAGGATCTCCCTAAAACGGATCCGCGGTCGGGTCGGGCATCCGGGGAAAAGGCCGGCGAAACCATGATCATAACGGGTATAGACAATCGTAATGAGAAGATCCGGAGAAAGCCTTATCCGGAAGGGGAGGGCGCGGAAGCAGGTTATATTGATATCAACCGGGCGGATACGGGTTTGCTGCAGCGCCTTCCCGGCATAGGCAATATCCTGGCTGCGCGGATTGTGATGTTCCGTAAAAAGCTGGGCGGGTTCAGCAGTCCGGCGCAGCTATGCGAGGTATATGGATTATCGGAAGAGGTATATCGCCGGATCGAAGGCAACCTGACCTGCGATTCGGGTCTGATCAGAAAGATCAATATCAATGCGGAAGAGCCATACCGGTTAAGAGGTCATCCTTACATGAAGGGATATATTGCGCAAACGATCATCAACTACCGTAAGCAGCACGGTCCGTTTGATTCCGTCTCCGAACTGAGGAAAATAAACAGTTTGCCGCCCGAGACGCTGGAGAAAATGTTGCCCTATTTGTCGGTTCGGTAGAGGTTGGGGAAAGATACTGTAAAACGGGCTTTATTGGCGCGCGTAATGCGTATTCCCGGCATGCATTTCCGCGTCAACAGCGACAGCTATGCGCCCGATCCCGGGAAAACCGCAAACGCTTGTTAGTCTCTCAAATAATGCATTATTTTGCAGTCTTATGAACTTTGAAGTTTCTGAATTAACCGCGCAAGTAGGACAGTCCGCCAGAGATTTTGCGCAACAGCATATCCGGCCAAATGTTATGAAATGGGATGAGAGCCAGGAATTCCCGGTCCATGTCTTTAAAGAGATGGGTAAGCTCGGGTTTATGGGGGTCCTGGTTCCTGAAGCATATGGAGGTTCTGGCCTGTCTTATTTTGAATATATCGCGGTCATACAGGAAATAGCCAAGGTTTGCGGCTCTGTGGGACTGAGCGTCGCCGCGCATAACTCCCTTTGTACGGGGCATATCCTGAGCTTTGGCAATGAGGAACAGAAAAAAAAGTATTTACCCAGGCTGGCTAACGGCGAATGGATAGGCGCCTGGGGACTTACAGAACCGAACACCGGCAGCGACGCAGGCAATATGAAATGCACGGCTCAGCGGGATGGAGATCATTGGGTGATCAACGGCACAAAGAACTGGATCACCCATGGCATCAGCGGCGATGTGGCTGTAGTGATGACCCGCACCGGCGAGCCGAGAACGAAAAATAACGCTACGGCCTTTATCGTGGAAAGGGGAACGCCGGGATTTACCGGAGGTAAGAAAGAAAACAAGCTGGGCATGAGGGCCAGCGAAACGGCAGAAATGATATTCGACAATTGCCGTATCCCGGATGCCAACCGGATCGGCAATGTTGGAGATGGCTTTAAACAGGCCATGAAGATACTGGACGGCGGAAGGATCTCGATAGCTGCATTGTCCCTCGGCATTGCCAAGGGAGCTTATGAGGCTTCCGTACAGTATTCCAAGGAGAGGCGTCAGTTCGGCCAACCCATTTCCAGTTTCCAGGGCATCGCGTTCAAGCTCGCGGACATGGCTACGCGAATCACCGCAGCTGAGCTGCTGACCCTGCAGGCTGCGGATAAAAAGAACAGGGGAGAAGCCATGACCAAAGAGGCCGCCATGGCCAAGTATTATGCAAGCGAAGTGGCGGTGGAAGCGTCTACCGAAGCGGTGCAGATATTTGGCGGATATGGGTATACCAAGGATTTTCCCGTAGAAAAATTCTATCGCGACAGCAAGCTGTGCACCATCGGCGAGGGCACTTCGGAAATACAAAAGATGGTCATCTCCCGGGAGGAGTTAAAATAAGCCGGCAATACTGCTTTATGCATAATGCCATTGGCGAATCAACCTGGATAGCTCCGGGCGAACAAGCTCCCGGATCAATGAGCATCCCAGCGAACTGCATGGCGAGGCGGATCCGTTAAATCGTCTTTTTTCTGAGAAGGAAGGGAGCGCCGGTGGAAATGTCAATCGATGAAATCGTCCTTTTCCTCGGGCTTATACTTTTTGAAGAGGTTTTCAATCGCCCCGCTGAACATCGGAAATTTTTCTTTTGTATAGTTTTTGATCACTTCTATGGCCTTCAACGCCTGTTCATCGGTTATGCCGGCCTGTGATTTTAATTTCTCTATCAGATCGTTCATCGAGCGATTGTTTTAAGCTACTTTCAGCAGGCTCAGCTTGCTCTTGTTAAATTTCTTTTCCGCATATTCCAGGTCCACGTTCAGCGCCGTCTGCTTGGACGAAGGCAGTTCGAACATGGCGTCGTTCAGAATGCTTTCGCAAATGCTTCTGAGCCCTCTTGCTCCCAGTTTGTATTCCAACGCCTTGACCACCATAAAATCGAGTACGGCGTCGTCGAGCGTTAATTTGATGCCTTCCAGTTCAAACAATCGCTTGTATTGCTTGATCAGGGCGTTTTTAGGCGTGGTCAGGATGGAGCGAAGCGTTTCCTCGTCCAGCGGGTTCAGGTAGGTAACCACGGGCAAGCGTCCCAATAGCTCGGGGATCAGCCCGAATGTTTTCAGGTCCCTTGCATTTACATACTGCAAAAGATTGTTTTTCATGTGCTCCTGTTGCTCCTTGTTGGTGTTGAACCCAATAGCATTGGTGTTGACCCTGCGGGCGATCACCTTATCAATACCGTCAAATGCGCCTCCGCAGATGAACAGGATATTATGCGTGTTTACCTTTATCAACTTTTGTTCGGGGTGCTTACGGCCTCCCTGGGGGGGAACAAGCACGTCCGTTCCTTCCAGCAGCTTTAGCAGCCCCTGTTGAACGCCTTCTCCGCTTACATCCCGGGTGATCGAGGGATTATCGCCCTTCCGCGCCACCTTATCAATTTCATCTATATACACAATTCCTCTTTCTGCCGCCGCAACATCGTAATTGCAAACCTGCAGCAAGCGCGTGAGGATGCTTTCCACATCTTCCCCGACGTATCCGGCTTCTGTAAATACGGTAGCGTCGACGATTGCAAAGGGAACATTGAGCAGTTTGGCGATGGTCTTGGCCAGCAGGGTTTTGCCGGTCCCGGTTTCGCCTACCATTACGATATTGCTTTTCTCGATCTCAATATCGTTTTCAACGGGTTTCTGCTGCAGGCGTTTATAGTGATTGTAGACTGCTACGGCCAGTACTTTTTTGGCGTCGTCCTGGCCGATCACATACTCGTCGAGGAATTTCTTTATTTCAACGGGCTTCTTAACGTTGAGCTTAAACTGCGAAGGCGCGGGATTGTCGTTGCGCACCATCAGTTCCTGGTCAATGATCTCCCGCGCATGCTCCACGCAGTTCTCACAAATATGACCCTCCTGTCCTGCAATAAGAATTTTAACTTCATCACGGCTACGACCGCAGAACGAGCAATGCAACGTTGTTTTTGCCATTTTGTTTCGTTATTCACGCCTGGCGTCCCAGGGTATCGTTTAAAAATCTCCCGGTAAAGGTCCCGAACTTTTCTGGTTTATCCAAGGATTGTTATTACCGGAATTTGGCATCAAACCGCCTGTATCCTTCTCCCAAATGGCGCGTAACATGCTGGTATTGAGCCGGTCGCTACCAGGCTGATGACTGACAAGCGCCGGCTGCCGAAACCGGATGCTGTCGGGCGGTCAGAGTGATCCGATCATGCCGTCCACTATGCCATAGTCTATGGATTCCTTCGCGTCCATCCAATAGTCGCGGTCAAAATCCTTCATGACCTGTTCAAATTTTTTGCCGCAGTTCTCTGCCAGGATCCGCGCGCCGATCTCCTTCACCTTGCGGGTCTGCCTGGCCGTTATTTCGAGGTCGACGCTCACCCCCTGCATATGCCCGCCCAGGCTGGGCTGATGGATCATCACTTCTCCATGGGGATAAATAAAACGCCTTCCCTTTACGCCGCCGCTGAGCAATATCGAGCCCATCGAGGCGGCCAGTCCCATGCATATTGTACTAACGGGACTTTTCATCATTTTCATGGTGTCGTAGATCACCATACCGCTGGTCACGACGCCTCCCGGGCTATTGATATAAAACCTGATCTCTTCGCCGGGTTTATCCGCGTCGAGCAACAGCATTTTGGTAGTGACTTCCTTTGCGCTTTTGTCGTCTACCACGCCCCATAGATAAATGGATCTCGTTTCGAAAAAATGTTTTTCCAGTTTTTTCGCCAACATCCCCATCTCCTGGTTCTTATCTTCTTTTTTGGGCTGCTCATCATCATCGTCATCGTCCATTCTGAAGGGCTGATGTAAATATTTTGAAAAGGTATTCATATCGTGCATTTATAAGGTTGAAACTATCCTTTCTTTTCTTTCCTGGGATTGATCAGCAGTACTTCGTCCACCAGGCCGTATTCCTTTGCTTCCTCTGCGGTCAACCAGTAATCGCGGTCGCAGTCTTTTTCAATCTGTTTGTAGGTCTTGCTGGTATGAAAGGCGATGATATCGTAAAGGTTCTTTTTTACTTTCCTGATCTCGGCCACGGTTATATCAATATCGCTGGCCTGTCCCCCGATCGCGCCGCTGGGCTGGTGCATCATGATCCGGGAATGTTTCAGCGCGGTCCTTTTGCCATGGGTTCCCGCCGTCAACAGGACGGCGCCCATCGAGGCGGCCATTCCGATGCAGATCGTAGATACGTCGGGCGTAATGTATTGCATGGTGTCGTATACGCCTAATCCGGAATATACGCTTCCTCCCGGCGAATTGATGTACATCTGGATATCCCTGGTCCGGTCGGCGCTTTCCAGGAAAAGCAACTGCGCCGTAACAATATTGGCTACCTCGTCATTGATCGGATAGCCCAGGAAAATGATGCGATCCATCATCAATCGGCTATATACGTCCATAACAGCGATGTTCATAGGACGCTCTTCAATAATATTGGGAGTGAGATTGGTGACCTGGTGTTTTTGATAAGCGTCCAGCGTATTGGAAGATATGCCCCTGTGCTTTACCGCGTATTTATTAAATTCTTTGTGAAATTCCATATTGTTGCTTTTCAAATATATGATTCCGAATTGTCTTTCAAATCTCCGTCCAAACTTTTAAACTGCCAAAAAACTGACAGACTAGCATAAACAGGCCTTGTATACTTGTTTTACGGGCATTAGGCGGCGCATTTGTCACCCGCTTGCGCTTGCCGGTCCGTTGCTGCAGCGCTCCTGTTGTCACAGGGATTTCCATGCTGTCTGGGTCGGTGATCCGGCAGGTCGATATCGATCGTTAACGCATCGCCGGGAACGGAAGGGCCGCTTTCGCCGGGTTTCCCCTCGCCATGACCGGGTTGTCCGGGCCGCAAACGGCTCAATGGTGGTGATGCTGGTGCTCTGCCAGGAGTTGGTTAAAGTCTTCCGCGCTGATTGGCTTTTCTTCTTTCCCGGCATTGGTTTCCGCCCACTCAAATATTTTTTCCGTGCGAATGCGATGGTAGGAGTCTTCAATGAACTTTCTGTCCTGCATCATCCGGTTGACATAGTCTTCTATCCAGGGCTGTTCCGCATCCAGGGTATTCATACCCATATAGCCGAATAATTGTTGTTTGGCAAACGCCTTGATGTCGTCAGGCGCCACCTCAATCTTCTGCTCTGCTCCGATCTTCTCGGTGATCAGCGACCATTTGAGTTGATTCAGGAAGCCGGGGAACTCCTGTTCTACCTGTTCCGGCGTTTTCTGTTGTTCTGCGCCGGTTTCCATCCAGCGTTTTAAAAAATCTTCGGGGAAGCTGATCTGGGTGTCTTCCAGCAACAGGTGATACAGCTCATGTTGGCGATGGCTCTTGCTTTGCGCATCCCATTGCGCCTGGATATCTTCTTTTATCGTTTTTCTCAGTTCCTCTTCATTGCCTATCTCCTTACCGGGGAAAGCGACCTTGTAAAAATCTTCGTTGAGTTCTGCTTTTTCTACCAGTCCTACTTTGGTGATCAACAGCTTAAAATATTTGGCGCCCGCTTCTTCTTCGGAGAGGCCCAGATCGTTCAATACCCATTCTTTTTCCTTGCCTTCAAAAGCTTTGGCAACATGGATAAGCAGCGACTCATCCTTTTTCTTACCGGTCAGCTCTTTCCTGAAATCAGGCGCAAAGTATTTTACCAGCAGGGAATTGTCTTTTTTAATGCCGCCCTCTGTTTCATTGCCTTCGGCGTCGGTTTCAATAAAGGTTACATTCAATACATTATCGTCGGAGCTCACGGATTCCGGATCGGTCATCTTGCCATGGCGCATCTGCAGCCTTTCCAGTTCCTGGTCAACCATTTCATCGGTGACGTCCACCTTATACTGCGTTACTGTTTTACTGGCGATATCGGCAACAGTAAACTCCGGCTTGATCCCTATCTCAAACGAAAAACTATATTCCTCGGGTTTGTTGACATTGATCTGTGAAGCGTCATTTTCAGGGAGCGGGAGCGGCTGGCCGAACACTTCCAGCTTTTCGTTAACCAGGTAATTGCCGAGTTCTTTTTCAACAGTCCGGAGCACTTCGTCGGTAAACACGGATTGACCATGCATTTTTTTGATGATGCCTACCGGCACCATTCCTTTCCGGAACCCGGGAATTGAGGCCTGCTTACTATAGTTTTTCAGCGATTTCTCAAAAGAGGGCAGGTAATCTTCCTTTCCTATTTTCACGGTTATCTTATCGTTTAGCAGGCCAATATTTTCTCTAGTTACTGTTGCCATAAAAGGTGTTGTTTTGAAGCGCTTTCGTTATTTTGGGGGGCAAAGGTAGCGCTTTCAGCGTATAGCTGCATATTTTCGAAAATTGGTATGAGTTGATCCTAATTTTTCTCGCGGCACAAGGCTCCGGGTCAGCGACCGGATACCTTAATGGCGAATAATAGCCGGCGCCGTATGGAGACTTATTTTAATTTATTTCTATCCCGGGGATGAGATTGTGGCTGCGGAGGTTATACCAACCGCCTTCTTCCCGAAATATTACAAAAGCGCTTACATTGGAGGACGTCAGCAAAACATATTATTGCCAACCAGAATGTGAACGGGAGCGGAAGGCTAAAGATTTCCGGCTGTTTTCTTACCTCTCCAATGGCATCAATCCTACCGACATTGCTCAATATTGATTTAATCTGTAAAATAATTGATAATTTAGATAAATTTTCGTAATTTAATATGCAAATATTTCACACCCT
Source organism: Chitinophagaceae bacterium UBA2791 (assembly GCA_002352105.1). Lineage (GTDB taxonomy): Bacteria > Bacteroidota > Bacteroidia > Chitinophagales > Chitinophagaceae > Flavitalea. Next base: position 155,324 of record DEHV01000039.1, on the reverse strand, counting down.
ATCGGGCGAATTTAAGGAGGCGGAAATAGGAGTATTGCGGGCAGGTGAATTAACTAAATCGTTGGTCAAGCGCTTTGGTTTCGACTGGAAGGCAGAAGTGCAATATGATATATATAAGATTTTTTTAAAGGAAAGTGGGCTGATATTAGGCTTGATGTCGCTGAACATCGTAAAACCGGAGTTAAGGATTGAAATCAGGTTATTGGAATCGGCCAGCGAAAATATAGGCAAGGATAAAATATATGACCGGGTAGCAGGATGCCTGATAGCCTATGCTTGTAAATTGTCCTTCAGGTTTGGCTTTGGTGGGTTTGTATCTTTGGTTCCCAAAACAGAACTAATCTTCTATTATCAGCAAGCATACCATTTTTCTCCAATGGGCAGGCATCTGGCAATAGAAGGAAATGAAGCATTTGAACTGATTGAAAAATATTTAGAAAACGAGTAATTATGAAGCAGGTAAACAAGAGGCAACAACATAGCAAGCGGGAATTAGCAGAAGCTAATATATTTCCGCATGGGTTATCTGAAAAAGAAAAACAGGAAGCAGATAAAGAACTGCTGGCGCTGCGCAGTGAGCAATGGAATAACCGCAGCGCTAAAGATGAATTGCGAGATAGCCTTTTGCAGTTAAAATACCAGATGGAAGACGTTATCAATTCTTCCATCTTCAGGAATGACTTTCATTATGGTTATTTCCTTTCCTCTTATATCCGACTGCTCCGTAAAAGACAAAAAGAATTTGCGCAGGAGATTAGTGTTGATGAAACCCGTCTTAGCCGGATCATTAATCAAAAAGAAACACCCAACGATGAGCTATTTATAAGGCTGGAACTTCATTCCAAGAATATTATCCCTGCTCTGTACTGGTTCAGGTTAGCGGAAAAAGAAAAGGCTCACGAGATAAATACCGATCAGGAAAAACGAAGGAAGGAGCGAAAATATGTACTGAAAACAATTTGAATATACATATCTACTTTTCATTCGCATCCCTTCCACAAATTATATTGTCCTGCTCTATCCAATATGCCACTGGCAAATTTAAAAGGGTCGCTATGTGCAACCCCTCGTAAGTGATGGATAACAAGCTCCCCCTGCTGAACCAGCGACCCTTTGGTTAACAGGGACGCGATAGGCTGAACCTGTACGGTCAATCGCCGAAATGGCTGACCTGGGTCAGATTTTCGGCGGTCTTTCGCCCCGGCGCTTGGCTTCCTGGAAGAAAAATACTAGTTTTCCGCTTTTCTAAACCATAAGCAATTATATATGAAAAATTTTTTTATTCCTTTTTGTTGCCTGCTGGTTATCGTATTTTATTCCTGCAAGAGTAAGTCAGATGAGCCGGGCGCCCTGGAATCCTTAGGTAAGTTGAAGGAGTTGTCGGAGAATATCGTAAAGGAGGCGGAAAAATCCACCAGCCGCTGGGAGGAGAGAAAGGCCAAGGGCGATACGGTAGCGATGCCCTATAAGGAACTGCAGGCCTATCTCCCCGAGATCAGCGGCTATACCACAGAACAAGGCCCCAAGGGAAGCCAGACGAATACGCCGGGACTGGGCAGTTGGTCGCAGGGCGAACAGGAATATGTAAACGGCGATAAACGGGCGGAGGTCTCCATCATGGATTACAATGCGGCGCACCAGGCTTTTGCCGGGTTGACGGCGATGTACGGATTAGGTATGTCGATGGAAGACGATGAAAAACGCCAGGGACCTGTCGACCTGGGCATAAAAAATGTTGCCGCTTATGAAATCGTTTATAAGAAGGAAAAAAGATCCGAGCTGACCCTGGTCGCGGGCGACCGTTTTATCATCAGCCTGAAAAGCGAGGGGGAAGACGAGTCGTTCTTACGATCGATTGCTAAAAGCATGAAACTGGACGAGCTGGCGAATAAGTAAGGGATTGCCTTGAAATAATGGTAGTATAAGGGGCTGAGTTTTGACAAGCAGGCGGCGTATGAGCCAATCCGGCTGTCTCATGAACCGATTAGGCGTTGACCGCAGAAATATGTATCATATATGATACATATTATAGTATTTTCTGTATCTTTGAAGATACGATGGATGCTTTAGTAGCAAAATACAGGTCTCTTTTGAGCGCCACCCAAATGGGTTTTGTAAGGGCATTGGATAGCCAGATCAATTGGCAGGCGCGCGCGCTGTGCATTGAAGGAGCCAGGGGCACAGGGAAGTCAACGTTGATGCTGCAGCATATCAAGGCCCGGCTACCGCTGGATCAGACGCTTTACTTATCCTTGGATGATCTTTATTTTAAGCAACATACCTTATCAGAGGTGGGAGAAGCGTTTTACATGCAGGGGGGAAGGTATTTTTTCCTGGATGAGGTTCATAAATACCCGGATTGGCAACGGGAAGTAAAAAATTTGTACGATTTTTTGCCTGATCTGAAGATCGTGATTTCCGGGTCTTCAATACTGGCTTTGCAACAATCAGAAGCAGATCTCAGTCGACGGCTACTTCGTTACCATCTGCCTGAACTGTCGCTTCGTGAATATGCGGCGCTGAAGGAAGGAATAATAGCGCCTGCCTGCTCTCTGCCCGAATTACTGAAAGCGCATACCGATATAGTAGATAGCATCCGTGAGGTATTGCCTTCTCCGCTCCAGTGGTTTAAGAAATACCTGGGCGAAGGCGCTTATCCGTTTTTCCTTGAAGGCGGAGGCGATTTCTTTGTGCGTTTGAATCAGTTAATAAACGTGATTATTGATTATGATTTACCAGAAGCGCGGGCAATTGAAACGAGTACGCAAGCGAAACTGAAGAAGCTGCTCTATGTGCTTTCGCAGGCGGCGCCTTTTACCCCTAATATTGCCAAGCTCGCTGAACAGATAGGCACTTCCCGAAGCCGTTTACTGGAAATGCTGGATCTGTTGGAAAAGGCGAAATTAATTCACAACCTGCGCGCGGCTTCTTTTGGCATCAGCCTTATGAACAAACCGGAGAAAGTGTATTTGCATAATACCAGTCTTATTATGGCCCTTGCGGAAGATCGCCCTAATGTGGGAAATCTAAGGGAGACATTTTTTTATACGCAACTGGCGGGCGCCGGGCATCGGGTTACCTATCCCAAGGCCGGAGATTTCCTTATTGACAACAAGTATCATTTTGAGATCGGAGGCAGGGGAAAAGGAAAAAAGCAGATCGCGAAACTGCCGGAATCCTACATAGCAATGGATGATATAGAATATGGCAGCGAACAGCGCATACCGCTTTGGCTATTTGGATTTTTGTATTGAGACATCTGGTTTTTAAAGTCTACCTTTCAATTCATACCTCATTTACACGGAACCGCGCTTTGGTATTTGTAATCCAGCTCGGCCCCGGCGATGGCGGTGAACAGGTCATGCGGGATCACGTCGAGGATCAGGTGAAAATAATTGGCCCTGGGCTTGGTGATATCGCCCTTAAAATGCCAGTAGCCAATGTCGAAACTCCCTTTGTTTTCGCCGGCGATAACCAGTTTGTCGCCAATATATTCATATACGCACTGGCAGCCGGCATCCTGGGAGCCGCCGCGGTAAGAATCGTTTATGCCATGATAGTACCACGATTTTACGCTTTCTTTAACCCATTTGTGGCCAAAACAATCTGTTTCATCATCAGGTTCTTTTTCGGGGCATTTGTTGAATATATTCCTGGCCAGGTGATCTTCATAACTCATCACAATAACGCCAATTGAAAAACTGCCCTCATTATTCCCTGGCTCTGCATCATTGATATCAAATTTCAGGTATCCATCACTTTCCGCTATAAAATAATAACCCGGCACATACTTAATGCCGTAATCCGGCGCAATGCCCGGCAAATTGTATTTGCCTCCCATATCGCCCAGGATCCGTTTGCAGCTTTCTATGGTATTGTTCAGGATCACCATTACGCTTCCGTGTTTATGGCCCTTGTATTTGTTGTACCCTTCAAGAACAATAGAAGCCGATAAAAGCCCTGCGCCATCCGCCGATCCAAGGAAATTGCCCACTTTCACATTTCCGCCGACTTCTACATATACAAATTCGCCTTTCTTTATTTTTATATCGCTGGCGAAAGGAGCTCGAATGTTCCCGCTAAGCATGAACTGCTTCGATCTGTACAGGTCGGCAGGCGTCTTATAGATTTTTGCCTGGGTTCCGGACGGGGCTTTTACCTGCGCCAGGGTAGGCAATGCTGCCAATACCAGGAAAGCAAAAAATAGTTTATGCATAATGGTGTTTTTACTGAATGCTGATGACCATAGCTGAGATATTATCATGGCCTCCCTTGTCGTGCGCAAGATCTACCAGCGCTTTTGCGGTTGCGCCGCCGGAGAGCGCCGTTTCTATTTCATCATCCGATAGTTCGCCGCTCAGTCCGTCCGAACACAATAAAAGAATATCATTGATTAGCAGGCGGTCCGTCAGCTCTTCAAAATCAAAGAAAATATTGTTCGCTCCTCCTCCGAATGAGTTGGCGATCTTGTTTGCGGGGATGGAAGGATCGTTCAGCATATTTCTTAAGGTATGATCCTTTGTGAGCAGGGTGATAAAATTACCCCGCTGGCGATACAGCCGGCTGTCGCCGATATGTATCATATATATCTGGCCCATATAAAATAATAATCCCGTGAAGGTGCATCCCAGCCCTTGCATGGCAGGGTTGTCTTTTCCCAGGGTATTTAGCGAATGATGAATGGCGGTGATCTGTTCGCTAAGAAATGCCTGTAGACCAGATTGGTCCATGTCAACAGGCATGTTTGCCACGGCGGCGCTCATGCGCTGAAGGGTGAATTCGCTGGCCAGTTCGCCTGCGGCATGGCCTCCCATGCCATCGGATACGGCAAATAAAGCGATGGACCCCTCTTGTTCCATACTGCTTTCTACATTGCTATCCCTGATAAACTGGTCTTTTAGCAATAACATATCCTCGTTATTGCTGCGCACGCATCCGACATCTGAAGCTGCAGAAATGGATAATATCATAAACGTTGGGTTGATGTGGATGAGCCGCCCTCGATCTGTATCACAAATTCGACATTGGCGATCAGGATGTAGGCTTTGTCTTCAAGGGTAACCGGGGTATTGGGAACAACTTTGGGCGTTTGCTGCCATGCGATATTTGTTTTGCTGTATTTGGTTCCATTGCTGGATCCCATATCGGTGAACGACCAGCCATGTTGTACATCATGCTTAAATGATAAATGCTTGCCGGAAATGGCCGATAGCGAGCCCAGGCTGGCGGTATAGGGCCCCGTTGTCCTGCCTAATATGGAACCGGGTTGAATGTCCAGCGATATGCCCAGGTTGTTATTCGTCAATCGCAGGCGGGCGGTAAGGGGAGGCGTAGCCTGGTTGTCAGCAGGAGAATGCGTATTTCCTGAGCGATCTGTGTCTGTAGCCGCCGGGGTATTTCCGCCGGATGAACCTGGCGCTGAAACTGCCGGAGAGGTTTTCCCCGGGGCGCTTATAGCTGCTGGGACCGGAGCGCCTTCCCCGGGCGCTACTGCCATTGATCTCGCAGCAACCAGGGCGCCGCCATCTTCCTCGCACCATTGGTTGCGCCCCGGTAGTTTACATGTTTCACACAACAGGATCTCTTTGCCGCACTGGTCGCAAAAAAAACTATCTGTTTCAATTTCACTATTACAATATGCGCATGAAAACATCAACATGATTTATATGGTCTGAATAATATAGGCATACTCTATTTCAAAATTATTCCGCACCTCCATCGGATATATCCTCGCTGACGATCAGCATCGGGTCGAATGGCTGCCGGTTTTTCTGCAATCGGACAACGCGTTTGGACTGACGTTGTAATATTTGTTCAAATTCGTTACGCACGGTGCGCCCATTGGCAAAGCGCTTGTTTTTCTCCCGGTACAGCGCGGTGAAAAACCTTAGCGCCTTTGCGGCGGCATCGGCCTCGATGGCCATGCCGCTGGACTTCACGAGCGACAGGAAGATCGCCTGAAGTTCTTCCGGCAGGTAATCTTCAAACTCAATTTTTTGTGTGAACCTTGAATCGAGGCCCGGGTTGGTATCCAGGAACATTTCCATTTCCTTCGTGTACCCTGCGGCGATCACGATGAATTTTCCCCTGTCATCCTCCATGCGTTTAAGCAATGTATCAATGGCTTCCCCGCCAAATCCCCCGCTGCTTTTAGACAGGGTATAGGCTTCATCGATGAACAATACGCCGCCCATTGCGCTATCGATCACCTTATTGGTCAGGGGAGAGGTTTGGCCCACATAGGGAGCAACCAGGTCTTTATCGGTCGTTTCTATCAATTGCCCCCGGGGCAATATGCCCAGCCCGTGGAATATCTTAGCGAGTATCCTGGCTACGGTGGTTTTGCCTGTTCCCGGGTTGCCGCTAAATACAAAATGCAGGTTCAGTTCTTTCCGTTTCCCTCCTGCCGCAGCGCGCAGTTTTTCGGCAGACAGGAAATCCACCAGGTTGTTGATCGCGTTTTTTACTGCGCTAAGCCCGGTTAAGGCATGCAGCTCCTGTAGCGTTTCCTCGATGCTTAGCGCGGATTTGTCGCCGGTTACGGCAATATCCTCGGGAAGAATTTCCATAGCATCGATCGGCATGCCGCTGCGTTTCTGTTGTACAAGCCGCATTGACTGCGCTTGCAGTATCTTTTCAAACTCATTTCTTACCGTGCGCCCATTGGCAAAACGCTTGTCCTTGGAGCGGTACAATTGTTCCAGGCGCTGCAGCAGCCTTGCATCGGTCGATTCGTTTGTATGCATTTTGGCCCCGCGGATCATTCCTTGCATAATATCGTACAAGGCGGAAGGGGGGTAGTCCGCAAAATTGATCTTCCGCGCAAATCTTGAGTCCAGCCCGGGATTGCTGTCCAGGAAATCCTGCATTTCCTTGGTATATCCCGCTGCGATCACAATAAACTTTCCCCTGTCGTCCTCCATGCGTTTAAGCAAAGTGTCTACCGCTTCGCTGGTAAAGCTATTCTGGCCCTTAGCGGCAAGGGTGTAGGCTTCGTCAATGAACAGCACGCCGCCCATCGCCGAGTCTATGATCTTGTCTGTTTTGGCCGAAGTTTGTCCGATGTACCCCGCGACAAGATCTTTATCGGTTACCTCGATCAACTGACCCTTTCCGAGCACGCCCAGGCTTTTAAATATCCTGGCCAGGATCCTGGCTACCGTGGTCTTACCCGTGCCGGGATTCCCGGTAAAAACACAATGCAGGTTGATATTGTTTTTTTTACCTCCGGCTTCTGAACGGAGTCGTTCGGCTTCCAGGAAATTCACCAGCGAATTTATTTCTGCCTTTACTTCTTCCAGGCCGGTCAGCGCGTTCAGTTCTGCAAGCAGCAATTCAATATTGCCGGCGGAAAGATCCGTTTCTTCAACAGGAATATCCGCAGCGGTGATATTCATGCTGTAGTCTGCATCGGTCTTTCCCATCAGCCGCGTTGCGCGGGCGGCAAGGATGTTTTCATAAAAATTCCTGACGTCGCGGCCATTGCCGAAATCGCGCGTACGCTGGTTGAATAATTGCGCGAGGTGAGCGGAGGCCTTTTTTTCAGCTTCCGGCTCCAGTATATACCCGCCTTTCTTAATAAATAATTTAAGGATGGCCAATAACTGGTCGGGCGTATAATCCGGGAGATGGAAGAAATTGTCTTTCACGCGCGATTTCATGCCCGGGTTGGCGCCAATGAAATTCTGCATTTCTTTCTGGTATCCTGCGGCGATCACCACAAATTTTCCGCGGTCGTCTTCCATGCGTTTAAGCAGCGTATCAATGGCTTCCTGTCCGAAGTTGTCCTGGTCGCTTTGTTTTAAGGTATAGGCTTCATCAACCAGCAATACGCCGCCCATCGCCTCATTGCAATACTTCTGTACCAGCAATGCGGTTTCTCCCACATATTTGCCCACGAGCTTACTCCGGTCCGTTTCAACGACATGCCCGCTGGACAGGATCCCCGCTGCTGCAAAAACTTCGCCCAACTTACGCGCAAGCGTGGTCTTGCCCGTGCCAGGGTTCCCGGTAAGTACAATATGCGATCCGATCAATTGTTCCTTACCGGTAGTGGCGGCGTCCTTCTGCCCGATCCGCAGCAGGTTGACCATCTTTTCCAAAAACGCTTTTACGCCGTCCATTCCTATAAAATCATCCAGCTCATTCAATACCTCCTCCGCGGGTTTGATCTCGTATATTTCTCCCTGGATATCGCTCTCCAGCAAGGTAGTGGGAGAATGCATGAAAGAAGGGTTGATGAAATGGTCGCTGAAGATCTTGTTTAGCTCTTTATGCACCAGGAAGCCATTTTTCCCGGTATGCATGGCCTGTTCGGCGTCTTGCTGACGACGGAACAGGTATAATAAACGTTTTTTCAGTTTTGCCTGTGCGGCGGCGCCCATCTCGAATTTCTTTTCCTTCACATACCAGTTTGCCAATTGCAGCATCTGGTCCACATTCATATCCGGAAGGTAGAATTTAAGGTTGAAGCGATTGTTTACATCATGGTTAGCCTCCAGGTATTCGCGAAATCCTTCTGTTTTGGAAGATAGCATCACAACGGGATCGCCAGCCCTTTTCTCCATTTCCGCATACAGCTTATCAATAGGCAGGGATTGGCCCGCCTGGTAACCTGCCGGAACAAGCTGGTGCGCATTGTCAATGCATAGGATCCCTCCCCTGGCCGCATCGATATTTGCCGCCAGGTTCCTGCTGAATTCCGCAAAGTCTATCGCGGATACTATTTTCGGATCGGGCTTCGAAGTGATCCCATTTTTGAAATATACTTTCGCAAGCGCCTCCACCACTTTGTTTTTTCCCGTTCCTGAATTTCCCATCAGTATGGTCTGCAGGTTCCGGGTATCGTACCGGAAGCCCGCGGTGCGCATGTTTTTAAAAGCGATGATCTCGCGTTGGATGGTTGCTTTCAGATCGTCCAGGCCGATAAGAAGATCAAAATGCGGATCCATCGCTTGCCCATTGCCGCCGCCGGCAACGGTAAGTTCCTTACCGCAATGTTTACAAAATTTGGCCGCCGAACGGTTCGGCTTATGGCAGTTGCTGCATTCCATCGTTCCAACTTATATTTTTGCCAGTTCATTTTCCAGTTGCGCCTGCGGCAACAATATCACGCGCGCCCGCTCTTCAAAAAGCAGGTTGAACTTTTTCCCTTTGAATTTTTCGTTCGACTTTTCCAGCTCCGTCATTTGAGCCTTCGCCATCTGGTTGTTCAACGCGCTGTTCTTATCCGCCCTCATCTTTTTCAGGACCGGCCTGTATAAGAGTTTGCCCATTAATTTGTGTAAGGGATCGAAGATGATCCCCAGTCCGTTATGAGGTCTTCTTCTGCGAACCCTCCTGGTAATAAAGGTCATAACAAGAAAAAGGATAACCGCCGTGCCGATCATTGAGCTCATGGCCTGGGGCTCGGCATAAGCGATGAGCATACAGACGATAATGATAAGCCAGGTTATGGTTTTTACGAATATGATATAAAATGTCTTGCCCTTTTCCAGATAGTTGATTTGATTTTCTATGCTGGTTGTTACAAATTGTTTGAACTTCTGCAGTATTTCTGCTTCTTCCTTTTTCTGTTCGGCGGCGATTTGAAATTCCAGCGCCGAAGACTGGCGCTCGATCAACTGCTGTTCCTTTTGCCAATGTTGATAATAAGGCAGGTCATTATTGATCGGGGCCACAGAATTTTGCAGGAAAGTTTTCACGTGGCCGCGTAAAATGTCGAAATATTCCGAATTGTTTTTCAGGTTGTTAAAATCCTCATGAATAAAGGCGCTGAGTTTAGCGTCAAGGGAAAGCAGCGTTTCCGAGGCAAGGGCCGGATAGACTTCATTGATTTTGCGGATAAACCCCACAATATCATAGAGCGATTCAGTGGCATATACTTTCGTCTGCCTGTGCTCATCCATGAACCGGTGGTAGGCCGGTTTTGCCATATTGACGACAACCTGTACGGCTTCATTGTTTCCGGCAGTCAGTTTTTGGATCTGCCGGCAGATCATGATGGTGATCTCGAAAGGATTTTTATCGGTTTTCCCGGTAAGCAGGTATTCATATATTGCCTCAAACTGGCTGGGGCTGAGATCGTCGCGGCCCAGGAAGTCGTTTTGAACAATTATTTGTAACAAAGAGGATTTCTGGTAATGCCTAAGCCAGTAGTCGGCGTTTTGCCTGTTGTTTGCCGCGTCTGGATCCGTGGTGATGAGTTCGGGAGACGTATCGATCAGTTGATAAAACTCCTGGGGGTTCATGGCTTCCCCGTCTGCTATCCGAAGTCCGCCTGTGTGAAGCGCATAACTTAATGTTTTTACGGTATAGTTATTAAGATGCCTCCAGCGATTGATGTCGTCTGCAAGATGATTAAAATTGATATCGAGCCATATGGATACCTTCGAATTGCCGTCTGCAACTTCATTCACTATTTTCTGCGCCAATGGCCCCGGCGTTGCAGTGAGCTGATTGATATTGTCCAATGAATGCCCGTCGATCTTTAACTTGTTATCCTGCAGGTCGAGGATGACCAGGTTAAAGGCTTTGTCTGCCGGGTGATTTTTATAGTACCTGCGGTACTTGTCGGCTCTTTCCTGAAATCCCCTTGCTTCCAGGAAAAGATATAATTTGGCCGCCGGGTTGCTGAGCTCGTTTTTATAAAAGCCAGCGTGTTGTTCAATGTGCGCGCCGAGGTCCTGGGGCGTTTGCCATTCTGAACCGTCATAGGATTTGAAAGCGCGGTCCTTATCCAATAAATAAATGGTCTTGGTAATTCCTGCGCTGATATTATCTTCCGAAGTGTTCGGGTATGCGCGCTCAACAATATCGAACACCTCGCTGTACATATCCTGCGAAGCGGTTTTTATCCATTCGGAAATGCTGTGACTGTATAACTGTTTTGCGGCTTTTTGGGGATTGCGTTCCATATGATGCGCAAGCTCCCTGGGATTGTTCACTTGTATTCCCTGCACCGCATCAAAATCATAAGGCGCAAATTTGATGTTCTGCGTTTGATAGTGCACTTTGACCGGCTCGCCGCGCAGCCATTTTTTTACTTCTTCATAACCCCAGCGTTTGGGCGGCTCCGTGGTAATAAGCCCCTTGATCAGCATTTCAATATCCGGATGAATATCCGGCGGGATAGACACGCGTCCTTCCGTTTTGATGCGCATGATATTGAACTGCATAATGCCTTTAAAGGGATCGTCTCCGATCCACATTTCGAGGAGACTGATGCCCAGCGCGTAATAATCAACCTTATTGTCCAGCGTCGTATAGTTATCGATATTGGTAAACAGTTCAGGGGCCGCGTAGGTAGATGTTCTTGCCACTGTCGTAACGCGATAGTTTTCGCCGTCCTGCACAGGAGAGGCTATACCGAAATCGCCGAGTACGATTTCCTGCCTGTCGGGATGCCTGAAAAATATGTTTACCGGTTTAATGTCGCGATGGATGATATTGTTACTGTGACAGGCATGAATGGTTTCGGTTATTTTATGCACGAGGTCTTTAAACAAGGCGATATCCTTTACCGGAAGTATATCGCCCAGCGTGCCTCCCTCCATATATTCATTGATCTCCCAGAACCGGTCGTGATGATACCCGTAATCGAGCGGTACGATAAAATCGTTTCGCCTGATCGATTGCAGTTTCCTGATGACTTCATCTTTGGGTTTATAATTGGAGAAATAATATTTAAGAACCTGTTGTTTTCCGCCCTCTTCCACGAGAAAGAGTTCGGCCTCCCCGCTGCTTGCTATTTGTCTTACCACGTTATACAGCTTGTTATTCAGCTGATAGCTTTTGGCGGCAGGGGAGCTTACCGGCGCATCGGCGCTGATAATGGCGCTGTCTATGCGCGTGGTCTTAGCCTCCTCTGCATGGCTGCCGATGATCTTGCCCGGCGAGTCGAAACGTTCTGTGCTCATAATAATAAGCTTAGGGTGGTATTAATTGGTTAGTCGTGGTAGATCCCTTTAGGTTCATTGCCTTCTGTGTACGTCAGCCCGTCATAGATAAAGGAGTTGGCGCCGACCCATTTCACATCGTCTTTACACACCCAGTGTCCGCCCATACTCGGGCAGGCGCAGTCTGAGGGACCGGCATAATGAATAAAATTGGCATAGTTGCATTTCCATCCCAGAAAACTCTTGCAGGCATCTAATTGGGGCAACATGATCTTTATGGAGGTATAGTATAGCCTGGCCGCCTGGTTATCGCTAAATGCTTTTTTTTGTAATTCCTTGATCTTCATTTTTAGCAGGGTATCGTCAACCGTCTTGTTTTCTTCAAGTATCTTTTGCATGGATTGTTGACTCGCCTCCAGATCTTTTGAAAAATCCTTGTTGTCGCCAGTGAAATTGAAACGGTTTGCGGGAGTCTTCGCGCTTGCCTGATGATCATTTTTCAGATAGGCGTTTAATTGATTCAATTGGTCTGCCGGCGTGGTTTTGGCAGAGGTTTCCGGAGCGCGTGCCGCCTGTTTGATATCCTTCAGCATCTGCACTTCCGGACTATCCAGCAGCGCCTGTAATGAAGGCGCCGCCTTTCTGGACAGCGGCTCATTGCATTTTGGGCAGAAATCGAAATGAGAATGCGCGCCGCAGTTTTTACAGGCGATGCCCCCCGGCGGATTTCCGCAGTTGCCGCAAAATTTCTGGTCCCTTTTGTATTCAGCATAACAGAAATTGCATTTCCCCGGAAGCAGCCATTCGCCGCAGGATTCGCAAATATCGGCGCCTGGTTTTACGGCTGCCAGGCAGGAAGGGCATTGCTCTCCTTCCCGGCTATCGCGCAGGGCTTGACGCTGTTGTGGTTCCTGAAAGCGGAACAATTCCTGGAAAGATTGATTGGCGGCCAAAGGCGATCATTTATAATTTGGTAAAAAAGAGTTTATTGGCGTTATTCTTATTGGTCGGCTGTAAGGTCAGCTCAGTGTCGCTTTTGGTTTCAACCCACCATGATGCAGATTTGTATTTCAGGGTGGAGTTTAGGTTCTTGTTATTGTTTTTCCTTGCCGACGGTTTTTGATTGGCGATTGCTTTTTTATAAGCGGAGGAGTCGACCCATGACATCGTTAGCATCCGGTTCCTGCCGGGCGCGCCCGAGTATTCTCCTATCATTGCTTTAATGCCTGATTCGAATTGACTTTCAAAACCGCTGTTCGTACCGGTAATGGAGAAGTTGCCGGTGATATCATCCGCTTTGATCCGGCCCCGGATCAGTATTTTCCCATTGCTTAGGGTAAGCGTGTCTCCCGAGGAAGCCGAATAGTAAGTTCCTTCTACCGCATATTCTGTAGGGCCGGCGGCCTTGCCCATCAGGTAGGGAACAAATACATAAGATCCTATAATTACAAAGAATAAAACAACCATTAATGCAGCTCTGCCGTAAACGGCGGCATACTTCCCTATCTTGTTTTCTTTGATGAGGAAAATTGCATAGGCCAGGAAAAATACGGGTATGGCAATAACGATCCAGGCAAGTATAAAAGGAATAGCGGTTGACATGTGAAGGAAGGGTTAAGAAATGACCAGGATACGGGATAGCATTTCAATGGAAGGGATAGCGCGATGCATTTGCAAAGTACAAAAAATGAGAGAAAAAAGGTAAAGTCTATTATTTCAGGCGGCGACTCATTTGGAGTTTTTATCCCCGGACCTATGAGGCGTTAAGGCTGAAACCCAGTCGCTACCTTATTTCATTATTCAATAACCATAACTTTTTGTTTCTTTATGCATAAATTGTTGATATTTATCAAATTATATATAGAATAGCAAATAGGGGCTGCGGAAATAATACTATCCGGCCGTTCGCAGGTAGCATTCTTTAAAACCGTACAGGTTACTTGCCCTGTTGTAGCCTGGATCATTCATCTGGCTTAAATACCTGGCAATCGCAGCCCGCTTCTTTAAGTTATGGTTTGATAACGGGCTACCCCCCTGCGAAATGTTTTTGGGCGCGGACATAAGAGATCATTTGTTTTAGGGAGGCCTGCTTTTTAAGCGCCTGAAAAAGCGTAAATTTCATGTGTGATACAGGATGAACCCTTACTCCGGTTTTGTTCCGAAGGGATATATTGCGTTCCGGGCCGGTTTTATATAGACCCCTGGCGCCCGGTAGCGAAAGCGCTGATTATGCATGGTCATGCTGACCATGCGCGCGAAGGAATGCAGCATTATCTCTGCCATCATTTTACGGTACCCATCCTCAAGGCGCGTATTGGCGCGGACATACAGGTTCAGGGGATTGCCTATAACGAGCCTACCTATCTTAATGGCGTAAAGGTTTCCTTTCACCCGGCAGGGCATATTATCGGCTCGGCGCAGATCCGTTTGGAATACGGCGGCAAAGTAGCGGTGGTCTCCGGCGATTACAAAGTGCAGGACGATGGACTCTCGACGCCTTTTGAACCTGTGCGCTGCCATGAGTTTGTAACGGAAAGCACGTTTGGATTGCCCATCTATAAATGGCTGCCGGTAGAAAGTTATCAGCAGCAGATGCGCCAATGGATAACAGAGAACCAGGCTCGGGGCAAAACCAGCGTATTTATAGGCTACTCCCTGGGAAAGGCCCAACGCATCCTGAAAGCGTTGGAGGGAATGGGCGATATTTATGTTCATTATTCAATTGCGAGACTTAATGAAGCATACGTATCGGCGGGTATACCGTTGCCAGAATACAGAAACCTGGATCTTAGAGAAGATGTGAAAAAGGTTGCCGGAAAAATAGTGATCGTGCCGCCTGCTTTGGCCGATAGCAATGCCCTGAAAAGAATCCCGGATTTTGCCACAGCTATCTGTTCGGGTTGGATGCAGGTGCGGGGCGCGCGACGCTGGCGCAGCGCCGATGCGGGTTTCGCTGTCAGCGACCATGCCGATTGGCCCGGATTGCTACAAGCCATTAAGGCTACAGAAGCGGATAAGGTATATGTTACTCACGGGCATACCCAAACGTTTGCCAAATACCTGAACGAGACGGGCATTTATGCCGAAGCGATTAAAACCGAATTTGGCGCGGAGGAAGAAATAGAAGAAACGGTAAAAGCGGAAAAAGAATGAAGGCCTTTGCAAAATTGGTGAACGACCTGGACAGCTCCAATAAAACCAGCCTAAAAACGGAAGCCATCCAACGGTTTTTACGGGATGCTGATGATAAGGACAAACTCTGGTTGCTGGCGCTTTTTACCGGCAAGCGGCCTAAGCGTCATGTCGGTTCCGGTTTAATGAAGCAATGGGCAATGGAGATTGCCGGGATCCCCGAATGGCTTTTTATAGAATCGTATAGTTCGGTGGGCGATCTGGGCGAAACGATTGCCCTGATATTACCGCCGCCGCAACAGCAAACGGAAAAGCCCTTATATGCATGGATGCAGGATATCATAGCCTTGGCGGATGCAACGGAGGCAGAGAAAAGATATTTTGTTCTGCATGCCTGGAATAACCTGAATACTACGGAACGGTTCATTTTTAACAAGCTGCTTGGCGGCAGTTTTCGGGTAGGCTTGTCTTCCAAAGGGCTGATCAATGCCCTGGCCAAACATTACGCGTTGGATGAGACTGCGGTTGCGCATAGCATTATGGGCGAGTGGCGCCTGGATGATGTTGAATTTGAACCGTTGATTCATGGTCATTATTCCAATACGTTTTTGTCCAAGCCTTATCCTTTTTGCCTGGCATATGCTTTGGAAACGCCTGTCGAGCGGCTGGCGCCGCTAAGCGAATGGCAGGCCGAGTATAAATGGGATGGCATTCGCGGACAACTCGTCAAGCGGGCGGGAGAAGTGTTTATATGGTCGAGAGGAGAGGAATTGGTTACCAGTCAGTTTCCCGAAGTTGTGGCAACGGCGCAGCAATGGGATGAAGACTTTGTTATTGACGGGGAAATACTTCCTATTAAAGAAGGCGCCGTGTTGAATTTTTCCGAATTGCAAAAACGGTTGAACAGGAAATTGTTGACCAGAAAAATACTGACCGATACGCCGGTGGGCATGTACGCATATGATCTATTGGAATGGAAGGGCGAGGATATCCGGCTCCGTCCATTGCAGGAGCGCAGAGCCTTACTGGAAATGATCGTGGAAAGTTATTCTCCTGCCAGCATCCAACTATCTCCGGTAGTAAGCGCAGCGGATCCGGAAAGCCTGCTCCAGTTGAGGGAGACTGCGCGGGAACGGAATAGCGAAGGATTAATGCTGAAGCATCGCCGCTCGATCTATCATACCGGCCGAAAAAAAGGCGATTGGTGGAAATGGAAGATCGATCCGCTTACCATTGATGCCGTGCTGATCTATGCGCAAAAAGGAAGCGGCAGGCGTAGCGCCTATTATTCCGATTATACCTTTGCCGTCCGGGACGGGGATATGCTGGTTACCATCGCCAAAGCCTACTCAGGGTTGACTGACAAGGAAATACAGGAGGTTAGCCGCTTTGTAAATAAAAATGCGATTGAAAAATTCGGACCCGTGCGAACGGTAAAACCGGAGCTGGTTTTTGAAATCGCCTTTGAAGGGATTGGTTACAGCAGCCGGCATAAATCGGGCGTGGCGCTGCGTTTTCCGCGTATCGCGCGGTGGCGGAAGGACAAGACCGTGCAGGATATTGATGATTTGGAAACGGTTAAAAAGCTTATCACCTGAAGCTGGTAATATGCATAAACGAATAATGCAAAACGGCTACCCGTGAAGAATAACCGTTTCAATTTCTATTAGTAATTTTGTCAATTTATTAGCCATATTTTAATGAATTTTGTCAGTACGATGACATTATTAAGGCTAATTATTTGGATTGGATTACACGGCAATAAAAAACAGCCGTTCCATAAAGAACGGCTGTTACAAATTCTGTGAGATCTTCCCACCCGGGAAAGTAAAAACGTGCGGATGGAGGGACTCGAACCCCCATGCCTCGCGGCGATAGATCCTAAGTCTATTGCGTCTACCAATTTCGCCACATCCGCATCTGCAGATCTGTTGATCCGCTAAAACATCCCGAACTCCCAAATACCCATTTGGCGCTCCGGGGTCCGCAGAGCGATCCCCAACCGGGAATACCGCTGCTGAACAGGGGCGTTTTGGGTTGGCAAAAGTAAATGTTTTGACCCAATAAAGATCAGGCGGCGAGCTATTTTAAATTTTTGTCCCGGTCCGCCATCGCCTGCCGAAATTGAAACCGGCCCTTATTAAAGATCACACAATTGCGTAATTTTGCAGGGTATGGACAATGTTGGCGAGGCCCTTAAAAGCGTCATTAAATACGAGCTCAATGCCGAGCAGGAAAAGAAGTTGATCATCAGGGAATACCGCGCCTTGCTTCGGTCGCTTAAGCCTAAGTTAAAACCCGGCGACAAGGAACTGGTGCGTCTTGCCTTTGAAATGTCGGCGGATGCGCACAAGACCATGCGCCGTAAAAGCGGCGAGCCCTATATCACCCATCCTATCGCGGTGGCGAGAATATGCGTGGAAGAGATCGGCCTTGGGGTGCGCTCCACGATCTGCAGCCTCCTGCACGATACCGTCGAAGACACCGATATCACGCTGGCCGATATTGAAAAGGCATTCGGCCCCGAGATCGCCAGGATCGTCGACGGGCTGACAAAGATCGCTAACGTGATGGACGTTAGCGCCTCCCAGCAGGCTGAGAATTTCAAGAAGATATTGCTGACCTTGACCGATGATCCGCGGGTTATCCTGATCAAACTGGCCGACCGCCTGCACAATATGCGCACGCTCGACAGCATGAAGCGCGAAACGCAATTGAAGATATCATCCGAAACCGTTTATGTATACGCGCCGTTGGCGCACCGGATGGGACTATATACCATCAAAACGGAAATGGAAGACCTGGCCATGAAATACCTGGAACCTGAGCGATACCGTGAGATCGCCCGTAAACTGGCCGAAACCAAAAGAGAACGATCGAGGTATATTAATGAATTTATCCGCCCTATCAGGGAAAAACTGGAAAGGGGGGAGTTCGATTTTGATATCTATGGCCGCCCCAAGAGCATTCATTCTATCTGGAACAAGATGCTCAACAAAGGCGTTGAGTTCGAGGAAGTATATGATCTTTTTGCCATCCGCGTGATCCTTAATTCGCCGCCGGAAAGAGAGAAGGAAGATTGTTGGAAAGTGTATTCCTTTATTACCGATGAGTATCCGCCGGCGCCGGAACGGCTGCGCGATTGGCTGAGCAACCCCAAATCAAACGGATATGAAGCGTTGCATACCACGGTGATGGGCCCGCAGGGTAAATGGGTGGAAGTGCAGATCCGCACCAGGAGAATGAATGAGATTGCCGAAAAAGGCCTGGCGGCCCATTGGAAATACAAGGAAGGCGGCGGCGATGAAAGCCGTTTCGACAAATGGTTTCAGCAGATCAGGGAGGCGCTTAGCGGACCGGATAACGACTCTATCGATTTCCTGCAGGATTTTAAAACCAGCTTTTTAACGGATGAGATCTATGTATATACGCCCAAGGGCGATGTAAAGATGTTGCCGGTGGACTCCTCCGCGCTGGATTTTGCCTTTGCCATCCATAGCGCGGTGGGCTCTCAATGTATCGGGGCCAAGGTAAACCACAAGCTGGCGCCCATCAGCCATAAACTGCGCAGCGGAGACCAGGTGGAGATCATTACCTCCGGTAAGCAGAAGCCTTCGGAAGACTGGCTGAACCTGGTGGTGACCGCAAAAGCGCGTAAACAGATCAAAGACGCGCTGAAAGACGAAAAACGCAAGGTGGCCGACGAAGGGAAGTATACCGTGCAGAGAAAGCTGGAACATTTTGGCGCGGCGTTTAACCAGCACAATATTGAGGTCCTGACCGCTTACTATAAGCTCCCTTCCCCGCTTGACCTGTATTACCAGGTAGCGATCAAGAACATCGACCTGAAAGAGCTTCTCGAATTTCAACTGCTGGGCGATAAAATTGAAGCGCCCAAACCCCTGAAGATCGTCGCCCCAGAACAAAAAACGGAAGCGCCTGCCGCAAGAAAGGACGCGGAGCTGATCGTTTTCGGAGAGAGCAGCGAACGCATTGTGTACAATCTTGCCAATTGCTGTAAACCGATCCCCGGCGACGATGTATTTGGTTTTGTGACCACGGGCAAGGGGCTTACCATCCATCGCACCAATTGCCCCAATGCCGCCAAACTCATGGCCAATTTCGGCCACCGCGTGGTGAAGACCAAATGGGTGAAAAATAAGGAGATCTCCTTCCTGACAGGGCTTAAGATCATCGGCCTCGACGATGTAGGCGTGATCCACAAGATCACCAACCTGATCTCCGGCGAGCTCAGGATCAATATCAACGCCATGACCATCGAAGCCAAGGAGGGATTGTTTCACGGCAACGTAAGGATATATGTCCATGACAAGGAAGAACTGGACGTGCTGGTGGACAGGCTGAAAAAACTTCCGGGCATAGAAACGGTGGACCGTTACGATGCCGAAACGGTAGAATAAAGTAGATGGGAATTCCCTTAATTTTGCCCCTTTCTGAAAACAAACAAAAAAATCAATGGTTGATGTTATTTTAGGCCTTCAGTGGGGCGATGAAGGGAAAGGAAAGATAGTAGACTATTTTGCTCCCGGTTATGATATCGTTGCCCGGTTCCAGGGAGGCCCGAACGCAGGACATACCCTGTATGTAAAGGACAAAAAGATCGTGCTGCACCAGATCCCCTCCGGCATTTTCCATGAAAACAAGATCAACCTTATCGGCAATGGCGTTGTATTGGACCCGGTCATCCTGAAAAAAGAATGCGCCACGGTACAGCCCTTTGTTCCGGATTACCGCAAAAACCTGTTCATCTCCAAAAGGGCGCATGTGATCCTGCCCACCCACCGGGCGCTGGATAAGGTGTCTGAGCTGGCAAAAGGCAATGAAAAAATAGGGTCTACCCTGAAAGGCATCGGACCGGCCTATATGGACAAGACCGGCAGGAACGGTATCCGGGTGGGCGATCTGCTGGATAAGAATTTCACATCGCATTACATAAAACTCCGGCTGAAGCACCAGAAACTGCTCGACAGCATGCATTTTGGCGAAGACATTACCGAATGGGAAGAGGAATTCCTGGAAGCGGTGGAGTTTATGCGCCAGTTCAACATCGTGAACGGGGAGTATTTTATTAACGACAACCTGGCCAAAGGGAAAAAAGTGCTGGCGGAAGGCGCCCAGGGAAGCATGCTGGACGTGGATTTCGGAACCTTTCCTTTTGTCACTTCTTCCAATACCATTTCTGCTGGCGTGTGCAGCGGGCTGGGTGTGGCGCCCCAACAGATAAAGGAGGTAATGGGCGTTACCAAGGCCTATTGTACCCGGGTAGGCGGCGGCCCCTTCCCCACAGAGCTGCTCGATGAGACCGGCGAAGAGCTGAGAAAAATAGGGAATGAGTTCGGCGCCACTACGGGAAGGCCGAGGCGCTGCGGATGGATCGACCTGACGGCCCTCAGGTTTGCCTGCATGGTCAACGGCGTTACGCAGCTGATCATGACCAAGGCAGATGTGCTGGATAAGTTTGAAAAGCTCGAGGTTTGCACGGAATATAATATCAACGGAGAAAAAACCGCCGAAGTCCCCTTCCAGTTGTCAAAGGTTGAAATAAAGCCCGAACTGAAATCGTTTAAGGGATGGAATAAGGATATTACCGCTATGAAATCCTCGGACCAATTGCCGGAAGAAATGAAAACCTATGTTGGCTTTATAAATGATTATCTGGGCGTTAAGGTGCGCTATATTTCGAACGGCCCGGGAAGGGACCAGCTGATTGTGATCAAGTAAAAAAGCGTAGCTTTTCATATAAATTTTTTTAAAAAAAAGAATCGAAAAAAGTTTGGCTAATTGAAAACTTCGCTGAAATTTTACAGTTCAATATTATCAGAATATGGCAAAATCTGACAAAACTAACCAAGGCAAGTCCTCTCCAAAACCAGGCAAGGGCGCTTCTAAGAAAGTAGTTTCGAAATCGAAGAAACAACTGGAAGAAGAGGATGAGGAATTGGAAGACGATGAGGAAGCGGCAACCGCTAAATCAGCGTCAAAGAAACCGGTGAAATCATCTTCCAAAAAAAAGAAGGAGGAAGACGACGATGACGATGATGATTTTGACGATGAGGAAGTAGACGACTGGGATAAACCGGAGGAAGAGGATGATGAATGGGATCCGGATTTTGAAGAATTCGATCTTCCTAAATCGAAGACCAAGAAATCTACGCCGGGCCTCGGTAAAAAAGGAGCCAAGGGCGGAGACGATGACGACGATCTTTCGCTCGATCCCGATTTTAAAGAGATGGATCTTTTTAATGACTCCGGAATAGACGACGACGAAGACGACTACTAAAAAGATTTCTTCATCCATACAGAAGAAATTGATCAGGAAATTTATTTCTTTTCCCATAGCTGATTTCCAGCAAACCAGACGGCAGATGTTGAATTGGGGCAACCGGTTCAACATCTGTTGTTTTCTGGATAACCATCAATATAAATTACCCGGCCATCGCGTGGAATGCCTGATGGGCGCAGGCGCCTTGCAGGAGTTGTCGGCCAATGCCGGCCATGCCCTGACCTCGCTGCAAACCTTTTTAGGGGAGGAAAAAGACTGGATATTCGGGCATCTCGCGTACGACCTTAAAAATGAGCTGGAAGCGTTGAGCTCCTCCCATGCCGACGGCATCGGCTTCCCGGATCTTTTTTTTTTCATTCCGGAAGTTGTGGCCCAGCTTACCCCCGATGCGCTGATTATCGGCGTAACGGACGGTTCGCATGAAAGGATATATAAAGAGATCTCAGCCGCTCCGTCTTCCATTCCCGCATCGCCCGCTGTCGGCGCGTCCATACGTTCGCGGTTCTCAGCGCAGGAATATATGGATACGGTAGAACGGATACAACAGCATATCCTGAAAGGCGATTGTTATGAAATGAATTTCTGCCAGGAATTCTACGCCGAAAAAGCGGTTATCCATCCCCTTAACGCCTATGCGTCGTTAAGCCGCTTTTCTCCCAACCCGTTTTCCGCTTATTATAAGCTCGGAGATAAATACCTCCTGTGCATGAGCCCTGAAAGATACCTGAAGAGATCGGGCAATACGCTGATCTCTCAGCCTATAAAGGGGACTTCCAGGCGGGATACCGGCAATAAGGAGCTGGACGAGCTGAGTAAAAACAATTTACGGACCAGCGAAAAGGAAAGGGCCGAAAACATCATGGTGGTGGATCTGGTCAGGAACGACCTGTCGCGGGTATGCAAAAAAGGAACGGTGAAAGTGGACGAGCTATGCGGCATCTACAGTTTTCCCCAGGTGCACCAGATGATCTCCACCATAAGCGGAGAACTGGAAAATGATACTTCATTCTGCGATATTATCAAGGCTGCGTTTCCGATGGGATCGATGACGGGCGCGCCTAAAAAAAGGGTGATGGAGTTGATAGAACAATACGAACGGTCGAAGCGGGGATTGTTCTCCGGTTCAATAGGGTATATACATCCCGAAGGCGATTTTGATTTCAACGTGGTCATACGCAGCATCGCGTATAATGCGGCCGCGGCATATCTTTCTTTTCATACCGGGTCGGCGATTACTTTCCGGAGCGATCCGGCCGGCGAATACAACGAATGCCTGCTTAAAGCGGAAGCAATAAAAAAGGTATTGGAATAACCAATACCTTTTTTATGGAATGACTATGATAACAGGGTTTATTTGGTCACGGTCCCTCCTTCTTCAGCTTCAATCGATCGGTCTTTCATTAATGTTTTTGACGTGTTTTTGGCCGAAGCAATAAGTTGATCCTCGTTTAGGGCTTCCTGTTGTATCGTTACGGAAGCCGAAGCCTGATCGCCGGATTGTATCGAGTCGGTATTTGCCAGAATATTTCCTTCGTTCAGGGCCTGCTGCACCGATTCATTGAGTATCGGGTATTTGTTGGCGACAAAAGCCTCCATTTTCTCAGCGGGCAGCGTTAATTCATAACCGTTTTGCGCAACCGCTATCAATTTATCAAAATCGGGATTATACCGGTTAAAGTCATTAAGGTCCATATTAATGTACTTGGCAATAACCCTTGAATGGTATTTCCCCGAGATCGTGGTGGTGCTGGCCTGATCCAACTCTTCGCCGGTGATCTGCCGGTTAAACAGGTAGCCGGCCAGCGCGCCGATCTGTTCCGTGGCTTCGGCCTTGGTAAGCGTGGTAATGCCGCCGCGACCCTCAAAAATATAGTGGGTGGAGATGAATTTCTTTACATGATTCCTCGACTCCGCCGGCAGGTAGTTCTGCAATACCCAGAAATTACGGCTCTTGCTTTTCTTAATGGCATTGTACACGTATCCCGGCCCGCCGTTGTACGCGGCGATCACCAATAACCAGTCCTCAAATTCATTAAACAGGTATTTGAGATAACGCGCGGCCGCAACGGTGCTCTTATGGTAATCGGTGCGTTCGTCCCTGCTTTTTGTCACCTTAAGCCCATAGGCTTTAGCGGTGGCGGGCATGAATTGCCAGGGGCCTACCGCTCCCACGCGGGATACCGCTTTTGATTGCAGTTTGGATTCTATAACAGCAAGATATTTTAATTCTGTGGGGAGGCCATGCTCCACCAGGATATTTTCCATCAGGTTGAAATAGGGTCTGCCCCATTCCTTCATCAGGTTAAAATCCTTGCTGTGCCGGGCCGTATAGTCGTTAACAAAGCTTACCGCCCGCGGGTTTAACCGGATGTTTTTGGCGGCAACGGCCTGGCTTACCAGTACGGCTTCCATGTCCGTATTGGGCGCAACCGTAGCGGTAAGCGCTCCGGCGGGAGTAAGCATGGTATCCGTCCGGATGGCGTCCTGAACCCTTATACTGGCTTTTGCAGCAGGCAGGTTTTGGGGACTTTCCTCCGCCAGAATACCCCCGCTTATCCAGACAAGGGCCGACAGGAAAAATAATTTCAAATTCATTTTCTTTCGTTTTGTGAGATACAATAACGACAGAGGGATGGATTAAATAACAGTAGATTTTAACAAGGATATGGGAGGCAAACAGAGGATAGCGAACTTACCGGGGGAGCAATTTATCGGGAGACCGGCGTCGAAGGTTTAGGTTTTTCATTTCCGGGCTCCTTAAATTGTTCCATCCATTTATGCGATAACCTGAGCAAAGATAATTCGCAAAAACGGTTCGTCATAATCTGGACGCTATAGGGTAATCCATTATTGTGCCAGAAAAGCGGTAAAGAGATGGCCGGAAGACCTGTTAAATTGGGGAATACTGTAAAAATGTCAGCCATGTACATAGAAACCGCATCAGCCATTTTTTCATTCAGCTTAAAGGCGGTAAAAGGAGATGTGGGAAAGAGTAAAACATCAAACTGCTTGAATATCAGGTTTGTCTGTTCTACTAGTAATTTTCTTACCTGCTGTGCCTTAGTAAAATACGCATCGTAATATCCCGCGCTTAGGACAAAAGTTCCGAGCATAATGCGTCTTTTTACTTCTTTTCCGAAGCCTTTGGAGCGGGTATTCTTGTACAGGTCTGCCAACTCCGGATTTTTATCCACATCCCGGAACCCATAGCGGATCCCGTCGAACCTGGAGAGATTGGAAGAGGCTTCGGCGGTGGTAAGGATATAGTAGGTGGGGACGATATAATCCAGGTATTCAAAATCCTGCGCTTCTACCGTATGCCCCTGTTCCCGGAGCTTGTCGATCAGGGAATACAGGCCCGACCGGATCCCCGGGTCAAGCGCGGCGTTGTCCATCGCCTGCCGGAAATAGGCAATGCGCAGCGGTTTATCGGCTTCTTTCTTATCGGGCAGGGGCAGGGGAGATGCGGAGCTGTCGAAAGCGTCGGGGCCCGAGATCGCTTCCAGGGTGCGTTCCACGTCGGGGATATTGGAGGCAAAAATGCCGATCTGGTCGAATGATGAGGCATAAGCAATAAGCCCATAGCGGGAAATGGTTCCATAGGAGGGTTTAAAACCGACGATCCCGCAGAAATCAGCGGGCTGCCTTACCGATCCGCCGGTATCGCTTCCCAGGCTAACCATGCAAAGGCCGGCCTGCACCGAAACCGCCGATCCTCCAGAGGAGCCGCCGGGCACTCTCGATTCGTCCAGCGCATTCAGCGCGGGGCCATAAAATGAGTTTTCATTGGAAGAGCCCATGGCAAACTCATCGCAGTTGGTATGCCCGATGATAATGGCTTCTTCATCCAATAACCGTTGTACGGCCGTGGCGTTATAGAGCGAAACAAAATCTTTCAGGATCATCGAGGAGGCAGAAACGGGATGATCCTTATAGCAGATAACATCTTTAATGGAGATCACTACGCCGTGCAGCTTACCCATGGGTTTGCCGGAACCCCTTTGCTGATCAAGCCGCCTGGCAGTCGCCCGGGCCTCGTCGTCATAGGTCCTTACATAAGCGTTCAGGTGTTTTTGCTCATGGATCCTTTGCAAGTAATGTTCAACGGCGGCCAGACAGGAAACCTTGCCGCTCCGCAGATCGGCGTGGTATTGGGTTATTGATTCGTAATGGAACAAAACAAAAAAAGCGCTCCCATCAGGGAGCGATTAAACGGTAATAAAATAAACGCCGGAACGGCGATAAATTTAATTGGAAGAAGGGTTGGTTTGTTTTTCGCGAACGACCTCTTTGGCATCTTTTTCATTCATACCTTCTTCAATTTCCTTTTTCACATTGGTCTTGGCGTCATTGAATTCACGGATGCCCTTTCCCAGGCCCCTCATAAATTCAGGGATCTTACGACCTCCGAACAGGATAAGTATCGCGAGGACAATCAGGATCCACTCTGTACCGCCCGGCATCGAGATCATCAAAAGAGCATTGGAGATAGCTATTAACATAACAAATATTTTAAGTAATGATATTGACGAAATTAAGTCTTTTTTAGTTTTGAAGCCTTAATCGGGCAAACAATATTAAATATTAACAATGGCCGGAGAGATTTGTTTCCGGACAGGCTGATTTGTTTCGGAATATCCGGATATTTTCTTACCTACTCATCCCATACAGGCTTATGGGAACAGGGGCTTTTCAATGAAACAGCCCGGCTTCAGCAAATAAAAAAGCGGAACCGAAGGTTCCGCCCTGATAAGCTATCAATAGCATAATTATTTTGCTTCAACAGTAGCCATTCTTTTTTCCTTGATCCTGGCGCTCTTGCCGCTGCGGCTGCGAAGGAAATACAGCTTGGCCCTGCGCACCCTGCCCACTTTATTTAATTCGATGGAATCGATATTGGGAGAGAACAGCGGGAAAGTCCTTTCAACGCCTACGCCATCAGATATCTTGCGTACGGTAAACGTTGCCGTATGGCCGGAGCCCTGTCTCTTGATCACGTCGCCGCGGAAGCCCTGGATACGTTCCTTTCCTCCTTCAACGATCTTATAATTCACGTTGATATTGTCGCCGGCTTTGAATTTCGGAAATTCTTTCTGACCTGTTAACTGTTCGTGTACAAACTGAACTGCTGCGTTCATGACTACATATTTTTAAGGGATGCAAAGGTAACGCCACATTATGTAAATACCAAATTAATGATCCCGGACAGTTCGCATTATTTCGGGACGGAGCGTCCGGGTTGAAATGACCGCCGATCTTACCGGGCAACGTTTACCGCTCTTTTTTCGCGGATCACGGTTACCTTGATCTGGCCGGGAAAGGTCATTTCTGTCTGTATCTTCTGGGCGATCTCGAACGAAAGCCTGTCGGAATCAGCGTCTGTGACCTTTTCAGACTCTACGATCACCCGCAGTTCGCGGCCGGCCTGTATCGCGTAGGCTTTTTCCACGCCGGAATAGCCGAGCGCCAGGTTCTCCAGGTCCTTGATGCGTTTGAGGTATTGTTGCATGATCTCCCTGCGCGCGCCGGGTCTGGCGCCGCTGATCGCGTCGCAGGCCTGCACGATTGGCGAGATCACATACTGCATTTCCATCTCGTCGTGGTGGGCGCCGATGGCATTGACCACCGCGGGGTTTTCGCCGTATTTCTCTGCGAGCTTGGCGCCCAGCAAGGCATGGCTCAATTCGGTCTCTTCATCAGGCACTTTTCCGATATCGTGCAAGAGCCCTGCGCGTTTGGCCAGTTTCGGGTTCATCCCCAGCTCCGAAGCCATAATGCCGCAGATATTGGCGACTTCCCGGCTGTGCATCAGCAGGTTTTGCCCGTAGCTCGACCGGAAACGCATTTTTCCCACGATCCTGACCAGCTCCTTGTGCAGCCCGTGAATGCCCAATTCAATAACGGTTCTTTCGCCGATCTCAACGATCTGCTCCTCGATCTGCTTACGGGTCTTCTCCACGATCTCCTCAATGCGGGCGGGGTGTATCCGGCCATCCGAGACCAGCCTCTGCAGGCTGAGCCTGGCGATCTCCCGCCGGAGCGGGTCAAAGGAAGAGAGAATGATGGCTTCGGGGGTATCGTCTACGATAAGGTCCACCCCGGTAGCCGCTTCAATGGCGCGGATATTTCTTCCTTCCCGGCCGATGATCTGTCCCTTGATCTCATCGTTTTCCAGGTTGAATACCGTGATGGAGTTTTCGATGGCCTGCTCGGCGGCAGTCCGCTGGATAGACTGGATAATGATCTTCCTTGCTTCTTTATTGGCTTTTTGCTTGGCCTCGTCCACTATTTCCTGCTGTATGGATAAGGCCTGCGTCTGGGCTTCCTGCTTAAGGCTTTCGACCAGTTGGGCCCTGGCTTCTTCCGCGGTCAGTCCGGCTATTTTTTCCAGCCTGCGGATATGTTCCTCCTGGTGTTTCTCGAGCTCGGTGCGTTTTAAGTTGACGACCTCGATCTGCCTTCCCAGGTTTTCCTTAATTACTTCATTGTCTTTGAGTTGCTTATCTAATTGCTCCAGTTTTTGGCTCACCGACGCCTCTTTTTGCTTTATGCGGTTTTCGCTGTCCACCAGTTTCCTGGTGCGCTCGAGGGTGTCTTTGTCGTGCTCGGCCTTGAGCTGGACAAACCGCTCCTTGGCTTCCAGTAATTTTTCTTTTTTGAGGTTTTCAGCCGCGGTCTGGGCGTCGGCTACTGTTTTCCTGGCTTGTTGTTCTGCTTCTTCTACGGTTCTTTTAACGTTTTTGGCGAAGAGGAATTTACCCGTTACGATACCGACGATCAACGCAATTCCCCCGATTATATATATTAATATATTCGATTCCATTGTTTACGACTATTTTAAATTGTTCTTTCATAATGGCTGCTCCTATATGGATAATAGCGAGTAGATAGTTTGCGAAAATACAAAAAAAGGATATCGATAACGCATTCATAATTAATAATATCCTTATCCTGCAGTCGTTTCCAGGGCCTTTTCCAGCATGTCGTCCAGCGTTTTGAGGGCCGGGGCGAGCTCCCCCGGGAGGGGGGATGGAGCATCCTTTTCCTGGATATTGGTGGCATACCACAGAATGACCATGGCAATATAATCCTGCATATCCTTGCCGGCAAACTGGGTTTTGAATGCTATGATCTTGTCATTGATCTGTTTTACGGTCCTGCGCACGATCTCTTCCTTACCGGGTTCTATTTTGATGCGGTAATTGCGGTCTCCGATGATCACATTTGCGGGAATAAGCGCGTCCATACTTGCAAGATTGAAAAGGTTAAATTATATTTATAGAACCGAAATAGCGGCGAAAAACAGGCTTTTCTAAAATCGAATCCAACCTATGAAATATATCATCCAAATCCAAAAATCCTATGATCGCAAAAGTAAAATCATCCACATTCATCGACACGCTGCGATTTGAATTGCTGGCCCAGCCCAGGAATTTATTTAAGGCTGTTCTTCATGACGACAAAGGCAGCGTTTGCAGTCAGCTTGACACCTCCTCTCTTCCCGACTGTTCCGAGATCACCTGGAGCGGTCTCAACGACCTTCCGTACGGCGTCTATACGCTGGTATTGTCGCAGGGAGACGACGAGGTAAAGCTCCGCATGGTGAAGCGCGTGTGATCAGGAGCTGAGTATGCTGATGCACCTGTCTATTTCTTTAAGGTATATATTCAGCTTCTTATCCAGCTCTTTTTTTTCCGCTTCATCCATCGGTCCGGCGGCCATTTTCAACACGATGACCTGTTGTTCAAGGTCCGCTATTTTCGCCTGCAAAGCCATTTCACGTTGTTTCGCCGGCTCCAGGGCTGCGCGCAGCTTTTCATTTTCCTGACCCAGGGATTCAAGACGCTTTAACAAAAGCTGAATTTTCTCACTGATCTTTTTTAATTGCTGTTCCGGGTTCATGAATTTCCGCATTTAATGGTTTGACGTTCCTGCGTTTGCCTCAGCATCCTGGCGCGGTTTCTCCGAAAACTTTTCCGCGAAAGGGTTCCGTCAGGCGCCTTTACGGATCTCAGCTTTCAAATCCTGTTCCAGTATCTTCATGATCTTACTCATCATTGTATCTATTTCTTTATCTGTCAGGGTTTTTTCTCCATCCAGGAAGGTGAAACTGATGGCCAGGGACTTTTTGCCTGCGCCCAGCTTCTCGCTTTCGAAAATATCGAAAAGACGTATTTCTTCCAATTTGTCAAGCCTGGATTTGCGGATTGCCGCTTCTACCGCCTGGTAAGTAGTGGAATGATCTACTACCAGGGCCAGGTCGCGGTAAACGGGTAGCTGGTTGGGAAGCGGCCGGAAGGAAATGGCATGGGAAACCAGTATTTTTTGTAAGGCATCCCAGCGGATATCGGCAAAAAATACGTCCTGCTTGATATCAAAGCGCAAAAGCTCCTTTCTTTTTACGGTTCCCAATTCGGCCAGCGTCTGGTCCCCGGATCTTACGGCTATGGCATTTTCAAACCGTGCAAGCGACAATGGCTCCCAACGAAGGTTGGAGCAGCCCAGCAGTTGGAACACCGAGGCGACCGCCCCTTTAAGATAATATATATCTGTTTTCACCGCCTTTCCCTTCCAGGAGGGGCCGGAGGCGGCGCCGGTAACGTACAGGCAAAGCCGTTCCTGTTCTTCATAGCTGCCGGGTTTTGACGTATGATAGACCTTGCCAAATTCAAAAAAGCGGAGATCCTGGTTCTTCCGGTTAAGGTTATAGGCTACGGACTCCAACCCGGTTTCCAGCATGGAAGGCCGCATGATATTGTGCGCTACGCTCAGGTTATTAAGCAGCCTGACGGCGGATTCCAGCTCTTCCTGCTCAAAATAGGCGGCGTTGGTGATGGAGTTGGTAAAGATCTCGTTGAACCCCAGGCCGGCCAGGTAATTGGCTGTTTTTTCCTTCCGCGCATAGACCTGGTTGTTGGCCTCAACCGAAGGGCTGATCGTGATGGACGAAGGAATAGGAATATTATCGTACCCGTCAATGCGCATGATCTCTTCCACCACGTCTGCCGGCAGCCGCACATCAGGCTTGCTGAAGGGAACCGCGATGCGGATATCGTCCAGTCCTTCTTTTATGATCTCGAAGTTCAGCGAATGCAATATTTTTTTTACGGTGTCGGCATGATAGTTCTTGCCGCTTAATTTTTTCAGGTAATGATGTTTGAGCACGATCTCCGCTTTGGGTTCCGGGGAGGGGTATGCGTCGATGAACTCAGACGCAATGGTTCCGCCGGCTATTTCCGCGATCATTGCCGCCGCCCTTTTAAGGACATTGAGGGTATTGCTGATGTCGACATTCTTTTCAAAGCGCATGGCGGCATCGGTTCTCAGTCCATGTCTGAAAGAGGATTTTCTGATGTCCACGGGATTGAACCAGGCGGCTTCCAGGAAGATGTTCAGGGTATCGTCGGTCACCCCGCTGCCGATCCCCCCGAAGATGCCGGCGATGCAGAGGCCCTCATGATCGCCGTCGCAGATCATCAGGTCTTCGCTGTTCATTTTTCTTTCTTTTCCGTCGAGGGTAATAAAAGGGGTATCCTGTGGAAGGTTCCCGACGATTATCTTTTTCCCCGCCACCCGGTCGGCGTCAAAAGCGTGGAGCGGCTGACCGGTATCGTGCAGGATATAGTTGGTGATGTCGACAATATTATTGATCGGCCGTTGCCCGATGGCGCGCAATTTATCCTGCAGCCATTTGGGAGAGGGGCCGGTTTTGATCCCGGCAATGCTTACGCCGCAATACCGGCGGCAGGCCTCATTATTCTCAATGCTAACGGTAAAGGACAACGCAGATTTTTCACCTGCGATACCGGCGTTCCCCGGGCTTTTGATCTTGTATTCCTTTTTTTCGTGATGGGTGAGATAGGCGCATATGTCGCGGGCCACGCCCAGGTGGCTCATGGCGTCCATCCGGTTAGGCGTGAGCCCGATCTCGTAGATCCAGTCGTGATACGGCTTAAAGTAGGCGGCCGCATCCGAGCCGGTTTTGAGGTGGGAGGGCAGCACAAGGATGCCGTCGTGCGACTCGCCGACGCCAATCTCATCTTCCGCGCAGATCATGCCATAGCTTTCGACGCCCCTGATCTTAGCGGCTTTTATCGTTATCGGATCTCCTTTTTGAGGATAGAGGATGGAGCCGACAGGGGCTACCGCTACTTTCTGCCCCGTGGCCACATTGGGAGCTCCGCAAACGATCTGCAGGGGCGTTTCATTTCCGATGTCCACTGTGGTCAGCCTGAGTTTATCGGCATTGGGGTGGGGATTGCATGTGATCACTTCTCCTACCAGCAGGCCCTTTAAGCCGCCTTTGACGCTTTCATAAGATTCCAGCGATTCTACTTCCAGGCCGATAGCCGTCAGGATCTTACTAATGCGTTCGGGATCTTCCGGCGCAGGAAGGTATTCGCTCAGCCAGTTATAAGAGATGGTCATGCTATGATTTCTTTTTCTTTATATGGTTGGCAAAGATAATGCGATAAACTACGCGCCCAATATAAGAAGCCCTGATTAAGGTTATCGGATGGGGCGAAACCGGTTTTGAAGAAGTTTTTTTCTATAAAATCTTTTGAAAAGGCATCTTTTCCATGCGTATTATTCTTCAAAAAAACCGGGTTTTCCTGAAAATTCTTTCTCAACAATTGGTGTGAATTAAAAAAGGGAAATGGATGAAAACTTTATTATTTTGTGAATAACCTTCGATTTACAGGCGGTATTCCAGCATGAATATGTGTACAACCCTGTGGAAATACTGAGATTAAGTTTATTTAAAAGTTTATCGGGGGGAATAAAAATTATGACTTTATATTCGCCGTCCCGAGTTTGCAGGTAATATTCCGGTAACCGTTGCGTAACATTCGCATAACATTCCCCGGAACCGTATCGGCAAAGGTTCCGGTAAAATCCAATTTCACAGGCATACTGTTTTGCTATGATCCAAACCGTTGAGGAAGGAGGGCTTTAATTGTTACACCACAAGAACACGCTTACAAATGGATCTGACCAATATCAACAAAGACAGAAAGGGCAGGCGCAAAACCTCATTGGACCTGGGGGCAATGGTATATGGAAAAGTGCCCCCCCAGGCAAAGGACCTGGAAGAAGCCGTTCTGGGCGCGATCATGCTCGAAAAAAGCGCTTTTGATACGGTGGTGGAGATCTTGAAACCGGAGTGTTTTTATCTTGAAGCGCATCAGCGTATATACCGCGCTATGCAGGGGCTTCAGCAAAAGAACCAGCCCATCGATATACTTACTGTGGTGGAAGAGCTGAAAACCCGGGAAGAACTGGATATGATCGGCGGTCCGTATTATGTCACCCGGCTCACCAATGCAGTTGTTTCCTCCGCTAACATAGAAACGCATTCCAGGATCATCCTTCAGAAATTTATTCAACGGGAACTGATCCGCATCAGCGGCGAGATCATCGGCGACGCTTATGAAGACAGCGCCGACGTATTTGATTTGCTGGACGACGCCGAAGGCAAACTCTTTGAGATCACCAACAATCACCTGCGTAAAAATTTTGACAGCATTGATTCTGTGCTGGTGAAAACGGTAAAACGCATTGAGGACATGCGGAGCCGCAACGAAGACGTGACCGGGGTTCCCAGCGGATTCAACAGCCTGGACAGGATCACCTACGGATGGCAGGCGACCGACCTCATCATTCTTGCCGCCCGTCCCTCGGTAGGTAAAACGGCATTTGCGCTTAACCTGGCGCGTAATGCGGCGCTGCATCCTACCAAACCCACGGCAGTGGCTTTTTTCAGCCTGGAAATGAGCTCGAGCCAGCTGGTTCAGCGTATCCTGAGCGCGGAAAGCGAAATACACCTCGAAAAGATTGCCAGGGGAAGGCTTGAAGAGCATGAGATGAAACAGTTGTATGCAAGGGGTATCCAAAAACTGGCTGCGGCGCCTATATTTATCGACGATACCGCGGCGCTGAATATATTCGAGCTCAGGGCGAAATGCCGCCGGCTCAAGAACAAACACAATGTAGGCCTGATCATCATCGACTATCTGCAGTTGATGAGCGGAACGGGCGACAGGAACAGCAACCGAGAACAGGAGATCAGCCGGATCTCCCGCGATCTCAAGGGGCTCGCCAAGGAATTGCAGGCGCCCATTGTTGCCTTGTCGCAATTAAGCCGCGAAGTGGAAAAAAGAAAGGAGGGCAGTAAGATACCCCAGCTGAGCGATCTTCGCGAATCGGGCGCCATTGAACAGGATGCGGATATGGTGATGTTCCTCTATCGCCCCGAATATTATGATATCACTTCTAACGAATTCGGAGAAAGCAATAAGGGAGAGACCCATGTGCGTATCGCCAAGCACAGGAACGGATCGCTGGACAACGTTAAGCTCAAAGCGCTGCTACACATTCAGAAATTCGTGGAGATGGACGACGATGATTTTAACCCTATGGGCGGCATGCCGAGAGGGAACTGGAAGCCGGTCCCGGGCAATGACGCCGGCGACCAGGGAAGCGCTAAACTCTATATCCAGACGGGCAGCCGGATGAACGATCTGCCGATGGATGAGGAAGAGCCTCCGTTTTAAACCAAAGGATTGCCAATTTCTTCATTTATTCAAAGGGAAAGGTTCTGCCGGCATGCCTGGCGCCGACGGGCTTTAAACAGATCATGAATCTTCCATTTTTTTTCGTTCCAAAAGCGCCTGAAGCAAACGAAGAGCTGCTTCTTGATGAGGATAATGCCAAACATGCCGTGCAATCGCTCCGTATGACGGAAGGGCAACGGCTTTACCTAACCGATGGAAGGGGCGGGCTGGCGAAAGCGGAGATCACGGAGGCGAGAAAAAAATACTGCAGCGTGAGGGCCCTTGATGTTCAATTCATTCCCCGCCAGGGCAGCCATGCTTCTATCGCCATCTCCCTTGTCAAAAATAGCAGCCGTTTTGAGTGGTTCCTGGAAAAGGCCGCGGAACTGGGGATTGCGTCCATTATCCCCCTGCTTTGCGAAAGAACGGAAAAGCAATATTTCCGTCGGGAGCGTTTTGTGAACATCTGTATCAGCGCCATGCTCCAGAGCCGGCAGGTCTGGCTTCCCGAGCTCCATCCCGCATCTTCTTTTTTAACAGCGGTTTCCGAAGCTTCGCAGGACCAGCGATTTATTGCCCATTGCATGGATGGGCAAAAAAGAAACCTGGCAGACCTGTTTGACCATACCCTGTCTTCCCATCTCATCCTGGTCGGTCCGGAAGGCGATTTTACTCCCTCCGAGGTTCAACTGGCCGCCGCCCGCGGTTTTGATGGCGTTTCCCTGGGGAGTTCGAGGCTGAGAACGGAAACGGCGGGCATGGTTGCGGCAACGGTATTCAGGGTATTTTGATTTTTTTCCTGCCGCGCTATGAGTTACGAAATTTTATTTCTATTTTGATGCTGCATACCGCGGCATGGAATTATGGACGGCGCGGCATCCCTTTAATTAACAAGCGTTTATAGAAAAATTTTACCCCTTTTTTTAAGGATATGCCTGACGGAAGGCTATCGCGATAACAGGTGGCGTTTTTGCGAAGCGTTTCGTGAGACTGGATTGAACCAGGCCCCTTGCAGGGCGGCATTCAGCGCGTTGTCGGGCTAGCCGCAAACGCGAATGGAGCCCTTAGGGTTTATTGGCCTGTATAAAAGCAAAAGGAATGATCGTTCCAGGCAGGCTTTGCTCTATTTAAAAGAGCGGCTTGCCTGCCGGGTTAAAACAGTATAACGTTTATGATAAAGTGTTTTTATTGTATAGAGGCTGAGGCGTTCAAACCGATAAATGATTAAATCCGAACCATGAAAAAAATGCTTGTTTTTTTGCCGCTTTTTTTAGCCTTGTTCAGCCAGGCGCAGTTTAGCAATGAATACAATGAGGGCCTGGGAACGCTTCGCATAGGAGCAGGGTATACCCATGATTTTCCCGGACTTAACGGGTATGCCATACGGGGCGAGTTCTCCCGTTCTCTTAATGACTATCTCGACGGGGCGGTCGGCCTGCAGCGTATAGACCTATCTGGTACTCCGCGCACTCCCCTGGTAAAAGAGTATACCAGGGCGACCACGCTGGACATGAGCGTTTATTTCCTGCCGGTGAAAAACGAGGTTCATATGATCAGGCTGGGCTTAGGCTATTCTTTTTCTTTTTATAATATAAGGCGTTCTTACCCGGTAATACATGGGGAAGGCGATAATAAAAGCGCAAGCTGGCCGATCCAGGATGGGAAGGGAAGGGCGACGGGAGTCAATGTTTCCGGCGAATACGCCTTTCGGTTGCCCGATTCCGGATTGTCGCTGGGCATCAGGGCGGCGATATTTAAGGCCTACGACCAGGTAAGTTATATCGGCCCCTTCGTAGGCCTGCAATTGTGATCCTTTAGGTTGCGCAGACGGGTAATCTTTCCATCGGGCCCGATGCTTTGATCGTGCAATTACGATCCTTTATTGCGCATCCCGGAATGGCAATTGAAGCGGCAAAATACATATATTGTATTTTCGTTTATGGGTCGCTGATATGATCTCCCAGTCACCGGGCAAAGCGCAGGGCGGTTTTTCAGGACTGCTTTTTTATGTTTTTTGTCAATCCCTTGCAGATATCTTTAACGATTCCCGGCCCCTGATAAATAAAGCCTGTCCATACCTGTATCAGGGCGGCGCCGGCTTCCAGTTTTTCAATGGCGTCGTCGGCGGTGAAGATTCCCCCGGAGGCGATAATGGGAATGCCGCCCTTTGTTTTTTCGTGGATATACCTGACCATCTCGGTGGACCTTTCTTTTAACGGCCTGCCGCTTAATCCGCCCGGACCTATTCCCTTGATCTTTTCCGGCGACAGTTTATGCAGACCTTCCCGGCTTATCGTGGTATTGGCGACCACCAATCCGTCCAGCTTTATCTCCATGGCCAGGTCCAGCACATCGTTGATCTGGTCGGGGCTAAGATCGGGAGCGATTTTCAGGAGCAGGGGTTTGGGCGCTTCCTGTTGCCGGTTGATCGTTTGCAGATGAGAAAGGATCTTATTCAGCGAATCCTTTTCCTGCAACTCGCGAAGGCCCGGCGTATTCGGCGAGCTGACGTTGACCACAAAATAGTCTACGCAATCGAACAACTCCCGGAAACATATTTCATAGTCCTTCCAGGCATTTTCATTGGGCGTGTCCTTGTTCTTGCCAATATTTCCTCCTATGATTAATGCGCCCGGGACTGCCGGCTCCGGCGCCGTATCCCCATTGCCGGGGGTTTGCTTTTTTTTGTTTCTCCAGGTTCTTATTCTTTCCGCGATGGCTTTCACCCCGTCGTTGTTAAAGCCCATCCGGTTAATGAGCGCCTGGTGTTCCGGCACCCTGAACAGGCGCGGCTTATCGTTTCCCGCCTGCGGTCTGGGGGTTACCGTGCCGATCTCAATAAAGCCAAATCCTATTTGCTCCAGTTCATTCAGAAATAAAGCATTCTTGTCAAAGCCCGCTGCTAGTCCGACCGGGTTGATGAATTGCAGTCCGAATGCCTGCTTTTGTAAGCCGGCGCCGGGAGGCGTACGGTAACCAAAGATATTTCTGACGCCGGGCAGTTTACCGGCTACCATAAGGCTGCTCATTGAAAAATGATGCGCCTCTTCGGGAGGAATACAAAATAGTATTTTGCGCAGCAGTCTGTACATAATTCAGGCGAAGATAATTATTATTCAGGGCAAGTATTCGAACGGCGTTGCAGAGATATTGCGTATCGGCCGGCATCGGTTTTACGGGCGGATAGGAATGCAAATGCTTCGCTCCCTGGTCGCGTTAATTTTTGAATTGTTGCCGCGAATTTTTAACTTTGAGGTATAAAGTTGCATAAACAACTATTTTAATATTGTCCTGTCCGGCAAGCGCGCAGGGCTGTTATACGCGATCGTTTTATACATTGTCCATTAATTCATTTACTATGCAGGAAGCATATATTGTAGCAGGGTACAGGTCGGCCGTCGGCAAGGCCAAAAAAGGCGGCTTCAGGTTTTACAGGCCCGATGATCTGGCCATCCAGGTGATTGCCGGATTGATGGCTTCTGTTCCACAGCTGCATGCAAAACGGGTGGATGATGTGATCGTAGGCAATGCGGTGCCTGAAGCGGAGCAGGGATTGCAGGTCGGCCGGATCATTGCCGCCCGCGCATTGGGCTACCAGGCGCCGGGGATGACGATCAACCGGTATTGCGCATCGGGGCTGGAAGCGATTGCCATAGCCACGGCAAAAATACGGACCGGGCTGGCAGATTGTATCGTTGCCGGAGGCGCCGAAAGCATGAGCCTGGTGCCTACCTCCGGATGGAAAACGGTCCCCGCCTATTCCATTGCGAGCGACGAACCCGATTATTATCTAAATATGGGGTTGACGGCGGAAGCGGTTGCCAAAGAGTATGCGATCAGCCGGGAAGACCAGGATGAGTTCTCTTATCAATCGCATCAAAAGGCGATCAACGCCATTTCAAACGGGTTTTTTAAATCGGGCATACTGCCCATTTCTGTGGAACAGGTATATGTGGATGAAAAAGGAAAGCGCAAGACAAGAACCTATACCGTAGATACGGATGAGGGTCCCCGTAAGGATACCAGCAGGGAAGCGCTGGCCAGGTTAAAACCCGTATTTGCAGTTGGCGGAAGCGTAACCGCCGGCAATTCTTCGCAGACCTCTGATGGCGCCGCTTTCGTGATCGTGATGAGCGAGCGGATGATCAGAGAGCTGGGATTGAAGCCTATTGCGCGTTTGGTGAACTGCGTTAGCGCGGGCGTGCATCCCCGCGTTATGGGTATCGGTCCTGTTGAAGCCGTTCCAAAAGTGTTGAAGCAGGCCGGAATGAAGCTAAGCCAGATCGATCTTATTGAGTTGAACGAAGCTTTTGCTTCTCAATCGCTTGCTGTGATCCGGGAGCTGGACCTTGATCCCGACAAGGTAAATATTAACGGCGGCGCGATTGCGCTGGGGCATCCGTTGGGGTGCACGGGTTGCAAGCTAACGATCCAGCTCATCCAGGACATGAAAAGACTGAATAAAAAATATGGCATTGTTACCGCCTGCGTCGGCGGGGGGCAGGGTATTGCGGGTATTATAGAGAATATTTCCTGAGGTTGTGGAGAAAGAGCTCGTTATATTTTTTAAATATTTCTAATTTTTATATAATATTACAACGCCATTACGCGTTTTACCATTACTTACTAACCTTTTTCTGATAACTAGAATGAGCCGGAGCTTTCCGGCTCGTTATTTTTAGGGTCTCCCCGAAAATTGTTAGGAGATGTGCGTTTTCTTTTTTACGCGCGACAACTCCTCCCTCCCGGTTGACCCCTGTCCGGGTTTTTATGGGATACCTTATAGCATTTGACAATCTCCGATCCTCAGTTCCAGTGGTTGATCTTTAGTGGGGCTTTTATTGGATGGTTTGTACCCCGGATCCTGCGGCCAGTTTCCTGCGTTCCCCGATCTGTTGCCTCCACATGGCATAGTACAGGCCTTTTTCCCCGATCAGTTTTTCATGGGTTCCCATTTCCACCACATCGCCTTTTTCCAGCACATAGATGCGGTCGGCATGCATAATGGTGGATAGCCGGTGGGCGATGATGATGCTGATCTGGTATTTTAGCGAAGACACTTCGATAATGGTATTGGTGATCTCCTCTTCCGTTAATGAATCGAGAGAGGAAGTGGCTTCGTCGAACAGCAATAACCTGGGTTTGCGCAACAACGCGCGGGCGATGGAAAGCCTTTGTTTTTCGCCTCCCGATAATTTTAATCCGCCTTCGCCGATCATGGTATCCAGGCCTTTTTCCGCTCTTTCCAGCAGCCCCGTGCAGGAGGCTTTATGCAATACCTCGCTGAGTTCTTCTTCCGTAGCGGCCGGGTTGACAAACAGCAGGTTCTCTTTAATAGATCCTGAGAACAGTTGGGTGTCCTGGGTGACGAAGCCGATCTGGTTGCGCAGGTCGTCATAATTGATGGAGTTTTCATCAATGCCATTGTACAGGATGCTTCCTTCCTGGGGCCGGTAGAGCCCCGCCAGTAATTTCATCAGGGTGGATTTGCCCGCGCCTGAAGGGCCCACAAAAGCGATGGTTTCCCCGGTCTTCACTTCAAAACTTATATTGTTGATCGCTTTTTGCTGGGCCGTCTGGTGTTTAAATCCCACCGAACGGAACTCCAGGGTATTGATCT
This sequence comes from Chitinophagaceae bacterium UBA2791, assembly GCA_002352105.1. Lineage (GTDB taxonomy): Bacteria > Bacteroidota > Bacteroidia > Chitinophagales > Chitinophagaceae > Flavitalea. The sequence continues at coordinate 115,817 of DEHV01000039.1, read as the reverse complement.
CCCCCAATCGCCTGGGGTGTAAGGGCTGAGGCTCGGGCTTCTTGCTCATTAACTCGTTAAAATTGTTTAAGGACGCTTCCGCTTCGCGGTAGGAGATGATGATATTCCCGATCTCCTGCAAGGGGCCGAATACAAAAAAGGAGAATATCTGCATGCTCACCAGTTGCCCTGCGTCCATCACATTGCGAAAGATCAGCCACATCAGGATAAACAGGATGACCTGCCGCAGGGTATTCACAAAAGTGCCCTGTATAAAGCTGATGCTTCTGATGCGTTTTACCTTTGTGAGTTCGAGGCCCAGGATCTTATAGGTGTTCTTGTTCAGTCGTTCCACTTCCTGTCCGGTCAGCCCCAGGCTTTTCACCAGCTCAATATTGCGCAGCGACTCTGTTGTGCTGCCGGCGAGGGCGGTCGTTTGGGAAACGATCGATTTCTGTATCGACTTGATCTTTTTGCTCAGGGCATTGGTGATGGCGGTCAGTAAAAAAATGCCTGCAAAATAGGCGACCGGGATGGTCCAGTGGATATAGATGGCGGCGTATATGCAAACAAACAGCACGCCGATCAGCACGCCGAACAGGATATTGATGAAATAGTTCATGAACCTTTCCGTGTCAGTGCGCACCTTTTGAAGAACGCTGAGGGTCTCCCCGCTTCGCTGATCTTCGAACTCCATATAAGGAAGCGTCATGGCGTGCTTTAAGCCGTCGGTGAAGACCTTGGCGCCAAATTTCTGAACGATCACGTTAAGGAAATAATCCTGGAAGTTTTTGGCCAGCCGGCTCACCATCGCCACCCCTATTGACCCAAGCAGCAGGAAAACCACCCCCGGCGATTTCGGGGAAAATGACCAGAAAAAATGATTGTTATCCGCATATTGAGCGTTGTTAAAGCTGTAGTTCGTAGCCAGCCTGACCAGTTCTCCAAAGATGATGGGGTCCATTAAGGCGAAGCCTGTGTTGACGGCCGCAAGAAACATGGTAAGCGCCACCAGCCATTTATACGGCCGGAGATAAAATAGAAGGATCTTCATAATCAACTACAAGTTCGGGAAAAAATGTAATTCTGAAAGCGGCTCCTTTTCAGGCAGCGACCTGGTTTCGGCCCTAACGCTTTATACGGCCGCTGATAAAAATTTGGAGCGTCGCTACGCTTTCTCAACTTTGTATACTGTCTGGCTTAAAGCAAAAACGGGATATGCATCGCTGCCAAATTTTTAACCGGCCCAGCCTTCCCTGTCCAGGCTCCTGTACTGGATGGCTTCCGCCAGGTGTTGGGGGAGGATCCGCTCCTGCCGGTCAAGGTCGGCAATGGTACGGCTTACTTTTAAGATGCGGTCGTATGCCCGGGCGGATAGTTTTAATTTATCCATTGCCGTTTTCAGCAGGCGATGACCCGCTGCATCAATGGCGCAGGTTTGTTTTAATATCCGCGAAGGGATCGCGGCATTGGCATAAATTCCCTGGTACCCGGCATATCTGGCGCCTTGTATTGTTCTTGCGTTGATCACCCTGTCGCGGATATCGGCGGACCGTTCGCCGGGTTGACTGGCAGAGAGTTCGGAGAAGGAGACGGGCGTTACTTCCACCTGCAGGTCTATCCGGTCCAGCAGCGGTCCGGAAATCCTGTTCAGGTATTTGCGCACGGCGCCCGGGGGGCAAACGCATGCTTTATCGGGGTGATTATAAAACCCACAGGGGCAGGGGTTCATGGACGCCAGCAACATAAAACTGGCCGGGAACTCTACCACCATCTTAGCCCTTGAAATGGCAATTTTTCTTTCCTCCATCGGCTGTCGCATGACTTCCAGGGCCATTCGTTGGAATTCGGGCAGCTCATCCAGGAACAATACGCCATTGTGCGCCAGCGAGATCTCCCCGGGTTGCGGTATGGAACCGCCGCCTACCAGGGCGGTATGGCTAAGCGAATGGTGCGGCGCCCGGAATGGTCTGCTTGAAATAAGGGCGGCCTGCTCCGGGAGTTTGCCGGCAACAGAATGTATCTTGGTGGTCTCCAGGGCTTCCTCCAGGGAAAGCGGGGGAAGGATGGAGGGTAGACGTTTGGCCAGCATGGTTTTGCCCGCGCCCGGCGGACCGATCAGGATGGCGTTATGCCCTCCAGCCGCGGCAATCTCGAGGGCCCTTTTGATGTTGGCCTGACCCTTCACTTCCGAAAAATCAACATCCGTTTCAGCGGGCGATCGACCCCATTCCTCCCTTGCCTGCGCGGTCGTTTTCTGAATCGACCCCTCATGCCTGAAAAAGCTGATCGCTTCATTCAAATGCTTAATGCCGTACACATCCAGCTCGGCCACTATCCCCGCTTCCCGGGCATTTTGCAGGGGAAGCATAAATCCCTTGTAGTTCTCTTTCCTGGCAGTGACGGCCATCGGCAATGCTCCTCGTATGGGCTGAACCGTTCCGTCGAGGTTAAGTTCTCCCATGATCATATAGTCGTTCAGCCTGTCTGCATTGGGCAGTTGACCCGTTGCCGCCAGCGCGCCGATCGCAATAGGAAGATCAAATGCGGAGCCGCTTTTTTTGATATTGGCCGGCGATAGGTTGACGATCAGCTTGGTTCGCGGCATATGGTAGCCGTTTGTCTTGATGGCGCTCTCTATCCGCCTGATGCTTTCCCTTATGGCGATATCAGGCAATCCCACAATAAAATAATCTGTCCCCGGCATCACATTGACCTCAATGACGATGGTAATGGCTTCCACTCCGTATACGGCGCTCCCGAATGTTTTGACCAGCATATTCGAGGTCAAAGTAAAAGAAAGCGGTAGCAGAGGCCATGGGGAAAGAACGGTTGAAGAAAGTGTTTTTACCTGGAAATGCTTCTTCTTTATTCATAGAGCAGCCCTATGTTTGGGTCTATATCGATTTTCAGCGGAGGCGTTTCCATCGGCGCGGCAAAAACGGTTTGCCTTTCTTTGACGAGGGCGGACTTATACACTTCGCCTTCCTCGTTTTCAAACCGGATCACCAGCGGGAACTGGAATAAGCCTTCGCTGCTTCCTTCGGGAACCTGTTTTTGTATAACGGTAACCAGCGCCTGCTTTTGTTGTTCGTCGTATTTCCAGTCGACCTGCAGCGAAGGATATCCCGGCCTTTCCAGCCATTGCGAAAAAAATAAGCTTAGATCTTTTCCGGATACCGATTCCATGATCTTCCGGAAATCGCTTGTTACCGCATTTTTTCCGGCAAAAGCCGAATAATATTCGCGGATGCCTTTCCAGAAAACGGATTCGCCCAGTTGCCTTTTCAGCATGTGCAATACCCATCCCGCTTTCTGGTAGGTGTTCGGATTCAACAGCTCCAGGTAATCCGTCGTTACGGTATCTATTATAGGTCTTTTCTTTTTTTTGCTATACCCGATGACCTGCTGGCGGTTTTTCATCAGCTCTTTTTTCAGGGTGTCCGTACCATATTTGTCTTCCAGGTACAATAGCGATAAATAGACTGCAAGCCCTTCGCTTAACCATACCTGCGACCAGTCGGCTTCCGTGACCGAGTTGCCGAACCATTGGTGCGCGATCTCGTGCGCCATCAGCTTTTCCATGCTGCGGTTGCCGGTTATGCCCGCTTCGTCGTAAAATATAGCGCCTGCATTTTCCATCCCGCCGAATATGGTTTTGGATTGCACATTGGCTAGTTTTTCATAAGGAAAGGAACCAATGCGTTGTATAAAGTAGGGAAGAATATCCCGGGCCATGCCATAATCATAAAAACCTTTTTCCCTATCCTTCGGGTATACCCAGCTATACAGGCTTACCGGTAGGGATGCGCCGGTACTTGCCGGTTCGGGCGATCCCGTTGCGGCGCTTTTTTTCGGGAGATCGGCGGCGGGTTCCCCGTTTTGCGCAACAGCTTTACCGGCAGGCGCATTGCTTACGGTTCCTTCATATTTAACGGCAAAGGCCGCGACGCCGACGGCCATCGCCTTCACCGGCAACTCGCGGGTCTCGCGCCAATGCGTGAGCTTCCGCCCGTTGGGCAGGTTGGTCTCTTCAGTCAACAGGCCATTGGACACTACCTGGTAGTGAGCCGGCGCGGTCACGACAAAATCAACTGCGGCCTTATCGGAGGGATGATCGATGCATGCCAGCCAGTTGTGCCCGCGATTGGGCCAGTTATCGGAGAAAAAGGTTCGCTGGCCGTATTTGTTTTTGGAAATGATCAATCCATCGGGGGGGATGCCCTTGTAATCGATCACGATGGTTTTTTCTTTTTCTGCTTTAAGGGGCAGGCTAATGCGCAGCAGGTTATTCGCATGGGTATAGGCGAGGGGTTGATTGTTTTCTTTTACCGCGGTCACCCTCATGCCCTGGCCATTGCTTTTTACGGAAGCGAGGTCGATGAGCAGGCTGTTGGATTCCCTTGTGGCGATCAGGCGAATGACCGCCCGGCAGGCTATCGTATCGTTGTTATCGTTCAGGTCCAGTTCGAAGCGATAGCCCTTAACATCCGCAACCGGGTTCTTATACTCTCTTTGTTGCGCAAAGGAGGAATGGCAACATACGATAATGATGAAAAGCAGGATTTGTTTCATAAATGCGCATTAACAGGTTTACAGGAGGCTTGAAACTGCGTCCCTGTCAGCCAGGAACCTCCTTCGGTTACACGCCGGCGGTATCCCGGAGGCGAACCGGCAGGACGCTGATGGGCATATTTCTTTATACGGGTCATTACATGAATTTACCGGGCCAGCCTTAGGCGGCAGGCCTGCGTTCACCCCTTTCGTTATAAGTTTTCCAGCAGCTCCGTCACTTTCTCCCTTTTTAAAATAATATAGCCCAGGCGGTCGTTGCTGATCCCTTCTTTCAGCTGATAGCTGAATTTAAGCTGGTCGTCCAATACCTCCGTCTCAAAATACTTAAAGGATATGGTGGGGTATGCCCTGAGTTCTTCTCCGATCTCGTAAAGATGAGTGGAAAGAATGAACAATGAATTGCTGATCTTTATCAGCCCCTTTATTACGGCCGACGAACATTTCATGGCATCCTGTACATTGGTGCCCTTGAACAGCTCGTCTATCAGCACCAGCCATTTCCTTTTATCATTGATCTTGAGGATGGTATTTTTTATCCGCTGCACTTCGTTAAAAAAATAACTTTCCCCTTTAACGATATTATCGGCCACATTGATATTGCTGAGCAGCCCGTCGAAGATGGAAAGGGTCATTTTTTTTGCCGGCACGCCCATTCCCAGGTGAGCCATGAATACTGCGCATCCTACCGACCGGATAAATGTACTTTTCCCCGCCATATTGGCGCCGGTAAGAAAAATAAAATTTGATCGCGCGTTCATGTGCACATCATAGGGTATGGGCTCGGGCAGCAGCATATGATACAATGAATGGGCGTTCAGATAAGGCTGCCCTTGGCTTCCCGGTTCGGGCGCGTTCATTGTCCGCGGGCTTTCTTCCTGTTCCCCTACAATTGCATCGCCCTGCGCCGCCGCATCTGTTAATGTGGGGAATACCAGCTGATACCGTTTCATCGCGGCGGCCATCGCGTACCAGGCGTCGATCCGGCCGAAAATATCGATCAGCTCAAATACGGAATTTTTAAAATGGCGCCTGAGATACCGCCCGTAATGAAGGGTCTCTACCGGGGAGAAGGGCGCTTCCTTTTTTCTTGCGGCAAGATCTCCGGCAATGCCTTTCCCGATCAACTCCTTTGCGCGCAGGGTCAGGGATTGCAATACCTGCGGCGTATCGTCGGCGTCGAACAATATAACGAGCTGCTGCATTCCCCGCAGGAAATCGGCAAAATGCGTGAGCGAATAACGTAAGAGAGAAAAATCCGGGTTGTGAAACAGTTTGTATTGAAAGGCGGTAAACCTGTCTTTGCCCGAGGGGATGCCGCCCAGGCCGCTATTGTAGAATTTAGCGATCACCATGAGCGTGCCGTTGGAGATGCTATCGGGCCATTCCGGCATTTTTTCGAGGATCAGCCGGATAACCGATTGGGTTTCCCTGATCCGCCGCGCATCGCTGAAGGGAGCCCGGAAAAGCCGGAGCAGCCATTCCTTTCCTTCTGCGGTGCGGGTGAGGTTGAGCTTATTGAAAAGCGAGTATTCTTCTTCGCTATGAAAGATGGAGAGGTCGCGGTATGTCGTGTTGTCTATTTCCATGTTGTTGCTTGATGAGCTGTTGGCTTCGCCTGCCGGATCAAAGAGAAGGCCTATCTCCGGAACCTCAACCGCATTCCCTTAACAGATTCATCCCATCTTCCGTTTCCATAAACCAGCCTGCCGTTTACGAAAGTATGGGTTATGGCGGCGGGCGCGCTAAAAGCCTCCCGGCCCGGCTGCCGGCGATCGGCGGCAGCTTTCCTCGCGGGTAAGCCCGGAACTTCCGAACCCGCTACTGTTTCTTCCAACGGGCTCCACCCGCATTTGTATAAAATGTTTTCTTTGCTTACCGTTGTGCGGGCATTCAGGTCCGCTATGACCAGGTCGGCATAATATCCTTCGCGGATATATCCCCTGTCTTCCACCTGGAAACAGGCGGCCACGGCATGGCTCATCTTCTCTGCCACTTTTTCAACCGTTATCCTTCCCATCTTCGCATAATGAAGCATCATAAGCAGGGAATGCTGCACCAGGGGCAGGCCGGCATGGGCTTTTTCATAAATGGTATCTTTTTCCGCCCAGGCATGCGGCGCATGATCGGTGGCGATCACGTCCAGCCGGTTGTCGAGCAGGGCCTGCCACAGGGCTTCCCGGTGATGCGGCGCCTTTATCGCGGGGTTGCATTTGATCTTATTGCCCAACGTCGCATAGTCGTCGCTGGTAAAATGCAGGTGATGAACGCATACCTCCGCGGTGATCCTTTTCTGCTCCAGGGGAAGCAGGTTGCTGAATAATTGCAGCTCTTTTTCCGTGCTGATGTGCAGGATATGCAGGCGGCTATTGTATTTCTTGGCAAACTGTATCGCGGCCAGAGAGGATTCGAAGCAGGCGTTCTCGTCCCTGATCAGGGGATGATCCTGCGGAAACAGCAGGGGCTGTTCCGGATCTTCTGCCGCATGAGCCTGTCTTTCCATTTGCCGGGCGGCCTTCAGGTTCCCGAGATTGGCTTTAATGATCTTTTCATCTTCACAATGCGTGGCGATCAGGACCTCGCTGTCGCGGAATATCCTGTCCAGCGCCAGGTAATTGTCTACCAACAATCCGCCGGTGGAGGATCCCATGAATATTTTGATCCCGCATACATCCTTCTTCTTTTTATTGGTCGCCAGCGCTTCTTCCGCATTGTCGTTGGACGTGCCCATGTAAAAAGAATAGTTTGCCAGCGAAGAGGCTTCCGCTATCCGGTATTTGTCTTCCAGCAGGTCCTGTGTGAACACGGGGGGCAGGGTATTAGGCATCTCCATAAAAGAAGTGACGCCTCCGGCCACTGCGGCCCTGGATTCGGAATAAATGGTGGCTTTATGGGTGAGCCCGGGCTCCCGGAAATGCACCTGGTCGTCTATTGCGCCAGGCAACAAATGCTTTCCTTCTCCGTTTATTTCTTCGATGGCTTGCCGGGTATTGATCTGGCTTGCGATTTTCTCAATACGGCCATTGCTGATCAGGACATCCTTTACAGAAGATATCCCTTCATTTATGACCGTAATATTCTTTATCAGGTAACTTAGCATAAATTATTTGTTGGTTGTCTGGGCAAGAACGATCCCGGATAGGGCCGGTGCGGGAGATCCCGCCGCACGATCGCACAATTGATTCATTAGTAATGCCAGACATGCAATTTATTATAAAAAACTTAGCCGGGGAGTCGATTTTGGCGAAAGCAGGCAAAACGCACAGTAAGACGGTTTTTTATATTTGCTTTTTCCTAAATCGATATGGCATGCGCAGGCGATGGATGATACCGGCTTTCTTTCTGCTTTTTTTTATGCGCGCTCATTCCCAGTCGGTCTATCTTCCGCTTGATCATAAACATGCCCAGTTCCTGAACCGGCTGGAAATACTGATGCAGGATAATCCCTACCTGAATGTGTCGACGCCCAAACCCTATGATCGCAGGCCGACGGTAGAAGCGGCCCTTGCCGCCGATTCCACAGCCGATCTTTCTTCCGTGGACAGGCATAACCTGCAAAGCTTATTGATGAATAGCCCGGAATGGTACAATGGCGACCAGTCTGCCTTTCTGAGCAAAAAAAGCCTGTGGAATACCATTTATAAATACAAGGCCAACCTGTTACAGGTCGATGAAAAGGATTTTTTCCTTGCGGTGAATCCGGTGGTCCAGTTCCAGCTATCGAAAGAAACCGGCAATAGCGAACGTGTTTTTGTGAATGCAAGGGGCGTTACGTTGCGCGGGCGGATCGCCCGGCGGGTGGGCTTTTATACCTCGTTGGTGGAAACCCTCGAACGAACCCCTCTTTTCGTGCAGGATTATACCCGGCAAACCAGGGCCATACCGGGGGCCGGCAGGTTTTATAAATACAAGTTGACCGGAGCGGATTATTCCGACGCCAGGGGAGGGATCACATTCAACGCGGCCCAATACATCAATTTCCAGTTTGCCTACGATAAAAATTTTATCGGCAACGGTTATCGCAGTTTATTCCTGAGCGATTTTGGTTCCAGCTATCTTTTCCTGAAGATCAATACGCGGATATGGAAGCTCAACTACCAGAATATTTTTATGGAGCTGAACCCGCTGTTTCCGCAGGTCGTGCGCGACCGCGACCAACTGCTGGATAAAAAATATGCAAGCATTCATCATCTCAGCATTAACGCTACAAGATGGCTGAACCTGGGCCTGTTCGAAGCGGTGGTTTTCGGCCGCAAGAACCATTTTGATTTCAGTTATCTGAATCCTATTATCTTTCTGAGAACGGCGGAGAAGCAGAATAACAGTCCCGATAACGGTATCGTGGGCTTCGATTTTAAGGCCAATATCGGCAGGAAGGCCCAGGCTTACGGACAGCTCATGTTCGATGAATTGCTCATCCGCGAACTGCGCAGCGGCAGCGGCTGGTTTGGCAATAAGTTTGGCGTTCAACTGGGCGGAAAATATGTTAATCTCTTTAATGTAAACAACCTGGACCTGCAAGCGGAATTGAACCTGGTAAGACCTTTTTCTTACACGCATTATGATTCTGTTTCGGGGTATAGTCATTACAACCAGGCGCTGGCGCATCCTTTCGGCGCTAATTTTATTGAAGCCGTTGGCATTGTTCGCTATCAACCGCTGCCCAAACTCGCTACCGTTGCGCGGCTGATAACCTGGAAGCAGGGCGTGGATACCGGCAGTTCCAATTACGGAGGAGACATCTTTAAATTGTACAATACCCGCAGCGCCGGCGATTACGGGTATTCCCTGCCGAGCGGACCGATTGCCAGGGGCGTCAATTTTCAGTTGTCGGCAGCCTATGAAATAAAGGAGAACCTGTTTTTTGATGCGGCAATCCTGCTAAGGAAACGCAAAACCCAAAATAACCTGCAGCCGCTGCAGGAAACCAGGATGTTTACGGCTGGCCTAAGGATGAATATCGGCCGACGTGAATATGATTATTAGCGGGCGGTCCGCGGATGAACGGGCGTTGAATAGAGGCAGGGGCGGCGCCCGCGCATATATTATTTAATTTAAGCTAACTTGCGGCGTGGTTTTTAATAGCTAATTATGAATGAACGCCTGGTAAGAATATGCTGGTTTAATTCCCTGGGAATACTGCTGTTGTTGTTCCTGGCATCGTTGCAAGCCGGGGCTCAGTCAAATTCTTTTATGCAGGGCGATAAACACCTGCAATTCCTGGAGCGCCTGGAGATCATGCTGCAGCAAAATCCTGAGCTGAACCTGTATTCCGCTAAATCGATATCGAGGCGCCTGGCCGTCGGCATCTCCGGTTTGCAGGATTCTTCCAGCGGCAGCCCCTCTATCAAACTCACCAAAACAGATCAGCAGAACCTGCAATCCCTGCTAAGGAACAACGCTGAATGGGTAACCAGGATCGCGGGGAATAAGCGGACGTTTTACAGGAATCCCGCCAACTTTGTAGAGACCTCGCAACCTAAGTTTTTCTTTGCGTTGAATCCCGTATTCCAGGTTCAGCACGCTATTGAGGGGAAGAATGACGACCGGGTGCACCACTATGCGGGCGGAGTGTCGCTAAGGGGGTTGATAGGCGGTAAACTGGGCTTTTATGCCTATGGTACGAGAAACCTGGAAACCCTGCCTTCTTTCGGGCTGGACAGGGTCCGGGAATATGAAGCCGTTCCCGGCGCCGGGAATTTTAACGAATACTCCGGTCATGTTTTTGACTATTATGATATCCGAGCAGGCGTTTCTTTCAGCGCGCCGAATTTTTTAGATATTCAGCTGGCATACGACAGGAATTTTATCGGTAACGGCTATCGCAGTCTTTTTCTCAGCGATTATGCAGGCAATAACCTGTCCCTTAAAGTGAACACGCGGATATGGAAACTCCGGTACCAGCATTTGTATACGGCGTTGACGCCCGGGTTTTCCGGCAGGAACTGGAAGGGAAGTTTTCTTTTTACCGGCAAGCTCGCTGCATCGCATCATTTGAGCCTGAATGCTACAAAATGGTTGAACCTGGGCCTGTTTCAGTCCATCATTATGAATGACCAGAGCGGATACGCCTATGCATTTCCGCTCATGTTTGCGCCGATGAGCGGGCTCAGCGATAAAAAGCCAGCTAAAAGTATCGGCGGTATCGATTTTAAGGCTAACCTGGCCAGGAAACACCAGGTATACGGGCAGTTCCTGATAGATCAGCTGGTCTTAAAAAATATTTCCGACGGCAAGGGGCGTTGGAACCACCGCGTAGGGCTGCAGCTCGGCGCCAGGTCGATCGACCTGTTTGGCGTCGAAAACCTCGACCTGCAGCTGGAGATGAACATGGTCAGGCCTTTCACTTACGGCGCCAACGATTCTCTCTCCAATTACGCCCATCACCGCCAGATGTTGGCGCATCCTTTGGGCGCCAATTTCGCAGAAGGCATCGCCATACTGCATTTTCAACCGAGCCGGAAGCTGACGACCTCTGCAAAGTTCATCTTCTGGGCAAAGGGAGTGGATAGCGCTTCCTATAATTTTGGCGGAAATATCCTTAAACGTTATTCCGCGCGACCGTCTGATTTCGGTTATACGATACCGAGTGGAATGGACGGAAAGGGACTGAACGCGCAGTTTGCCGTTTCCTATGAATTATTCGAGAACCTGTTCCTCGACGCTACCGCTTTGATCCGGAACTGGAAAGTTCCGGAAGACAAGACCCTGGACAGGAACACTTCGGTATTCAGCCTGGGGTTGCGCATGAATATGTTCAAGCGCGAGTACGATTATTAATCCTCCGGCCTTTTTTTTAAGCAAATAATTTCCCCAAAACATCCCGCTTAGGTAAGGGTTGCCGATATTTGAGCTTATGTCTTTATTCATTACTTCATTGAATTCCGGTAGCAACGGCAATTGTTATTATGTCGGCAATCATGAAGAAGGCATCCTGATCGACGCCGGGATCTCCTGCAGGGAAATAGAAAAAAGGATGGCCCGGTTGGGCCTGTCCATGACGATGCTCAGGGCGGTTTTTATTTCGCATGAGCACAGCGATCATATCCAGGGCCTCGCCGTAACGGCAAAAAAATACCGGTTGCCGGTGTACATCACCGCGACCACCCTGAAGCAAAGCCGGCTGCGGATAGAAGAACAACTGATCGTTCCATTCAAACCGCTGGAAATTGTACAGATAGGAGGACTTTCCGTTTCCGCTTTTTCCAAACAACATGACGCCTGCGATCCCCATAGCTTTATGGTCCGCTCCTCCGTTGTCAACGTGGGTATATTCACAGATATCGGGGCAGTCTGCCCTGAATTGATAAGACATTTCCGGCAGTGTCATGCCGCTTTCCTGGAAGCCAATTACGATGAAGAGATGCTGGCGCAGGGAAGGTACCCGGCATATCTCAAGAACCGGATCCGCGGAGGCATGGGGCATTTGTCTAATAAGCAGGCATTGGACCTGTTCCTGGAACACCGTCCTCCTCATATGAACCGGCTCATCCTTTCGCACCTGTCCAGGGAGAACAACGATCCGCAATTGGTAATGGATCTTTTTCAGCGGCATGCGGACGGCATACCGGTGGCCGTCGCTTCCCGGTACCAGGAAACGCCTGTTTTTGAGATCACGGCAAACGCGGATACCTTAAAAAAAGAACGCCGGCCGCAGTTGATAAGGTCTCAGGTGCAGTTGCGCTTGTTTTAAAAGTATTTTTTCGAGAGGACGGAAGCAGATTTTTAGCGCGTGGCGATCTCCTGAGGGAGCTGTGCGCTTTTCCCCTGCGGCGCTTCGGGTCTACCGCTGCTGTACGCGTACTGTTTTCCCTGATCGTTCCGCAGTTATCGTTATCGTCATCGCTTGCCGGGAAATTTTTAACAATGAACTTAGCGGGAAAGGAGAGAATACGGCCGCCAACGATTAATCGATCATCAGCATCCTGTGCGCGCGCGATACATATTAATGGCAGCGGATGCTGAATCGGCCGGGGATTGTGGGACGGCCTTCCGGCGAGCATCAGAAATCGATCAGCAGCTGAACCGCGCCCGGCGGCAGGGGAGGCGGGTTGCGTTCGCCAAAATTGGACACAGAGATGCCCAGCAGCCGTATGCCTTTCGGAAAGGGCATTGCGGAGTCCAGGAGTTCTTTGGCCGCCTGGCTGATGGCCTCGGGCGCAGACTGCGGCCCGGCGAATGACCGGCTCCTGGTGATGATGCGAAAATCGGCGTATTTGATCTTCAGGGTGATGGTCCGCCCCTGAAGTTGATACCGCGACAATCGTTCGCATACCAGTCCCGTGATCCGGTCCAGCTCGGCATGCATTTCTTCGGCGTTCGTGAGGTCTTGCGAAAATGTGTCTTCCGCAGCCAGGGATTTGGCTTCGCGATGCGGCTGGACCGGCCTTTCATCGATCCCCCTGACGATCCTGTAAAAGAAACCTCCTATTTTACCGAAGCGTTGCCGGAGTTCGGCTTCGGATAATTTTTTCAGGTCCGCGCCGGTATGCAGTCCCATGCCCTTCATTTTTGCAGCTGTTACCTTGCCGACGCCAAAAAATTTCTCCACGGGCAGGGTTTCCATAAAGCCGGCGATCCGGGAAGGCCCGATAAAGGTCAGCCCGTTAGGCTTTTTCATGTCGGAAGCGATCTTGGCGACAAATTTATTCACAGAAACGCCTGCGGAGGCAGTAAGCTGCAGTTCGTCGACGATGGCTTTCATGATCTGTTCCGCAATGACGATGGCCGAGTTGATGTTTTGTTTGTCTTCCGTAACATCCAGGAAGGCTTCGTCGAGCGAGAGCGGTTCGATGAGGTCGGTATATCGCTTGAATATGGCGCGGATCTGGCGGGAAGCTTCCTTGTAAGCGTCGAACCGGGGCCTGACGAAAATAGCGTGCGGACATAGTTGCAGCGCCTGTCGCGAAGGCATAGCCGAACGAACGCCAAATTCCCGCGCTTCATAGCTGGCAGTAGCGACAACGCCGCGGCCTTCGGGAGATCCGCCCACAATGACCGGCTTGCCGCGATAAGCGGGATTATCACGCTGTTCCACGGAAGCATAAAATGCGTCCATATCAATATGGATGATCTTGCGATGGTGAACCGAACTCATAAGCGTTAACGAATATTCAATGGCAAGGACCGGCAATGCCAAAGTTCAATAAAATGAACGATAACGACCAGGGCTCCCTGCTGCAAGAGTTTATCCCCGACAGTATCAATATTGGACTTTTATCCTGAAATGGGAATATTCCGATATTGAAACTTGTCTGTAACTGGTTGTATATTATCGATATAAAACATTGGTATGCCGGTTGGATGCATACAGGTATAAGTAAAATAAAAAAAATCCGTATGAAACCGTTTTTATCCTCTCTGATCCTCGCAGCCCTGGTAACCATAAGTTCCGGATTACGTGCGCAGACATATGGCAGTTATCAAAAAGGCCTGACCTTCAATTTTACCCGGAATACCGTTCTTAGCGGAAACAATTTCCCCGATCAGTGCGATGCCTGTATCATCAATATCGCCGATGGCGTTACCGTAACTTTTGATAAAAATGTAGCGCTGCCCAAGGCGGAGATCAGCGGAGGAAATATAATCCTGAACAAGAAAATAGAGATATGGTCTTCGGCCAGCTTCGCCAAGGTGAACATTACCGTAAACAACGGCGGCGAGATCACTTCATCGGGAAATCTTTCCATTGTCAATACGCAGTTCGTGTTTAAAGGAAATGCGACCATTACCTTATGGGCGAAAACGGATATGAACAATAGTAAGATGACGTTTCTGGATAACGCCGGCCTGATAGCGACAGCGGCGGTAAACCTGGTAAACAACAGCAACCTGACCGCGGGGGACGGAACAAACAAAAGCAAGGCTTATATAAAATTTGACGGCGGTTCCTTAAACCTGTACGACAATGGATATGTGTCGTTGATGAATGCAAATAATTATTACCATAACTGGTCGGCCTATAAAGCCAACGGTAAAAACGTTTCCACAAGCAATAACAAGCTTAATTGCGGAACGCCTGATAAGAATACCTGCCAGAATCCGTTGGTATACGGACCTGCTCTCTTAAACCTGGGCGGAATGAGCATGGCCGCCATGCTCCCGGTGAAGCTCTCTGCATTTTCAGTGAAATTGACCGGCGCAACGGCAGATATTGCCTGGGTAGCTGATATGGAGCTGAATGTTGACCGTTATGAGATCGAACGCAGCTTTGACGGAGCAAACTGGTCGGCGATCGGAACGGTGAAATCAAAGGGCAATACCGAGACCGCTACCCGTTATGCTTTCAAGGATGCGCTTAAGCTTGCAGGCGTGGTTAGCTATCGGCTTAAAATGATCGATATCGACGGAACTTCAGCCTATTCTCCCGTCAAAACGTTAAAAGCCGGCGCTGAAACAGAAATAGCTGTCTTTCCTAACCCTGCAACCACATATGTTGTGATCAGCGCCGGAGACAATATCTCTCAGCAGGTTCAGATCATCAGCCATACCGGTCAGGTGGTAAAACAGGTTGCGGCGCATGGAAAGATAAGCATATCGGTCATGGGTTTTACGCCCGGAAACTATATCGTAAGAACCATCGATGAAAGCGGGTTAGCCAAAAGCTTTAAGCTGGTTATCCGGAAATAGCGGTTATCCGAACCTGATGGTTTCCTTTCAGTATGATCTTCTTCGCTTCCTGATATATTCCTCAACGATTTGCCGTCATCGCCTAATGGTTTTGACGGCGGATCTTTTTTGACCCTGACCTGGGGCCATTCTTTACCGGTACTGACCATTGTTTGAACGACTGCTCCTGTTCCTTTATCGCGCCGGCTATTTCCCGAACGGGTTTTAGCGCGGTAAGGGATACGGGAAAAATACGGGTAGCCCTGCTGTTAAAATGCCCGCTCTCCCACCTTCCTGTTGAAGCAGTTTTGCCTGAGCAAACAAAACAGGCAAGTATGAAAACAGCAACGCTTTCCATCCGCAAAACTGCAGGATATCCTTTCTGTCTTTTATTTCTAAAGGCGCTGGCCGGTCGTTCGAACGGCTTTACTATATCGCCTCTTACTAGCAGCATGGCTAAGTCCTGGATCAGCGCCATCGCCGGGATCGTCCTGTTTGCTGCAGCAGGAAGGGGGCAGGATTGTGAGGCGTTGATCAGGTATCGCAACGTTGAGCTGAAGCGGCAGTACGATTCGGCTTTTGACAAGTATAAAGTCAACAAACAGACAAGGATGGATATTGAAAGAATGCGATATGACTTGTTGAAGGGCGACTGGTATTCTTATTCTACAAGTTTCGCGGCGAGCGATGCGGGACTTGCCACCGCCCTTATTGCCAAGAATATCCAGACAACCTGCAATCTTATTTTGGGCTTGCTGAAGCTGGCCCCCGGCGCGCAACTGGGCGCAGAAGCGGCAGAAAATACCAGCCTGACCGCCACGAGGATCTACGATGCGATACAAGCGGGGAAAAAGTTGGACGCTGTCGTGCAGGAAGGCGCGGAAAAAACCGCTTATCGCGAAATGTTGTCGCTTGGCAACCCGCTCATGAAATCCGTGAACATCGCCTGGAAATTTTCGGAAGATGTCATCAAGATGACGGAGATGCCGAAGCAGCAGGATGAATTAAAGCGCGAAGTGAAGAGGATCCTTGATCTATTGCAAACCGATCTCGCCAAATATCAGCAAGCGATTGAATCCAGCAATGCCAGGATGAAGGAGCTTCAGGCGATCGTGGATGGCATATCCCGGTATCTCTCCAAGTACTGCCCAAAAAAAGAAGAGGCTAAAAAAGCCGAAAAGCCTGCTCCTGCTTTCCAGATAGAAGAAACCGCTCCGGCGCCTGCAGTCGCGAAAAACAAACCGGCTTCAAACAACGTATTTTACCTGTTCCTTTCCGCAAGCATTACCATCGGAGAAAAATCAGTACGCGTTATTTCTTCTCCTGTCATGCACTCCGGCGAATTCTCGGATGACATGTCGGATAAGAAAGAAAAATTTATTCAGGATATAGCAAGGCAGTTGCCGAATAAACCCGATCGCCTGCAGGAAAAGCTCCGGGAAAACAATTATCAAAGCATATCCGTTCATTTTTCCCTTCCCTATTCTACCGAACCGCTTCATGGCCCGCAGGATGTAAGAGAAGCCATAGACGGGTTTAAGCGATCAATATGGCAGGCGGTAGCCGGGCTATCCGGGTCTGAAAATATCGAATTCTACCAGCTTCGATGAACCCCTGATTTTTCACCATTCTTATACTAACAATTATGAACACTACTCAACTACTCGCGGGCGGCTTAATTGTCCTATCCGTATTATGGCCCCGGAGCGGCGAGGCCCAGCAAAGGGAATATTATGAAAGAGCCGCTAAATTATACCGGGAGGCGGCGCTGAAAACAAAATGTCCCGAAAGAGCCAGGTATTTAAATGCCATGGCCGCATACCAGGATTGTGTTGTCCGGCAACTGGGCGGATCCACCGCGCCGTGTCAGCCGCCGCCCGGAGAAACGCCGCCTTGCAGCGGAGACATGGTTGGCGGCGGAGCTGCAACAGGCGCGGCAGGAGCCGCGACCGCTGCTCCCTCAGGCAGCGCGTCTGTTCCTTCCTTCTTAGGAGCTGCCGATCCTTCGCAGGCGGCAGCCACCGCAGCCTATGAGAATGCCATTAGTAGCGGCAGAAAAGAATCGGGGGCGATGCTGGAGGGATTCTTGGCGGCGGCCCAGCAAACCAGCGATCCGAAGCTGGCTAACGCCTATGCGGGTACGGGATTGGCGCTTGGGGGACTTATGGCGCTGGCGGAGCGTAAAGCCGCAAAGAAAGCGGCCGAAGAGGAAAGAATGCGACAGTTGCAATTGGAAGCGGAGAAAAGAAGACAGGAAGCCGCGCTGATCGCATCGAAAAATGAATTCCTGCAATTCATCGAAAAGCAGGGGTTTGCGACCTCGTTCGCTTCGGGGGCGCGCAAAGCGATAATGGTATGGCAACCTGCCGCCTTAACAGCCGAAATGCAGGACGTATACATCTCCAACCTGATCCCGGTATCGCCTGACGCCGACGGTTCATTTCCGCTGAAAGAAAGGTTATACCAGGAGTTGATCAGGCAGACGCCGGAAGACCTTAAGGATAACGGGCGCTTCAGCTGCCGCATTATTTATCCTGTTGCCGCTACGGAAGATACGGAGATCAAAATATCCTTCTTCAGCGAAAAAGGGGAGGAGCTGAACCTGAATTTTCAGGCGGTCGCAGTTAAAACTGCCAGCGCCGGAAGACTGCCTGCGCCGCAGGCAAGCTCGAAACAGGTCGATTTCTGGGGCAATCCGGTAAAGCGCGAAAGCTCCGCCGCTCCACAGGCAAAAGAGAAAACAAACGATTTCTGGAATCATTAAAAAAAAGCTATGAAAAAATTATTTAGCCTGCTCCTATGCTGTGTTGTTGCCGCGGCGCCGGGATACGCGCAGGAGCAGGACCTGGTTGCACAGGTCCATTATGTCGACGCCGAGGCCTCTTTTAACAACAACTCGGCGCCGGGATTTTATGATTGCCTTGAAAAGCTGGATAAGGCGGAGCAAGCGCTGGGCGCCACTAATTCCAAGATCCTCGCGCTTAAAACAGAAGCATATGCAAAACTGGCGATGAAAGAAGGGATCATCAGCTTTCTTTATCTGGCCGATTCCTGCCTGAAAAAATTCATCGGGCTGTACAACCCAAACCAGTTCTCAGCGGCCAGGTATGAGCAGATGAAAAATCTGGGAGCCGAACTGGAAACCTATAAAACAATGATCGGCTCGCAGTATGCGCCGCTCTATCTTGCGAATTATACCGATGTGGGCGATAGGTATGGATTGCTTTATACCAATGCGCATAAAATGAAGCGCCCGCTATCTCCGCTCCCGGGTTTGCCATCGGGGCGCAAGGAACCTGTTCCCGTTATCGCCGATACCTTGCATAGCCTGTTTGAACATGGCCGTAAGCATTATTTTGCGCTTCCCTTTAAAACAGGCGCCGAACCGGGTTACCTGTTCTGGTGGTATGCAGGCGACAAGCTGAGCTCCTGGTATATGGCCTACAAAGACATCGATAGGCAACGGAAAGCCACAGCCGCAGATCAAACAGATTTTTTTATGGGGTTCAACAGCAACTATGTTATCAATGCTACCGGGAAAATGAAACGATCGGCTGTGTGGCCGCGCCTGATCGTACAGAAATCGGCTATTAAGCTTGAGCCGCATACGGAATATTTTATATGGTTCTCCTCTTCTGATGAATACACGCTGAAAGAAACCGCATCGGTCCCCATCTATTATTCCTTGTATGTAACGGATGATCCCGAGAAAGCCTGGGAAAGTTTCTTTGACAGGGGCCTCAAAGAAAAGACCATCAGAACGAAATATAATAACGGCGATTAATTAAAAACACGCTAAAAACTTAAGATTATGAAACCTTGCATAAGAAAAAACCTTGCACAATGCAAATGCGAAGCGCTCGCAAACATCCCGGAAACAGTTGATATGGCCGGGATCAGTAAAAAATCTTTTCTGCGCGGAATAAAGACAATAAACAGTCGGGCGCAAAAAAAGATCTTCCTGCTGATCTGGTGCTGTTCCTTGCTTTTTGCTTCAGCGATCAACGCGCAGGACAATAGCTCCCGGGCGGAAAACGCTTATTTTAAGGCGGAGGAGTTTTTCTCAAATAACGATTATGGCAGCGCGCTTACGCAGTTGGCGGAAGCGGAAAGACTGCTGGGGGCCACGAACCCCAAGATCATGTATTTCAAGATACAGATCCTGAGATCGCAGTTTTTGCAAAGCAGTAATAATTACCCGCTGTTGCGCGGCTCGATCAACCGGTTTTTTGAGATCGTCAATAAGGAGACCTTTTCTCCCGAAAAATACAGGGAGATCATCAGGCTGCAATCCGACCTGGACGATTTTAAAAGATCAGATAGCATTGCCAGCGCGCGCCTGCTGGAGAACGGGGGGCTTGCTGCGCTGAACGATTACCTGTCAAAAACGCCCAATACATTCAATTTTGTAAAGCTCGACCAGAAAAGGCGGGAATTGCAAAAGGAACAGGACCTTATCAATGCAAAGAATGAACTGACCAAACGGCTTGCCGAGCTGGATGATGAACTGTCTGCCGCGAGAGGCAAGAGCTTCAGAAAGAGATATTGGGGCGGAATGGCGTTTGCTATCGGCGGACTGGCAGGCGCCGCGCTTATACAAGATGCAAGTTCGGATGGAAGCAGCGACGATCCTGCGCTTTCCGCATTAAAGCCGATCGGCGCGGGATTGTGTTTTGCCGCCTCGGTAATAGGGGCGATGAATCTTATCGGCGGCAATCGCAGGGAAGTGAAATCGCTTAAGGCAGAACGGGAAAAACTGATGCAAAGAAAAAAAGAACTGGGGCTTTCTGTCGCTCCGTATTACCGGAACGCCTATGGCAGCGATATCGTAGGGCTTAAGTTCAGGCTTTCTTTCTGACCGGTTGCTCAATGTTTTTTATCCATTGATTACCGGTCATTGCTTAAATTAAAGCTCTCTTTTTGAACAGTATAACAGGAGGCGCTGTCCGAACGGAATATTTAGGTTATTTTTTGATCGGGCCCGTATCCGTGGAAAACGGGGGCGCAGCATTTCCAGTTGAACTGTTCGGCGCCGGCCTGTATCCTTTAAAGACTGATCGGCGTCCGGGTCGGGATGCAGGGGTTCCCGGTCGGCCCTTCAATCCGAATAGCGCGTAAGAAAAGAGCGGCTGCTGAGTTAAAAATGCATCGGGTAACCTATCTTTAAGTTAGACTTTTAGCCATGCACTATTTGCTGACATTATACGATAACGATATACCGGGCATAGTGGAAGCGCTCAAAAAGATCAAGTATCAACTCGAAGAACTGCCTTTGCAATTCGACGCCTTATTAAAGGACGCTGACGCTTCAGGGATCGGCGTCCTTTGCCATAAAGCAGGCAATAGCGCCGCTTTGATTGGCGCAAGATCATTAAGCGCCGCGCTGATGAGCCTGGAGAAAGGGTTATCGGAGAAAAAATACTGCGCAGACGATCTGGCCGGCGAGGTGAGCGGGATCAGGGAACTTATTCAGTCGGCCGCCGACTCCGTCAACCTACAACTGCGTATATATGGACAGTAACAGCTCCCCGAAAGTGATCATTATCGGCGGCGGCGTGGCGGGATTAAGCGCCGCCCATGAATTGCTGAAACGGGGATTTCGGGTGACCATCATCGAGAAAAGCCCTGATTATTTCGGGGGAAAAGCGCGAAGCGTTTCCCAGCAGCCGGAGGAGGCGGATTTTTTATTGCCTGCGGAGCATGGCTTCCGCTTCTTTCCGGGTTTTTATGGCAATATCACGCAAACCATGAAGGAGATCCCGCTGGCAGGCGGTAAATCGGTATATGATAACCTGGTCCCCGTACCCTACTATACCTTTCTTTTTACGGACGGCAGGAAACCGGTGGACATCCCGCTGAACATAGGAAGGAGCCTGTTTTTCAAGGGCAAAAAACTGATCGGGGAGTTAAGGGCCCTGATCAAGGCGTTTAACGACGGCTCCATTGATATTACCACGGAAGGAAGGAAAAATTTTACCAGGGCGGTATTTCAACTCTATACCAGTTGCGAAGAACGCTTTATGTCTGAGTACGAACGCATCCCCTGGCAGGAGTTTATTGAAGCCGACAAGCCTCAGTATGGAAAGGATTATAAGCTGCTCCTGGCGGAGGGGCTGACCAAAAACCTGGTCGCCTGTCATGCGGATAAAGCGTCTACCCGGACGGGAGGGAAGATCCTGGCGCTGATGCTCTGGCAGATCTTTAATCCCTGGCTTGGCGAGGCCGACCGGGTGTTGAACGCGCCTACAAACGAAGCCTGGCTGATCCCCTGGGTCGATTTCCTGAAAAAGGAATACGGGCAAAAGCTGGAGATCATCACCGGGGAAAGAGTGATCAAACTTGAGATCGTTCCGCAAAAATTAAAGGGCGAAAGGGATTCTCTGGATTTTATTACCTACGATTATAAAGACGGGGAGAGAAGACCGCAACCGGTCAAAATAAAAGGAGATTATTATATCGCCGCCATACCGATAGAACGTCTTCGCAGCATGATCAAAAAACGTAGCCCCGAGCTCTACCGGATAGATCCCACGCTCAGGCTGTTGCCGAGATTAGCGAAACATACCGAATGGATGAGCGGGATCGTTTTTTATTTGAACAGGGAGCTGAACATAGCAAATGGACATATAACGATAACCGATTCGCCCTGGGCGATCACCATGATCTCTCAAACGCCTTACTGGGAAGACTATCTCAGGGAGAAGCCATTGCCGGAATTCAGGGGACAAAGGATCAGGGCGGTCCTCTCGGTGGTCGTGTCGAACTGGGATGCAAAAGGTATTTTATATCCGGAGCGCACCGCTAAGGAAATGAGCTTTGACCAGTTAAAAAAAGAAGTATGGTCGCAGATAGGGCGGTGCGCCTTTTTGGACGTCAAAACAAAGCAGCCATTTACTTTAAAAGAGTCGGATTGTTTACATGAGCTGAGCTTTGTGGACGACTCCATTGTGGCGGACTACCGGAACCCTTCCAGGCTTTTTAATAAGGAGCCGCTTTTGGTGAACTCGGTAACCACGCATACGCTCCGTCCCGATGCGCATACCCGGCTGGATAATTTTTTCCTGGCTTCGGATTATGTTAAGACCAATAGCGATCTGGCCGATATGGATACGGCCAATGAAGCCGCTAAAAGAGCGGTGAACGGCATTCTTTTGCAGGCGGGAAAAAAGGGATTTTGCAAAACCGCGACATATGCGCTTCCCAGTATGTTGGGGTTGTTCATCCTTGCCCGGAAGATCGATGAGCGCAATTTCCGGCATGGGCTTCCCTGGCGGCCTTTTAATCTGCTCTATGGGTTTTTAAATTACAGCTATTTATTTCTTACCTATATTATAAAGAAACCGCTTATCCTTGCCATACCGGCCATCATATTGTATTTGGCGGTTTTGGGCGTCGTTTTAATCTTTAACTTCATTGTCCTTGTCATCGTGTCGCTGATCCGGCTTCTTTAAGCGTATAACATGTTTGATGATCTATTGAAATACCGTTTGCCCGCGCGCGTGGCCGGAGAGGAAGAAAAAAGCCGGTACCGGCATTTTGCTACCTGCATCCGGCTTACCGTGATCACGCTTATCGTGATTGTCACCGGCAATCAATTGTTTGATTTTCACCAGGTATTGGAAATATCCGTGGTTTTCCTGTTGGTGTTCTCGGCCATTTTTATATTGTTCTACTATCGCCTGTTGACGCTTGAAAAAGCCGCCAATCTCTATATTTTCTCGGGTACTGCTTTTGTGGCGCTCGCTACCTATGTTTCCGGGGGATTCGTCAGTCCCATTATTTTCTGGAGCATACTGATCCCCTTGTATGCTTTCTGGCTGCTAAACAAAAGGTTTGCGTTGTTTTGGTTCTGCATATCTATATTGATGCCCCTGTGTTTTCTGGCAATGGACATCTATGGGATAAAATTTGCCGGCGCATATAATTACTATGAAGGCGATAACCGGTATTATGCTTTTGTCATTGTTCTGTTCCTTATCCTGAATGTGTTCATCATCGGCAACGCTTTTGAGAACAACAAGATAAAATCGATAGAAGAGATCAGCGGCGTCAACAAAGACCTGTTGAATGCCATGGCGCAGCTGGAAAAAACCAAAAAAGAACTGGAGACCGCAGAAAAACACAAGGACCTGTTCATCGCGCAGATGAGCCATGAGATGAGGACGCCGCTCAATGCAATAACCGGCGTAACGGAATTGATAAAGAACAATAAGGCATCTGAAGACCATCCCGAATTGTTGTCGGTTATGGAGCGGTCCGCCAGGCAACTGGTTTATATGATCGATGATATATTGGATATCACTAAGATCCAGACGGGAAAATTCCATTACCATCAGATCGTCTATGAGCTCCGTCCCCTGCTGATGGGGGCCTATCAGTCGAACCTCCGAAAGGCGGAAGCAAAAAAGATACGGTTTACGCTGTCTATCGGGGATGATCTTCCCGAAAAATTGATCGGCGATCCCTTTCGCATCATGCAGATCCTTAACAATGTGCTGGAGAATGCCATCAAGTTCACGGCAGAAGGGGAAGTGCATTTCTCTGCGCGTCTGTTGCCTGAGGAAAACGCTATTTGCTATTGTATCAGGGATTCCGGTATTGGCATGTCGGAAGAGGAAATTGGCAGGGTGTTCGATATTTTCAGCCAGGCCAATCCGCTTATTCATTTGAAATATGGAGGAACCGGCATGGGCTTGAGCATTACCCGCCAGTTGGTTGAACTGTTCGGTGGAAGCATTGATATAAAAAGTCAGCCAGGCAAGGGCGCCGAAGTGATCATTGTACTGCCTTGCGAAGCAGCCGTGGAACAGCCTGGGGATATCCCGGAAGATTTTTCCTTGTCTGAGGAGATGAAGGGGCTATTGACGAACATAAAAATACTGATAGCGGAAGACAATGAGGTTAACCAGCTCATCATCCGGAAGATCCTGCATTCGGAAGCGCCGGAGATACGGATAGATTTTGCGGCGGACGGTAATGAGGCGTTGAAAAAAATTGAGGCTGGCGATTATGACCTGGCCCTGATGGATATCCAAATGCCCGGCGCCGATGGTCTTGAGGCAGCCAGGCGAATACGCGGTCACGCAAAAGAGCATATCCGGAACCTGAAGATCATTGCCTTAACTGCTTTTGCGCAGGAATCGGAGAAAAAAGCCTGCCTGGAGGCTGGGATGAATGATTATGCCACCAAGCCGGTTATGAAGAGCGAGCTGTTCAGGAAGATCATTCTTCAGGTGTCGCCCGGCCCGCCCTTTTCGGCAACATAGATATTGTAATTCCAAAGGCCTTTCTTGAAGGCCTTGTATTGGTAGAAGGCCGATCGCACATTTTTATAGTTGACGCGACCCCTGTTTTTTGCCAGGCGAAAAAGAAGATCGCAGACAACGCCGGGATAATAGCAATAATAAAGCCTTTTAACGCTGGGATAGATCTCCTTGTTGATATTGATCCGTTTGATGTTTATGAAGCCGGTTTCCTGCAGTTGCGTTTCAAAATCGGATTCCCGCGCATAGTCGGCAATAGCCCAGCTTTCCGTCCATTTCTTCATGATCATTTCATCCGCCTCGTTCGGCTGAGCGCCTGTCCGGAAAAAGTCCAGGACCACAAGCCTTCCCCGGGGTTTAAGGATCCGGTTTATTTCCGACAGGAGTTCTTTTTTGTCGACCGCATAACAGGCGCTCTCTATGGCATATGCAATATCAAACTGTTCATCATCGAAAAGCGTATGGCAGTAATCCTGCACGCTAAAGCCGACGGATCCTGTCTTTTTGTTCTTTGCCAGCGCCCTGGCCTGTCTGATCTGGAATAGGGAGATCGAAATGCCTTCTACCTGGCACTGGTATTTTTCGGCCAGGTACACGGCGGGTCCTCCTACGCCGCAGCCCAGGTCTACCGCGCGGTCGCCGGGCGCTATTCTTCCGTGGAGGGCCACCTGTTCGGTCATGCGCATGAGCGCTTCGCGAAGCGTTCGCGTGCCGGGCTGCCAGTAACCATAATGCAGGCAATGATGCGTTTTTAAATGCCATATCAGCTCGTAGTCGGACTGCGCGCGCTGATAGTATTCGTTGATGTTGCTGTGGTAGTCTTTTAATAAGGAAGACATAGAGGGGCCTGTATAGATTTATTCATTTGACCTGTACGATCCGGTTTCTTATAGCATACAATACAAGTCCAACCCTGCTTTTGATATTCAGTTTTTCGAATAAGCTTTCCCGGTAGCCGTCGATGGTCCTGGGGCTGAGCGACATCTGGTCGGCGATCTGCTTGTAGGTCATTTCCGTGCTGGCCAGTTTTAGAAATTCCAGTTCTTTGGGATTGATCCTCGCGCCCGCCTGCAGCCCTTCTTCATCCTCGTTCATGGCATGGATCAGGCTGCCGGTTACAAGCTCTGTATAATGAAATCCTTTCTGCAGCACGGAAGTAATGGCATATTGCAGGTCGCGGGGGTCGCCTTCTTTAAGGATATACCCTTTGGCGCCGTTCTTAAGCATCCTGATAATGGCCAGTTCGTCGTTATACATACTCAGGGCCAGCACCTTAACCGAGGGATGGTTTTCCTTAAGCCAGAGCGTCGTTTCGAACCCGTCCAGTTCCGGCATGTTGATGTCCATCAACATGATATCGGGAAGATTGCCTTTATCAATATTGGCCTTTACTTCCCTGCCGTTGCTGCATTCCAGCACAACGGAATACCCCAGGTTCCTGATCAGCACGGCGAGGCCGCTTCTCAGCAGTACATGGTCATCCGCGAGGCCGATTTTAATATTTTCCTTCATTGTTAACGGGCGCTCCCGGGGGTTTATACAGGAGATTTCTCATGGCTAAAATAAATATTTATCCGCGTATTTATCCGGTTGCTGCAGATGAGCAGTATAGCGCGCTTATTATCAACCCGATCGGCCTTTCCGGAGAATCGTATTTTTACGTTTTTTCAGCGCGGAGATCACCCTGGCGGGAGAGTCGGAAAAATGTTAATTTGTAGACGTATAGCGCTCTTTCAGAGGGCTTTAACAGCGGTTTAACGGGCCGTTTTATACTTTAGTATGAGTTAATCACTCTAATAAAATGAGGCTATGAAACGTTCAAGATAAAATTTTCATTATGCTCATGTAGGGTCTGAAGATTTTATCTTGATAAGTTCCATCGTTCCGCCGGCAAAGCGTTTGGCGACGCGCGGCTGGCCATTAAAAATGCGAAGCATTCACTGAGACCGATAAAAATAGATTATGCACGAAGTAAATGCGAAGCATTCACTGAGACCGATGAAAATAGATTATGCACGAAGTAAATATAAATAGTACGCAGATGAAAACACTACTACTCTTCTTCGCCACTGTCTTTTCCGGCCTTTTAGCAATAGGGCAGGAATTGAGCAAGGATCAGAATCCTAATTATGCCGCGAGCCGCGACAAGTATATGAAACTGGCGGATTCTGTTAATGCAGGCCAATCCACTACGGCGCAGCAGACCTATAAAGCAATTGATTATTTGGCGGATAAGGAAGAGGCCCGCGAGGCGCGCAAGCAATTCCGCCGCGATCTGCGCATGGAAAGGGTAAGGAATAATTACCTGTATAACGGCATGGGCTATCGTTATCCGTACGGCAACGGGCCATACCATTATTATGGCCATCCCAGTTTTCGCCGGTTTAACAACCCGGTAATGTGGGGAACCGTAGGCTCTCCTTTTTTCTGGAACTGGATGTACAGGTAATGGCGCCTGGGGCGCAAAACAGCGGTCCCGGCGCTTTCCGATGACCCGGGCTTACTATTGTATTCTTTTTTAACCTTAATCTATATATGAAAAAACTTGTCTACGCTGCTTTTATACTGGTATCCGCAACGCTGATCATTTCTTCCTGCAGCAGAAAGGTCACGCGTATCGATAGTTCGGAACAGATCGACCTCAGCGGTCGCTGGAACAATACCGATTCCCGTCTCACCGCCGAATCCATGGTGAAAGACATCCTTTCGTCTCCCTGGGTCTCCGATCACGCCCAGGCCAAGGGCAAAAAGCCGGTGGTGATCGTGGGAATGGTGCAGAATAAAAGCCATGAACACATCGAAGCCGAAACCTTTGTAAAAGATGTGGAACGCTCCTTTATCTCGTCCAGCAAGGTAGGCCTGGTCCAGGGCGGTAAAAAAAGGGAAGAGATGCGCGCGGAAAAAGCCGATCAGCAAACCAACGCCTCCGCTTCCACCATGAAGCAATTTGGCCTGGAGAACGGCGCTGATTTTATTTTGCAGGGATCGATCAACTCAATTGTTGATTCCTATAAGAGAAAGAAAGTGACGTATTACCAGGTGGATCTTGAGCTAACCAATATCGAGACCAATGAAGTGGTCTGGATCGGCGACAAGAAGATCGCCAAGTACATAAAAAATTAACAGCCTGTCGCGCACAGCTGTTTATACGACTGATTTCTGTAATGATAAAAGGATTTTCCTTCCTCTGCATCGTCGTTTTTCTGGTATCCTGCGGAAGCTATAATCGCAAGATCCAGCGTTATTATACCCAGATGGAAGCAGGCCGGTACAGCGCCGCCTCGCGGGTATTGGACAATATAAAATTTCTTCACCGGCCGCGCAATCAGTTCCTGTACTATGCTGAAAAGGGCAGGATGGCGCACCTGATGGGGTTGTACGACAGCAGCAATTACCTGCTGAATGAGGCCGACCGCATTGCGGAGACCCGTTTCAAAAATACAGGCGACCTGATCGCCGGGAACCTGCTTAATCCCATGATGCAAACCTACCGGGGCGAGGCTTTCGAACGGTTCATGCTGCATTACTATAAGGCGCTGAACTATTCTTATCTGGGAGATGCCGAAAACGCCCTGGTGGAAGCCCGAAGGATCAGCATTGCAACGAACGAACAGATGGACCGCACAAGGGAAAGAGACAACCGGTTCAGCCGGGACGCTTTCTCGCTCAATATCCAGGGAATGATCTATGAAGCGGCGGGAGATCTTAACAATGCGTTTATTGCTTATCGTAATGCCTCCGAAACTTATCTTTCCCATCCCGATAATACCTGGTACGGCGTGCGGATCCCCTCCCAGTTACAAAAAGACCTGATCCGGACGGCTCATCAAAATGGGTTTACCGGCATAGCCGATAGGTTCGAACGCCAATGGAATATATCCTACCAGCCAACGCCGGCTCCTGAGGGCGGCGAACTGGTATTGTTTATCGAAACCGGCAAGGCGCCCGTTAAGGAAGAAGAGAACCTGTTCTTTACGCTTTTGAAGGGAGAGGGAGGCAGCTTTTATTTTGCGGATCCGGCCGGTAATTTTCAAATTCCATTTGATCTTAACCGTTACAATACAAACAATGTGGATATCGGCGATCTCCGCACCTTCCGGGTGGCCCTTCCCAGGTATTCCGCCGTGTCGCCCCGCGTAGAAACGGCGAGCGTGACCATAAACGGCATGGGATATACGCCGGAACTGGCAGAGGATATCAATACCATCGCCTTCCAAACGATGAGGGAGAATCGCATTAAAGACATCACGGAAGCATTAACGAGACTGGCGATCAAAAAGATCGCCGAGGCCGGCCTGCGAGCAGGAGGCAAGGCGATCGCCAACAATAAAAAGGGTCAGGATAAGGCGGAAACGCCGGACGAAAAAAAGAAACAGGAGGAAAAGGCGGAAGCAGTTGGAGCCGCTATGGGACTGATCTTTCAGGCTTTCAGCCTTGCCGCTGAAAAAGCGGATACCCGCAACTGGCAGAGCCTTCCCGCCCATATTCAATATATAAGGGCGCCGCTGCAAAAAGGGGTCAATAAGATTTCGGTGCAGTTGCCCGGCGCCAGGAACATTACCCGGACGCTTGAAGTGGAAGGAAAGGGCGGCCTTCAGTTCGTTAATATTCATTAGTGGTTCGGCTGTTTGCCAGCCCCCTTGCCTTATTTCCTGACGAGCAGAGAAGAATAAATACTCTCGTCAACCCTCAGTACTAAGGTATGGGTTCCCTGTTTCAGTAGCGGAATGAATAATATGGGTATTTTATTGAATCCTTTATCGACCGCCATCCCCTGGCTAAGCAGCGTCTTGCCGTTTACGTCTTTGATCTCCACGATTGCCCATCCCGCTCTTTCCGCATTCAACAACAAGTTCGCGCTGGAATCGATAGATGCCGGATAGATTGAGAATACCTGCTTACTGTCGTCAACCATTGCCGTATGCTGTGCAGGCGGCTGGTGGTGTGCAAGGTCTTGCTGGGCATGGCTGTTAGAGGCCGTGAATAATCCCAAAGCAAATAACAGGCTAAAGAAGGGCGTAGATTGATTATACATAATATTAAATTTTATAAGTGAATCTTTGTTTTAACTGTTTTGTTCCTCAAGTATGCTTGTCAAAAAACAATTTCCTATCCAAAATTTCAACTAATTGATAATCAACAATTTTAAACGATTCTGGAAGATAAAATATTCCAAAAATGGGAAATTTGGGCACAGAATGGGAGCGATTATGGAGGTATAAGAGCCCCCTTCCTGGTCCTATTTCTTGATCACCTGTGAAAAATAGGTATGTTCCTCGACCTTCAGCACGGCGGTATGGGTTCCCGGGTCTAACTGCGACACGAAGAATATGGGTATCTTGTTGAATCCTTTGTCGACCGCCATCTGCTGGCTGAGCAGGGTCTTGCCGCATACGTCCTTGATCTCCAGGATTGACCAACCCGCTCTTTCGGCATTGATCAGCAGGCTCGCGCTGGAGGCGATAGATGCCGGATAGATAGAAAATCCCTGCTTATCGTCGCTGGCTATTGCTATATGCTGCGCGGGGGCCGGGGAGTTAGAAAGAAGATCCTGCTGGGCATGTCCTTTAAGGGTTATAAGCAATCCCAGTACAAAAAACAGGGTAAGTAAAGCTTTAGATTGATTATACATGGTATTAAAATTTACAAATGAATATTTAGTTCAGTTGTTTTCCATGGATAATGTGCTTGCCAAAAAACAATTACCCTTCCAAAATCATAATTATTTGAAAATCAAATTGTTTTGAAGGTTGATAGAAATTGAATATTCCAACAATGGGAGGGATGGATGCGAAATGGGAATGATGGTGGGATGTAGCGCCATTGGTTTTGCTTCAGGAGAGAGAGGGCCGGACATTTTAACCCTGGGCGGCTGGTATGGCTTTATTGCTTGTTTCAGGGAATGGGGTCAAGAAAAAAGGGCTGTATCGAACCGACACAGCCCCTCGCTATATTTTTTAATCAGGTAAGTTACCGGGATTCTATCGTTAGGGAAGTTCCTGGATGCGGATATTCTTCCAACGAACCTTGATGCCTCCGCCGCTATGGATCTGAAGTGCAATAAAGCCGTTGCCTTCCCCGATCTTTTCGTCGGTTAGGCTGATCATTTGTTTGCCGTTGAGATAGGTAACGACCGTGCTGCCGTTAGCTACGATACGCATCTTATTCCATTCGCCGGCTTTTAAAACCTTTTCATCTTCCGGTTGGGGTTTGATCAGCCATCCCCTTCCATAAGATTCATAAATGCCTCCTGTGTGTTGTTCCGGAGGGGCTACTTCCACCTGCCATCCGCTGATCTTAACGCCTTCGATTGAAGAGCGGATGAATACGCCGCTGTTGCCATTGGACTCCGCTTTAAAGGAAAGTTCAAGGACAAAATTTTTATAGGATTTATCGGTGGACAGGTATCCGTATTCTTTGTCCGGGCCGCTCTCGCAAACGAGTTCTCCCTTATCGACATACCATTTCTCCGTGCCGTGAATATTCCATCCGGTAAGATCCTTTCCATTGAAAATTTTCTTGAATTTCTGGGCATATCCTGTCGTAGCGATGAAGGATAGCGACAAAAAGAAGAACAGGTATTTCATGTTGATCAGGTTTTCAGCGATTGATAAAATAATAATGCCGGGAATACGTATGACGCGTTTCTTGGCCTTAGGGTTGCCTGGACAAATATAAAGGTATCGCTTTAATAAAAAGCCTGCCGGGGAACGCTTTTTAAAATAATCCTTCCAGGGTTTTTTCCATGCCGGCGCTTCGGGATCCCTTGATCAGCAGGTAGGCATTACCGAAAGACTGCGCCTTTAGCCATTTCCCGGCTTCGGCGGCGTTGTTGAAGGTTCTGAACGGAGGGTTCAGCTTCACAAAGTCTCCGCCTACAAGAATAACTTCTTTCCAGGGATACCCGCGGATCAGATCAATAATACGTTGATGTTCTTCCAGGCTGTCTGCGCCCAGTTCGGCCATGGCGCCCAGGACCAGCATTTTGTTTTCCGCTTCTATCTGCTGAAAATTCTCAATGGCCGCCCTCATGCTGGAAGGGTTGGCATTATAGGCGTCGAGAATGATGGTATACCCGTCTTTTTTGATCAGCTGCGAACGGTTATTAGAAGGAGTATAGTCTTCCAGCGCCTGGATCATCTTCTCTTCATCTACCTGAAAATATTTTCCTATGGTCAGCGCGGCCAGGATGTTCGGAAGGTTATAGGCGCCGACCAGCCGCGAACGGATCAGGCGTTCGCGGGTCAATCCCTTGTTCACGATTACCTGTAAATAGGCCTTGTCTTGCAGCGCTTCGCCGGTGAGCTCCGGTTCGGGGAAGGATGCCGGGGAAACGGGTTCTTTGACTGCCTGATGATCTGCCGAGCCATAAGCCACGATATGGGGGATGCCCCTGCTCATTGTCCGCAGGTAGTCGTAGTCGCGCATTACAAAAGCGGTCCCGTTGTTCTCCCTTAAATGATCATAGAGCTCTCCTTTTGCCTTTTTTACGCCTTCAAAGCTGCCAAAGCCCTCCAGGTGCGCCTTTCCGCAATTGGTGATCAGTCCGTGCGTAGGCAGCGCATAGCTGCAGTATCCGGCAATTTCGCCCGGGTGATTGGCGCCCATTTCTATGATGGCCATCTCCGCGTCTTTTTTAATCGATAGGATGGTCAGCGGCACGCCGATATGATTGTTCAGGTTGCCGGCCGTAGTATATGTTTTATAAGCGCAGGAGAGTACGGCATGGGTCAGTTCCTTGGTGGTGGTTTTGCCGTTGCTTCCGGTTATGGCGATAAAGGGAATGCTGAGCTGGTTACGGTGGAAAAGCGCCAGCTGCTGTAGCGTCTGCAGCGTATCGTCGACCAGTATGGCGCCGGCGATATGCGCGTATGCGGCATCGTCGATTATTGCATATGCGGCTCCATTGGCGATAGCGGCTTCGGCAAAGGCGTTGGCATTGAAGTTGGGTCCTCTCAAAGCAAAAAACAGGTCGCCTTTTTGCAGTTTCCTGGTGTCGGTCTGAACCGAGGGATATTGTTGGTATATCTCGTACAGCTCTGGGATGTTCATGGCTCAAAAATAATTGAAATGTACGATCCGGGAAGTATATATCCGGCCTTATAAGCGCTCGCCGGAAAAGAGATAAAGCCTAAGATGGGCGCGAGTGAAAAATTTGGTTTCCCAGGCGTCAAAAAAGCCGCCCCTGGTTTGGAGACGGCTTTTGAGATCGTTTGCCGGATGTTATCCGGTTATTTTTTCCTGGTATTCTGTCTTCTTACTTTGTAGTCGATACCGGTCTTTCTTC
The DNA here is from genome assembly GCA_002352105.1 of Chitinophagaceae bacterium UBA2791. GTDB lineage: Bacteria > Bacteroidota > Bacteroidia > Chitinophagales > Chitinophagaceae > Flavitalea. The sequence continues at coordinate 83,108 of DEHV01000039.1, read as the reverse complement.
CGTTGCCTTCAGGGCTTCCCAAACGGTCCATGGCGCAGCGGAAACCGACGGTGCTGCTGGCCTGGTCTTCCTCCAGGAAGCGGCGGGCGCCGGGCGATAACCAGTAGGCGCGGTCATTCCAGCTTCCTCCCTTGATCACTCTCGATTTATCGCTGATCAGGGTGGTGATGCCGTATCCGCGTCCTGCGGTGGAATCATAGCTTACGCCCACGGTAAGCGAGTCGCCATCAAGGTAGTTGATCACATTTCCTCTCTGGTAGTTACGGCGATTCTTGCTTTCTTCATCGGTAACATATACTCTCTTTATTCTTCCGAGGCTGTCTTTTTCAAATTCGCCGTCGGCATTGCGATAGTCTTTTTCAAAGCGGTTTCCGCGGAAAGGAGAAACATCGTCCTGGTCAACAGGCGACAAAGGACGGTAAACATCGGCTACCCATTCGTTCACATTTCCCGACATATTATACAGTCCAAAGGCATTCGGGAAAAATGAGGTTACAGGAGCGGTATATACGGCGCGGTCGTTAAGGCCTCCGGCCACGCCCATGTTATCCCCGCTTCCGCGTTTGAAGTTGGCCAGGAAAGTGCCCTGCCAGCTTCCGCGGCGGGTATCGCGCAAACCATTTGTATTCTGGCTCCAGGAATATACCTGTTTGTTGGTGATCAGTTCTTCCCCTCTTTTTCCTTCTTTCCTGCTCACCTGGGGGTTTTGTCCAACCAGGGCCATTGCCGCGTATTCCCATTCGGCTTCTGTTGGCAGCCGGTATGCCGGCAATAAGATGCCGTCTTCAAAAGTAACCTGCGCCCTGGGCGTGCCGTTAGGATTTCTCAAAGGGTTCTTTTTAGAACGCACTCCGGGACCCGGCGTCGGCGTGGTCAGCCCTAACAGGTAAGCTTTCGTGTTGAACGATTCTTCTCCCTGTCCCTGGATATTCTTAAGGGTGTTCTTGTTGATGAATTGTTTATCGATCAGCGCTTTTTCATTCACGCGGTCGCTTCTCCAAAGGCAGAAATCATGCGCCTGCCTCCAGGTTACGCCTACAACAGGGTAATAGTTATAAGAAGGATGGCGGAAATAGTATTCCACCAGCGGTTCATTGTAGGCCAGCTCGCTGCGCCAAACCAGCGTATCGGGCAGAGCGCCTTCTCTTACCTCCCTGAACTCGTCGCCGTCGAATACATTGTTGATCCAGTAAAGGTATTCCCGGTAATGTATATTGGCGACCTCGGTGCGGTCAATATAAAATGAGTTGACTGTTTTACGGGTAGGAATATTATTCCAGTCGCTCATGACGTCCTCTTCCACAGCTCCCATGGTAAAGGTGCCGCCCTGAACAAATACCAGGCCGGGGCCGGTCCTTTGTTCTTTTTCACGGGCAACCTGGTAGCCGCCCATGTTCTTGTCGTTATAATTCCATCCCGTTACATCGGATTGTTCAGGTTTTTTGCTAAACAGGCCGCCGTTCTTACAGGAAGAAACGACCAGGGCGCAGGATAGCAGGACGAGTAGGTTTTTCAGATTCATGTTGATAGCTTTTGCCTTTGTTCAATTTGATTAAACGGGCGATTGCTCACTATTATTGTAGCGCGCAAAAATATTTGTACAACGAAAATAAAATCCAACTAAATGATTATCAATTGTTTATTCTTTTCATAGCGATGATTTCCGCAGCGGGCTCAAACTGTGTTTGCAGGCTCTGCGGGGCGCTCAGGCTTCGGATTTATCTGTAAAATACTGCATAATAAGTGAAGTATTTATTAAATAAGCTCCGGGCCGGGAAATTGGTGTTTTATTTAACGGGTAATTCACAGGAAGAGGCGAAGCGAATATAGAAACTTTAAATAAAATAATATGCCAATAGCGTTTTGCGCAGCGTTAAAAATGAGCCATTTTATCATTTTATATATGCCGGGCAGAACCCGGACGAGGCCGTTTTGCCGGGCCCGGTTTATCGGCTGCCCGTTCAATAAATACCCTTTCAAAAACAATATTTAATGGTTAAAGCCGTTCGAATATGGGTTAGAGGCGCTTGATAAGAAAGGCTTCGGCAGCGGGATCTCAATAAACGGATCTCCGGGAAATTGATCAGACCGGGATCTTCAGGATCAATGCCGCGGAGCTTGATAATAGAAGAACATGGGTTTCACGGCAGGCTGTAGCGGCAGATGAATTAAGAGCGGTATTTATTGTTAACCTTATTTTAAAATTGTTATTTTTGTCGTTCTATCGACAAAACTCTACGCAAAAACATTAATGCCTCGTACGGCTTCAACGCCTGGATCAACCCCTCTTTTAATACGGGATAAGACGGATATATTAAATAGCTGCGCGCTATCCTGGTTAAGTAAGAGAAATAGGCGATGACCTTAACAGAGAAAACATCATCTATGAAACTGAGCCTGAGAAATATCCTCGCACATAGGGACGTATATGCGAAGTTCCGTCGCGCCGCCGGCAGAGCCTCAGGCGACGTACGGCCGGCCAATGAAATGCGAAGCATTTGCTGATACCAATAAAAAATATTCTATGCCCGAAGTAAAAACAAAAAATAAACGGATGAAAAGAAAGACCATTAAGCTGGCTGCCATAGCGCTATTGTTTGCGGGAGTGAGTTCTGTAAAAGCGCAGACCGAACCCATTAATGTAGTGACCACTGCGGTGCCTTTCCTGAGGATATCTCCTGACGCCCGGGCCGGCGGTATGGGCGATCTTGGACTTGCCACTTCCCCCGATGTGAACTCCGGGTTCTGGAACCTGGCAAAAACGCCTTTTAACAACAGCCTGTATGGTTTAGGACTTACCTATACGCCCTGGCTAAAGGATCTCGGGTTGAATGATGTTTATCTTCTTGCTTTGGCGGGATATTATAAATTAGACGATCAGCAGGCGCTATCCGGTTCTATCCGGTATTTTAGCCTGGGCAATATCCAGTTTACAGACCAGGACGGGAACGATATGGGCGGCGGCCGGCCGCGTGAGTTTGGTATCGATGCGGGATATTCCAGGAAGCTATCCGATAGAATGGGCCTGGGCATTGCATTGAGATATATTTATTCCAACCTGGCCGGCGATTATGCGGGCGACCAGGGAACCACTTACCAGGCAGGCAATGCGGTAGCGGCGGACCTTTCTTTCTTTTACACGGGCGCAAATGAGGACGGTCAGGGTTTTAACTTTGGCGCCGCGCTTTCTAATCTTGGCTCCAAGATCGGTTATACAAAAGACGCTACCCAGAAGGATTTCATTCCCGCCAACCTGGGTATCGGGGCTACCTATACGAAGGTTTTTGATGAGAACAATAAAATACAATTCGGGATTGACGCCCATAAATTGCTTGTGCCCACTCCTCCTGTCAATGCCGATTCGCTTGCCATTGTCAACTATCGCAGCAAGGGAGTGGTCAACAGCTGGCTGAGTTCATTTGGCGATGCGCCGGGAGGATTCAAGGAAGAGATGCGGGAATTCCAGCTGTCGTTCGGCGCCGAGTATGCCTATAATGATCAGTTCTTTGCCCGCGCAGGATATTTTTATGAAGATAAGTTCAAGGGCAACCGAAAGTATTTTACGGTAGGCCTGGGCGTGAAATACAATATTTTCGGATTGAATTTCTCGTACCTGGTTCCGTCGGGAGCAGGAATAAACAGGAATCCGCTGTCCAATACGCTTCGTTTTGGCATCGTGCTTGATCTTGACGATAGCGGGGATGCGCCTTCGCCCATTAATTAAAATCGGAAATCAGGTTCTCTGATCTTGCCTGGTTCCCTTGCTTAAAACAATAGTATATTTTTCTTGAATATTTATTGTTTTTTTAGCCAAGAGGAACTCCCATAAAATTTTTCATTCATCCTTTATGTATTTTATGAATGAAAAATTTCATGTACGTTTGAAGCGTCTCAAAAGGGGCGCTTTTTTTATAACCTGTTTTATCATGGGATATCGTATTGGTTCCGGAATGGATGTTCATCAACTGGTCGAAGGAAGAAAACTCTGGATAGGAGGGGTGGAGATCCCTCATCACAAGGGCGCGCTCGGACATAGCGACGCCGATGTATTGTTGCATGCGATCTGCGATGCGTTGCTCGGCGCGTTGGCATTGGGCGATATCGGAACTCATTTTCCGGATACGGATCCTGCGTATAAAAATATCGACAGTAAAATACTCTTGCAGAAAACCTATCGCCTTATCCGGGAAAAAAAATATAGCATCGTTAACATCGACGCTTCATTGTGCCTGGAGAGCCCCAAGATCAAGCAATACGCAGGCGAAATGAGAAAGATCATTGCGGCGATACTGGAGATCGGCGAATCTGATATCTCCATAAAAGCCACCACCAGCGAAAAGATGGGCTATGTCGGCCGCGAGGATGGCCTGGTCGCCTATGCCACGGCGCTGCTGAAAGCGGACTGAACAACGTTTCTTGATGCATGGCATACAAGGGCGGCGTTAATGCCGGAGGCATCGACGCTTAAATGTATCCTTCGCTACAAATCGAAATACAGATTAAATCCAAATGAATTGAACGGATCTTTTTCCAGGCCTTTTTTGTAAAACAGTCCTATGGTAATGCCATGCCCGTCCCATAAAGCGCTGGTTGATCCGATCCTTACGCCCCCGCGGAATATGGGGCCATAAGAAGAACCCTTGAAATCAGCGTAGGAGCTGCCGGATATGGACATATGACTATAGCCAAACCCGACGCCCAGGTATCCTCCGAAAGTCTGTTCGTTGTCGCGGCTGGATTTGCACCCGATATTGTAATCCACTACGAGCGGAAGATCGTAGGCAAAGAAAAATCCCGCATCGCTGACAGCGCTATACCTGGCAACGCCTGCGCCAACGCCTATCGGAGCGCCTATGCTTATTGATGAATTTTCGTTTTCAATAAAATTGTACCTGGGAAAATAAGACAAATAAGTTTGCGATAAGCTAAACTTGGAGCTGCCGTAATCGCTGGAGACCTTGTCGGTCGTTATGGCAACAGTCGCGCCAAATGAGTGCATGAGGCTTTGCGCAGCAAGCGATTGAAAGCATGCCGACATGGAGATCGCGCAGAGGAGCTTTTTGGTCATGGGTCGGGGTTTTATCCTGGACGTGAAAATAATACCAATTTATGATCGGGCGCAATGTTTTGATTCAAAAATCGGCGATAGCGCCTCCGCGTAGCGGTAACGGCGACTCTCCACCCTAATTTTTTAAAGCTATATCATAACCGCAGACCCCAAGTAAGTATTTGTAAATTTGCTGTTTATAATAACCGTATGGATACAAGATTTACAGACATCATACAGCTTATACAGCAGTCCCGAAGTAATGCCATAAGGGCGGTTAATACCGAACTCATTAACCTGTATTGGAATGTAGGGGCTTATGTCAAACAAAAAATATCCTTTGCTGAATGGGGCGATAAAACGGTAAATGAATTAGCGGATTTCATTCAGAGAAACAATCCCGAACTAAAAGGCTTTAACCGCGCAGGGATTTACAGAATGATACAATTCTATGAAACCTATGCCGAAACCAAATTTGTCGCCACAGCGTGGATACAAATACAAAACAATGAAAACCAGGAAACTAAAATTGTCGCCACAGTGGGGCGACAATTACAACCACAACCCCAAGATATCAGAAAAACTATTTTGGCACAGTTGAGTTGGTCGCACCACCGCACAATTTTTTCACGATGTAAAACCGAAGAAGAACGAGAGTTTTACTTGCGTATGGCTATCAAAGAAAATTACAGCGTTCGGGAGCTTGACCGCCAAATTAACGCAAGCCTGTTTGAACGTGTTATGTTAGGCAAAGTAAACATTGCATCATTGCCCAAAGAATTTCCCCAAGATATTACAAATGCTTTCAAAGACAGTTATGTTTTTGAGTTTCTGAACCTGCCCGAACCTCATAGCGAAAGCGACCTGCAAAAAGGGTTGATTAAGCAGATGAAAAACTTCATTTTGGAATTAGGCAGGGATTTTATTTTCATTGATGAAGAATACAAAGTACAGGTAGGCAGCAGTGATTTTTATATTGACCTTGTGTTTTATCATCGGGGCTTGCAATGCTTGGTAGCTTTTGAGCTGAAAGCCGAAAAATTTAAACCTGACCATTTGGGGCAACTCAATTTCTATTTAGAAGCATTGGACAGGAACGTAAAGAAACCTCACGAAAATCCGAGTATGGGCATTTTGCTTTGCAAGGATAAGGAAAACGAAGTGGTAGAATTTGCATTGAGCCGTTCACTATCCCCTGCAATGGTTGCTGAATATCAAACACAATTACCCGATAAAAAGTTACTGCAACAGAAACTACACGATATTTTCGAGAACAGCAATATCGAAGATATATAAGGAAGCATATTAACTGTATGAAGATAGTTATAATTTTAGCGGTCGCGGAGAAGGTAAATCAGGACATTCCTATATTTGCAGCATGTCTACAGTGAAAGTCAGCATTATCAACCGGTCGGCCAATCCGTTGCCGGAATATGCCACGGAAGGGTCGGCGGGGATGGACCTCAGGGCGAACCTTGAGGCTCCCGTTACGCTTCAGCCCATGGAACGATCCCTGATCCCTACCGGCCTGTTTATCGAACTGCCGCCGGGATATGAGGCGCAGGTAAGGCCGAGAAGCGGACTGGCGATCAAACAGGGGCTTACCTGCCTTAACTCTCCGGGAACCATCGACGCGGATTACCGGGGCGAAATAAAGGTTATCCTCATCAATCTTTCCGGGGAAGCGCAAACCATCCAGACCGGCGACAGGGTCGCGCAGATGGTGATCCAGCGGGTGGAAAGAGTGGGCTGGGAGGCCGTTGAAAATATATCATCCACCGAACGCGGTGTCGGAGGATTTGGGCATACCGGTAAAATCTAATGCATGTTACAGTCGAGAAGGCTTTTTTTTAATTTTCGCTACTGCATCGGCCGGCTCCCGGTTTTTCTGCTGGCCCTGGTATTGCTGGGCGCCTGCCGGTCTACGAAAAAAATACAGCATGTGATCAGTTCCAAAAAGGATTCTGTTGTAGCCCTGAACGACGGAAGAGCGGATTCCATACGGTATATGAAGACCATTTATGAAGGAGCGCTGAAAAACAGGTTGGATTATCAAACTTTCTCCGGTAAGGTTAAAGTAGTGTTCCAGGGCAACGACGGCAAAAAAAGCGATTTTAACGCTTTCTTTAAATTGCAGAAAGATAGCGCATTGTGGATCTCGATCAATGCCTTGCTGGGCATAGAGGCGTTCAGGGTATTGATCACCCCCGATAGCGTGAAGGTGATCAATAAACTGGATAAGGTGGTGCAACTCAGGTCTGTGGCCTATCTGACGGAAATCGCCCGTATTCCTTTTACCCTGACGGAGCTGCAGGACCTGATCATCGGAAATCCTATTTACCTGGATAGCAATCTTGTTTCGTATAAAAAAAATGGGGCTTCCTCCGTATCGGTGGTCAGCATCGGCAAGTTGTTCAAGCACCTGCTTACGCTAAATGAATCGAACTATTTGCCCCTGCACAGCAAGCTCGACGATATCGATGAGTCGAGGGCCCGAACGGCGGATATTACCTATGGCGACTACGAGAACAAGAATGGGGTTCCTTTTTCTACATTCCGGAAAATAGCCGTTTCTGAGAAATCCAAGCTGGATATCGAGATGAAATACAGGCAGTATGAGTTTAATGAACCGTTAAACTTCCCCTTCAGCATTCCAAAAAACTATAAATTGCAATAAGCGTTGGCCCACAACGTTCTAAAAGCAAAATAGCCCATGCAACGTATCGTATTGTTTTTGGTTCTCCTGGCAGGCTCTGCCCTTATATATTCCACCGCGCAGGCCCAATCCAGGGCGGAGCTGGAAAAGCAGCGTGCAGAGATTCAACGGGAGATCCAGCAGGTTAAAAATTCGCTGGACCAGACCAAAAAGAACAGGAAGGAATCCCTGGGGCAGCTGGCGCTATTACAGCGGAAATTGAAACTTCGCGAGGCCGCCATCAAAAACATAAGTTCCCAGATCGATTATATTGAATCGGATATTAACAAGTCGAGGGATGAGATCGACCGGTTAAAGAACGACCTGGATACGCTTAAGCTTATGTATGAAAAGAGCATTGCTTACGCGTATAAGAACAGGAACAATTATGATTTTCTGAATTTTATTTTCTCGGCATCCAGTTTTAACGATGCGCTGAAAAGAGTGGAATACCTGAAATCCTACCGTTCTTATCGCGAGCAGCAATCGGAGGCTATTCTCAATACGCAGGACCTGCTTCAGAAAAAGATAGCCGGCCTGGAGTTATCCCGTAAGGAAAAGGACCAGGCCCTCACCAAACAGGAAAAAGAGAAAATGGTATTGGTAGATGAGAAGAAAGAGCAGGATGTGGTCGTGAACAAGCTGCGGTCGAGAGAGAAGGAACTATCGAGGGAATTGAATGCGAAGCAGAAGGCTGACAATAAGCTGAGGGCTTCCATAAAAGCCGCGATCGACCGGGAGATCAGGATCGCCCGCCAGAAAGCATTGGAGGAGGAGAAAAAAGCCAAGGCCGCCGCGCTGGCCGCCGCCAAAAAAGAAGCGGCAGCCAAGAAGGAGTCCGGGGATAACAGCCCTGCTCCCGTGGTCGTCAAAAAAGAAGAGAGCCCCTCGCCCGCCGCTTCCAAAAGCGTGTTCGACGCTACTCCCGGCGGAGAGATCATCTCCGATAATTTTGAAAAGAACAAGGGAAAGCTTCCCTGGCCCATCGATAAAGGAAATATTAAGATCAATTTTGGCACCTATTCCATTCCGGGCACCAAGTTAAGGGGAACCAACCCGGGCCTGACCCTCGAGACAGACGAAGGCGCCGTGGTGAAGGCCGTGTTTGACGGGGAGGTCGTGTCTGTGTTTGACGTGGAAGGCGAATCGAACGTGTTGGTGAGGCATGGAAAATATTTTACCACTTACGGGAACCTGTCCTCATCCAGCGTTTCAAAAGGACAAACGGTCAAAGCCGGGCAGACCGTCGGCCGGGCCGGCACCAATGCGGATGGCAACGGCGAGATCGAATTCCTCCTGCTGATTGAAAATAAGAACCTCGATCCCGGCGCATGGATACGGAAAAGATAAGGGCGCATAAGACTGCAAAACAAGACGGAACGCCCGTACAGGCGCGACAGCTTTTAACGTAACGGTATGAGCATTACATCCGATCGGCCTTTAAAAGCATTGACTCAGCGCTTCAGCGCAAACTTTCTTATAAAAACTGGTTGTACAGCGTCTCGTACTGGGGCACGATGCGATGGATATCGAACTGGCTTGCGCGCGCTGCAGCATTGGCTTTGAAGACAGCCAGCTTCTGTTCATCGGTTAATAGTTCAAGCGCATGGGAAGCCATATCGTCTATATCTCCCACATTGCTTAAGAAGCCGGTTTCCCCCTGTATATTTATTTCAGGCAGCCCGCCGACATTTGTAGAGATGACCGGAACCCCGGCGGCCATGGCTTCCAGCGCCGCCAGCCCGAAACTTTCGTATTCTGATGTCAGGATGAACAGGTCGCCGATGGCGAAGATCTCTTCTATCTGGTCCTGCTTGCCCACGAAACGGATATCGTCGCAGATATGGAGGTCGCGGCACATGCTTTCCGCCTCCGTGCGCTCGGGGCCGTCCCCGATAAACAGCAGTTTGCTGGGCGCCCTTTCCCTGATCTTTGCGAAGATCTTCACCACATCGCTCACCCTTTTTATTTTTCGGAAATTGGAAGCATGCAACACGATCTTCTCGTCGTTCGGGGCGATGACCCGCCGGAATGCATCGATGGGCTTCTTGCCAAACCGCGTTACGTCGACAAAATTGTGGATCACATGGATATCCTTTTCGATCCGGAAGATCTTATTGGTTTCGCCCCTGAGGTTCTCGGACACCGCGGTGATGGCGTCGCTCTGGTTTATGGAAAAAGCCACTACCGGGGCAAAGGTCTTGTCGCGCCCTACCAGCGTAATATCGGTTCCGTGAAGCGTCGTGATCACGGGGATCTTGCGGTTCTGGGTCTCCAGTATTTTTTTCGCCATATAGGCGGCCGAGGCATGGGGGATGGCATAATGCACATGCAGCAGGTCGATCTGGTTGTTCACGATGATGTCTACCATAGTGCTGGCCAGGGCCGTTTCGTAGGGAGGAAAATCAAACAGGGGATAAGTGGGCACCCTCACTTCATGGTAAAATATATTGGCGTTGAATTCGCCTAGCCTGACTGGTTGCTGATAGGTGATGAAATGCACCAGGTGTCCTTTGTCTGCTAATGCCTTACCCAGCTCTGTCGCCAAAACCCCGCTTCCCCCGAACGTAGGATAACAAACAATTCCTATTCTCATACGTCTTTAATTAGCAGCGAAGGTAAATGATTTTTAGAACCCATTTTATTGCTATCTTCCCATCGCCTATTTCCCTAACTTTATCGCATGAATATATCCTATAGGCGCCGCGATGGCTTTATATGAATGTTTCATAAAACGCTAAACAGTTTTGCATGAGAAAGTTTTTATGGATGACCATCCTGGTCGTACTGGCCGTTTTGGCGGGAATATTTTATTACCGTTATTACTGGACATTTGGCGAGGGCGTGAAGTCCGGCGAATTGAACTTTGTCGTCCGAAAGGGATATATTTTCAAGACCTATGAAGGGAAGCTGATACAAAGCGGATTTCGTTCAAGGACCCCCGGCACCATACAATCGTATGAATTCGAGTTTTCCATTGTCGACCCGAAGGTTGCGGAAAAGCTGATGGTGAGCAGCGGCAAGGAGGTGGAGCTGCATTACCAGGAATACCTCAAGCCGCTTCCCTGGCGGGGATACAATAAATATGTGGTAGATAGTATTATTTCCATCCGGGATGTTAATCCATAATCTCTTTATATCGAAGTGCGGGCTCCTTATCTTTCGCTCAGCAGGCAAAATATGACGGGGCGCTTATGCAGGTCGGGCGGCGCTTTTTTCCATTCTGCAATTGTTTTTGTTTGGACAAACTCGTTTCCTGAAGTGAGATCGGCGGCGATACACAACAGCGTACCGGGCTGGCAGGTCCTGCTGATCATTTCCAACAGTTGGTTGTTGCGGTAGGGCGTTTCGATAAAGACCTGCGTACAATTCTGCTTTGCCGAAAAAGACTCCATCTGCCTGATGGCGCGGATGCGTTCCTGCGCATCGATGGGCAGGTAGCCCAGGAACCTGAACTGTTGCCCGTTCATGCCGCTGGCCATCAATGCCAGTAAGACGGCGTTTGGGCCCACCAGCGGGCATACCCTGGCCCCCGCGCGGTGCGCGGCCGCAACCAGGAACTGGCCCGGATCGGCAATGCCGGGGCATCCGGCTTCGCTGATGATGCCTATATTGCGACCCTTTGCCAGCAGGTCGAGAAACTGTTGTTTTACCGCCTTTTCCGTTTTATGGATGGCCACCCAACGGTAATCATCAATCGTTATTTCCTTCCACAGGCTTTTCAGGTATCTCCGGGCCGACCGTTCATTCTCCACAAAAAAGGCCTGGCAGTCTTTTATCGCCTCCAGCACATAGGGAGGGATAACGAAGCCGGCGCCCTCGTATAGCGCGGAAGGGATAAGATATACTTTGCCGGGGGCGGTTTGCGGCGTTTCCGTCGGGTTCATGGTCATGGCGTTGATTTCTGGTGATATAAGCTGATGGTAGCCGCAATCACTGCATAGGAGGGGGCAAAGATCCAGCCGGCAACAGGAACCAGGTGCATCAGGTAAAATACGATGCCGTTGCCGATGGCAAGGCCCTTGTGTTTGGAGATAAACTCAATGCTCTCCGAAGCGGAGAGCTTATGGCGTTCGCTGCTGTAGTCCAACATGGAAAATCCATAGTAATAGCATTCCACGAACAGCATGATCAGCGGGGTGATCCATCCTACGACGGGGAAAAAAGCAAGGATCAGGATGGATATCGTGTATACCGCCTGCCAAAGCGTGTTGCGAAGGGCCAGCTTTATAGCCCGGAAAATATCTTTGATCAGCTGAGAGAAGCTGAAAGGAAAATCCTTGCCTTCGATGATAGACTCGGTTTTTTCGCTCAGGTAGGCAAAGACCGGCGAACCGATGATCAGGAATGCATATTTAAAAAGAGAAAAATAGAAAAACATCAGGATCAGCCTCACCATGATCTCTCCCATCAGGAAAAAAAAGCTCAGGAGGCCGCTTTCCTGCCGGTGGAGCCACCTGTCGAGCCCGATGCTCCTGGTTAAATACGAAACGGCCTGATCGGTGGATTGCCAGAAAAAATACATTCCCGTTACAAACAGGATCATGTAAAGGATACCGGGAATAACGATCCATTTCCATAGACGGTGCTTTCTGATAAACTGGTGAGCCTTGAAGTAGGAGTCTATTGCTATTACTATTTCTTTGAGCAAGTTATTTTTTGTTTACAGAATTTATAGCATTTTTTAGTTTATTTGTCGATCGTTAACAATTCAAACTTAGTAAATATTCCTGTTGTCTCTGAATGAAAAAGCTTGGGCCTTCCTTTTACGATCGCAGCGAAGTAACGGTTATTGCCAGGGAATTGTTGGGAAAAGTGTTGGTTACGCGCTTTGACGGCAAGACCGTTTCCGGCAGGATCGTGGAAACGGAAGCTTATGCCGGGGCGATTGACAGGGCTTCTCACGCTTTTGGCGGCAGAAGGACCGCCCGCACAGAGATCATGTTCGGATCCTCCGGCCGGGCCTATGTTTATCTTTGTTACGGCATCCATCATTTGTTCAATATCGTTACCAATAAAAAAGAAATTCCGCATGCTATCCTGATCAGGGGCGTAGAGCCGCTGAAGGGTATTGATATCATGCTGCAAAGGACGGGCAAAAAACGGGCCGATCATTCCCTGACCCGCGGTCCGGGAAATGTATCAAAGGCCATGGGTATTTTGACCTGCCACACCGGGTGTGATCTGTTCGGGAAAGAAATAAACATTTTTTCAGATGGGATAAGTTTTTCAGACGAGGAGGTGATCGTCACGCCCCGGATAGGGGTCGACTATGCGGGCGAGGACGCCAAACTGCCTTACCGTTTCCTGGTAAAAGATAATCCCTATGTAAGCAAAACGCCATATGACAAAAACAAAAGATTTCCTTAATCTGGGAGCGCTTCTGGCAGGCGTTTTCTCCTTTTTATTCATGCTATGGGTCAATCCGTTCGACCTGGATAAGCTTGGTTCGGCAACCCTTGCCGTAGCGGCGTTAATGGTCGTATGGTGGGTGTCGGAAGCCTTGCCGATGGCGGTAGTGGCTTTTCTTCCCCTGATCCTGTTTCCCTTGCTGGGCATCAATTCGCTGAAAGCCACTGCCGTGAGCTATGGCGACTCTATTATCTTTCTTTTTATGGGCGGATTTATGATCGGCCTTGCGATAGAAAAATGGAATCTGCATACGCGCATAGCGCTGAACATTATCCGGATCACCGGCACCAGCGGCGACAGGATAGTGCTGGGGTTTATTCTTTCCACCGGGTTTCTCAGCATGTGGCTGAGCAATACAGCCACTACCATGATGATGTTCCCGATAGCCACGTCCATTATCCATGTGGTGAGTGAGAACAGGCAGGGCCACGGCAATATCAAAAATTTTTCGCTGGCAGTAATGCTGGCCATTGCGTATGCATCTAATTTCGGAGGTATCGCTACCATTATCGGCACGCCCCCGAACGTGGCATTTGTGTCCTTTATCAAGGAAAAATACGACTACTCGATCGGGTTTGCCGACTGGATGATCATCTGCGCGCCCATTGCCCTGCTGTTGCTGATCTCGCTTTATATCGTGCTGACCAAATGGCTATATCCGAACAGGATGAAGAAGGACCTGGCCACCAGGGAGCTGATCAGGGCAAAGATCGAGCAGCTGGGCCCATTGAAACCTACCGAGAAAAGGGTATTGATCATCTTCGTATCGACCGCTTTTCTATGGATGTTCAAAGACCTTATCAATGCCATTGGGTGGATCACATTAGACGATACCATCATTGCCATGCTCGGCGCATTGGCGCTGTTCATTTGTCCTGCCGGAAGCATAAAGGATAGCCATAGGATCCTGGAATGGTCCGATACCTCCAGGATGGCCTGGGGCATCCTGTACCTGTTCGGAGGAGGCATAGCCCTGGCGGGCGCGCTGGAAAAAGCCGGGTTGATCGAGCGTATGGGCTCCTGGATAGCCGGTATGAGCGGCGCCGACGGAGGAGGCATCATGCTGATCTTTGCGGTTGCGCTGCTTTCGATCTTTATCAGCGAGATGATGAGCAATATCGCGCAGGTCATTGTTTTTTCCCCGGTGATGGCGGGCATTGCCGATGCGATGGGCATAAATCCGTTATTATTGGGGCTTCCGATGGCGCTTGCGGCCAGTTGTGCCAGTATGATGCCTATGGGAACGCCTCCCAACGCCATTGCTTTTGCCAGCGGGCATATCAAAATGGGTCAGATGGTGAAAACCGGGTTTGTCATGAACATCATTTCAATCGTATTGATCACGCTGTTCTCCTATTATGTTGTTCCCCTGCTGATCCCCACGGTGTCAAACTAAAACCAGCCATAGCGCCTATCATTGCAGGCGCATTAACGCAACCTGCGCTGCTTATGATTCCTGTCCTATCCAGACCGCGCCCCCGATACTGTTGCGGGAAGCGCCGGTTACCGAGGCCAGGGTATTGTCTTCCTCGCGCCATCTCAGCACGCCGATCAGCGCCATGATGATGGCTTCCTTGAAAACGATCAGCTCATTGTCGGGAACGACCACGTCGATGTTCAGGGGTTTTAACCGTTCGCCTATTCTTTTGACGAGGAAATGGTTCAGGGCTCCTCCCCCGGTGATCAGCATTTTTCTGTTTTCCTGCGCTGCGTCTTCGCCGAATTCATCCTGAAGCGCCGCGGCAGAACGCGCAACCTGGAAGGCGATATGCTCTACATAGGAGCTCAATGCGTCGGGAGCGCTCAGTCTTTCCTGCCTGATCAGGGAGTATACCACGCCTGTTCCAAAATCATTGGACAGGGATTTCGGGTGCGGCAGATGATAATAGGCCAGCTCGTTGAGCATCTCCAGCAGCGACCCGGATACGGCGCCTTTTTCGGCGATCTGTCCGCCTTCGTCGAAAGGTTTGCCGGCATCGCGGGCAAGCATGTTGAGCACGCGGTTGGCCGGGCATACATCGTATGCTATATACTGATCGGGATCGTTAAAAGAAAGATTGGCAATGCCGCCGATGTTTAAGAAATAGGCGTAACCGCCCAGCAACAGCTTTTCACCGATAGGCACGATCGGCGCGCCCTGCCCGCCTAAGGCGATATCCATCGCCCGCAGATCGCTCACCACATTAATGCCGGTAACGGCGGCAATGGCGGCCCCGTCGCCCAGTTGCGCCGTCATTTTTTTCCCGGGGATATGAAAAGAAGTATGTCCGTGCGAGGCGATAAGCTGCGCCTGGTATTGCAGGTTATGCTCGTTGATGAAGCGGTTTACCTGCTCCCCGGTATAATGGCCGTATGCGGTATGCAGCAATTGGTAATCCAATGCATTCAGGGATGGGGCTTTGCGTAATTTTTCCGCCCATTCATCCTCGTAAGGATAGCAGGATGACGCTTTCAGCGCATACGACCATTTGCCGGCTGTTTCCTGTAATTCAACGAAGGCCAGGTCAAGCCCGTCGAGAGAGCTTCCGCTCATAATTCCTATCGCCCGGTATACCATGTTATAAATTTTTGATTGCCAGTTTAAGATTTTAGCTTTGTCCAGGCAAATTAAGCGATGAAATTCATTTATCAGCAGATTCGAACGGCATCTTAACAGTTTGATAGCCGAAAGTCGCGGTTGTTTGAGAAGAACCTATTTAAATCTCTTTGTATTATGATCGTCAATTTGAGCGAACGTTACGCACTGCTCAGTTCCTGGTTGTGCGAATTAAGGGAAATACAATCGCAGGCCGACAGGATGCGCTTCCGCCATAACCTGGAACGCGTGGGCGAACTGGCGGCGCTCGAGATCAGCAAGCAGCTGGAGTATGAAGACCGGGAGATACAGACCCCGCTGGGCCTTTCTACCGGGAAGGTTTTAAAAAGCCAGCCGGTGCTGGCTACGATATTGCGGGCGGGCCTGCCCCTGCACAACGGGATGCTCCGCATATTCGACAAGGCCGACAATGTTTTTATTGCCGCCTACCGCCGGCATACCCACGATGCGTCCCTGGAAGTGGATATAGATTATATTTCCGCTCCTGAAATAGACAACCGGGTATTGATCGTGTCGGATCCCATGATCGCCACCGGCGCCTCGCTGTCTAAAACCCTGCAATACCTCCGGGAAGAGGGAAAGCCCAGCGAGATCCATGTGGTCGCGGCGGTAGCCTGTACGGTGGGGATAGAATACGTGCTCAGGGCAGCCCCTGATATCACGATCTGGTGCGCAGCCATAGACGAAGAGCTGACAGCCAAGGGATATATCGTTCCCGGATTGGGAGATGCCGGCGATCTTTCGTTCGGGCCCGGCGTTCCGCTTTAAACATGTTGAGTTTGAGGATGTTTTGCAGGTTGAATCGAAGCCCGGCCATTTGCGGCGCGCTGTTTGAACCGGCAATATACCGCGTGGCAGTTGCCCGATCGGCCGGTTTTTCCGAAATATTTATTTCTACATGATCTTAAACCGGGAATAATAGCGGGGATTCAGCTTTTTTTGTATTTTGGGTGTCTTAAGAAGACAAGCCAGCCTGATGCGAAAATGTTTGCTGTGTATATTATTCTTTTCCCTTGTGAAAGCGGGTTTTGCACAAGACCCTAATTTTTCCCAGTTTTTTGTTTCTCCCCTTACGCTGAATCCTGCATTGACAGGAAAGTTTAACGGGGATTTTCGTATTGCCGGCAATTACCGCGACCAGTGGCCGGAGATCAGCAAGGCCTTTATTACCTCTACGGTTTCCTTTGATATGGGCATCCTCCGCAACAGGCTGTCCGATATCGACGGTCTGGGCGTCGGGATCATGGCGATGACCGATAAAACGGCCAACGGCATTTTGTCGGGTAATTTTATTTCGGTGAGCGCCGCCTATCATAAGGGGCTCGATGAAGACGGGTTCCACCAGTTGGGGATCGGCTTCCAGGGCAGCTATTCCAATAAAAGGCTGGATGGAACTAAGCTGAATTTTTTAGACGAGCTGGACCAGAACGGGGGGTGGACGGTCCCCAGCGCCGAAACCATCGATAACCGGCAGGTGAATACCAGCCATTTTGATTTTGCCATCGGCGTCTTGTACAATGGTTCAACAGACGGATATAATAATTTTTACCTGGGAACATCCGTATACCATGTCAACCGGCCCAAGGAATCTTTTACCGGCGATATCTTTTACCGGTTAGAGCCGCGGATCACGGTGAATGCCGGCGGCGCCATACCAGTGGGAGATGGTTCAAAGACCGTTTACCTGAGCTCTATTCTCAGTTCACAGGCGGGCGCCCTCAATACGGTAGGCGGCGGTGCGCTGGGATTTTTATTGAATGACGAAGAAGAGAATCCCACCCAGTTCCTGGCAGGCGTATGGGCAAGGGTCAACAATGTGAACGACGCCATCATCCCCTATATCGGTCTTGAATACCAGGGGCTGCGGTTCGGCGCTTCTTACGATATCAATGTGTCGACGCTTAAAACCGCTTCCCAGAGCCGCGGCGGTATCGAGATATCGCTGATCTATATTAAACGTCCTCCGGGTTATAAGGCCATGGCTTGCCCGAAATTCTGATCTTGCCGCGGCGCTCACACGTCCAGTACTTCTCTCAGCCTGGCATAACCGCTTTTGCTTACCGGTATTTTTGTTCCTGTTTTTAGCACGGCCAACCGCCCTTCTTTTTCATAGGGCTCGATCCTGGTGATCTGCTGGATATTCACGATAAACGAGCGGTGGGTCCGCACGTACTGTTCTTTCTCCAGCAGATCTTCAAAATAGGCCATGGTGCGGTTTTTCAGGAAGACGCCGTCCCTCGCGTATATCTTCACATAATCATCGGCCGCTTCCAGGTAAAGAATATCGTCTACCCTGATGATCTTGATCTTTCCCCCGGTCTTTACCACGATGCGCTGTCGTTGCTGCGGGGAGAGGGCCGCTGTGGATAAAAGCGGCTGCGCGGCGGTTCCGGATAGCGGATCGCCGGCATGCTCCATGAATTTTTCCATGGCTTTTGCAAATCTTTCCCGGCTGAACGGCTTTAACAGGTAGTCAACGGCGTTCTGTTCAAAAGCCCTGATGGCGTATTCATCGAAGGCGGTAATAAAGATCACTGCCGGGGGCTGTTCGATGAGCTCAAGCATCTCGAAGCCGTTGATCTTGGGCATCTGGATATCGAGAAATACCAGGCGGGGTTGTTGCTGCATGATGGCTTTAACGCCTTCGAACCCGTCCTGGCATTCCTGGACGATACAGATCTCGGGATAGTCTTCCAGGTATTCCCTGATAAGGGATCTGGAGAGGGGTTCGTCATCTATCAGGATGGCTTTGATCATGGCGGGGAATTTTCAGCATGGTTACAAAATGATGATCTTCTGCCGAGGCGCTAAGCAGGTCGTTGCGGGCGAAAAGAAGGTATAGCCTGCGTTGAACGGAACTCAGTCCAAACCCCGCGCCCGGCCTGGGCGATGCTGTTTCAGGGTCAAACGGATTTTGCACGGAGATGGTCAGCAGGTCGCGGTCGACGGACGCCTTTATCCGGATCAGCGCGGGAGCGGTAGTGTCGTACAGGCCGAATTTGATGGCATTCTCCACCACGGGTTGCAACAGCAGGGGCGGTATCAGGAACGCCGGGCTTTCTTCGTCGTGGATGATCTCGGTCGATAAGCGGCGCCCGAAGCGCATCTGTTCCATTTCCAGGTACAGTTGCAGGTGTTGCAGTTCGTCTGCAAGCGTTACCCATTGCTGATACTCCTTTTTTAAGACGCCCCTTAAAAAATCGGAAAGGCGCTGGATCATCTTTCTTGCCTGTTCGGGTTGACTGACGGTCAGCGCGCTGATGGAATTAAGGCTGTTAAACAGAAAATGAGGTTGCAACTGTTGGCGGAGCTTGTACAGCTCGGCGTCCCTTGCCATTTTTTCGGCATGGCGCTTCCTGGATTCCTGTTGTTTCTGTTCTTCCTGGCTATGCCACAACATACTGGTGATGGCAGCGCATCCCGTAACCAATAAAGTGATATCGAACCGGAGCGGCATTGATTTTCGCAGGAACAGGAGATAGTCGGGATGATGGGCAAATAACCCGGCCAGGCTGATCCTGGTCATGACTGCCCATAAGCCGCTCAACGCGAGGCACCAGACCAGCAGGAACAGGTATTTTCTTTTTTGGGGCCGGTACAGGCCGAGTATATAGATCATCAGCGCCAGCATGACCGCCAGCAGGGTATTGGACAGGCTGGCATCCGTCAGCGCGATGGCCGGGTCTATCTGGAATTCCAGCAGTGATTTATATTGAACGGCGATCCACAGCAGCCAGCAGGCCGCAAAGATCAGCCGGTTCCGGAAAGGCGCTAGTGGAGAGGTTGCCAAGTCAGAATGGTTTTAGCGCGCCGGCGCCGTGGTGAAAATAGCCGATCGGATCGTTTCCGCCTTATCATTGATCAGTTCAATATATTGCTCTGCTTCTTCGGCTTCATGAATATGAGAGAACAGCTCGGCGCCATGACTTAACCCCGACAGGCCGGCCAGCTCGGCCACGTTTACGAACCGCCATTGCACTTCCTGCTGACGATGGTTTAAAAATACCATTTCATTGCTTTCGCCTATTGATCTTGCTTTTTCAAATGCCTCGCTTTTATCGGCCGCCTGTATCAGCCGGATCTGTTCTTCAAATTGCGGCGTATGGTTGCCTTCTCCGCAGACAATCCTGAAAATGATCTTTGCCATATACCAGCTCATAAATAAGAAATTACCGGTTATTAAATAATTATGCTTAACGCTATTGTCTACGGTTAAAAGCTTATAATTTCTATTCCTGCAAAAATGGAAGTTCCTTTGATGATGAGTATTTTTTCTGAAAGAACGTTGCCTTGCTGATATCGTTTATCGTCAATCCCGCCAAAAATAGCAGCCATTTCCGAACGGATCTCCCAGTTGGCCGGAACGATCAGTTTGGTTCCGCCGAATATCTGTACAACATCGATCACGATGGGGCTGGCGAAGTCTGCATGGGTAAGATTGATCTCGGCGCCCCCAAAGATGCATACGATCTCTCCGCCTGTAAAATCCTTCGATAGCACCGTTTTTTTTACGCCCCCGAAAACAGACACAATATCCATTGTCCTGTCGCTGGACGCTTTTTTTTCCCGGCCAGGATGATCATCTGCAATAATATTGCCGGAATGCCCGCGCCCGCCGCATCTTCTTCGATGGCGAAAAAATCGTTTCGGCGAGAACAGGAGCAGCAGGCCCAGCAGGATGATCACCATTGGCATTACATAATGTCGCAGGGAAAGGCCGGGCCAAATATCGTCCGATAAGAACAAAAAGCCGATAATTGTCGGGAAGAGCCAGCTCAGTTCGCGGAACCCGTTCCGGATGCCGATGAAAAGTCCCACCATGATCAGGAGCATCTCCCAGCTGAATACCCAGGAGGGAATTGCGTATCCCAGTTGCCTGAGCAGCCATACCGAGCCGATGGCTACCAGCAGCAAACCTGCCCAGATATTCCCCCTCATTCTCCCCCTGTTGTGTCGGTCGTTGTTGATGTCCTGTTCCATGCGTTTCTTTTTTACAAATCTATTACCCGGTTGCAAGCGACCCAAGACCAAATAGGTCATAGACGCCAAATAACCGGCGAATAGGGCCAAATTGCCGGTAAACGGGGAGCGTAATGAATCAATACGGCATATATAGCGGCGATGGCTTTTGAACCTGATTGGGATCTGATCGGATCAATCGCAGCGATCGACTGGCGCTGTATCTGGTCTGCGATAAATGAACCGGAACCCGTCGCCGTCGAACAGGCCCAGGTCGCTTAGTTTAAGGGAGGGGATGACCAGCAGGGCCATAAAGGAAAGGGTCATAAAGGGAGCCGACAAGCCGGATCCCAACGATTTGGCCATCTGGTCTATCTGCGTATAGGCCCGGGCGATAGCATAGCCGTCGTTCCCGCTCATCAGTCCGGCTATGGGCAGGGCGATCACCGCTTCTTTTCCCGGGCTTACGCAGCTGACGCCCCCTTTTTCCCGGATGACCAGGTTAATGGCGGCGCAGAGGCTTTTATCGTCCGCGCCCACGGCAATGATATTATGACTATCATGTGCAACCGAAGAAGCGATGGCGCCGGTTTTGAGTTGAAAATTCCTGATAAAGGCGATGGCGGGGGCGGCCCGGGTATAGCGGTTGATCACGACCATTTTTAAAATATCCCGTTCCGTATCGCTCACAATAAAGCCATCCCTGAGTTTGGGCGGCAGGTTGAGCCGGCGGGTGATCAGTTGCCCGTCGAGCGCTTCGATGACCGGCAGCGTTCCGTTCTGTACGTAGTTGGTAGCGGGACTTAGC
Source organism: Chitinophagaceae bacterium UBA2791 (assembly GCA_002352105.1). Taxonomy (GTDB): domain Bacteria; phylum Bacteroidota; class Bacteroidia; order Chitinophagales; family Chitinophagaceae; genus Flavitalea. The sequence continues at coordinate 61,591 of DEHV01000039.1, read as the reverse complement.
AGGTCTGTTTCTTTTATGGCATCGCAGGAAAACCGGTTGATGGCGGGCATGGGGCTGGTCCGGATATAAGAGACGCCGTTTTCTGCAACCAGCTCCCCATTAATATAGGTCTTAAGGACCTCAAAATTGTTCAGGTCGCGCACTGCGATAAAATCTGCCGGATCCCCGGCGCGTAGTATGCCTAGATCGAGCCCATAATGGGCGACAGGATTCAGGCAGGCCGCCTGCAATACCTTGTATGGGTCGATCCCTTTGGCCACGGCCCTTTTGCAGAGCTCGTTGATATGTCCTTTGACCAGGCTGTCGGGATGTTTATCGTCGCTGCAGAACATCATCTTATCGGGAAACTCATCCACCAGGTCTGCCAGCGTGTCGAAGTTCCGGGCGGCGCTGCCTTCCCGGATCAGGATCTTCATGCCGTTCTGCAGCTTGTCGACCGCTTCTTCGCGGGTAAAACATTCATGGTCCGTGGTAATGCCTGCGGCCGCGTATTGTTTGAGCGCGTCGCCCCTGAGCCCCGGCGCATGGCCGTCGACGGGTTTGCCGGCCTCGTGCGCGGCCTTTATCTTTTGCATCACTTCCTCGTCCTTCGACAAGACGCCGGGGAAGTTCATCATCTCGCTCAGGTAGAGGATCTCTTTTTGTTGCAGCAGTTGTTTAATATCGGCTGTGGAGATAGCGGCGCCGGCAGTTTCGAACGGCGTTGCCGGCACGCAGCTGGGCGCGCCGAAATAAAATTTAAAATTAACGGACCGGCCATTGCGGATCATGAATTGAATGCCTTCCATCCCGCAGACATTGGCGATCTCGTGCGGGTCGCTGATCACCGCCGTAGTTCCGTGGACAACCGCCAGCCGGGCAAATTCGGCGGGCGCCAGCATAGAACTTTCAATATGCACATGGCTGTCGACAAAGCCGGGAAGAAGGTAGGGGAGATGCGGACTGGTCGTTTCGGACAACGCCTGTATGTTGCCGATGCGTCCCTGATCGACCCTTATCTTTCCCGTATAGGTCCTTTTATGCGGGATATCAACAATATTGCCTTCTATGCTAAAAGAGCTCATGCGCGTTTTTTGTGCCTGACAGACAGGTTGGGTTTGAGCTTCAAAGATAAGGCCCGATCGGCAGCTAAGGTTGGGTTAATGGATGGTCCTGATCAACGGATAGCGTTGCGATCAGCGCTTCGATCGGCGGATGTTTTATTGCATCAGGTCGGGCCGGCGTTCGCGGGTGCGCTCCACCGATTGCTCGAACCGCCATTCCGCCACGATCTTCGGGTCTCCCGATAATAGCGCTTCCGGGGTTTTCCAGCCCCTGAAATCCGCTGGTCGCGTGTAGACGGGCGGCGCCAGTAAATTGTCCTGGAAGGAATCTGTCAGCGCCGAAGTCTCATCATTTAACACGCCGGGGATCAGTCTCCCGATAGCGTCAACCAGTACGGCAGCCGGTAATTCGCCGCCGCTAAGCACATAATCGCCAATGGATATTTCCCGGGTAATAAAATGTTGCCTGATCCTTTCATCGATCCCCTTATAGTGACCGCAGACGATGAGCAGGTTTTGCTTCAGGGAGAGCTGGTTGGCCATTTGCTGGTTCAGCCTTTCCCCGTCGGGGCTCATGTAAATGATCTCATCGTACGCAACAGCCGACGACAGCGTTTCGATGGCGTTCGCAAGCGGTTCCGGCATCATGACCATCCCGGCGCCTCCGCCGAACTGGTAATCGTCTACCTGCCCGTGTTTGTAAGGGGTATAGTCCCGCAGGTTATGCAAACGAATGGAAAGCAGTCCTTTTTCTTTTGCGCGGCGCAGGATGGAATGGGAAAAAGGGCTCTCCAGGAGCTCGGGCAATACGGTAATGATATCGATCTGCATCCTGCAAAATTAGGAAACCGTCGCCTAAAACGCCGGGCTGCTTGCCTGGAGAACCGCTGATGAGCCGCAAATAAGACGTAAACCAAGCGCTAATGCCGCGTAAATGAAGCAACGAAGGATGATCGAAGGATCAGTGAAGGATCACTGAAGGATCGGTGGAGGAAGCGCTCTTATTCCGGCCCGGTGAAATCTTCCAGGTCGCGGCGTTGCTTCTTGGTGGGCCTTCCGATCTTGCTTCTTCGTTTGCCCGTAAAAAAAGCGGCGGCCTGGAACTGCAGCCTCTCAATTTCCTCCGCCGGCGTAATATCCAGGTAATGGTTAACCGCTTCGGCGTACTGCACGCGTTGATGCAGCAGGCCGGTCACCTTGATCACCCAGCGTTTCGCTTCGGTCTTTACTTCGTATTCATCGCCGATATGCACCTGTTTGGAAGCTTTGACAGGCGCGCCCAGCATCTTCACCTTTCCCTGGTCGCAGGCGGTTGCCGCCAGCGTTCGGGTCTTAAACAACCGGATCGCCCAGAGGTATTTGTCGATGCGCAGCTTTTCGGATGCCTCCTTCATGTCAATCCATTATTCCGTTATAATATACAAACCGCTAAAAATCCAATATACGCGTCAACGTTCAATTGCTGTCCGATTAAAAAAACGTTGTAGTCGATCTCTTTGCCGCTTAGCGATTTTTATTCAGCGATATCCATCTCAAACTATCGCATCTTGCTCTATTTGCTTTCCGCGAAAAATTTATGGAAATAAGGAATGGTCTCGATGCCCTTATAGTAATTGAACAGGTCGAATTTTTCATTCGGGGAATGCAGGTTATCGCTATCCAGCCCAAAGCCCATAAACACGATCTTGACGCCAAGTTCTTTTTCCATGATGGAGCAGATGGGAATACTGCCTCCTCCGCGAACCGGTATGGCATTTTTGCCGAAGGAGGCTTTGATCGCTTTCGCAGCCGCCTGGTAAGCGGGAGAGTCGATAGGAGTGATATAGGGCTCGCCCCCGTGATATGCCATAGCTTCCACGCGAACGCTTGCAGGAGCGATCTTTTTGAAATGACCGAGCAAGAGCTCCGTGATCTTTTCGGAAGATTGGTTGGGAACGAGTCTTGCCGAGATCTTGGCATAGGCTTTTGAAGGCAGCACGGTCTTGGAGCCCTCGCCGGTATATCCTCCCCATATGCCGTTCACTTCCAGCGTGGGGCGTATGCCGGTCCTTTCGTTGGTGGTATAACCCTTTTCTCCCCATAGTTCTTTTACGCCGAGATCGCTCTTGTACGCCGCTTCATCGTAGGGCGCTTCGGCCATCAGCTTTCTTTCCTCCCCGGTGGCTTCCAGCACATCGTCGTAAAACCCGGGAATGGTGATGCGGTTGTTCTCGTCGTGGCAGGAAGCGATCATTTTGGATAAGATGAGGATGGGGTTGGCCACGGCGCCGCCGTATATGCCGCTGTGCAGGTCGCGGTTGGGCCCTGTCACTTCCACCTGGATATAGGAAAGTCCGCGTACCCCGATGTCTATGGAAGGCGTTTCCATGCTCAGCATCGAGCTGTCGCTGATCAGGATCACATCGGCTTTAAGCAGGTCCTTATTGGCCCTGACAAATTTTCCCAGGTTCAGCGATCCCACTTCTTCTTCTCCTTCGATGAGGAATTTTATGTTTCCGGGAAGAGAATTGGTTTTGGTCATGATCTCGAGCGCTTTCACATGCATGTAAAACTGCCCCTTATCGTCTGCCGATCCGCGGGCATAGATCTTGCCATCCCTCACAACCGGTTCAAAAGGCGGGCTGTTCCACAGCTCCAGCGGCTCGGCGGGCTGAACATCATAGTGCCCGTACACCAGCACGGTGGGTTTGGAAGGGTCGATGATCTTTTCTCCGTATACGATCGGGTGTCCATCGGTGTTATACACTTCTGCGCGGTCCACTCCCGCGTCCAGCAGGCTTTTCTTCACCGCTTCGGCGCATCTTTTCATGTCTTCCCGGCATTCCGATTTCGCGCTTACGGAAGGGATGCGCAACAGTTCGAGGAGCTCTTCTAAAAAACGGTCTTTATTTTTTTCCTGATAATCTTTCCATGAGGTCATAGCCAATGATATTATGGTTTAGGCGTAAAAATAGGTTGATAGAAGATCGGATGATCCATAAGCGGTTTCGCTTTTTTTGATAAAGGTAAGCATCTGTTATTTCTGTTGTTCCGGCGAGGGCAACCCGCTGTGTTTTTCATCATTCAATAAATTCTCTCTTGTCCATTCTATTCTTTTTTCAAAGGGGGATTGCCGCACGGGGCAGCCCTGTTTGCTGCATATGGCGCATTGGGTGTACAGGCATCCGTCGGAATGCACAAACAATTCGATCGTGTTGCCGAAATCTTTTCGGATCAGCGCGCCCAGCGCTTCCACTTCCCGATGCGCTTCGCGGATATTCATGTACCAGGGCAGGGTCAGGTGGCAGTCCACGTGCAGCTGGCCCCCGTATTTGATCACCCTGAGGTTGTGTATATCCACCCAGTTCTCCTGCCTGTTCTTGTTCAGCGCGTCCACCATCTGCTGCAACAGCGCATAGTCGGCCTCGTCCATCATCCCCGCAATTGATTTTCGCAGTATCCGGTAGCCGGTGATCAGGATGATGATCGCAAACAATATGCCCACTACGCCGTCGAGCCAGTAGATATTTGTAAAATAGATAACGGTCAGGCCGACTATAATGCCTATCGTGGAATAGGTATCGGTTTGCAGGTGCTTGCCGCTGGCGACGAGCGCAGGAGAATTGTTTTGGTTTCCTTTCCGGACGCTGATATACCCGGTGAAAAAATTGACCAGCGCCGAGAAGGCAATAAGCCCGATGCCCCAGTCGAGCTGCTGAATGGGTTGGGGATAGAGTATGCTGTACGCCGATTTGTATACGATGACCGATCCGGCGACGATGATCAGGCTTCCTTCCACGCCGGCGGATAAGAACTCGGCTTTCCCGTGGCCGTAAGGATGGTTCTTATCCTTTGGCTGCGCGGCAATATACAAGCTGAACAGCCCGATAAACCCCGCAGAAACATTCACCAGGCTTTCCAGGGCGTCGGTCAGCACGGCCACAGAGCCGGTCAACAGGTAGGCGCCGAATTTTATGGCCAGCAGCAATACGGCTACTACGACGACCATCCGCTGGATGACCAGATTTTCCTGGCTCGGGCTCAATAGACAATCGGTTGATAAATGAAAGGAAGACGACGGTTCAAAAAAGATGAACACTGCAAATGCTGTTCATGCTTGTTCGAACCGTCGCCGTATACAAAATTAAGGATGCCTGCCCCGGCCGGCGGCAGGAAGACCGGTATAAGTATCAGGCCTGGCGTTCAAACCTGGATTGCACATAGTCCCAGTTCACCACATTCCACCAGGCTTCCAGGTACTCGGGGCGGCGGTTCTGGTATTTCAGATAATAAGCGTGCTCCCATACGTCTACGCCCAATAAAGGATATCCCTTCAGCTCGCTGGTATCCATCAGGGGATTATCCTGGTTGGGGGTGGAGCCGATGGCCAGTTTTTTATCCGCGCCGATGATCAGCCATGCCCAACCGCTTCCGAACCTGGTTTTGGCAGCGTCGGAGAACTGGGTCTTAAAGGCGTCGAAGGAAGAAAAATCTTTTTCTATTGCCGCGAGTAGTTTTCCGGAGGGCTGGCCTTCGCCGGAAGGCTTCATGCATTTCCAGAACAATTCATGGTTGTAATGCCCTCCCCCGTTGTTGCGGAGCTTGGTGGAATATTTCGAAACATTGGCAAGCGTCTCTTCGAGGGGCGTCTTGGCATCTATGCCTTCGGCCTGCGCGGCCTCTTTGAGGTTGGCGCTGTAACCCGCCGCGTGTTTGCTGTAATGAAGTTCCATCGTCGTCGCGTCAATGACCGGTTCCAACGTGTTATAGGCATAGGGCAAAGGCTGCTGGTCGAAGCCTGTAGCGTCTTTGGCCGCCTTGTCAGAAGCGCATGCAGAGAAGTATACCGGCAATGAAGAAACAGCGGTAAGGGCCAGGCCGGCCTTTGCTGATTTGCCAATAAACTGCCTGCGAGAGTTTTTAAAATTATCCATATGTTAGAATTTAACCCTTAAAATTAGGTCAATTGCCGCTTATTACGGGCAATTCCTGTTTTTGACAGAAATGTTTTCGCTTTTCGAAAGAAGCGGAAATAGAATTCCTTATTCATTAGCTGCGAGTCGTTCATCGCTTTATAAATAAGAAAAAATGCCATAGGCAGCAGCACGAATGTTGCCATCCATATCCCCGTCAGGGGTTGCAATACGTCTTCTTTTACAAATTTTTTACCAAAATTGTTCAGCAGGAAGAAGATGACAAAAAAGATCACCGCCAGCACTACGGGCAGCCCGATGCCTCCTTTCCGCACAATAGAGCCCAGCGGCGCGCCGATCAGGAACAATACGACCACTGAAATGGACATAGTGAATTTTGAATGCCACTCGATGAGTTGCAACCGGAGCTCTTTTCTTCGGCCGGTATAGTCCGACGCGCCGATCTGTAGATTGGCTTTTATGGAACTGGCGTACGAAATGGCTTGGTCTATCACCTCCAGCTTAAGGCTATCGGAAATAAGATCCCCAACATGCAGCGCTTTTTGCGGCGGAACATTTACGTTGATCCATCCGCTGTCGATATACCTGTTGAAGGGCAGGTAAACCTGGAGGCTTTTCCGCACCTGGCCCTCATAGGAGCTGTTGATCTTTTCCAGCGAGTCGATCCCCTGCGAAAGCTGCCGGATGCTCAGCATCTCATAACGGTTCCTGTAGGCGCTGTCGGAAGTGAGATTGAGTTGAAGCGAGCTAAGGTCCAGCACTTTCTTGTATTCTTTAAAGCCCAGCCTGATCAGATCGGTATTGGCCGAATTGCGATCGCCTCTTTCTTCATATCTCCATCCGTCCTTCAGCGTAAACTCAAGGAAATGCTGATCAGGCGTTACGCGCATGATCCCCTGTTCGGCTACGATGATATTGTCCTGGAACCCGGGATTGCTCTCGTAAATGATCACATTGATCAGCGTGGAATCGTCTTTTTTTTCCGCAACCTTTATCGCATAGCCGGGAATGGTAGTATAAAAAACGCCCACTTTCAGATCGAACGCCGGTTTTTTATTCACGATATCCGTATGCAGCGTGCGCATCTTCAGGTTGGCGATGGGGATCACATTGTTGTTAAAAAGAAAGGCAAGTCCCGAAAGCAATAATGCAATGATAAAAATAGGGCGCATGAATCGCGTCAGGCCTATCCCGGCCGATTTAATGGCTACCAGTTCGAAGGTTTCGCCGAGATTGCCGAAAGTCATGATGGAAGATAACAATACGGCGAGCGGAAGGGCCAGCGGAACAAGGGTGGCGCTGAGGTACAGGATCAGGCGCATGATGGTAGGGCTGTCAATGCCTTTGCCCACAATATCGTCTATCCATAGCCAGAAGAACTGGAGGATCAGCACGAACAGGGTGATAAAAAAAGTAGCGATGAATGGTCCTATAAAGGATTTGATGATCAGTATATCTAGTTTTTTTAACACCGTGGGATTGCTGAATGAATGGATATTATCTTTAACTGATGAAAGAAGCAAAAATAACGCTTTCGGCAGAGGAATTGGCAATAGCGCAAAATGCAGACTGGCTTTTAACAAAGAATGCCATTATAGAAAAGGTCTATCATCTCTTCGGGCTGATGTCCGAAACATTAAAAGCATATGAGGGTAACGCGTCTTTTTCCTCCTTCCCCGAACTGTTCCTGGCTTCGCCAAAGATCGCGAGGGGAGAGAATTACCGGGGGCTTCCTTACGTGATGCTGGACTATCCCAGGCGTTTTGGCAAGGAAGATATTTTTGCTGTCCGCACCATGTTCTGGTGGGGAAATTTTTTCAGCGTAACGCTTCATCTCAAAGGAAAGTATAAAAAACATTTTTTACCCGTTCTCTTAAAGAACATGGAAAGGCTGGCGGCAATGGATTTCATGGCGGCGACGGATGAAGACGAGTGGCGCCACGACCTGTTGCCGGAACACTACAAGAAGCTGGCCGGGCTTGATGCGGCAACCTGCGCGCGCGTATTGGGAGAAAAAGCGTATTGTAAACTGACCGCGAGCATTCCGCTGGACCAGTGGAATCGTTTAAACGCCAGCCTGCCGGCCTATTATCGCGAACTTTTCCAGGCGCTGGGTTCCTGATGCGTTAGCGCGTTCTTAATAAAATAGTATAGATGTTGCTGAAAGCGACGATGTTTTTACGCGCGCTTGCAGCCTGAGGTTTTAGTTGCCCAGCCGGTGGAACAGTTCCTTCACCTGGTAGTCCCACAACTGGCTCTGATCCTTGATGTCTCCCTTTTCAGCGAAATCTTTGATGACCAGTATGGTAAGATTGGTTACTTCTGATTTTTCGATCCTGAATTCGAAATATTCCTCTTTCGGAAGATGGAGCCAATGAAAACGGATATATTTATCCTGTTCTGTTTCAACTACTTCTGCCTTGTCCACGGTTCCATTCCAGGAAAAGCTGAATACGCTGTCCCGTTCGTCCACCTTATCGGCAAACCATTCCTGCAAACCAGCCGGAGTACTCAAAAACTCGTACAGTATAGATGGGGAACATCTAACCGGAAACTCTAACGTAAATAATTGTTTCTTGCTCATTTACAGGCAAATTGATCTTTTGTAATACTAATAGTGCAATAATAGAAAAATATAGCATACCCCGAAATTATTTTGTTTTGGGCCCCGGGGGGAATGATGGGGTAAACAGGCTGTTTTATTATATTAAATAATTGATAATCATTAAATTATGTGTTATATTCTTATGCTAATCATACTGTTTTGTTAAATCGCATGATTGAAAATGGACCCGGAATGGGAAGGGCGCATAACAAAATCGGCAATACTTCGTTTTTATGGGGACCCCATGTTTAAAATTCCAATAAACCCTTAAATGTGTTCCTATGAGCATGCGTCAGCTGAAGATCACAAAGTCGATCACGAACCGTGAATCTCAGAGCTTAGAAAAATATCTTCAGGAAATCGGTAAAGTAGAGTTGATCAATTCTGAAGAAGAAGTTCGATTGGCTCGCGCCATTAAGCAGGGCGATCAGGCGGCGTTGGATAAACTGACCAAGGCCAATCTTCGGTTTGTGGTGTCCGTTGCAAAACAATACCAGAACCAGGGCCTTTCCCTGCCGGACCTGATCAATGAGGGAAACCTTGGATTGATAAAGGCTGCGCAACGTTTCGACGAGACCCGCGGGTTTAAATTTATTTCTTATGCCGTATGGTGGATCCGCCAGAGCATTCTGCAGTCGCTCGCCGAGCAATCGAGGATCGTGCGTCTCCCATTGAATAAAGTAGGGCTTACCAACAGGGTTCAAAAAGCTTTTTCCCAGTTAGAGCAGGAGTTTGAGCGCGAACCGTCTACTGAAGAGCTGGCGGAGCTGCTGGGCCTGGAAACGGATGAAGTGTCTGCCACTCTTGGATTGGGCGGGCGTCATGTGAGCATGGATACGCCGCTTTCCGACGGCGAAGAAAGCACGCTGGTGGATGTTATGGAAAACCCCAACGCGGAAAGGGCTGAGATGAATATTGAGCACCTGGAATCATTAAAGCAGGAAATAGACCGTTCTTTTCAGGTGCTTACGGAACGGCAGAAAGAAGTGATCTGCTATTTTTTTGGCATAGGCCAGGATCATCCGATGAGCCTGGAAGATATTGGCGATAAGTTTAATCTCACCCGGGAAAGGGTTCGCCAGATAAAGGATAAGGCGATCACCAAACTCCGGACGAATTCGCGGACGGTGGAATTAAAAGGATACCTGGGCTAGGCCCTTATTGAAAAAATATACTTCTCGGGAAAAATATACGCTCCCTATCTTATTGTAACTTGCCCTCGTAACAGGAAGGTAAAATGTAAATGCAGCCTTGTGGTTTATTTACATTTTACCTTTTTATTTTTGCATTTTAGCATTCAACAGAAATCACACCGCTATGTTTGAAAATTTATCGGAACGACTGGAGTCGGCGTTTAAGCAGATCAAGGGCGAGGGGCGTATCACGGAATTAAATATCGCCGCCACGGTGAAAGAAATTCGCAGGGCCCTGGTGGATGCCGACGTCAACTATAAGATCGCAAAAGAGTTTACAGACAAGGTCAAGGATAAGGCCATTGGCCAGAAAGTATTAACTGCCGTGAGTCCGGGCCAGCTGATCGTAAAAATCGTAAAGGACGAGCTGGCCGCGCTGATGGGAGGGCGGGAAAGCGAATTCAATGTAAAGGGCGCCCCGGCCATCATCCTTATCGCCGGCCTGCAGGGTAGCGGTAAAACCACTTTCAGCGCCAAGCTGGCCAATTTTCTGAAGACCAAGAAGGGATTGTCGCCCATGCTGGTGGCGGCGGATATATACCGCCCTGCGGCGATCGAACAGTTAAGGGTATTGGGCGAACAGATCAATGTGGATGTGTTCAGCCAGCCGGAAAATAAGAATGCGGTGGAAATAGCCGCCAACGCCGTAAAGGAAGCCAGGTCGCGGAATAAGAATGTGTTGATCATAGATACTGCGGGAAGGTTGGCGGTTGATGAGGCCATGATGACGGAAGTTGCCGATATCAAGGCCGCCGTTAATCCGCAGGAGATCCTTTTCGTGGTAGATGCGATGACCGGCCAGGACGCGGTGAATACGGCCAAAGCGTTTAATGACCGGCTTGATTTTTCCGGCGTGGTCCTTACCAAACTGGATGGCGATACCAGGGGAGGGGCTGCATTATCCATTCAATACACGGTAGGAAAGCCCATCAAGTTCGTGAGCAGCGGCGAGAAAATGGACACCCTGGATGTGTTTTATCCCGAGCGTATGGCCCAGCGTATCCTGGGAATGGGCGATATCACCACGCTGGTTGAAAAAGCCCAGGAGCAGTTCGATGAAGATCAGGCCAGGAAGCTGGAGAAAAGGATCCGTAAGAACCAGTTTGATTTTGAAGATTTCCAGCAGCAGTTGGGCCAGATAAAAAAGATGGGCAATATCAAAGACCTGCTGGGGATGATTCCCGGCGTGGGCAAGTCCATCAAGGATCTGGACATCAGTGAAGACTCTTTCAAGGGCATTGAATCCATTATCCAGTCGATGACCCCGTTGGAGCGGCGAAACCCGGATATCATCGATGCCAGCAGGAAGAAAAGGATCTCCAGGGGCTGCGGGAAGGATATTTCCGAGATCAACGCGTTCATGAAACAATTTGAGCAGATGAAGGATATGATGAAAATGATGAATAAGATGCCAATGGGACGTATGATGGGAAGAAGATAAGGAGCTATGTAAACAAATTGTAAAATGATCATTTTTTTGGCCTGCATCTTTCTGTTTTACATTTAATTTTCTAAATTTGCCAACCCTGTTTAGGGTAACCCTATTGTTCACGCATTTAAATGTCTATTTAAGATGCCAGTAAAAATCAGATTACAGCGCCATGGGTCGAAGAAAAGACCTTTTTATTTTATTGTAGTAGCCGATGCGCGGGCTCCGAGAGATGGTAAGTTTATCCAGAAGATCGGCACCTACAACCCGTTGACCGTTCCTGCTTCTGTCCAGTTAGATCGCCAGAGGGCGCTTGACTGGCTGCATAAGGGAGCGCAGCCCACTGATACGGTAAGAAGAATCCTATCTTTTAAGGGGGTTTTATATCTCAAGCATTTGCTTCGCGGCGTAAAGCTGGGTTTGTTCGACGAGGCTGCGGCTATGGAAAAATTCCAGAAATGGCATTCCGAGCATGAGCTGAGCGTCAGGAAACGCCAGGATGCCAATGTGCTGGAACGCAAGGCCCGCCGCGGTTCTGCCAATGCGGGAAAGCCGGCCGGCGGAGAAGGAGCATAACAGACAAGGACTGATTCCTGTCAGATAAGATCATATTATCCCGGAGGAACCGTTCCTCCGGGATTTTTTTAGGAGATAGGTCCCGTTTATCATCTTCCATTACCAGCAGGTTCATCTACATGACAAACTATTGCAGCATAGGCAGGTTGTTGGCTACCTTCGGTTTGCGGGGCGAACTGGTATTGAAGCACCACCTCGGCAAGCAGACTTCGCTTAAGGGATTGGAGGTCCTGTATATAGAGGAGAAAAAAGAAGAACTACTGCCTTATTTCATCGAAGACGTCAAAATAAAAAACGAGGAAGAGCTCTATATCAAGCTCGAGGGGATCGATACGAAGGAATCGGCCCGCCGCCTTATTCAAAAGCAGGTATGGCTGACGGAAAAGGTTTTCCATAAATATGCCGCGAAATCGGCGCCCATCTCGTTGCTGGGGTTTCATATCGTTCAGGATCAGGAAGATCTGGGAGAGATCCTGGAGGTCATAGAGCAGCCTAACCAATTGTTGTGCAGCATCTTGCTGAACGGCAAAGAGGCATTGATCCCGGTCCATGAAGAGACGCTCCTGAAAATAGACAAAAAGAAAAAGCAGGTTTTTGTTAGCCTCCCCGAAGGCTTGCTGGATATTTTCCGGTAACTTTATTGATCTGTTAACAACAAAAATTTAGTCTACTCATCGGGTAGATTACTATCTTCGCATAACAATTTTATCATTAATAACTATAAATTCCTTTGTATGAGTTTACGTTTAGGAGATACCGCTCCCAATTTTAAAGCGACCACTTCCCAGGGAGAAATTGATTTTTATGAATTTCTTGGAGATTCATGGGGTATTTTATTTTCTCACCCTGCCGACTATACGCCCGTTTGTACCACTGAATTAGGAAAAACTGCGGCATTAAAAGAGGAGTTTGCCAAGCGCGGGGTAAAGGTGCTGGCATTAAGCGTAGACCCCGTAGATAAACATCTCGGATGGATAGGCGATATCAATGAAACCCAGAATGTCAGCGTAGAGTTCCCCATCATTGCCGATGAAGACAGGAAGGTTTCTGAGTTATACGGTTTCATTCATCCGAAAGCTTCCGCTACCGCCACCGTGCGTTCGCTGATCATCATCGCTCCGGATAAGACCATTAAACTGATCATCACTTATCCCGCTTCAACCGGAAGAAATTTTGTTGAAGTGCTGCGGGTGGTCGATTCGCTTCAGTTGACGGCTAACCATAGCGTGGCGACTCCGGCCGACTGGGGTCAGGGAGAGGACGTGATCGTGGTGCCTTCGATAAGCACGGAAGATGCAATTAAAAAATTCCCTAAAGGGGTAAAGGTGGTAAAGCCCTACCTGCGCTATACTCCTCAACCGAATGTTGACTAGTTAATCGGATCATGCGAAAACGCTCATTAGTTAGGCGTTGTTCGGTATTGTATTTCGGTTATCCTGTTATGTTATAAATAGCTTCCCTGGAAATTGCCAGCTGAACGTTGCTTTTTTTGGGGAAGCTTTTTCTTTTTAGGAAGCCCCATTCTTTTTCCATTTTCTGAGCTGCTGCAGCAGGGCCCTCATGTCCTTGGGCAGCGGCGCCTCAATCGTAAATGTTTTTCCTGCCGCGTCTGCGAATACAAGCCGTTCTGCATGCAGCGCCAACCGGTTCAGTATGGGCCGTTCCTCTATTTCTGATTTGGAGAGATTGTAGTTTTTTTTCAGGGAAGAAATGAATACCGGCGCGGGGTCGCCGTACAATTCATCGCAAACCAGCGGGTGGTCCAGGTACTGCATGTGGACGCGTATCTGGTGCGTACGACCCGTATGAATGCGGAATTGCACAAAGGAGTATTTGCCAAATTCTTCGGCCACCCTGTATTCCGTAATGGCGGGCTTCCCCTTTTTATGAATGATCATCAAGCCTGCTTTCCCGGGATGCGCCATAATGGGCTGATGAATGATTTTTTCTTTTTCCGGAAGTATGCCCTTGACAAACCCGCAATAATATTTCTCGACCGCCCGGTCCTCAAAAGCCTGCGAAAGCCATCTATGCGCCGCTTCGTTTTTGGCAAAAACAATAACGCCGCTGGTATGCCTGTCGATCCGGTGCACGGTGAATATCGCGCCATAATGCGCGGCGAGCATGGTCTTTAACGAGGGCTCGTCGCCTTTCCGGTCGGGAATGCTCAATAGCCCGGCCGGTTTATTCAACGCGATAAAATCGTCATTTTCCAATAAGATCTCGGGAAGCGGCATCATGTAATGCTTATAGTGTTGTTTGCGATAATGTAGACTTCAATCGAAGGGCGTTGGGATCATTCATGTGTAATACGCGTTATGGTTAGCGCTGATCTCAGCAAAGCCGCTACAAACTGAACCGACTTCAATACATATAATAATGTTGTACTGCTGTTTGCGATGCGTTACAACCGGCAATATTATTTTTTGCCAATATTTTTTTGGACAGCTTCCTTGTGCTTTTTCGCATAAGAAGCGTTCATGAATTTCAGCAGCCTGATCTCTTTCTCGGCCAGGAATCTCCATTTTCCTCTCTCCACATTTTTTTTCGTGAGGTTGGCATACATCACGCGATCCAGGTTGCGGACATCGTATCCCAACTGTTCAAACATTCTTCTTACGATCCGGTTTTTTCCGCTATGTATTTCGATGCCGATCACCGAACGATCTTTTGCATCGGCAAAGGCAAGTGCGTCGGGCCGGACAAAGCCATCCTCCAGCGTGATGCCGTTTTGCATGGTCTCAAAATCCTTTTTTATCATTGGCTTGTCCAGCGTGACCTCGTATATTTTTCTCACCTCGTACCGGGGATGAGAAAGTTTTTGGGCGAGATCCCCGTCGTTGGTCAGCAGCAATACCCCGGTAGTATTCCTATCGAGTCTGCCTACGGGGTAAACCCTTTCGGGGGTGGCTTTTTTAACCAGGTCCATCACGGTTTTTCTTCCCTGGGGGTCCTCCATGGTAGTGATATGGTCCTTGGGTTTGTTCAGCAGGATATATACCAGGTGTTTGCGGGCCGACAGCTTCTGTCCCTGGGCGCGGATATCGTCTTTTTCCGAAACCTTAAACCCCGGCTCGGTAATGATCTGCCCGTTCACCGACACTTTCCCCGACCGTACAATATCGGCGGCGTCGCGCCGGGAAGAAATGCCCGCATGCGCGAGAAACTTATTGAGCGGCATGGTATTGCCTGTCGCGGGTTTTTCGACCGTCGCTATATGCTTTGCATCGGATGTTGGTTTTCCCGCGGGTATTTGCCGGGAGCTGTTTGTTTTGGACGCGCCTGCTGCCGGCTGTTTTGAAGGTTTTGTCTCAGCCTGGGTGGGCGAGGAAGATCTCAATCCCGGTTGAGAGATATTTGACCTTGACGCGCTTGCTGCTTGCTGCTTTGAGGACCTTGTCGTTGATCGGGCAGATGAAGAAGGCCTCGATGATCGTTGGGGAACATTAGATCCGGAGGCGCTTTTTATTGCTGTCGGTTTAGAAGGTTTTGTCTCCAACCAGATCGATGAAGAGGATTTCGATTGGGAGATATCTGACCTTGACGCGCTTACTGCTTGCTGCTTTGAAGACCTTGCCGCAGGCCGGGCGGATGAAGAAGGTCTCGATGATCGTTGGGGAACATTTGATCTCGAAGCGCCCGCTTCCGGCTTTGAGGGCCTTGTCGTTGATCGGATGGAAAAAGAAGACCTTGATCCCGGCTGGGAGATATTTGGTTTCCGGCTTGTTGGTTTCTTTTGCGCTGAATAGGAGCCGGGTTTTTGGATGTTTTCCCGCTGTGCAGGCGGCTCTTCTGCCAATCCCTGCCTGGCTGCCTGTTTTTTCCGGGCAAAGAACGCCTGGGTTTCCTGTCGCGCTTTTTTCTTTTCCTGCCGGATCTTTTCTTTGAGGCGGGCGCCGGTATCTTCTTTTTTAATGAACTGCTGGAAATTATTGCCTTTGGACTTACTCTTACTCATAAAGGGGGTTTACTGTTTTACAACAGGATGAGCCGTAAAGGTAAACAAAAAGGGCGTCCGTGTTAAGGAACGCCCCTTATTTTACGCTATAGGGTTTGTTGTGTTGAATCTGGATTTTCGGTTGGTATCCGCTGTTTCCCTATTTAGGCCTTGCCATAAAAGCCGGGATCTCCAAACGTCCGGTTTATTAAGCGCCTGCCTTTGCCGGTTTCCGGCTATGCGTTTTTCTTCTCTCTTTCGCCTGTTTTTGTTTTTCTTCCAATGTCGCTTTTTGTTCCGGCGTCAGGACGTTCAGAAAAGCGGTCCGGCGTTCTTTATGAAGCGCGGCCTTTTTCTCTCTCATTTCCTTTACGGTGACATTGTCGTTCTTGTTGATCTCCTGCATCTTGCTTTTGAAATCTTCATTGATCTTCTTGATCTCCGCTTTTTGCGCGTCCGTCAGGTTTAATTCTTTAAACCTTTCGGTTTGTTCTGTTTTCCGGTATTTCCCGTCGGGCTTTTGCTGGGCCTGCGCCTGACCTGCTAATGTTATGCTTGCGACAAGGGCAAATGCTGTTACGATTTTTTTCATATTGTAAGTTTTTATGCAGGATATAGATCGGGAACGATAGGCAGGGTTTAATACCGGCGTTTTATTTAACAATTTTCCCGCGCGGAACATCTTAATACATCCGATGCTATGCCTGCAATTCCAATAGCAGACACATGGTAGTATTTAATTCTTGGTGTAAGTATAAATGAGCGAGCTGTATTGAATACTATTTTCCTCTACTGCAAACATCAAAAATCATGTTTTATATTCTGAATATCAGTATATTGCTGATATTTTACATTTAAAACATAGTTATTTCAATTGTTTTGCCTGTTTTTATTATCTTTCTTATTAAAAAAATCAGGTTATACCTGATATTTGTAATATGAAAAATAAGCACATCTCAACCCGATCAGGTGAATTACTCCGGTATTTTCATGAGAAAGGGGAGTATTGCTTTAGGTTTCCGGAAGCACGGAAAGCCCTTCCACAATCAGCAGAGGGAGCCATCAGGGAATTATTAAGCGACATGACCAAGAGAGGCTTGTTAATGCGGGTAAAAGATGGTTTGTATTACATTATTCCATTTGAGGCCAACCCGGAGACCTTTATGCCCGAGTGGCATTTGCTGGCAAAATATCTGGTAGGCGATGCTGAGCATTATATAGGTTATTATTCTGCTCTGCAGTTGCATGACCTGATAACCCAACCATCTTTGAAGGAGCAAATTGTAGTTTCAAAGCAAATAAATCCTTCTGAACTATTAATAAAAAATGTTTCTTTCCAGTTTATTTACCATAACAAAAGACATTTTTTCGGGTATAAAAAAATGTGGGCTGACAACTTTAATAAAGTGCGCTGTTCTGACCTGGAAAAAACAATTATTGACTGCCTGTTTAAACCCAATTATGCGGGTGGTATTGTTGAGATCACAAAGGCGATAAACCTGTCGAGAGAAAAAATTAGTTACGAGAAATTGCTGAAATATGTAAAGCAGTTCAATTCGCAGGCTGTCATAAAACGGTTGGGTTTTTTGTTGGAGATACTCGAAATTAATACCAATATCACAGATGAACTACGCGATTTAAGAAGTAATTCATACGCTATATTAGATACCGAATTACCTAAAGATGGCAAGTATATCAGTCGCTGGCGTATACTACAAAACATAGAGACGGCAACGATCACCTCTGCTATATATACATGACATATGATTAAACCGGGTGAAATACAAAAAAAGGCAAGAGAGGTTGGCGTTCGCGACCAGCAGATTGAAAAGGATTATATTCTTTCATGGATTCTTTTGGGAATATCACAACATCAGCAACTTGCTGCTGTCATTGTTTTTAAAGGCGGTACGGTTTTAAAAAAAGTCTATTTTGAGGATTATCGATTTTCTGAAGACCTGGATTTTACATTGATGAATAATGAAATAACCAATGACCAGATATTTGAGTGGTTTAATGAAGTGTTTGAGTATGCAAAGGAGGAAGCCAATATTCCACTTTCCATAGCGGGTAATAATCAGCACGAAGACGGGGGTATTAATTTTTACATTGGTTATAGCGGGCCATTGGGCGGGCTGTCCGGAAACAAAAAAGTGAAAGTAGATATCTCAAGGAGCGAGAAACTGGAATACAAACCAGTAATGAATCCTGTTATCCTAAACTATACAGACCTGGAGGAGCATCAACTTTTGTGTTATCCGCTGGAGGAAATACTGCTGGAAAAAATGCGTTCTGTTATGCAGCGAATGCAGGCAAGAGACCTTTATGATATATGGTTTTTGCTGGAGCAACATGGAATGGATGCCGCTTTTCATATGAAAGAGTTTGAACAAAAATGCGCAAGCAAAAATTTGAAAGCTGCTGATTTTCATAAGAAGCTGTCTGAGCGACTAGCACAGTACAAAGGCCGCTGGCAGCGCTCTATGAATGAACAAATCAAAGACTTGCCGAGTTTTGAAAAAGTAGAGCGGGAAGTGCAAAGACATCTAAAGAAGTTGAAAATTTAATTTCAAATTGAAAAGCAGGGAATCAGACATTGTTTTAAAATATTCGAATCTAGGCAACAATGTCCTTTATAATACATATTAGCCAATAGAGAGCAACCGGAAGGAATGAATTTAGAAGCGTTAAAACGTCCACATTCTTCAAAACCACGAAATCCGATTATTGCTGACGTTTGTTTTAAAGGTGGGCTGATAGACGCATGGGGTAGCGGAACAATCAAAATTATTGACACCTGCAAACAGGCAGAACTTCCCGAACCCGAACTCACCGAACAGGACGGTGGCTTTTTAGTAACGCTCTTCAAAAACAACCTGACCGCCGAACAACTTATCCAACTTGGGCTAAATGAACGACAATTAAAAGCCGTAGAATATGTGAAAGAGAAAGGGAAAATTACGAATAGCGAATATCAGGCGCTAAATAATACTTCTGACCGGACGGCTTCAAGAGATTTGGAAAATTTGGTGGATTTAGGGGTGTTTGCAAAGGAAGGACAGAAGAAAGGAACAATCTATAAGTTTTAGTTTTGGCGGTTAAATGGCTGGAACGTGGCGGATATGGCGGATATGTGGCGGATAAAATTGGACAGACCCTAACAGCCAATGCGCCTGGTCAGGCACATACCGCAGCCACACAAGGCCCACTACACAAAGCAAAGCTGCGGCAAGAGCCTGCCTTGTTCCCACGCTTCCGGGGACACACCCAACCTGATCGGACACAGACTTTCAATTCAAATTACCAAGACGAAGGGCGAACATACAACATGGGGTTTGCTGCTATGCTGTCAGACGAATATATCCTCATCTGTTTGCTACTATCAGCTTCAGCTCCGGCTAACCGAACGCTACTCAACAAAAGTGCATGCCTTCGGCATCAGTAATTCTATTGGGCTGCTGTTCGGGCTGGACGTTTTTCAAATTCCTGCACAGCAGCAAGCCCTGTTTGTGGCAGTGCTAAAAAGGCACATTATGAGTGAAACATATGAAGAAGGAAGACCTGTGGCAGTTTGGGAAGCAAAAAGAACTGGGAATTATTTTGAATTGCCGGCAGGTAGACATAGAATAATTTATCCTTTAAAGTCTTTATGCAAGGATAATCCAGGGTTTAAAAAAGCCTTTTGTCGGGCTACAAAATAAAACAAAGCCGCTTCGGATTTCGAAACGGCTTCGTTTGCCTGTATATATTTTTCACTCGGTTCTTTTATTGGCGCCAGACTCTTCTCTGTGATCTCTGTACCGGGAATGAGCCGATATGAATCTTACACATACAATGTCTTTCCGGGTACGGCGGCGGCATAATTGCCGTCGGCGTCGGGAACGATTTGCGGCATCGCATTCCAATCGTACGATGCGGGCTGGAGATTGATCCCGGAATTGATGGCCTTGTCCCATTCGATCACCTGTCCGCTATAGGTTGCCATACGGCCGAGTATAGCGGTCATGGCGCTCTTGGCGCCGTTCTCCGTATCGTCAAACTTGTATGCTCCTTTTGCGATAGCGGCAAAAAGTTCGTCGTGCTCGGTTTGATAGGGGTTGTTTTCTTTTGTCATGTCGTACTGGTACAAGGATTTTCCCTTATTGTCCCTGATCGCGCCGTCGCCGCAGAAGATCTTTCCCTTGGTTCCCACGATCAGCTCGTCTACCTTGTTCATCGTTCCGGGTATATGACGGCACTGGCTGTTCAGTATGGTTCCATCGGCATAATGGAATTCTACATAGTGATGGTCGAATATCTCGCCGAAATCCTTCCCCTTTCTCACTTCTCTTCCGCCCATTCCCTGGGCTTTTACCGGGTATGCTCCCTTGAACCAATTGATGACGTCGATATTGTGGATATGCTGCTCAAGGATATGGTCGCCGCAAAGCCATACAAAATAATACCAGTTGCGCATCTGGTATTCCATCTCTGTTTGGTTGGGCTCGCGTTTTTTTACCCATACGCCGTCGCTGTTCCACCATGCCTGCGCGGAAGTGATATCGCCGATCAGGTTCTTTCTTTTAAACAGTTCCCGGTAAGAGTTCTGATAATGGCGCTGCAGCCCCACGACTACATTCAGCTTTTTTTGCCTGGCAACGACCGCAGCTTCTAAAACTTTTTTGATGCCTGCGGGGTCCGTGGCAACGGGCTTTTCCATGAATACATGTTTTCCCTGTCTCACGCATTCTTCAAAATGGATGGGGCGAAAGCCCGGGGAAGTGGTAAGGATGATCACATCGGCTAGGGGGATCGCTTTCTGATAAGCATCGAAGCCCACGAATTTTCTTTCCTCCGGAACATCTATTTTGTGTTTTATGCTGCCCGAATCCGAAGCTTCGTCGGAGGTGAGCGACTGGTAACATTTATCCAGCCTGTCGCGAAAAGCGTCGGCCATTGCTACCAGCTTTACGTTCTGTTTGGTAAGCAGAGCCTGCAAAGCGGCCCCGGTGCCTCTTCCCCCGCACCCGATCAGCGCGATCTTTATAACGTCGTCGGATCCTGAAAAATAATTGGCTCCGGAAAACAATGGCGCAGTGATCAGCCCGCCGGCCAGCAAGGAGGATTGTTTGACAAAATCTCTCCTTGAATTTGCTTTAGATATGCTCATGGTATAGTTGTTTAAGTATTTAAGGATTATTTGGCTCCCAGGTATTTTTCAAAAAAGGCATTGATCTCCTGCTCGGTCGGTTGCTTAGCGGGGCGGACCACGCGAAACCCGACGTCTGCCGCATCCGTCAGCCACCAGATGCTTTTGGGTAGTTGCGGGTCTCTTTTATTCCAGCTCCTGTCGGATTTGCCGCGGGAGGCGCTCCTCGATGCCTCGGGGGCGGACATATATCCTCCCCCTCTCACCGATCTCGGGTAGCGGGACCCCGGTTCGGTGACAGGATCCTTCGCATTGTCTTTTAAGGTTTCATAGTAGTTGGGAAGGTATTGATCCAGGGTCCATTCCGCCACGTTTCCCAGCATATCGTACAATCCCCAGGCATTGGGCTTTTTTTGACCGGTCTTATGGTATTTTTTTTCGCTGTTGGCGGCGTTCCAGGCATAGTCATTTAACTGTGCGGGGTCGTTGCCGAAAGGATAGGCGGTAGTTGACCCGGCCCGGCAGGCATATTCCCATTCCGCTTCCGTGGGAAGCCGGTAAAAAACGCCTGTTTTTTTATACAGCCAGCGGCAGTACATTAATGCCGTATGCTGCGACATGCTATTGGTAGGGAATCCGCCCTGCTTGCCCATTCCCCAACTCAGGTCGATGTACTGGGGCGTGGGGCGCGTTACTGCGTCGACCTCCGAATTGCGGGTAACGGATTCGTCGTTGAAAAACAGCAGGAATTCGTCATGGGTTACCTCATGGGCGCCCATCCAGAATGCCGAGATGTTGAGGTTTCGCTGCGGGCCTTCATCGGCGGCGCGTCCTTTTTCTGTCTCGGGGCTTCCTATCAGGAAGGAGCCTTCGGGGATGGGAACGAGCTTGAAACTGATCTCCGTACCTGGAATGTTTTGATCATAAGGTTTAAAAGCCTGGGTAGCGGTTTGCTGCGCCTTTACTGCGGCAGCGGAGAAAAGGGCAATGGCCAGTATGCTTATGTGTTTCATTTATGGATTAAAGTTGAGTATATAATAGCCGGACATTCAAAAACGCTCCGGCGCATTCGAACGAGCGTTGCCTGTCAGGTTTCGGTATCCGTATTTTCCTCTATCTTTTCATCTACTGCATTGGCGAGGATAACAGAAGTGACTTTTTTCAGCGGGTTCTTATTGTTCTCCCGGTAAGTATTTCTTCTATGGATAATATCCAGGCACTCATATATGGCGGCAAGAAATGAGGAGTGATCGGCCTTGTTCTTCCCGGCAATATCAAAGGCGGTCCCATGATCGGGGGATGTGCGTATGGCGGGCAAGCCCGCGGTGAAATTGATCCCTTCGCTAAGCGCCAGCGATTTAAAAGGGATCAGTCCCTGATCGTGATACATGGCCAGCACGGCGTCAAATTTATCATACTGCCGCCGGGCAAAAAAAGCGTCGGCGCTGTAAGGGCCCATGACCAGGTATTTATACCTTGCTTCCTTAATGGCGGGTTTGATGATCGTTTCTTCTTCCTTTCCTATTAACCCTTCGTCGCCGGCATGAGGATTCAACCCCAGTACGGCAATTTTAGGTTTGTCAATGCCAAAATCCTTAACCAGGGAATTGTGGAGGACGGCCAGCTTGGATAATATGTTTTCCTTCGTAATATGGACGGCTATTTCTTTGACTGGCAGATGTTCGGTAACCAGGCCCACGCGGAAGCTGCCGGCTACCATTAACATCACCACGTCGTTGACCCCGAAGAGCTCCTTCAGGTAGGGGGTGTGACCGGTAAAGTTAAATTCGGGCGACTGCGTATTGTTTTTGTGGATAGGCGCGGTAACCAGGCCCTGTATCTTGCCTTCCTTTAGCGCTTCCGCCGCAGCTTTTAGCGATTTGATGGCATATTTTCCTCCTGTTTCTGTCAACTGGCCGGGTTGTATGGCCACGTCTTCTTCCCAGCAATTGAAGACGCTGATCTGTTTGGGATTGATCCTGGAAAGATCCTTTATGTTCTGATAATTGAAAGGGATATCGGCAGCCGATTTCCGGTAAAAATTGATCACCTTATTGGAAGTAAAGATCACCGGCGTGCAAAGCTCAAGTATGCGCTGATCGGAGAATGTTTTAATGATCAGTTCCGGTCCGATCCCGTTGATATCGCCGATAGAAATACCTATCGCCGGTTTTTGCTGAAGATGGTTCATAAGGTCTAAAAATACAATAAAATGAGCAATGATCGGCGGCGGCGGACAATCTGTGCGCAAGCGATTGTGCAAATTTTTAACGGGGAGATCAAAAAATTTGCGAATTCATTAACACATTTGATTCCACAGGCAATACTGTATTTTTGCAGCCGGTTATGTACACCCTCAAAAAATCATTAGGCCAGCATTTTTTAAAAGATGAACGGATCTGTGAAAGGATAGCGCTGGTTCTGCAGGAACGCCCCTTTAAGAACCTGCTGGAAATAGGGCCGGGAGGCGGCGCGCTGACCAAATACCTGATTGGTATTCCCGGAATTAACTTTAAATGTATAGAGGTCGACGGGGAAAAAGTGGAATACCTGCTGAAGACCTATCCCTCGCTCGGGGGCAGGATCATTCACGGGGACTTCCTGCAAACGGCTATGCCTTTTGAGGACTCCTTTACGGTCATTGGCAATTTCCCTTACAATTTATCTACCCAGATCGTCTTTAAAATATTGGAGTGGCGGGCTTCGGTTGATACCATGATCGGCATGTTCCAGAAAGAAGTGGCGTTGCGGATCGCCGCAAAGGAAGGGAGTAAGATATATGGGGTGACCAGCGTGCTGACGCAGGCTTTTTTTAAGGCAGAATACCTGTTTGAAGTAGACGAACAGGCGTTTAACCCGCCTCCCAAGGTCAAAAGCGCCGTGATCAGGCTTATCCCGCTCGATGAGCCGGCGGTTGTAAAAAGCCAGCGCGCCTTTACAACGCTGGTGAAAACGGCTTTTAACCAACGCCGTAAAACGCTGCGCAATGCCGTTAAACCGCTGTTTAGCGAAGAGGAGCTGAAAGATGTCATTTTTAACAAAAGAGCGGAACAATTAAGCGTAAAGGAATTTGCGGCTTTAAGTTTTCGTATGCAAGGAAAATAAACCCGGAATTAATACATGAGCGAGACCATCAACACCACTGCTTCTTCGCCGGTCCAGGGACCGCGCAAGGTGATCATTACCGCCAGGGCCCATGATATCCTGGTCAGGGAGCTGAGAGAAAAAGGCTATGAGCCCATTTATGAACCCAGGATCAGCTATGAGGAACTGACCCGGTCGGTCGGGGATGTGGAGGGCCTGATCGTGACCACTCGTTTAAAGATTGATAAAGCGTTGATCGACAGCGCACCGCGCCTAAAATGGATAGGGCGGCTGGGCAGCGGAATGGAACTGATCGATGTTGCGTATGCGGAGGCCAGAGGTATCAAATGCGTGAGCAGCCCCGAAGGCAACCGGAATGCCGTTGCGGAACATGAACTGGGGCTGCTGCTTAACCTCCTGAACCGTCAGCAGAGCAGTATGCGGGAGATCCGCCAGAACAGGTGGATAAGAGTGGAGAACACCGGCGTAGAGCTCAGCGGGAAGACGGTGGGCATCATAGGCTTTGGAAATACCGGCAGCAGCTTTGCGCGCCTGCTGGCGCCCTTTGAGGTTACCGTTCTGGCATACGATAAATACCAGTCGGATTTTGCAAGGGAATACATCAGGGAAGCCAGCCTGGAGCAGGTTTGTCGCTATGCCGAAGTGATCAGCTTTCATGTGCCGCTTACGAAAGAGACCTTTCATATGGCCAATGACGATTTTTTTAATGCGCTGGAGAAAAAGCCTTATTTCCTGAATACCTCCCGGGGAAAAGTGCATGACACCGCCGCCGTGATCAGGGCGCTGAAACAGGGAAGGATCGCCGGCGCAGGGCTGGATGTGCTGGAAAATGAGAACCTCGACGCTTATTCCGCAGAAGAACGGGCGCAGCTGGATTGGCTGCTGGAACAGCCCAATGTGGCGCTCACGCCTCATACGGCCGGTTATAGCCACGAAGCTTTTTATAAAATGGCCCGGGTTGTGCTGGATAAACTGGGTATCTAGAGCTATTAAAGCCATTGCCCGGCAGACAAAGGCGGGAAGCCGGTTCTTTAATGGGTTTTTAACCGCTCAAACGGGGTTTTTAAAAGGAAAAAAACCTTATTTTTGTTATTATAACAAATACTGCAACGCTTCAGTTTCCCTGAGGCGTTGTTCTTTTTGCTGTTTATAATATAATAGAACAGCAGATTTTTCCCAAAAATAAGGAGGTTACCATGTCAGACATTATCTATGTTTCAAAAGAAACTTTTGAGCAGTTAAAAGAGGAGCTTCACCGCATGAGAACGGTCGATCGCCCGGGCGCAGCCAGGGCAATTGCCGAAGCCAGGGAGAAAGGCGATCTGAAAGAGAACGCCGAGTACGACGCTGCTAAAGAATCGCAGGGCATATTGGAAGCAAAGATAAAAAAGCTGGAGAGCGACCTGGCCAATGCGCGCATACTCGATGAAGATAGCGTGGATACCAGCAAGGTCTCCATATTGACTAAAGTAACGTTGACCAACCTGCAAAACAATAAACAGCTTACCTATAAGATCGTTTCAGAAAAAGAAGCCGACCTGAAAGCGGGTAAGATTTCCATTAATTCTCCTATCGGGAAAGGCTTGATCGGTAAGATGAAGGGCGAGGTGGCGGAAGTGCAGGTTCCCGCCGGAACGGTCAAATTCAAGATTGAGAATATCACCGTCTAAGCGATAATTGCAAAAGGCAGGGAGGGCGAACCATCTCCTGCCTTTGTATTTTTGCGTTTCAAACAAACCTGTATGACGATATTTTCAAAGATCATAGCCGGAGAGATCCCCTGTTACAAGATCGCAGAGAATGAACGCTTCTTCGCCTTCCTGGACATTGCTCCCATGGCCAGGGGGCATGTGCTGGTAATACCTAAGATCGAAGTGGATAAAATATTCGATCTGGACGACGATTATCTTGCCGAACTGCTGGTGTTTGCGAAACCCATTGGCAGGGCTATTGAAAGAACATTCGACTGCAACCGTTGCGGGCTCGAAGTGATCGGGCTGGATGTTCCCCATGTGCATGTGCACCTGATCCCCATACATTCAGCAGACGACCTGAACTTTACCCGGAAAAAATTATCCTTGTCTCCCGGGGAATTTAAACAGGTGCAGCGGCAATTGACCGAGGCGCTCGGGCAGGGAGCGTAAGACTTGGCGTGGGAATCTGCCTGGTTTAAAGCGCTGCGCCTTCGGGTTACTGCCTGGCGTATCGCTGAAAATTTGCTATGGTCTGCGTTTCCCGGGCGCATATATTGCAGAGTGGGCCGAAATCTGCATACTTATTTGCTTTTTAAACGGCCGGGATTTTTGGCGACAAAATCTTTCCAGCCTCCTGTTTTTATGGAAAGATCCGGTACGGGATTGCGGCGCTGGAAATGATGGCATACTGCCACGGCCAATGCATCTGAAGCGTCAAATAAAGAGAGGCGGGCATCCCTGATCTCCAGGATATGCTGT
Source organism: Chitinophagaceae bacterium UBA2791 (assembly GCA_002352105.1). Taxonomy (GTDB): domain Bacteria; phylum Bacteroidota; class Bacteroidia; order Chitinophagales; family Chitinophagaceae; genus Flavitalea. The sequence goes on along the minus strand of DEHV01000039.1, from coordinate 35,209 downwards.
AACATTTTCCATACCTGCTCCTTATCTGCATTTCCGTTTCCGGTAACGGCCTGTTTTATTTTTTTTGGCGAGTATTCGCATACGTCCAGGCCTGCGCCGATGGCTGCGGCAATGGCCACTCCCTGCGCGCGCCCCAGCTTGAGCATGCTTTGTACGTTCTTTCCGAAAAACGGCGCTTCGATAGCGAACAGGTCGGGCTTGAACTGCCGGATGATCTCATTCACTTTTTTATGGATCAGTTCGAGGCGCTGGAAATTGTTTTTTTTGCCGCTGAGCTTTAAGACGTCCATCGTTATCATCCTGATCTTATTATCGGTCGCCATAATAATGGCATATCCCATGACCAGCGTCCCGGGATCAATGCCAAGAATTATAGTGGACGACTTTTGCAAACAGCGGGTATTGAGTTATTTTGTGGAGCCAATTGTTGATCAACCGCAAAAATATCAAATTAATCCTCAATTATGTTATAGGCCCGTTGGTCTTCTGCATCTTGGTCTTTTCCATCTACAAACAATTATTGCAACAACCCGATTGGGCGGACTCTTTAAAACGGGTATGGGTTGTTCCTAAAAATGCCGCCGGCGAATTACTGTTGGTGTTGCTGTTAATGGCGATAAACTGGGCGCTGGAAGCCAGAAAATGGCAGTTGGCGCTGGCGCCGGTTCAGCAGGCTTCTTTTATCACTTGTTATAAAGCGGTTTTGTCGGGCGCTACGATGGCTTTTTTCACGCCCAACCGGACCGGCGAATATTTCGGAAGAATGGTTCATATCAGGAAAGAAAACAGGTGGCGTTCTATAGGCCTGACCATGGTTTGCAGTATGGCCCAGTTGCTGATCACCCTGTTGGCAGGCGAAGGCGGATTGTTATATTTACGTCAAAAAATTGCTTACGATCTTAATAATGAGGCATCCGGCTTATTTTGGCTTAATATTCTGATGGGCGGCGTAGCGGCAGGCATAATATTTTTAACAATATTTTACTTTCGTTTAGCCTGGGTAGTTGGAAGGGTCCGGAAGATGCCTAAAATTGAAAAATGGCTCGACTATATCCGGGTTTTAGAAAGCTTTAAGGCAACCATCCTGCTGAGAATATTGTCTTTATCCGGGGCCAGATTTTTGGTCTTTATTGCGCAATATTATTTATTATTTCGGGTTTTTGAAGTGGAGATTGGCTGGTGGCAGAGTTTTTGGTCGGTAAGCGCAGTATTCCTTGTGATGGCCATAGCGCCAAGCATCGGAGCGCTTACTGAATTAGGGATCCGCTGGAAGGCAAGCGTAGAGATAATACAGGTTTTCAGCGGCAACCTGGCGGGCATACTGGCCGCATCCCTTTCGATCTGGATCATTAACCTGGTAATACCGGCGCTGTTGGGCAGCTTATTGATCATGAGAGTTAAACTTTTTAGTAATAATGCTTAGAATAGTATTCATCGAACGGATAATTTGTTTTACGGGATAAAAATACATCGCGCATACATGAAAATTTTACGCATCCTGATTATATCGCTGTTTACGGTGATCAGTTTTCCGCTCAAGGCGGGAAATGATTTCTGCGATATCCGCAATACCTCCTTTAGCCCAAATGAATACGTTGCGTTTAAGGTGTTTTATACGGTGGCGGGTATGTACGTGGGAGCCGGTGAAGCCAGCTTTACTTCCAGCCTTGAGAAGCTGAATAATATCCCGGTCTATCATATCGTGGGAGAAGGAAAAACATATCCCTTCTATGATAATTTTTTTAAGGTGCGCGACAAATACGAATCCTTTATCGATACCAGCACATTGCAGCCTTATAAGTTTATCCGCAATATCTATGAGGGCGGATACAAAAAATATGAAAATGTAAACTTTAACAAGGCCACCAATATTGCCGTCACCAATGACGGGGTGTATAAAGTTCCTTCCTGCGTGCAGGATGTGCTCAGCTCTATCTACTATGCGCGAAATATCGATTTTGACAAATACAAGCCCGACGACAAGATCCCCTTTTCGCTTTTTCTCGACAGGGAGGTCTTTAATATGTACGTGCGCTATTTGGGAAAGGAGACCATCAAAACAAAATATGGTAAATTCAGGACCATTAAATTTAAGCCCCTGCTCATCAAAGGCACTATTTTCGAAGGCGGCGAGAAGATGACGGTCTGGGTAAGCGATGATAAGAATAAGATCCCTGTGCGCATTGAAAGCCCGATCAGCGTGGGCAGCATAAAAGTGGACATGATGACCTACCGCAATCTCCGGCATCCCCTGAGTTCCCTGGTCAGCGTAAGGTGATCCTGCTTGTTAAATATCTTCCAGTTTAAATGCGCGTTTAAGCCTTACCCCTTTTTCGGTTGCCTGTACCTCGCAGCATTCATTTACCGGGTCGTGCTCAAAGAACAGGATATAGTTGTTTTCCGCCGCTTCCTGCAGGAAGGATTTTTTTTCCTTCAGCGTTTTCAGGGGAAACATATCATAGGCCATAACATAGGGGATAGGAAGATGGCCTGCCGACGGCAGGAGGTCGGCTGCAAATACGATGGTCCGGCCCTTATAGCTTATCTGCGGCAGCATCATGCTTTCAGTATGACCGCCGGCAAACCGGATGGCTATGTTTTCAGTGAATGGCGCGACCGCTAAACGATAATCATCTGTGGTATTGCCGTCAACCTCAGGGCCTTCCTCATCTGCCGGGTTTTCTACGAACCGTAAACGCCCGGTTTCCTGTATGGGCAAAACATTCTCTTTTAAAAAAGAGGCTTTTTCCCGGTCGTTAGGAAATACGGCCCAGTCCCAGTGCTTTTTATTGCTCCAGTAATCGGCGTTTTTAAAGACGGGAACCAGTTTGTCCCCCGCTCTCCTGATGCATCCGCCGCAGTGATCAAAATGCAGGTGCGTCAGGAATACGTCGGTGATATCATCGGCAGAAAACCCCGCCGTCTGTAAGGATCCCTCGAGGGAATCGGATCCGTTAAGATAATAATGACCGAAAAACCTGGCGTCCTGCTTATCGCCGATCCCGGCGTCAATAAGGATGCGCCTGTCGCCTTCTTCTATCAACAGGCAGCGCATGGCCCAGTTGCAGAGATTGTTCTCGTCGGCAGGATTCGATTTGTTCCATATTGTTTTGGGCACAACGCCGAACATGGCGCCCCCATCCAATTTAAAATACCCGGTATTGATGACATGTATCTTCATGTGTGTTGTTCTTATGCTAACGCTAAGGTCCGTTAATATTTAAAATGAAACTTGTTTTCTGGCGGCTGCCGCCGTGCGGAGCGTCCAGGCCAGGAATATTACCCCCAATATAAAAAATAACATGAGCGCCACCGCTGAATTGCGCATCGAGCCCGTTAATTCTTCTACAAACCCAAAGCTGAACATGCCGATGACCAACGCTATTTTTTCCGTTACGTCGTAAAAGCTGAAAAAAGAAGCCGTGTCCCTGGTTTCCGGCATCAGGTTGGCATAGGTAGAGCGACTTACGGATTGTATGCCGCCCATGACCAGTCCCACCACGGCTGCCAGGGCATAGAACTGCATCTCTGTATGAATAAAATATGCCGCTCCGCAAAGGCCTACCCAGATCAGGGTAACCGCCATGATCGTTTTGATGTTGCCGAATTTTTCCGAGGCCCTTGATATCAGCGTAGCGCCGAGTATGGCCACCAGTTGAATGATCATGATCGTAACGATCAGCTTGTCGATCGGTAATTGCAGTTCCTTGGCGCCGAATTGCGCGGCAGCCAGGAATACAGTTTGTATGCCGGCGCTGTACCAGAAAAAAGCATACAGGAATCTTCTTAAAACAGGCATCTGTTTCATCTGCGACCAGACCTTGCTGAGTTCCAGGAACCCGCTCCTGAACACGTTGTTTTTCGTGGCGGCTGACGGGGCAGCCGGCGTTGGCAGTACGCGAAACGTGATCTGCGAAAATCCCAGCCACCATAGCGCTACCAGCACAAAAGCGATCCGGGGCGGCATATAGCTCTTCTCGTATGGAGTGGTCAGGCCAAAGGATTCGGGGAAAAATACGATCAGGAAACAGATGATCTGAAGAATTACGCTTCCGATATATCCGAAAGTGAAACCGCGGGCGCTGACCCGGTCGCGGAGTTTCTCGGGAACAAGATCGGGGAGATAGGAATTATAAAAAACAAGGCTTGCCCAGAAGCCGATACAGGAAATAAACATGCAGAGAACGCCTAGGTGGAGGGAGGCCTGGCTCAGTGCAATGCTGCCGTCTTCCAGTTCCCGCGGTCCGAAAAAATAAAGCCCTGCGCAGGCCAGGCTTCCCAGGGTGCAAAAAAAACGCATGAATTTTTTTTTGTTTCCCCTGGTATCGGCAATGGAAGTGAGGATGGGCGAGATCAGGGCCACCACGATAAAGGCCATTCCCAGCGTATAGTTGTATAATGCCGTGTTTACAAAGCTCCTGCCCAGGAATTTAACTTCATTGTTGATGGCAGGATCTCTGGTAACCGCTTCGAAATAGGCGGGGAAGATGGTGGACGTGATCACCAGGTTATAGGCTGAGTTGGCCCAATCGTACAAGCACCATCCATTGATGAGTTTTTTGGAAGCGGTGGACATGATATAAATTTTAGGGTCACTCCTTGATCACGCCATTCCATACAAGGGTTAACAGCGCTATGCCGGCTACGATCCTGTACCAGCCAAAAATGCGAAACCCATATTTTTGAAGGAACCCGATAAAAAATTTAATAGCGAGTATGGCTACAAAAAATGCTACCAGGTTGCCCGCTATAAAAGCTGTTGTATTTGCCGGGGAAGCGAGGATGATCTCATACCCCCTCACATTGTCGCCAGGGACTTCGCTCCAGTCTTTCACTGCCAGCGAATAAACGGTAGCGGCGGTCATGGTGGGCACTGCCAGCAAGAAAGAGAATTCTGCTGCGAGGCGGCGGGTGAGTTTCTGGGTCATCCCGCCAATAATAGTGGCCGCGCTGCGACTGATTCCCGGGAAAGCGACTGCCAGCACCTGAAAAATGCCAATGATAAATGATTTGGTATAGCTGAGGTCCTCTTCTCTATCTATCACCGTCTTGTTCTGGAAGTAGCGGTCGACAAATAATAAAATCACGCCTCCAATGATAAACATCCAGGCGATAAATACCGGGCTGCCTAGTTTTTCTTCGATAATATCATCGAATAGCCTTCCAAAAAGCAATGCGGGGATAACGGCAGCCAGCAGCTTTAAATAAAAGCTGCGCGAAGTATCCACAAAGAATTTTTTCCAATACAGGGCTACGACCGCCAAAATGGCCCCTAATTGTATGGATACCTCAAAAATTTTGGTGAACTGTTCCTCATGTATGCCAAACAGGGAACTGGCAATAACCATATGCCCGGTGGAAGAAATGGGCAAAAACTCCGTTAGCCCCTCAACGATGGCAATTATGATGGCTTGAAAAAGATTCATTCGCGTCTACGCCTTGGGTTTACGGAAGATTGCGTACGCTTCCATTCCCAGTCCGATCAGGATGAGGATCGGCGCCAGGGTTATGCGGGTAAAACTATAAATTTCGTCGGGGTTAAATACATTCGGGTCGGCGCTTTTTCCGCCAGCCATAAGGATAAGGCCGAGGCCCATTACTCCTAATCCCGCGATGATCCAGGTATAGTTTTCCTTTCCAAACAGATTGTTTGCCGGTTGAGAAGGATTTTTGACTGCTTTCTTATCTCTCATAGGAATGTATTTGCAAACGCAATATAGGCATTCTTTTTTCTATTAATAAAGATCGTCCAGTTTCATTTTCAGGTACTTTATCACGCTTCTTTGCGTGCTGAATACGCTGATGCCTATTCCCAGGATAAATAAACATCCGAAAAGCAGTAATAACCTGCTATTGTCTCTCAGGTCCTTAAGATAGGGTACAAAATTCTCAAATACGAGGATCAGGGCATAGATGAAGATGATCGAAATAACCGCCGCCAGCGCGCCGTTGATGACCGCCCTGATATTCATGGGCCGGGAAATAAAGCTGCGGGTGGCCCCTACCATCTGCATGGTTTTGATCAGGAAACGGTTGCTGTACATGGCCAGCCTGATGGTATTGTCGATCAAAGCAATGCAGAGCGTTGAAAATACGGCCGCCAGCGCTACAAGGGCCAGCAATATCCATTGCATGGTGGGCCCCATTTTTTCCACCAGCGACGCAGGGTAATTGACGCTTTGAACGATCGCGGAATATTGAGCTATGTCTTCTTTTATCTTGACCAGGCTGTCTTTTTGGACATATTCGCTCCTGGTAAAAAAGTCAATGGAGGCGGGAAGAGGATTTTCATCCAGCAATTCTTCAAAATCGGTTTCGCCTTTTTCCAGCCAGCGTTTCTTGGCGGTTTCCTTATCTATGTATTCAATGGATTTAGCATAGGGCTGACTTGCTATATAGGCTTTCAGCGAATCGATCTCTTCCTGCGCAACCTTATTGTTTAAATACACCTGCACCTGCACCTCTTCCTTCAGCTGGTTGATATAGCGCCCCGCGCTTAACAGCAGCCATCCGAAAATGCCTACAATGAAGAGTACCAGGCTGACTCCCAGTATAGCCATAAAATAGGAGGGTTTCGATCGTTTAGCTGATGCTTTTCCAATTTGCGCCATAAGCAATTTTTAAAGTGGCAAAATTAATCAATTCTATACAGGCGGAAATGAATTAAGCCAACTTAACGCAAATTGTCAATCGAAATTCTGGCAAGGGCCCGGAAATGATAAAATTTAACAAAAATGATATTGTGGCGCTTTTAGTAATTTTGGGCGCTCGCGGCCGACCTTAGCGCCGCTTTCATCAATCCCGTTTAAGATATGGAATATGATTTCAGCCGGATCGAGAAGAAATGGCAAGAATACTGGAAAAAGAATGATTTGTACAAGGTTCCTAACGATCCTTCCAAGCCCGGCTATTATGTGTTGGACATGTTCCCCTATCCCAGCGGAGCCGGATTGCATGTAGGCCATCCGCTTGGATATATCGCCAGCGATATCTTTGCCCGGTACAAACGCTCCCGGGGGTTCAACGTGCTTCATCCCATGGGATACGACGCTTTTGGCCTGCCTGCCGAACAATATGCGATAGATCACGGCATCCATCCGGCGGTATCCACGCAACAGAACATTGAAAATTTCCGGCGGCAGCTGGATAATATCGGATTCTCGTACGATTGGTCCAGGGAGGTGCGCACCTCCGATCCGGGGTATTATAAGTGGACGCAATGGATATTCCTGCAGTTGTTTGATAGCTGGTATAACCGCAGAAAAAAGAAGGCGGAAAGAATAGCCCTGCTGATCCGGTTGTTTGAAACCGAGGGCAACGCCTCGCATCCCTGTCCCGGACAACCTTCCCTGCGTTTCTCCCCATCGGAATGGGCCGGTTTTACAGAGGAGAAAAAGCGCCAGGTGTTGATGGACTATCGCCTGTCGTTCTGCGGCTATGGCGAAGTGAACTGGTGTGAAGCATTGGGCACCGTGCTGGCCAATGACGAAGTGATCAACGGCCTGAGCGAAAGAGGAGGCTTCCCGGTGGTGAAAAGAAAGCTGCGTCAATGGTACCTGCGGATAACGGAGTACGCCGACAGGTTGCTGGAGGGACTGCAAACCGTTGATTTCAGCGATGCGATGAAGGAAATGCAAGCCAACTGGATAGGCAAGAGTTATGGAGCGGAGATATCTTTTAAAGTGGGCGGCGATGAGCTGACCGTATATACGACCCGTCCGGATACGATATTCGGGGTGGACTTTCTTGTGCTCGCGCCGGAGCATGAACTGGTGAACAAAATAAAAACGCCCGAACAGTCTGCCGCAGTGGACGAATACGTCGCCTATGTCAACAGCCGAAGCGAACGCGAACGCATGGCCGAGAAAAGGATCAGCGGATGTTTTACCGGGGCGTACGCCGTCCATCCTTTTACCGGGTCGCTCATACCGGTATGGATAAGCGAGTATGTGCTGGCGGGATATGGCACCGGCGCCATTATGGCCGTGCCCTGCGGCGATGAAAGAGATCTCAGGTTTGCGAAACATTTTAATATCCCCGTTACCAATATTATCGGCGACGCATTTAACGGGGAGGAGGCCAATCCCACCAAGGATGCGATGTTGCAGCAAAGCGACTTTCTGAACGGCATGAAAATGCGCGATGCCATGGAAGCGGTGAACGATAAAATTGAAGAGACCGGGATCGGCAAACGCAAGGTTAACTATAAGATGAGGGATGCGGCATTTAGCCGTCAGCGATACTGGGGGGAACCCTTCCCGATCTTATGGAAAGACGGCATCGCCTATCCCCTGCCCGAATCGGAGCTTCCTGTTTTGCTCCCCCACATGGAAGATATTAAACCCGGGCCCGGCGGAGAAGGCCCGCTTTCAAATCTTGACGACTGGAAGAACTACCGGGGATATACCCGCGAAGTCAATACCATGCCGGGATATGCCGGCAGCAGCTGGTATTTTCTCCGGTATATGGATCCGCATAACGACCAGGAATTTTGTAGCCGGCAGCTCTCGGATTACTGGAACCAGGTGGATCTCTATATCGGCGGAACAGAACATGCGGTAGGGCATTTGTTATACAGCCGCATGTGGACAAAATTCCTGTTCGACCTGGGATATATTGGGTTTGACGAGCCTTTTAAAAAACTGGTTAACCAGGGAATGATATTGGGCAGCAGCAGGTTTGTGTACAGGGTCAACGGAACGAAGATATACCTGTCCAAAAGCTATTACGAGGCGATAATAAAAGGCGCATCGGGCGATGAGCTGAGAACAATTGTTCATGAAATTAACGTGCAGTTGGGCGGACCGGTATTTGACGAAGCGGGCGAGATGACCGACGCCGGAGCGAAATATATCCAGTCCGCGCCGGCAGGAGAGGAGCGCGCCGGCGAGGACATCCCTGCCGCTCAAAAGAATGAAGAGCGGCATAGCCTGGCGAACATCAGCGCGATCCATGTTTCCGTGGAATATGTGGAAGGAGACAAACTGAACCTGGAGCAGCTCAGGGCTGCCGATCCCAAAACCTATTCGGGGGCCTGCTTTATCCTGGAATCGGGCGTATATACCTGCGGCTCGGAGGTGGAGAAAATGAGCAAGCGTTATTTTAACGTGGTGAACCCGGATGATATCGTGCATAAATACGGCGCCGATACTTTTCGCATGTATGAAATGTTCCTGGGGCCGGTAGACCAAAGCAAGCCTTGGGAAACAAAAGGTATCGAAGGCGTGCACCGCTTCCTTAAAAAACTGTGGCGTTTATTTTTCGACGAGCTGAAGGGAAGGGTATGGAATGATGAAAAGCCCGCGGATGCAGAATATAAGGTATTGCATAAAACCATTAAGAAGATCGCGGAAGAAAATGAGCGGTTTTCTTTTAATACAGGCGTGAGCGCCTTCATGGTCTGCGTGAATGAGCTGAACGAGCTGAAATGCCATAAAAAGCAGATCCTGGAAAAGCTATTGATCCTGCTCTCTCCCTATGCGCCCCATATTACGGAAGAACTATGGCATGAGCTCGGCCATGAATCTTCCATATTGGACGCGCGCTATCCTGAATTTGAGGAGAAATACCTGGTGGAAACCGTTAAAACTTATCCCTTGTCGGTTAACGGGAAGGTGAGGGCGCAGTTAGAGGTGAGCCTGCAGGCTACGCAACAGGAGGTAGAGGCGCTGGTAAAAGAGAATGAGACCGTGCAAAAATGGCTGAAGGGCAAGACGCCCAGGAAGATCATCTATGTCAGGGGAAAAATGATCAATGTAGTGGTCTGATAACAAATTAAAAGCTGGGGCAGAACGACTGCCTCCTATCTCCATTGTATTGGTTGAACAGGCCATGTTGCAGCAATGCGAACTCATACGCGCCGCGGCCGCTGTTATATTGTTTTAAGGAAGATGTCGTGGCGTCGTAGCTGAACATCAGCCGTATATTCTTCCATTGGAAACCTGCCATGGGAATGAAAGCGTCGCCCGGGCGAACGTACAGTCCCCCGATCAACTGCGACTCGCCATCGCCCGACAGGTTGTATTGGAGATTGATCCCTCCCACCAATTCCGATGAACTGGCCTGCCGGGTATAATAAGCCATGGGATTAATGATCACTTCATCGCTCATTTTATAACTGGCATTCACAAATGCCGTATATCGCATGGGTATTTGATTGTCCACCCCCGCTGCGTCGGCGTCAAAAAAAGACTCCCGCGGGCGGTTAAGATGGTGCACGGAAATTCCTCCGTTCAGATATAGATTTTCCGTAGGAAAATAGGCATAGTTCAAACCCGCCTGAACGTCGAGATAGCTTACGCTGGGGTTATCGAGGTAAACGCTGGAAGGCAGTTTGCTGTCGAAGAAGGTTCCATCGAACTGGTCGGGGAACCTGAGATGCTGCGAATTGATGCGTTTATTGGCCCAGCCCGCATTAAACCCTACCGATAAAAGATGCGCTGCGCCCAGTTCCTGGTGGTAGGCCACGGAAGCGTATACCTTGGTAGAGGTGAGTTGCCCCGAACCCGCAACATCGTGAAGGATCGCGCCTCCCAGTCCAACCCAACCGGTCTCTATCCTGTCCCTGAATGCCTGTACATCGCCCCAGACGCTCATGGTCTTGTATGGCGCGATCATGATCGACGACCATTGATTGCGGTAGTTGGCGCCCAGGCGATAGTCTGCGTCGGGAATAAACCCTGTATTGGCGGGATTGGTGGTGAGCGGGGAATTGAACCATTGTGAAAAATGGAGATCCTGCGCCTTGGGGGCCAACCCGGTTAACAGCATCATTAACAGCAGCAGTCCCGGCGCAAACCCATGCTTATGTTTCTCCCGCCTGCGAACGGCTGGTTCCGTCGTTTTTTGCGGGGCTTTCTTTTTATTGACAGGCGTTGCGTCCATCTGTTTCAGGTTTTTGTTTATACCGGTTATTTTTTATCCAACCCTGTTCATTCCGGGGAGGCATTGCGCTTCCGGCAAGCGGATCTTACCGGATCAGCGTGATATCTCCCGTTTTCCGGGTTTTTGTGCCGTCGGTAAATTCAACATCCAGCGTATATCCATATACATCCATCGGTTGGGGCTGACCGTTAAAGGTTCCATCCCATCCTATCCTTCGGTCGTTTGTTTCAAATACTTTTTGCCCCCAGCGATTATATATCCTGAATACCATGCGTCCTATGCCAAAGCCTTCTACGTTGACCCGCGCGTTCTTTCCAAATCTTCCCGGCGTAAATGCATTAGGCACGTCCAGCAGCGGATTTATTTCTGCCCTCACCTCATGACACACCGTGTCGGGACATCCCGCGATATTGTAAACGATCAGGCAGGCGTTATAAACGCCTGTGGCCTGGTACTGGTGAAGCGTGGTGTCCCTGGTGGTTTTAATGGTAGAGTCGCCATCGCCGAACAACCATTTGAACAGGATGCCATCCTGCGACGACTGGTTATAAAATATTGTAGGCGTATTGACTTGCGGTAAAACGGGGGTATGCGTAAAGGCAGCGGTGGGCTTGCCGGCGACAGTGATCGTTTTACTGGTAACATCCGTTCTGTTACAGGTGCCGTCGTCAAATGCAGTTAAGGTAATGGTATAGGTTGCCGGCGTCTGGTAAAGATGCGTCGGGTTGACCTCATTGGAACTGGAGCCATCGCCAAAATCCCAGGTAAATGTCTGGCCTGCGAGCGAAGTATTGGTGAATACGGCTTCATAAGGCGCGCAACCGGTATTGGGCGTTTCGAACTGCGCTTTCACCAGCGGCGCTACCCGCAGCTCCAGGGTTATCGAGTCCGGCGAATTACAATAGTCCATATCTGCCAGTATCAGTTTTACCTGGTAGGTTCCCGGGGCGGTATAGTTATGCGTTACCGAGCCGGATCCCATGGGAGGCGTTCGGACCCCGTCGCCGAAATCCCAGATAAAGCTTTCCGGACCAAAGGGCTTGCCGGTGGGAGATAAGGTAGAAAGATTACGGAATTCATAGCTCAGGCTTTCGCAGGGTTGCTGTTTTTCCGCTTCCATTCTGAGGAAGGCCTGATCGTCCCTAACATAGATGTTGACATAAGCGGTATCCCGCATATTACAGGTAGAGGAGTCGACTGCGATCTGCCTTACCCGGTAGGTGCGAACGTCGGTAAATGTATGCGTCAGCTCAAACTCGCTGGTAATGGTATCGGTGACGCCGTCGCCGTCAAGGTCCCATTCAAAGGTTTTCCCGTTTCTGACGGTATCGCGAAGCGTAACCGTAAATGGCGCGCAGCCTATGGAGTCAGGCGCATTGTTATAGAATGATTTTGGTCCGGAAGCTACGCCGGCAAAGTTAAAAGAGATCTTTACCGCGGCAAGATTGCAGCCTTCGGCGCTTACGCCCGGGCGCGGACGGGTGCCATTGGTCGGCCCGATCACGCCGGGCGTGGTCGGGAACCTGATATTCGGTTCTGCATAACAGTTGGCGCACATGGCCTGGTAAATAACGCCCTGCTGGTCGTACCGGCTGGTTCCTCCGTCCACATGTTCTCCGAAATTACCGCCTTCCTGGCCAAAGAAAGTGCCGTATAAAAGATGGGTTGCATTTTTGGCGATCACGCCAAAATAGAAATCCCGGTTATCCGTGATGCTTTTCAGCGCGTCGGGGGTAATATCCATTCCCGCAAGGCCTGCCATATCGTAAGGGTCGGAGCCCTCCGTATTTATCCATCCGCCCCATCCGGAGATATAAACATTCTCGCATCGGTCTACCAGGAAAGCTACCGGCGACATATTGGGCCGGGAAGTGCCGCTCCCGAAAAGAGTGGAGTAAACATACCCGGAAAGATCGGGTTGCAGTTTGGCAATAAACTGAGAAGATCCTGCCCTGTAATAAGTGGCGTTGACCACTGTCCAATCTGCGGCTCCTCTTGTAATGCCCATTATATAAGGAAATCCCAGCCTGTCGAATTTTAATCCGTAAATGATATCAAGCCTGTTGGTGCCTATATACGTGCTTTTAAGCAACTGGCCATTGTTGTTCAGAATGGCTACAAAGCCATCGGGCAGCGGATCGTTAGGGTTGCTGCCGGGCGTATAAGAAGAGCCGATGGTTCCGGATTTATCGCCGGGAAGGTCTGCGCTGTTTGTTCCGCCGCCTACATAGATATTGTTGGTCATCGGATCCAGTTCCAGCACAAAAGCGCCGTCGTCCTGGCTTCCTCCCAGGTAGGTGCTCCATATAATGGATGTGCAATTGGGATTGATCTTTATTACCACGCCATCCTGCATACCGCCCAGGGTTGTCTGGGAAACGGCGCCATAAATGGGGAAATCAATAGAATGGGTCTGCGCTGCCACGTAAATATTATTGGCTCCGTCGAGGATCACTTCGCTTCTGGAATCGTCGCCATAATTCCTGACCAGGGATTGTCCGCCCTGGCTCGCTCCGTTTTGCAGATCCTTAATGTTTACGCCGTCGGGGCCGGACCCGCCGATGATCAGGGATCCGATATATGCTGATCCGTTGCTGTTCAGCTTGGTGACTATGATATTGGCGTCGGTAGGCGTTCCATTGGTAGCCGTGGGAACTTTTGTGCCGGGATAGTTGCTGGAATAGGACCGCCCCATGACCACCAGGTTGCCCTGCGGGTCGCAGAAAAGACTATGAGGAAAATCGTTGCCGTTTCCGCCGAGATAAGTGGCATATACCCGCTGGGAGCCGTTAGCGCTGAACTTCATAATGCCGATATCCACCGCTCCCTGGCCGGATCCTCCCTGGAAAGAAGATTGAAAGGCGCCGGGCGTGGTCGGAAATCCCGAGCCGAATACGATCCCGCCCGAATAAAGGCTGCCGTCCGGGCCAGGCGTCGCCGTGAACCCATATTGATTTGCCGTGCTGCCGGTAAAAGACGAAAAAATAAGCGTGGGATCGATGATCAGCAGCGCGTTTTTATCGTATTCGCCCAGTTCGAACCTGACAGTGTTGTTTCCCGCGACGACGTATTTGCAGTCGATCTCTTTTCTTCCTTTAACATCGTCCGGCTGAAAGGTATAAGGATATTCCTCCCTGGTCTCTCCTACAGAGGTTTTAATGATCAGTTCCTTGTTGCGGACGGATAATTTCTCTGCGCCTGTATACTTCATCGCAATATTCCGAGGATCGCCGCCGGGATGAATGATAAGATCATATTTCAGCCGGTCGCCCTCTGAATAATAACGCAGGTCGATCTGGGGATAGATATTCTTATATAGAACAGCCTGGTAGCTTTTCACATTGGACGCCCATTTGGAAGGGTCGTCGCCAATGATGTAATTGCTCAGGCCGGGAACAATTTTATCCGGTGCGATCTCCGCGTTTTCGCTGGCGCCGGCAAACTCGACAACATAAGCGTGCGAGCGCACCGTTTTGGCCGGGTTGTCATTTCTGCCGCTATGGTCAATGGGTTCCACATCAACACGGGCATTGTTTTTACGCGCGGTCTTTCCTTTCCCGGGGCTTTTTTCATCGTGGCCATGGTGCGCGCTCAGCCGGAGCAGGTCGTCGGGATGATTCAGCAACACGGTAAATCCTTTCTGCTGAAGAAAAAAAGCGCCTGTAGGAAATTCTCCCTTGAATTGAACGCGGCTATCCCACTGACCCTTGTTTTCGATGAATTCAAATGCGGACTGAGCCCTTATCTCCGAGAGGAATAAGAAGAAGATAAACGCTGAAAATAAACCTTTTCTGCCCAATTTTTCTTTTTTACAAATTACTTAATAAGAACGTTAAAACGCTGCAAATGTTATCTTTTCCGGAAGCGATTAGGTTGGTTATAGCAACGGCAGGAAATATCCCCTGAATTCGATCGTAAACTTACGAAATTTTACTCCATGGCGTCTTTCCCGCCGTTAATTGCAGATGGTTTTTCAATCCGTTATTCTCTGGCAACATCAATTCCGGATCGTTCTCCAGTATTCGCAGCGCGAGCTTTCCGGATATTTCGAGCAATTGCCTGTCCTGTACAATGTCCGCAAGCTTCAGACTGAGCGCCCCGCTTTGGCGGGTGCCCTCGATTTCTCCCGGTCCTCTCAGCTCAAGATCTTTTTCCGCGATCTTAAAACCATCATTTGTTGCCGTCATGATGTTTAGACGTTCGCGGGCTTCCCTGCTCAAACCGGGCGCTGTTAATAATATGCAAAAGCTTTTTTCCGCGCCTCTTCCTACTCTTCCCCTCAGCTGGTGCAACTGCGACAATCCGAATTTTTCCGCGCTTTCGATCGCCATGACGCTGGCGTTGGGAACATCCACGCCTACTTCTATGACGGTAGTAGCGACCATTATCTGAGTATCATTGTCGCGGAAACGTTGCATATTGGTATCTCTTACTTCGTTGGTCTGTTTTCCGTGCACCATGCTGATATAGTATTTGGGTTCGGGAAACCAGGCTTTCACATTTTCATATCCCTTCATCAGGTTTTCATAATCCATCTTTTCCGATTCGTCGATCAGGGGGAAGATGATGTATGCCTGTCTTCCCTTGCTGATCTCGGATCGGATAAAATCCATCACCTGGTGGCGGGCTCGGTCGTACCGGTGTACGGTCAGTATGGGCTTTCGGTTGGGCGGCAGCTCATTGATGACGCTGAAATCCAGATCGCCATAAGCGGTCATCGCCAGGGTGCGCGGTATGGGCGTTGCGGTCATGACCAGCACATGGGGCGGTATCGCCGCTTTCGACCATAGCTTGGCTCGTTGCGCTACGCCAAAACGATGTTGTTCGTCAACCACGGCCAGCCCGAGGTTCTTAAATTCAACCTTGTCTTCAATGATGGCATGGGTGCCTATTACAAAAGTTACAGACCCTTCTTTTAATTCGGCCAGTATTTTTTTGCGTTCCGCCGGTTTTACCGATCCCGTCAGCAGCCGGATGCTTACCGGCAGTTTGCCGAGCAGCGCGCCGATGCTCTGAAAATGTTGCCTGGCAAGGATCTCAGTGGGCGCCATCAGGCAGCTCTGGAACCCGTTGTCGGCGGCGAGCAGCATGCACAGTAAGGCGACAATGGTTTTGCCGCTGCCTACATCGCCCTGCAGGAGCCGGTTCATCTGTTTGCCGCTTCCCATGTCCTTCCTGATCTCCCTGATCACCCGTTTTTGCGCATTGGTGAGTTCAAACGGCAGGAATTGCTCATAAAATGTATTGAACAATTCGCCCACCTGTTTAAAAACAACGCCTTTTGAAAAACGATGCCGCTGCATTTTGATCAGCCCCATTCTTAACTGGGCAATAAAAAGCTCTTCAAATTTTAATCGTTTTAGCGCCTGTTCGTAATGCGCCGGCGAGGAAGGAAAATGGATCTGGGCAAATGCCTGGAACCTGGGCGCCAGCCTGAGTTCGCTGAGCAGCGATAAGGGAAGGTTCTCCGGGATATCTTTCTCCCCGAGAAGGGTAAAGAGCGTCTGGGTAAGTTTTGCCAGCTGTCTTCCGCCCAGTCCTCTTGTCTTCAGTTTTTCTGTGCTGGGGTATACCGGTTCAAGAAAATTCCGGTGCGCTGTTTTCTCAGGACTGAGCGGTTCTATTTCGGGGTGCGATAGCTGGGGTTGGCCCTGGAAAAAGCTGAGCTTTCCGAATACCAGGTAGGGCTGGCCGGGGACCAGGCTTTTCTGGATCCAGTTAATGCCTTGGAACCACACGAGATCCAGTTCTCCGGAGGAATCTTTCAGCGTGGTCGTCAGCCTTTTCATCCGGTTATTGCCCATTTGCTCCATATTGAGCAGGATGCCGGAGACCTGTATAAAATCCATCTGGGGGGTGATCTCCCGGATCGGCGTTATTTTGGTCCTATCGAGATGTCGGTAGGGGAAATGCTCCAGCAGATCCCTGAAACTAAAGATGTTCAGTTCTTTTTTGAGCAGATCGGCCCGCTGGGGGCCTACGCCTTTCAGGTATTCAATAGGACTGGATAATATGTTAGCCATGCCCCCCATCCGTTTTATTTTTCCTGCACATATATTTCTATCCAGGCATGAGAAGAGGGGTTTCTCGGAACCGGGAACGTATCGATACGGGAGTAGTTTTCCTGCAGGGCCTCCCTGATTTTAAAGGGATAAAAATTATTGGAGTATGGCACATATTCATAGATGACCAGGTCGTAATATTTGTTATTGACGCGGTCTACGAACATGTTGGTTTCCTTATCAAACATGCCCACTCCTTTATGGAACCAAAGCGGGTAGTCTTTTCCTGTTTCGAGGGTAAATGGAATTTCCGCGGCCAGGGGCGTGAGTTCGGACATGTTCAGGACCTTAAGGTCCTTATTGTTTTTCACGAGGTCGAGGTTCATCAGTCTTTCTATACCGTCTACGGTAGGCCCCGGCAGCAATACCTTATGGAATGAGCGTAATGCCGGCGTCCGCCATTGATGCAGGGGGATCGCGGTGGTGTCCAGCTCGATCATGTAGGTGTTCCGGTTAACGACATCGGCATAGGTATATCCCGCATGCGTATTGGTGGTATAGGTTTCGGGGGTGGAAGGCAGCACAAAGCGTTCGATATATTTCCAGTACGACTGGCTCCACCACAGCAGGATCGCCGCCGTAAAGACAATGGTCGATTTCCATGTGTCCATGTTAATGGGCAGAAATGCGGCAACCCCCGAGAGGATATAAACGATGGCAAAAGAATGATAGAAGATGTTATTGTCTACCGGCAAATAGCTGGTAACCTGGAAGATGGCGGCTTCGGCAATAATGCCCAGGGTGAGTAGCGTAAAAAGCATTTGCCGCTTGTTTTGGAAAAAGGCCTGGATATTTTTGATGCTTGCCAGCAAGATGATCACGATCAATGCCAGGTAAAATTTAAGCCATTGCGAGGATAGTAAGAACTCGGTGATAATATCGGTTATAGATATCCGGGAGCTATGGGGCGGCTGGCCATGATTAAACCAGTAGCCAAAGCCATAGGGGACCAGGGGCAGGATGATCAGCAGTCCCGTCGCAACGACGGCTCCGGCAAAAACGGTTATCGGAACCCATCTTTTTTCAATAATGGCGTCGTAGGCAAGCAGCGCCAGGCAAAGCAAGAAGGCCAGCGCGCCGCCATCCTGTTTGGTAAAAAAGGAAAAGAAAACAAAGGCCCCGGAAAGGAATACCCAGAGGTATTGCCATTTAGAGGGCTTCCCGGTCAGGAAGAACATTAAAAATGCCAGCGCGATCAGTTCATATACAATTACCGTGTGGTTGTACCAGGGCCAGTAATTGGGAAGGGAATAGGAGAGGCAGAACACCAGGATGCCGGCAAAGCGGATGACCGGGGCAACCTGAAGGCTTTTAAGGATGGAGCGGAAAGAGAATCCTGCCAGCAGGTTGATGAAAAGCTGCGCTTTGATAAGGGTGATCATCTGGGCGCCGAATAGTTTGAAAAAGATCGAAGGGATGACCCAATACATATATCCCACGGGCATACCGAAGTCTTTAAAAGGTATTTGTCCCTGCATAATGCGGTAGGCGCCTTCCCAGGAAAGATAGCTGTTCAGCCTGTAAGGCAGGTTGGGGAACAGGGGGATGACCGCGACGACAATGATCAACAGGATTTCTGCGGCAGACAAAATGCGTTTCATAAAATAGTGGTCTTCAGGTAATGCAATAGAATTTTGGGTCAAATTAGCGATTGCAAATCTAACGGGCAATAATATTGCATCAAAACCTTTTGTGAACTATCTTGNNATACTTTTAAGGCCAAAACATTGGGCCAAGAATCTTTTTCTGTTCGTTCCTTCATTTTTTGCAGGGAAATTCTTCGATCTGAGCAGGATTGAGCCAATGATCCTCGGCTTTTTATCGTTTTGCTTTTTAGCCAGCAGTATTTATATCATCAATGATTACCGGGATGTCGAGGACGACCGGAAGCACCCGGAAAAATGCAAGCGTCCCCTGGCTTCCGGCGCGGTCAGAAAACCGGCTGCCCTTATCCTGAGCGGTTTGCTTACGCTTGCCGGTTGCTTTCTTGCGTATATGGTGGATCCCACCAACAAGTTCCTTTTTATTGCCCTGATCTATTATGTGATGAACCTTGCTTATTCCTTCGGATTAAAAAACCTGTCCATCATAGATATCCTGATCGTGGCTGCCGGTTTTGTGCTGCGCGTGAAGGCCGGCGCCATTGTAGCGGCGGTGAATACGACCGAATGGTTCATCATCATGACATTCCTGCTGGCGCTGTTCCTGGCCATAGCCAAAAGGAGGGACGACCTGTTGTTGAAAGCGTCTACCGGCACGGATATGCGTAAATCAATGAAGGGCTATAGCATTGAGTTCCTGAATACCTTATTGGCGTTGTTTTGCGCGATCCTTATCGTTTCCTATATCAATTATACCGTATCGGATGCTACCTATGAAAAGTTCGGTCACCGCCTGTATTACACCGCTTTGTTCGTGATCGCCGGAATTATGCGTTATCTCCAGATAACCTTTATTCATAATAAGGCGGGTTCCCCGACGGAGGTGTTATACAAGGACCGGTTCATCCAGCTGACGATGCTCCTATGGGTGGCCAGCTTCTTTGCGATCCTATATTTGCGCGATCTAACTTTTTTTGAATAATGGAGAAAAAGATAGCCAACTGGGGCAATTACCCGGTAATAAAAAGCGATGAACGGGCATTCAGTTTCGACGATCAGCTGCTTCAGCTGGTGAACAATACCGATCATTTTATTCCGCGGGGCAACGGGCGCTGTTATGGCGACGCATCGCTTTCAGCGCATACGATCTCTACCCTTAAATACGACAGGATACTTTCTTTTGACGCCGGCAACGGTATTTTTGAATGCCAGAGCGGATTGACGCTCGACCGGATTTTGGAAGTGATCGTGCCCAGGGGATGGTTTTTGCCGGTTACGCCCGGCACAAAATTCATTACGGTGGGCGGGGCTGTCGGCAGCGATGTGCATGGTAAGAACCATCATGTGGACGGCTCCTTCTCAAACCATATCATCGATATGGATGTGATGATCGCCGACGGTTCAACGCTTACCTGTTCGCCTACCGTTCATCGCGATCTGTTTGAAGCCACCTGCGGAGGAATGGGACTGACCGGGGTGATCACGAGAGTGAAATTCGGACTGAAAAAGATCGAAACGGCATATATCAAACAAAAGCAGCTGAAGGCGCGCAACCTGGAAGAGCTGCTGGGCTTTTTTGAAGAGTATAAACATTTTACCTATTCTATGGCCTGGATAGATTGCCTTACCAAAGGGAAAAGCCTGGGAAGAGGCATCCTGATCATTGGCGAACATGCTACCGTAGACCAGCTAAATGAAAAGCAAAAAAAACAACCGCTTCAGCTTCCCCGTAAATTAAGGATCGCCTTTCCTTTCAACCTGCCTTCCTGGACGCTGAATACCTTTACGATAAAAGCGTTTAATTTCTTCATTTACGCGAAGAATATAAAAAAAGTGATCAGTAATGTTGTTTCCTATGAGCCCTTCTTTTACCCGCTCGACGCCATTCTTCACTGGAACAGGGGATACGGGAAAAAAGGGTTTGTGCAATACCAGTTTGTGCTGCCCCTGTCTTCAAAGCAAGGGCTGGTCGATATCTTTCATCGCATCAGCGATAAGGGTATGGGTTCCTTTCTTGCGGTGTTAAAGGTGTTCGGCAAACAGGAAAGCCTGATCTCCTTTCCTGACGAGGGATATACGCTTGCGCTGGATTTTCCTGTTCGTAAAGACTTGTTTCCCTTTCTTGACGAGCTCGACGAGATCGTGCTGAAGTACGGGGGAAGACTCTATATGTCCAAGGACGCCCGGATGAAGCCGGAAGTATTACAAAAAGGATATCCCCGNNCCTTCGCGTATGCCGACAGTGTTGATCTTAGGGGCCGCATCCGATATGGCAATGGCTATTGCAGAAAAATTTGCGTCAAAAGGGTATGCGCTTCAGCTTGCCGCGCGCAATGCCCAAAGACTTGAACCGGTTAAGTCGGACCTGGAGATCAGGTATGGCATAGCGGTTCAGCTCGTTGAATTTGACGCCCTCTCTTTTGAGGCGCATCAATTGTTTTTTGATCAGGTTTCGCCCAAGCCTGATGTTACGATTTGCGTATTCGGTTACCTGGGCGACCAGGAGAAGGCCATGAAGCATTGGTCCGAAGCGGCTGCGATACTGCATACCAATTATACGGGCGCCGTTTCGATATTGAACGTAGCGGCAGACTACTATGCTTCCCGGCGCAGCGGAACCATCGTTGGCATCAGCTCTGTCGCGGGCGAACGAGGCCGGCAAAGCAATTATATCTATGGGAGCGCCAAGGCGGGTTTTACCGCTTATCTTTCAGGGTTGCGAAACAGGATGTGTCCTTTGGGCGTTCACGTGGCGACGATCCAGCCGGGCTTTGCGTATACCCGCATGACAGAACATCTTAGCCTGCCTCCCTTGCTGACGGCTACGCCAAAACAGGTAGGCGAAGCCGTATATAAGGCGGTAATGCGTAAAAGGAACACGACCTATGTCAAGGGTATCTGGCGTTGGATCATGTGCATTATCCGTTGCATACCGGAGTTTATTTTTAAGAAAATGAAATTATGATCGCCTGTAGTCGGAAAGAGTAAGTATTTTTATTTTTTCCGGGCGTTCAGCGGCTATCCGTTTTAGCCGGCGAACCCGGATAATTATTTAAAGGATTGAATGGTGAGCAGGCCAATTGCTTTTCTGGATTTTGACGGCACGATTACGACCAGGGATTCTTTTCTGGAGTTCATCAAGTTTTGTAAGGGACATACCGCTTTCTACCTTGGGTTTTTGTTGCACGCTCCCTTTCTTATTGCTTATAAACTGGGGATCATTTCTAACCAACGCGCCAAGGAAATGATCCTGCGCTATTTTTTTGGTAAAATGACGACTGAGGAATTTGCCGGCTGCTGCGAGCGATTTGTGCGCGATGTAACGCCTTCATTGATCAGGCCCAAGGCGGCAAAGGAAATCATGAAGTTAAAAGAAGCGGGCGCCGAAGTGGTAATTGTATCTGCTTCGCCGGTGGATTGGGTAGGCAAATGGAGCGAATCCATGAATCTTCCCTGTATTGCCACCAACCTGGTGGTGCGGAACAACCGGATCACCGGGAATATCGACGGTAAAAACTGTTATGGCGTTGAAAAAGTGAGAAGGATAAAAGAAGCATACGACCTTGAAAATTATTCAAGCGTTTATTGTTATGGCGATACCTCGGGCGATAAGCCCATGCTTTCCCTTGGCTCCCGGCATTTTTATAAACCCTTCCGGTAAGCGCATGGCCGATCGACCGAAGCCTGCCGCCGTATGTATCCTTTATTTTATTGTTTTATGAATTTTGCTGAAGANNCAGGCTATTGCACCGGACATGGATATCTCCATGAGCAGGATTGGGAAAGACGCTCATGGCTGCCTGAGCGCCGGCAGATACGGAAGCGATAGCGGCGCCTTCATTTTCCAGGTTATGGGCGGTATCTCCTGCATTGAGGGCGGCGGTCGGATCCATTGCAGCGTTGGCAGAAGAAACGGCGCTGGCCTGGGTCTTATAGCGATCGACGACCCGAACATTCACCTCGTCATGATCAGCTATTCCCTTGCCGTCCTTGACCGTTAACCGGAACGTATAGGTTCCCGGTTTGAGCGCGGTGATCTTGGTGTTGGCATGATGAGGATTGGAAATGCGATAGGATGAGGGGCCATGTATCTTTTCCCATTTGATGTAAGAGATATAATCGCCATAGTCTTTATCGGCCGAAGCGCCCCCGGTAACCCAAACCTCGTTCTGAGGAAGGGAGATCATCCTGTCCGGCCCTGCATTGGCAACAGGCGGCGCGTTCACGGTGACCTTTACTTCGTCGTGATCAACTACTCCGTTCCTATCCCTGACCGTTAGCCGGAACGTATAGATTCCTGGTTTAAGCCCGGTGATCTTGGTGTTGGCGTGATGAGGATTGGAAATGCGATAGGATGAGGGGCCATGTATCTTTTCCCATTTGATGTAAGAGATATAATCGCCGTAGTCTTTATCGGCCGAAGCGCCTCCGGTAACCCAAACCTCGTTCTGAGGAAGGGAGATCATCCTGTCTGGCCCTGCATTGGCAACAGGCGGCGCGTTCACGATGACCTTTACAATATCACGATCAGCCACTCCCTTACCGTCCTTGACCGTTAGCCGGAACGTATATGTCCCCGGTTTAAGCCCGGTGATCTTGGTGTTGGCATGATGGGGGTTGGAAATATGGTAAGTCGAAGGCCCTTCTATTTTTTCCCATTTGATATAGGAGATATAATCGCCATGGTCTTTATCGGCCGAAGCGCCCCCGGTAACCCAGACCTCGTTTTGCGGAAGGGTGATCATTCTGTCCGGCCCTGCATTGGCAATGGGCGGTTTGTTCGCAGGTTTGGGCGTGTTAGAGCTTTGCGCCGAAGCAAGCACATTCACCGTAACGCTTGCCACAGCCCAGGCGCCCTTGTTGTCGGTTACCTTCAGCTCATATTGATAAACGCCTTTTTTATCAATGCCTGTTACATTGGTGGCGGCGGCTTTGGGATTAGAGATGGAGCCGCCTTCAGGACCGGATACCTTTCTCCACGAATACTGCGCCACATAGCCGTCCGCATCATGGGACGCAGAGCCGTTGAGTTGAAAAGTAGCGGGTTTGCTCAGGGTGATCGTCTTATTGGTTTTGGCGACCGGTTTAGCATTGGGCGGGGGCGCGGTCTGTCCGCCCTGGGAGAGGAACCATTCAAAAACGTTCGGGCTTTGATAAGCATGCTTGAAGTCGAAGGCTCGGTCCCAGACGTTATGACCGCCGGTAGGCCAAACGGTTTTTTTTGCCGGCGTTCCGGGTTTACAGCCGTTGATCTTGTTGACGGCGTTGTGGATGGAAGAAACATTCACCACCTTGTCGTCTGCTGCATGAAATGCCCAGAGGGGCAGGTTGCTCCTGGCTATATTGCAGGCGTCGACCAGGGTAGGGGGAGCGCATACGGTGGCGATGGCTGCAAGCCTGTCGGCATAGGCCAGGGAAGACGAAGCATATTTCCATGCTCCGCCGCCTCCCATGCTCAACCCGGCGAGAAAGATCCTTTTCTTATCTATATTGAGGTTCTGTTCGGCGTAATCGATCATGGCATCTATATAGGATACCGGCCACATGCCATATTTCATCGGGCACTGGGGAGACAACACCAGGAAGGTTTCCCATTTTCCATTCCAGTAAAACCGCATAGGCTCTCCCCGGTCGATATAATAGGGAATGGATATGTTCTTGACCCTGTTGAGTTCCGTCGTTCCGTTTCCCCTCTCGCCGATGCCGTGCAGAAAGATGATCACCGGATATTTCGTTGATGTCTTAGCGTTATAGTCTGAGGGTTTGTATTCCAGGAACCCGATACGTTCCCCGTTACTTGCGTAAGTATGCTTATGTATTTGCTGTGAAATGGAAAGTAAAGGCGCGAAGAGGCAGACAAAAAACAGCATTTTTCCCATAGCAGAGAAGCTTTTGTTAATTAGGTTTAATAATGGCTCGCCGCATCAGACCCGCGTTGACAGACATCTTCAACGACAATCAAATGCGCGAATGCTTTGTTGGATCAAACAAATAATCGTTGGGCCTTCGTCCGGGATCGGGCGAGAGCAAGCCTTAATTGTTGTTTAACAGTTGGGAAGGGGGTAAGCAGCGCCTTTTGCAGAAGGCCTTAACGCTTTTTTTAAACAGTATTCGATCTGGCAATTATTATACCAATAATTCTGGTCGGCGTCATTTATCGGTTGTTGAAAGCGCTTTTATTTTTCGGAAGGAGAAATTTGTTCAATAGATTAAAGAATGTATTTACAACCGAGGTTTCGCGAGCGGCGCCAAATTGGATCCGGCATTTTATTTTTAAAATTTTCGATCCAATGTTTTTTTATAAACTCCATACTTTATATTTGCAACAACATTGCATTTTTTAAATGAGGCGCATCAGAAAATATCGTCATTGGATTGCGGCTGTTTTACTGGTGCTATATGCTTTTATAGCCTGCCCCGTTCAATTATGGCACCATCATCCCGGCGGGGAAAATACCCGTGCGGAAAAGAAATCTGCCAGGCAGTTTGTCATTGCAAAGGGGAATGCCCCGGGCGATGACTGCCCGATCTGTTCTCATAGGTATTCTACCTACTCTGACGATTATCATCGGATTGATATTGCTCCGCATACTGTATATGCAACCATTCTATCGCATGGCAAAACTGCTCTCTGCCAGGCTTTTGTTTTCCATTATTCCAACAAAGGGCCTCCTTCTTTCATCGCGTAACTGTTTCTGCTGATCGTTATCGGGCCTATCATCGCCCGGATAACAGGCGCATTCCGGTTTGCATGGATATGACTCCCCCGGCTGCCCGGGTTTTTACCGGTAATAGGCGAATGATCGCCGGCGCAAGCGGGAAACTGCGCAGACGCCAACAACAATGCGTAAGGATCGCCTGTTCTGATCATCTCATAAAACAGTTAGGATAAAGACCGCATGCGCAGGCATGCGGCAAATGCGACTGATATGGCCGGGGTTGACCCGGCGATCATATCCGTATTGATATAACAAACAACTTAAAACAATTGATTAATGAAAGCAATAGGGTTTTTATTTGCCGTTATACTGGCTTCGGCGGCCGCATATGGCCAGACAATTTCACCAGACCAGGACTCAGCGATTAACGCGGTTGTGTTACAAGATGTGATCGTTACCACCAACCGCCTTGAACTGCGAAAAAAACAAGTTCCACAAAAGTTGGAGATAATAACCGCTAAAGACCTCGCAATGAGTCCCGGTTTGGATGTGGGCGATATTGTTAAAAAGATGGCCGCGCTGGATGTAATCCAAAGACCGGGCGTGGCGACTTATGCCAGCATTAGGGGCTTTCGCCCGCCGGCAGAACCGGGCAGGATCAATCCCGAAGTCTCTGTTTTATTGAATGGCAGGCAGTCGGGCACTCAGAACCTGGCATTGTTTGACCCGGGAAGTATTGAACGGATCGAAGTTTTAAAAGGCGCCGCAGGAGCCATTTATGGCAGCAGCACGATGGGCGGGATCATCAATATCATTACGAAACAAACCAGGGGAAAAGTCAGGGGAAGCGTGTTCGGCGGATATGGTTCTTTCCAAACTTCGGAAATGGGGTATGCGGTTGGCGGAAATATCCTGCCAAAACTGGATTTTGATTTCTCCGGGACCTTCTTCGACAGGAACCAGGCTTTCAAAATCGGCGATGGAAATTTTTTCAGGAAAATACTGGGCAGCGAACAGGTTGAATTGTTCCCCGCCTCCGGAACGGTGAAGGAGTATGATACCGCCTATGACGGAAGAAAACGCAACGGAACAAAAATGGGCTATCGTTCCAATAGCCTTCGCGTCGGCTACCAGATCAGCGATAGCTGGCGGGTGGATATCAGCGGTCATTCGTTTTCCGGCCGCGGCATTGAAAGCTCGGGCGACCTGCGGTTGATAGACGCCGCGCAAGGATATGCCAACCGGTTTTATCACAATGGCGATATCAGTATTACGGGTCATATCCGTAAGCATAGCCTTTCGCTAAAAGCATTTTTAACGCATGAGGAGAACAGTATTTTTAATAATTACAACGGCTCTACATTCAGCCTGCTTACGCTTACGCCTTCTCCGACGTATCAGACATCGGAAGGTATTGTAAAATGGAAAGGGTTTCAGTTGCAGGATGCCATTAAAGTAAATGAACAGGTCAGGATCCTTGCGGGCCTTGACTACAGCGAGGCTTCCTCAAAAACAAGATCGTGGAACCAGGCGAATGCGGATGGCGGTTTTGAAGTGACCGCCCGCTCGCCTTATTCGCCCTACTCCTTTGTAAAAACCCTTGCGCCGTTTGCGCAGGCGCATATCGCCGCGCTAAAAGGCAGGTTTATTGTCAACCCGGGCATTCGTTATGATTTTATCCGGTTCGGCATTCTTGAAACGCCCTTGTTTTTAAACCTGACGCCTAAGAAGGCGGATAACGCATTTCTCAGCCCGAGCCTGGCGCTGCAATACAATTTAAATAGCGATTGGGCCATACATACTAATATCGGCAGGGCTTTCCGCTTTGCCCAGGCATTCGAAATGGCAGGATACATTGAGAATTATTTTCCCGGCAATACGGTGCGCATCAATACCGGCAATGCCGATCTGAAAAATGAAGAAAGCGTAACAGGCGATATCGGCGTTAAATACAGCGACAACAAAAGCGGGCTGAGCTTCGATGCCGTCTATTTCAATACAAGAGTGACCAACCGGATCCGCCAGGTATCGGTTCCGGAAAGAGTAGGTCAAACCCATACCAATGGAATGACAATAGATCAATACCTGACGTACGATAACGCCGATGAAGCGAAAATAGAGGGATTGGAACTGCAGGGCAGCTATGATTTTGGTTCATTAAGCAACAACAAGTATCGCTTGCGGGTATTCGCGAGCCTGACCCATTTGATAAAGGCGGAAGATCATATCAATGGAAAGGGGCTGATTGCCGACGCCGTGGTAAGGATCAGGAATGTTGCGCCGCTGAATATGGGCTATGGCATAGAATATGATAACCTCCGGTTTTTTTCCGCCAGGTTGAGCGGCAGGTACATGAGCAGGCGTTATTCGCAGGATTTTGGACACCTGGACCCTGCTTTAAGGGGCGCCTATATGGAATTTCCCAAATACATGATACTCGACCTGACCGTCAATTATACTATTGCCGGGCAACATGTCTTGTCTCTGAGGATCGGCAATCTTACGGATGAAAATTATTATGAAACCCGCGGTTTTAACCTTCCCGGGCGGTTCACGGGCGTACGCTATGCGTACCGGTTCTGATCTTACGAAACATACTGCAATGACGCGCCGTTCATTTAATCATTTATAAATAAATAACAAACATGTCTTCTGCAACGCTTCAAGATGCCATTACGGCGTTAACCAATTTAATGATCTACCCGGTAACCATTCTGCTGGTGATAGGCATGGCCTACGCCCTGTATGCTGCAGGAAACATGCTGGTAGAAAGCTTTCAGCGAAAAAGCAAACCTCATCCGATCGATAACCTGAATGAGCCTGATGACGCGCTTCAACGGTATCAGGGCATACGCGAATGGAAAAGGCAGATGGATTTAGACGCCGGCGCTTCTTACTGGCAATTGCACGACAGGACAGAAGCGCAGTTGAAAAAGCGGATCAACAGGGTCCGCACCTGGGTAAAGCTCGGCCCGACCCTGGGGCTGATAGGCACATTGATACCGCTGGGCGCTGCGCTGAGCTCCCTGGCCAATAACAATTTTAAGCGCCTGGCAGAAAGCGGAACTCATTCCATCGGCGCTACTGTGATGGGGTTGGCGATTGGCGCCTTATGCATGATCGTGGTAACGCATTATGAGAGATGGTATGCCCTTGATCTCGCTGAAGTGCGACACGCGATTGAAAAGGAAGAAAACAAACAGTCATAAACAGAAAATCAAGCGCATGAACAATCATAAGCATAGAAGAACAATGGGCTTGCTTGCTTCTCATGGAGATGCGGACGATCCCCTGGCGGCCGTCGCGAATTTGTTCGATCTGGGATTTGTGCTGGCGATCAGCTTTATGGTGTCGTTGATCATGGCTTTAAATGCGATAAGCCTCACCGACCCGGAAGCGAAAGTCACCATTACCACCGAGCGTAAGGACGGCTTGCAGATCATGGTAAAACAAGGCAATAAAACAACCGTGAGACGGATGACCAGGAATATTGGCAGCGGCGACGGAGAGCGGTTGGGCGTGGCCTACAGGCTGGAGGACGGTTCTGTGATATATGTTCCCGAAGACGATCAACAACCTGATGCCGATGAAAACAACTAAAATTGCCGGCCTTGCATTGGCCGCCGTATTCATTATTGCCCTGGCTTCATTGCTCTATCGGTTCAGCCGGGTAGACAATGACAAGACAACCATACTCTTTATTACCGCGGATAATAAGGCGGAAGCCATCGTAAGAGGGACCGATCTGTTTTTAAAAAAGTATCCGGACTTATCCGGGAAGATCGACGTGATTGTTCGCACGGAAAGCAATTCAAGGGAGGGCGATGCCGTACCGCCGTCCGACATGATGATCTTTCATGTGCATCAAACGGAATTCCTTCAGCAGCATGAACCCTACCTGATGGCGGCGCAGGCGGCCGCTGGTTCGCCGGGCATGCCTTATATAAGAATAGCAAGCGGTCAGCCCGGCCTGAGATACAGCGAAGAGAAATTGACCGGGCTGGGCCTGCGAAGGGAGAAAATGGTGGACGATTATGTGGAGTATGGTTCCCCGACCGATTATATGAACTGTATCAGCTATTTACTGAATAGGTACCGTGGGTACGATCATATCGCCTATGAGAAACCTGTGGAAAAGATCAGGGAGGGCCTGGTCGTATATACGGCTGGTAAAATGACAAAGCTGGCGCCTACCTGGGAAGATTGGGTGAAGGAGGCAAACCCCGACTTAAAGAAACCTGTCGTCGCCTATATCGTGCACAGAAATGCAGTGCATGCCGAATTGCTGAATGTTGAAAATGCAATGATGTCGAGATTTGAGCGGGCGGGATTTCAGCCGGTAATGGCGTTTGGATTTCCGGCGGCGACCGTTTTAAAAAATTATCTTATCGATTCGCTGACGGGTAAAACTCGCGCTGATATCATCGTAACAAGCACATTCCGGTTCCTGGATAACGAGGCGCTTCCCCTGCTGAAGAAGGCCAATGTTCCGGTAATAAACGCCATTGATATTTACGGACCGACTATCGACGAGTGGCGCGCGAGCACAAAGGGCCTGAGCAGTTTTGAGATTTCTTTCCAGTATGCTATGCCTGAGTTTTCCGGGTTGGCGCCCAACAATATCATAAGCGGCACGAAGTTACAGGGGAATATGGCGGTCAAAACAGCAATACCTGCGATGGCCGACAGAATGGTAGATCGCGTCAACCGGTTTATTCGCCTGCAACGCACGCCGAACGCGCAGAAAAAGATCGGGGTTCTATTCTGGAACTATCCCCCGGGCAAGGATAATGTGGGAGCGAGCTATCTGAACGTGACCAGGAGCATTCCTGTTTTCCTGAAAGCTTTAAAAAAGCAGGGATATGCAATAAGCGGGGCAAACCTGGACGATGAGCGTTCCATCGAAAAACTGATCATGAAGCGCGGCAGGAATGTAGGTAAGTATGCGCCGGGCGAACTGAACAGCATGATCAGGGAGGGGGGCGCGGAATTGATCCCGGTTTCCACGTATAAAAAATGGTTCAGCCAGTTGCCGGTTTCTTACCAGCAATATGTAAATGACCGTTGGGGAAAGCCGGAAGCCGCGCAGATAATGACGGTGATGCACAATGGCGAATTGCATTTTGTATTGCCGGTGATCAAATTGGGCGCCTGTTATATCATGCCGCAGGCGAGTCGCGCCAAGGCAGAGGAAATTGCCGCGATGTATCACAGCAATTCGTTGCCCCCGCATCACCAGTACATTTGCCAATACCTGTGGCTGCAGCGCAACACAGACGCGCTCATACATACCGGCACGCATGGCACGCAGGAATGGCTGGACGGTAAGGAAACAGGCATGAGCGAATACGACAGCCCTGAGATCCTTGCCGGCGACCTGCCGATCATGTACATCTATAATATGGACGTGGTAGGCGAGGGCCTGGTGGCAAAGCGAAGGGGCGCGGGCGTGATCATCGACCACCTGACGCCGGCAATGGGCGAAGCGGGCTTGAGTCCTGAGTTAAAACATTTGAACCAATTGATCCTGCAATGGGAAAAAGCGCATGCGGTGGATCCCGAGGGAAGCGTGAAGGTATTGGAAGACATTGACCGGCTGGCCGGCAAAATGGGTATTAAAAAGGATCTGTCCAAAAACGGCTGGAAACCGTCGGGCGATCTAAAGGCATCGTCGCCTGCTGCGTTAACGGAACTGGTAGAGGAACTGCAACATTATATCGAAGAGATCCGCACGCATTCCACGCCTTTTGGTCTGCATACTTTTGGCGTATCGCCTGCCGGCAAAGCGCTTGTCGCATTTACGGATATCATGACAAAGGCAAACCAGCCGGAGAGCCGGAGCCTGTATCAGACCAATTTGATCAATAGCGGCGCCAGCGAGTTAAGCAGCCTGATAAAGGGGCTGGACGGGCGGTATATCGAACCCAATGTGGGCAATGACCCCATACGCAACCCTGCCGCCATCCCAACAGGGTCTAACTTTTTTGCCTTTGATCCGAGAACCGTCCCCATGTTTTATGCGGATTCGGCGGGAACCAGGCTGGCCAATGCCTTCATCGACAATTTTAAAAAGGAAAACGACCGTTTTCCCGATAAGGTGGCCATGGAGGTCTGGGGCAGCGAAACTGTCCGGCACCAGGGAATGCAGGAAGCGCAGGCGCTCGCATACCTCGGAGTAGGGATAAAAAGGGACCCGATGGGACGAATCGATGGGCTGGAACTGATCCCGAGGGAAAAACTGGGCAGGCCGAGGGTGGATGTGTTGTTCAGCACAACCGGCTTATATAGGGATAATTTTCCCATGCTGGTGGAGCTGTTCGACAAAGCCGTACAGCTGGCTTATGCTTCTGCAGAGGATGACAATCCTGTCAGGATCAATTCAGATAAGATTTATCAAAAGCTGATCGCAGCCGGCATGGATTCTGTCAGCGCAAGAGAAAGAAGTCTGATCAGGGTATTTGCGGAAGCTCCCGGCGTCTATGGCAACGCTGTGGCCGACGCCGCTTTGGCCAGCGGTTCCTGGGATAGCGATAGCTCAATTGCGGACCTGTACATCCGGAAGATGAGCTATGGTTATGGAAACGCAGTCTGGGGCGAAAGCATGGAGAAGGAATTTGAAGCGGCATTGAGCGGCGCAGACGCGGTGATCCATAGTCGCAGTTCTTCCCTGTATATGAGTTTGGATAATGATGATTTCTTCGGCTTTGCCGGAGCTTTGGCGATGGGCGTAAAACGCGTGGACAGCTTAACAACCGGGCCTCCCTTGATGGTCGCGGATCTGAGAGAAAAGGGCAAGGAGCGGTATCTGTCTATTGAGCGGTTCATGGGGCAGGAGTTGCGCAGCCGTTATTTTAATCCGGAATTTATAACCGCCATGACCCGGGAGGGATATGCAGGCGCCAGGGAGATCATGAAGAGCGTGGATAACATGTTTGGTTGGCAGGTGGTGTATCCTGAAGTGATCAATGACGAAAAATGGCAGGAATTTTATGAGGTGTGGATGAAGGACAGGTATAAGGTAAACACCGTTGAATTTTTTGATGAGCACAATCCTTATGCCATACAGAGCATGAGCGCCCGGATGATGGAAGCGGTACGAAAGGGGTTCTGGAAAGCCGATGAAAAAACAAAACAGGACCTGGCAAAGATGTATGTGGAGAATGTGGCGAAGAATGGAGTAAGCTGCAGTTATACTACCTGCGATCACCCGGAACTGCAGCAGTTTATTAAGGGCATTGCCATTGCCAGTTCGGACATCAAAGCCGCTGATATAACCAGGTGGACAGCCAAAGTTGAAAGCGCTACCGGCAAAACGATCGGCGAGGCGATGGAGCAAAGAAAGCTGGAAAAAATGCAGGCGCTCAACCCCGATTACAAATTACCGGAGAATGCCTACCGCGGGCAGGTCGACAAACCGGCGCCGGGTAAGGCGCAGCAGCAAGCGGTAAAAGTGCAGGGGTATAAGATGGAAGAAGAGCAGACGATAATACATGAGTTGCAACAGCCAGCTTCAAAAAACAGCGCCTGGACCTATGTTTTACTGATCGGCTTCCAGCTTGCATTTTTTATTGCCGGGGCAATAAAGCGGATGGCCTGAACCGTTGCGCCTTATCGCGCCGCTGGCGTTTGTTTTGTGCGCTGCGCCGGCGGTAAAAGCTGTTTATTGAAATAAAATAAGAGGAGATGAAAGCATCTCCTCTTATACGTTAGCTTATTGCTTCATAAGCCGGGTTTCCTCATTATCCACTGAGGGTTGTCGTCCAATTATCGCTAATCACTCATTGTCGGTTTCGTGTTTTTATTGTTTAATGAATTTAGTTGCCATTTTTTGTTTGTCGGCGACAATGATTTCCACGTAGTACAGTCCCGCTTTCAGGCGAACCACGTCTATGTTTTTATTGAAATCAAATCCCGGCTTTTCTGTAACAATCGATTGGACGGGCGTTCCGTTCGCGGCGTATATGGTGATCTTTGTTCTTCCCGTGCTGTCGCTGTTGAACCGCAGGTTAACGGAAGATGACCGGGCCGGGTTGGGATACACCCTTACCGTTTCCTCGTACCGGAGATTGCTGGCGGGGCTGGTTACCACAATGCTCACCTTATCCACGCTGCTGCTTCCTCGATCGTCGACCACGGTCAGTTCAAAGACGTATTCGCCGATTTCGAGGTTTTCCACTTCGGTGATCACTTCATTCGGGGTAAACATCCGCGCCGTAGAAGGTCCGCTTAGCTGTCTCCAGGTATAGCTTACCAGTCTGCCGTCCGCATCATAAGAGTCGCCGCCATTCAAGAGCGCATAGGTCGACGGGCTTTCAATGATCTGATCGGGACCGGCCGCGGCCAGCGGATGGTCGTTGTTTCCGGTAATGACGGTAACCTTGACCCTGTCGGTAGCTGTCGCTCCTTTTTCGTCGGTTACGGTAAGCTCAAACACATATTCTCCCTGGGAAACGCCAATGACCCTTGGCGTAGCCGTATTGGAGTTGATAATGGTGATGGCCCCGGGTCCGCTGATGCGCACCCATTGGTAGGAGACGATCTCCCCATCCGGATCGTTTGAAGCAAGTCCGTTAAGCTGGATCATGGGATCCGGGAGGCTTACCTGGAAATCCTTTCCTGCATCCGCGATGGGCGCCATATTGGGCGCGGGCAACACGGTCAGTTTTATGGTATCCGCATGCACTGCGCCTTCGTTGTCTTTTACTTCTAGCTTGAACTGGTACTCTCCTTCGGCCAGTTGCTGAACTTCGGTCGAAGCTGCATTGGCGTTGACGATGGAGTATTGGGCCGGACCGCTTAACTTCGACCACAGGTAGGACGCGATCGTTCCGTCCGGATCGGTAGAAGCGCTGCCATTCAATACGACATGATCAGTAGGCAGGGTAATGGTAATGTCTGCGCCTGCAACTGCAGTAGGCCCTTGGTTAACTGCGGGCGGGGGAACCGATGCGCTGTTTACCGCGACGATCATGGTGTCGGCATCCGTGGCGCCCTTATCGTCTTCCACCTCCAGTCTGAAATAATAGCTCCCTTCTGTCAGCCCCCTTGCGGTAGCGACAGCGTTATTCGCATTATCGATCGACCAGGAAGAGGGCCCGCTGACATAGCTCCAGGTATACCTGACGATCGTTCCATCCGGGTCGGAGGAGGATCTGCCGTCGAGCGAAACGCTGTTCTCGGGCAAGGTGATGCTCCTGTTGCTTCCCGCCTGGGCAGCCGGGGCCTGGTTCACCGCGACAGGAGCCGGGTTCACCGTAACCCTCACGGTATCTGTATCTGTGGCGCCCTTGTCGTCGGTCACCCTTAAGGTAAATTGATATTCGCCTTCTGTTAGATTAAGCGCCTGCGTGCTGACGCCATTAGGGTTGGCAATATGGAATGAAGAAGGCCCGCTGATCTTTGACCAGGCATAAGAAATGATAGAGCCGTCTTCATCTGAAGACCCATTGCCATTGAGCGTTACCCTGTCCAGCGGCAGCGTAATGACGATATCATTTCCGGCTTTTGCCACTGGCGGCTTGTTTGCCGGAGTTTCAGGCGCGTGCACGTATACGTCCAGCACATCAAAATGCGTTGCGCCCTTATCGTCGGTTACGGTTAACCTGAACATATACAAGCCCTCAACAAGCTGGCTTAATTCGGTTCTTGCCGAGTTCGGGTCGGCCAGTCTGTATTGAGCCGGTCCGGATTGTTTGGTCCATAAATAGGTTCTTATCGAGCCGTCTTCATCCGAAGAAGCGCTACCGTCGATGGTTACCTGGTTGTTGGGCAGCGTAAGATGGATATCCGCTCCCGCTCTTGACACCGGGGCCTTGTTGGCTGGCGGTTCCGGAGTTCCGGTGTTAACGGTTATGGTTACCTGATCTGTTGCTGTTGCTCCTTTATCGTCCGTTACCGTCAGTCTAAAGGTGTAGACGCCTTCGACAAGCCCGCTTAAGGAAGCGGCAGCGGTATTGGCATTGTTCAAAGTAGCCGCAGGGCCTGCCGTCTTTTCCCACAGATA
>DEHV01000048.1 GCA_002352105.1 Chitinophagaceae bacterium UBA2791 | reverse complement strand
ACAATACTGTTCGCAGCAATCGCAGCAATAATGCCTATAAAATAACAGAAGCGTCCGACCCGTTTTATGATCAAACGGCAGCTTCAGAAAACACAACAGTAAAACAATCGCAGGGCAACAGTTTTGGCGAATCTATGGCCAGCGGGATGCAAAGCGCCAGGCCCGGGGGACCCTTAAAGGGCATCGATGTTAAACTTGGAAAGAACCCTAACGGAGGCATTGCAATGAAAGCCATCTCAAATGAAAATGGCGAAGTAGAGTTTAATAACCTGGAAGCAGGCAATTACAAGATCACGCTGGTCATACCCAATGAGCCGCAGGGAAAGAGCATAAATGAAAAAGGGGTCAAAAGAGCGGCAGCGGCGGAAGCGCAGGATTTCAATACCACCAGAAGCAACAGGGAAAGAGGGCAGTTGGCGGCGGAGCCCGGAGTCGACGGCGATCGAGCAAACAACTCTAATCAGCTTAAAGCGCAGAACAATAACACCGTTCGCAGTAACCGCGGCGATAATGCATACAGGGTGAACGAGGAAAGCGCTTCAAACAACTCTAATCAGCTTAAAGCGCAGAACAACAATACCATTCGCAGTAACCGCAGCAATAATGCATATAGGGCGAACGAGGAAAGCGCTTCAAACAACTCTAATCAACTTAAAGCACAGAACAACAATACCATTCGCAGCAACCGCGGCGATAATGCATACAGGGTGAACGAGGAAAGCGATCCAAACAACTCTAATCAGCTTAAAGCGCAGAACAACAACACCGTTCGCAGCAACCGCAGCGATAATGCCTATAAAATAACAGAAGCATCCGACCCGCTCGATGAGCAAACAGCAGCTCTTGAAAACACAACAGTGAAACAAACGCAGGGCCGGAACTTTGGTGAAAAGGCGATGCCGGTAAATAACCCATTGTACGAGGATGACGGCAGGTCGGGGGATAATCCGATGTTTGAGCCGTCAAACTTCGCCAGGCCAGGCACTCCTATTGGCGGCGTTATCGTGAAAGGCGGTAAAAATCCCGGCGGAAATACGATGACAGTGATAAGCGATAATAATGGCGAAGTTGAGTTTAATAACCTGGAAGCGGGCGATTACAAGATCACGCTGGTCATGCCCGATGAGCCGCAGGGAAAAAGTATAAATGAAAAAGGGGTCAAAAGAGCGGAAGCGCAGGACTTCAACACTACAAGAAATAACAAGGATAATCGCCTGGCTGCAGAACCTGCAGTCGACGGAGAGCAAACAAACAACGCTTATCAACTAAAGGCGCAGAACAACAATACCGTTCGCAGCAACCGCAGTAATAATGCCTATAAAATAACAGAAGCGGCCGACCCATTTTATGATCCAACAGCAGCTTCAGAAAATACAATCCCGGGAAATAACCCAATATACAAGAACGGCGGCAGGTCCGGGGATAACCCGTTGTACGAACAACCGTCAAGCCGCGCGATGCCAGGTACTCCTATCGGCGGCGTTATCGTGAAAGGCGGTAAAAACCCCGGCGGAAATATGCTCGTCCTGACCCCTGGCCGGGATGGCATAATACAGTTTGAGGTCCTGGAAGCGGGTAATTACAAATTCATTATTCAAACGCCTGAATAATATACTCAAAAAGGGGCAAGCGAAACAGTTATGGGCCGAACCATCTGCATGGCCTGGCGGTAGGCCAATCCTGGCAGATGGGTCAGTTTAATCCCCGCACGCTCCGGCTTATCAGCGAATCATCAGCAGTAAATTTCCCGCTGCGCGCGTTTTTCGTTTAACGATTTTTATCTTTGTCCAGGTGCCGCTTCGTAAAAGATTATCGAGGCGGCAGATAAATAGTCATTGACTGGTCATACGATGGCCGTTAAACTTAAAACAGCATGGCAAAAAAGCAATTTGGTTTTGGCATTATCGGAACTGGCTTAATATCGGATTTTCATGCAAAAGCCATCGAGGCAATAGAGAATGCGTCTTTGATCGGCGTGTATAATATCAATAAAAATAAGGCGGATGCTTTTGCGGCCAGGCATAATTGTATTGCCTATAATACGCTGGAGGAAATGGCGAATGCGCCGGAGATTGACATTGTGTGTATCTGCACTCCATCGGGCGCGCATCTTGATCCCGCGATCGTGTGCATAGAAGGAGGCAAACATTGTCTGATTGAAAAGCCGCTGGAAGTGACTTTGGAGAAATGCGATAAGATCATCCAGGCAGCGGAAAAAGCGGGCGTAAAACTAGGCGTGATCTTTCCTTCGCGCTTTGCCGAAGCGAGCAAACAACTGAAACGATCTATTGAACAGAACCGGTTTGGCGATCTGACGCTGGGAGATGCCTATGTTAAATGGAGCAGGACGCCGGCATATTATAAATCGGCGCAATGGCGGGGCACCTGGGAACTTGACGGCGGGGGCGCATTGATGAACCAGGGCATTCATTCAGTGGATTTATTG
The DNA here is from genome assembly GCA_002352105.1 of Chitinophagaceae bacterium UBA2791. Classification (GTDB taxonomy): domain Bacteria; phylum Bacteroidota; class Bacteroidia; order Chitinophagales; family Chitinophagaceae; genus Flavitalea. Next base: position 22,481 of record DEHV01000048.1, on the reverse strand, counting down.
CAGTGGTACATGGGCCCGGTACAATCTGTGCAGGCTTTCACTGCGAATATCCGTCATAAGGATATTGAGGTGGAAGATACGGTAGCGGCGACCATAAAATTTGTCAACGGCGCGTTGGGAACCATTGAATGCTCCACGGCTGTTTATCCCGGTTCGTTCAAACGGATCGAAGTGCTGGGAACCGCCGGTACGGCTATCCTGGAAGAGAACGATTTGGTAAAATGGCAGTTTGAAAAGGAAACGGAGGAGGATGAGCAGATCAGGAATGCTCTTGTCAACCGCAATACTTCACAGGGCGGCGTATCCGACCCTGCCGCCATCAGTTTTGTAGGTCATCAAAAACAGATAGAGGATATGATCCATGCCATTGAAACCGGCAGCGATCTGTTGGTTGACGGCGTTGAAGGCCGTAAGGCGGTGGAGATCGCGCTGGCGATCTATAAAAGCGCGCAAACCGGGGAATTGGTGAGGCTGCCTTTATAAACTTGTTCCTGGCAAAAAATTGATTTCTCTCTTTGTCCTCCCGGGTCAGGGTCCCCGCTAACGAAGCCGTCAATTGTATTTTCCCCTATTGACTAAAACTTTCCGAGCCGCTCAGCCATGATTTATGGTTATTTTTAAGGTATCTTATAACCTAATCGTTTACATATGAACCAGCATTTTAGCAGAAGAAAATTTGTGCGCAACGCGCTTATCACCGGCGCCGGATTAAGCTTGTCTAACAGCGTTCCCGCTGTCTATGCAAAAGAGCATAACGCTGTAGCGCCTGGTAAAAGGGTAGGACTTATCGGTCTTGATACCTCTCATGTTGTCGCCATCACCAAGGCATTGAATGATCCTAAACCCGGCGCGGGCTGGGGCGGTTATAAGGTGACCGCCGCCTATCCGACCAAGGGCAGCGCGGACATGAAAGCAAGTATCGAACGCCTGGCCGGTTTTACAGAGCAGGTAAAAAAACAGGGCGTAGAAATAGTGGGCTCCATTGAGGACTTGTTAAAGAAAGTTGACGTGGTAATGCTTGAATCCGTGGATGGACGCCGGCATCTGGATGAGGCTTTGCCGGTGATAAAATCCGGTAAACGAATGTTTATTGATAAACCCATCGCCGCTTCTTTGGCAGACGCCATGCTCATCTTTGACGCAGCGAAAAAATACAATAACCCGGTATTCTCCGCCTCTTCGCTGAGATATATAACCGGCGCCAAAGAGGTAAGGGGGGGAAGATCAGGAAAGATACTGGGCGTCGACGCTTACGGAGACTGTTATATTGAGCCTAATCACCCCGATCTTTTTTATTACGGCATCCACGGCATGGAGATCCTTTATGCGCTTATGGGCACGGGTTGTAAGAGCGTAAGTCGAACCCATCTGGAAAAAACGGATATGGTTGTCGGCGTATGGAACGACGATCGTATCGGTTCGTATAGAGGTACCCGTTCGGGAACGGGAGACATGGGAGCCACCGTATTCTGCGAAAAAGCCATAGAAATATTAAACAAATCGGATGGATACGATCCTTTATGGGTTAATGTCATAGGATTTTTTGATACCGGCGTTATACCGGTAAGCCCCGAAGAAACATTGGAGGAGTTTGCCTTTATGGAGGCGGCAGACGAAAGCAAATTAAAGGGCGGCGCTTCCGTATCGATCGCTTCCATAATGGAAAGAGCCAGGCAGAAAGCCGATCGGCGGCGTATTTAATGCTGAACCGGCCCTTCGCGGATAGCGATTCTGTGAAGGGCATTGACAATCGGCCAGCCGCTTGCCCTGTAATTTATTTCAGCCACCGGTCGAACCATTCGAATGCATCCGATTGCATTTGTACGTCGAACTTATGAGGTCCGGGATAAAAGGAGCATTGGTAACGGTCGCCTGCGCCTGCTTTGTGAAAGATCTCGCTTAATATTTTATCTGCCTGTTTCATCTCGCTGAGCGTGTACAGTTCGTCTTCATTGTCGTTCAATACCATTGTGGGCAGGGGCGCGCGCAATCCGAATATCTCCGGGAAGTCCAGTTCATTAGGCGTCAGCGGCACATAGGTCATCCAGGTATGGGTAAACGATTTATAGCGTATCAGGTCGTTCCAGGTGGTCATAAATCCCACGCATACGGCGCAGCTGATCCGTGGGTCCAGTCCGCCCATAAAAGCGGTGCGCATGCCTCCGCCGGATAATCCGCCGCAGCCGATCCGCGCAGGGTCGACTTCGTCCAGCGAGCACAATATATCCAGCGCTTTCCGGTCTTCTGCGAAAAACACGCCCGGCCAGGTAGTTCCGGCGCTAAACAGCGATTTGGCCATGACATGCTCATGCTCGGCTGCCCATTCATTGTATTTTATGATATTGCTTTCTTCTTCAGGATCTTCATCATTCAACCCCTTTCTCAGGTGATCGGGAACATCCTGCATCATGACCCTGCGACTTTCGAATGGGAAGGCGTCGGGTACCAGTACTATATATCCTTTTTTTGCGATCTCGTTGGCCCAGGCCCTGCCTCCATAGCAGATCTGCTGGTGCTCGGCCATCATCGGATGCTGCTGATCGCCGGTTTTTGTGATCTTTTGTTTCCCAAAATATTTATTGGCATTGTGATCATGAAATGCCAGTATGCCCGGAAGCTTTCCTTTTATCTGCCGCGGCTTTAATAAGATCGCTTCCGTACGGCGGCCATAAGGCAGCTGCCAGCTTAATTCCTGGATGATCAGCCCGTCGTACTCATACTGTTTGTCAACGGAAACCTCGGGCATTCCGCCCAGATCGGGGATGGCCAGCCTGTCTGTCAACCGACCCCTTGCCGCTTCGCGCCAGGCGTTCAGATCGGTCCATTCTTCTTTTCTAAATGACAAAGAAGGCAATGATTTCGCGAGCGATCCGGCGGCCCAGTCGCCATATAACCCAATTATGCTGAGGTCTCTCTGTTTATTGTGTAAATCCTGCACGGTATTAAATTTTTTTGAGTGATCTCTGAATGATAAAAGTATAAATTTATCCCTCCGCGCCTACTTCAGCAAATATGGTTTACTGCAGGCTATCCCGAACAGCCTTTCACGGCGGCATAGGCGTTGATAAAAGCGGTTAACGATGGTCCCAGCGACTTGCCTTTTTTGTTTGCGGTCGCGCTTAACAGGGGTAAAGCAATACAAGATTGTATAGTAATTCATCAATTTAGGGTAGATGCGCTTTTAAGGACTGCAGTAACTTTCCCGTTCGGGCTGCGCGTTCCAGGAACGATTTTCTGCCGTCGCCTTAAATATCAGGATATGCACGAAATGATAAGTTATGAAGGTTGGCCGAATTGTATTCGTTTTTACAACGATGAGATAGAACTCATTGCGGCTACTGATATCGGCTGCCGGATCCTGCGCGCCGGGTATATCGATGGTCAGAATTTTTTTTATGCATCTCCTGATGATGCAGGTAAGACCGGAGGGGATGGCTGGAGAATATATGGGGGGCATCGCTTATGGCATGCTCCGGAGGCCATACCGCGAAGTTACTATCCCGATAACGACCCGATAGAATACCTGTTGCAGGATAATAAATTAACGCTTAGGCAGGCGAGGGAAGAAACGACCGGCATCGTTAAAGAAATGGAAATCGTTTTGCATCCATCGGCCAACGAAATAAAACTGACGCACCGGTTGATCAATAAAAATCTTTGGACGGTAAGCCTGTCGCCCTGGGCGATCTCCGCCATGGCGCCGGGGGGCGCGGCTATTGTGCCGCAGGAGCCTTTTGGAGAGGGGGATGAGTTTTTATTACCCGCCCGCCCGTTGACGCTTTGGCCTTATGCGAGGATGCAGGATCCTCGCTGGTTCTGGGGCAATGATTATATTTTGGGCGCCCAGGATCCCAATGAGCATACTGAACAAAAAATAGGCGTTTTAAACAAGCAGGGGTGGTGCGCTTATCATCTTAACCGGGAGTTGTTCCTGAAACGGTTTTCCTACGAACCTCGCCGGCAATATCCTGATTTCAACAGCAATAACGAGATCTATATCAATCAGCATTTTCTGGAAATAGAAACGCTGGGACCAATAGCAGATCTTGCGCCCGGAGAGGCGGCGGAGCATACGGAGTATTGGTTGATCTCAAAAACGAGCAGCGATAACGTGGAAGAGATCATGCAGCGGCATATTTTGCCGATAACCCAATCTTTTTTATAATAAATAGTAGCGCAAGGATAAGCCGATGAGCTGTTTTTCTGAAACGTCCTTTATTCACGCCTTAATCAGTTTTATGAGATCTTTTTTTGTATGTGTCTTTTTTTGTTTGACCGGGGGAATTGTTAATGCCCAATCGACCCCTGCCGCCGCTAGTTCCACGCCCGATAGCATAGGGTTGCATAAGGTGGTATTGGATGACCAATCCAAGCTGATATCCTGGATGGGCCCATCCTCCGTTGCCTATGACCTGTTCCTTCGCAAGCGTTGGGAGTTTGTCAAAAAAGCGCCGAATAGCCCCGGACCTCCTCCCCGGTCGTTGTATCCGCAATACTATTTTTATTGCGCATTCCAGGATAACATGGAGCCGGATCAATGGATGAACGATATTGGAGAGAAAATTCCCAATTGGTTTGAATCCGCCCGCCTCTATTATGCATATACCGGCGACGCTTCGGTAATGAAGATTGTTAAGGGGATGATGGATTATGCCATCGAACATGGAACCAGCCCCGATTCTTTCGACTGGCCGGGAATGCCTTATACTACCACCAACGCGGGCGATACCGTGTTCCAGGGATTTACTTCTGCGCAACGTTTTGTTTTGCATGAGATACAGGTGGATCATGCCGGCGATATGGGATCAGCGTATTACCGTATGTACCTGTTTACCGGCGAGGAAAAATACAAGGAGGCCGCGCTCAAGGTGGCGAATACCATGGCTGCAAAAATAAAAACCGGCAATGCGAAGCAGTCGCCATTGCCCTATCGCGTGGTTATGAATACGGGTAAGGTAACGGCGCCGTATGGAGCCAATTGGGCAAACGCATATAAGCTGTTTGACGACCTGATCCGGTCCAATACCGGCGATGTCAAAAAGTACAAAAGAGCTGCGGCCAAGCTAAGGAAGTTCACGGTGAAATACCCTATGAAAACGGGATACTGGACGGACGGGCATACGGATACGGAAGTCTATAGCAATACGTATAAGAGCAATCTGAGCGCGAGCAATATGGGTTTGCTGCTGTTTGATCACCCTGAATTTGATAAGAACTGGAAGCAGTATTCCATAGACCTGATCAAATGGACAGAGAAATATTTCGTCGAGCGTTGCTCCGAGGGAGAGGTAGGAAATCAATGGGGCGCCAATATAGTCGGAGAGCAGGATGATTTCAATCACAAGATGGATTATCAAACGGCCCGGTATGCCGCGCAGTGCGCCAGGTTATACACTGTTACCGGCGACGAGACCTATAAAGAAAAAGCATACCGCTCGTTAAACTGGGTAACCTACTGTAACGATTCCACAGGTAAGGCGTATGAAAGTCCGCTGAGCAAAGGCATTTTAAGTTGGTGGTCGGATACTTATGGCGAATGCCCCCGTATGTTTTATCATGTGTTTGCCGCCGTGCCGGAATGGGCGCCCAGGGGATCAAATCATATTCTTTATTCCGAAGGAATATTAAAAGATCCGCTTTATGAGGAGCGCAGGGTTCAATATACCGCTGCCGAGGAGAAAGGTACGGAATACCTGCGCCTGGCTTTTAAACCTTCGGCGATCACGGTAAACGGATCTGCGTTGAAAGAGACGGCGAATAACGATGCGGGGTATGCGATAAGATCGCTTGGCGACGGCGATTACAGCCTGACCATTAAAAGGCTGCAAAAAGGCAGGGTGATCATTGAATGATGAGCAGGCGGGGATAAGCAAACGGACATTGTCCCTATTGATCCGCCCGGATAGCGATCGTTCAATCAAATCAGGCTGGCGAAGGCAGCGGGTTATTTTCTGGTCAGGGGAAAGGTTCCCGGAAGCACGGTTACCGATACGGTATCCGTGCTCCACTCGGCCCTGTCGTCAACCGCTTTTAATTCATAGGTATATACTCCCGGGTAGTTAAGTTCGATGAGCCGCGGCCGCGCCGTAACCTCGCCCAGCATAGCGCCGTAGGAAGGTCCGCTTATTTTTCTCCAGACATGCCTTATTATTTTTCCGTCGGGGTCTGAAGATCCGCTTCCATCCAGAAAAACGGTTCCCTGGGAAGTTGAAAGGATAATATCCTTTCCAGCTTTTGCCAGCGGTTTTTTATTGGGTTTGAGTCTTCTGTCCTGCGCCAGCATCCACTCAAATATATTGGGGTTTTGATACTTGTATCCGGTATCGTAAGTTCTTGTCACCCACGCGCGGTGGCCGCCTGTTTCATATAGCACCATATTGGGGCTTGCTTTTGCGCCGCAATCATTGATGCTTTTAACCGCATTGATGGTGCAACTGGGGGGCGCCACATGGTCGTCCAGCGCATGAAAGGCAAGGATCGGCAGTTGGGCGTTGGCGATATTGCAGCCATTGGTCATAAAGCAGGGAGATACTACCGGGGCGGCGCCCGCGAGCTTTTTAGCGTTGCTTGCGGAAGAAGACGCATAAGTCCATGTGCCGCCGCCGCCTAAGCTCAGGCCGGTTAAAAAAATGCGGTTGGTATCAATATGCAGGTTCTTTTTGGCAAAATTGATCATTTCATCCACATAGTAGTTGGGCCAGGTAACATATTTGGAAGCGAGTTGGGGAAAAACGACTACAAAACCCTCTGTTTTCCCATTCCAGGTAAAGACCATCTTATGCCCCTTGTCGATATATTTAGGAATGCCGCAGCAATTTAGCCGCGCAAGATCCGGTTCAATCCCGGTTCCTTTTTCGCCAATGCCGTGCAGGAAAATGATCAACGGATGTTTAACATCGGGATCCGCTTGATAATTTGGAGGAAGGTATTGATAGAAACCGATCTTTTGTCCCCCGGGGCCGTCTATTCTATGGGCTGTTGTTTGAGCCGACAAAAAAACGGGCAATAATATCCCCCACAGCATCAGGGCTTTGATCATACGCATGTTTTAACGAGGATCAAATTTACCAATGTGAGGTGGAAAATGGAAAATTATAAGGAGCAATTATTGAATCTTTACAACATACGATGAGTAACTTTGGATACATTCTCTAATAACGATCATTATGGAAACGTTGCAAAAGCTGATCAGGGATCAGTCTTATATTAATGGGAAATGGACCGGCGCTGTTTCAGGAAAAACATTTGACGTGGTTAACCCGGCTACCGGAAAGGCCATAGCCTCTGTAGCCGACCTGGAAATCGAAGAGATCCGGACGGCTATCGATGCGGCGTCGGAAGCTTTTCCGTTATGGGCGGGTCTTTTGGCGAAGGAGCGCGCGGGAATACTGATGAACTGGTTCCGACTGATCCTGGATCATAAACAATCGCTGGCCACGCTGGTTACGATGGAATGCGGGAAGCCCTACCAGGAAAGCCTAAGCGAAGTAATCTATGGCGCGTCTTTTATCGAATGGTTTGCTGAAGAAGGCAAGAGAGCCTATGGCGACGTGATCCCCCAGCATGCGGCGGATAAACGTTTAGTGACGATCAAGCAACCCGTCGGCGTAGCGGCGGTGATCACTCCCTGGAATTTTCCGCTTGCGATGGTGACGCGCAAGTTGGGGCCTGCTTTGGCGGCAGGGTGCGCCGCTGTTGTCAAACCTCCTTCTCCTACTCCATTAACCTCCCTGGCCCTGGCTAAACTGGCGGGCGAGGCGGGCATTCCGCAGGGAGTATTGAACGTGGTTACCACCAGCGATTCAGCCGGCGCGGGAAAAGAGTTTAGCGAAAATGAGAAGATCAGGAAGCTATCGTTCACCGGGTCGACGGAAGTGGGGCGGGTATTGCTGGAGCAATGCGCGCCGACGATAAAAAAGGTTTCGATGGAGTTGGGCGGCAATGCGCCATTTATTGTTTTTGATGATGCAGATATTGATGCCGCCGTAAAAGGCGTCCTTGCTTCGAAATATCGCAATTCGGGGCAAACCTGCGTATGTACCAACCGCATCCTGGTTCAGGAGAATGCGTATGATGCATTTGTAAAAAAACTAACGGCGGCTGTCGCTCAGTTAAAGTCGGGAAACGGGCTGGAAGAAGGAGTGATGATCGGACCGCTGATCAACGAGAAATCGCTGATAAAAGTAAAGGAATTGGTTGACGACGCCATACAAAAAGGCGCCAGCGCGACAATTGGAGGCAAGCCTGGAAAGGGGTTGTTCTTTCAACCCACTGTGCTGACCAATGCTACGCCTGCAATGAGGGTGGCCAAAGAGGAAATATTTGGCCCCGTGGCGCCCGTATTCCGGTTCCACACCGAAAAGGAAGCGATCGATATGGCCAACGATACTGAATACGGACTTGCCGCTTATTTCTACAGCAGGGACGTGGCGCGATGCTGGCGGGTGGCGGAGGCGTTGGAGTATGGAATGGTGGGTATCAATGAAGGCCTGATCTCCACGGAACTGGCGCCTTTCGGAGGCATTAAACAATCCGGCCTGGGCAGGGAAGGCTCAAAATATGGAATTGACGAGTACCTGGAGATAAAGTATATGTGTTTTGGCAATGTTCATTGACGGCGGTAAAAAATATATCTTTATCGAAATTATTTTCTTTTGACGCGGATAGGACTTTTATCTGATACGCATCATTATCTGGATGAAAACATTTTCAGACATTTTGAGCATTGCGATGAGATCTGGCATGGAGGCGACTTTGGAACCGCTGAGCTTGCGGAGAAACTCAGTAGCTTTAAACCCCTCAAAGCAGTATATGGAAATATCGACGGATATGATATCCGCAGCCTTTTCCCCGAAACGCTGAGATGGCGCTGCGAACAGGTAGATGTGCTGATGACGCATATCGGCGGCTATCCTGGCAGATACGCGCCTGCGGTGAAAGCGGAAATGCTGCGGGCCGCCCCCCAATTATTTATCAGCGGCCATTCTCATATTTTAAAGATCATGTATGATAAAAGCTACGGGTGTTTGCATATCAATCCCGGGGCCGCCGGAAAACAGGGCTGGCACCAGATGAGAACAATCGTCCGTTTCGCCATTGACGGCGATGATATCAGGGACTGTGAAGTGATAGAGTTAGGTAAACGCTAATGCATACCGGTTATTCTTTAGCCCTATGCGCATTGGCGTTTCAGTCGTTGGCGCATTCCCGGCTTATTTGTTTTGCCGGCATTCAGGTTGGGGAGTATTTGCCCCAAACGAATACCCCGGGAAATCTAGGCCGCTTCCGTTTTATCTTTCTTTTCTTTTTTTGGAACGGTCCCGAATATAACATCCCAGATCACCGAACTCACGCCGAACCCGCGGTCGGGGTATTTATAATGATGAAGATGATGGTTTCTCCATAACGCTTTTAGTCCCGGCGGCGGCGGAAAAGCATGAATGGCATAATGAATAGAGCCATATAATAAATATCCAAATATAAATCCCGGGAAAAAGGCCAACGCCTGCCATCCGAGCGTCAGGTACGCGAGGGAGAACAGGATCGACGCGATAAGCAAGCTTGGAACCGGGGGCATGAATAGTCTTTCTTTATCCCTCGGATACTCATGATGAACGCCGTGAAATTTATATATGATCTTGTTTAACCTGGGGTTTTCCGTTATAAAATGAAATATGTACCGATGCATGAGGTATTCAAAGAAGGACCAGAACAACATTCCCGAAAAGAACATGATGATCGCGCGCGTTACGGAGAGGTCTTTATAAGCAATGCCATAGTAGAGCATGCCCGCTATTACGGGAATATAGATAGAGAAAATAACCGCCGGGGAAGATTTTGTAAGCCTCTCCAGGTTTTCGTTTTCAAACAATCTGCCCTGCCCGCGGTTTTTAATAACGTAGGGAGAATCAGGGGCGTTTTTTTTCTCTATCCTGTCTGTTGTATGCGCTTTCTTGTCTGCCGTATTGGTCGCCATGTCATATGTTGTTTTAAAAAATGAATAGATTTGATTTTATCGGCTAAATGAAATGATTGCCTTAAAAATGGATCTGAGTTGGAATTTTCTGCTCGCTCCGAAACCCGATCCGGGGAGGATCTATTTTTCAAGTGCGATCTCCCCCACGTCAACGGTCAGGTCTTTTTTTACGACCACGTCATTTTTAACGCCGTTCTTATAAGGGGGCGAGGCCTCTACCACAATTTGATAGGTTCCCGGCTTGATCTTGTCGAATTCAAAACGATTTTCAAGTATGCTGCCGCTGAATGTATCCTTGCCGGTGATGGCCCACACATTGGTAGCGGCATCTGCAGGAGTAATGGTTCCCTTTATAGCGGCAGTTTGAAAAATGGTAAAAGCTAAGGATGCTAGTAAAAAAGCGGGTATCGCTCCCTTCCTTGTTTTTATGTTTTTCATACATAGTAATTTTAAACGCTCAAGAACTTCAGTCTTCAGTTTACTATTCGCTGAAATAAGGTTTGGGGGATATAAAAATCGGACAATTTTTATGCCGGAATAGACCCGTATAAATTGTAATAAACCCGGTCTGACAAATATGCAGAACCGGGTTTGTAAATTAGGAAGGAGTCATGGTTTATGCATGCTGCATTGAGGCGCCGTTTGTGCATTGAGCCACATTAAAGATCGGATAGCGGCAATGCCTATCCGGCGTTTTGTCCATATTAAAATTCAATTAATATTTAGAAGAGTATTAAAGCCCGGGTAGTGTCATAAATAAGTCATGTTAAAATTCGATCTGACACCTGATCTCGCCGCCGGGATGTGCTGGCGTATGAATATTAAAATAATAAAAGCCGGCTAATAAGCTATCTTCTTTTATTACGCTTCCATCGACCAATACGGAATCAGAAAAGCTGCCTGATTTTTCTTTGGGAATAACAGCGGTCAGGTCGTGCTTAACGCCGGCATTTTCACCCCTGGGCGCTGTTCCATGAATATGGGCCATTGTCGGTTTATCGGTCAGTCCATCCCAGTTAACTGTATACGAAAGCATGCGGTTTTCTTTATTGTAGGATATGTTGACGGTTCCGCTGGCGGGGCTGTTATTAGCGGGAACTTCCTGGGCGGCGTTGAGCAGCAGCCCGTTTTTCATGACAAGGGATGTCTTGTCTACATCCGCCTGAGCCTTCGCGTTTTCGCGGATACTGTCCAGGTTAAGCTCTATATTGCTTTCGTTTCCGGCTTGGTTGTTACAGGCTGACAGGGCGACAATAACGCCCATTATAGCTGGTAGAACGGTCTTTTTCATAACTATTATATTTAGATTAAAAGAATAATATTATCGGCTAGGGGTATCCGCAACCTTACCGTGCGGTTCTGGTTCTACGGCGAGGCCGGGTTATAGCGATCTGTTCATTTGTTCCTTTCTATATGCCCGGTAAAAGAAATGGGCTGTCGGTTGTTGTCGGTTACTTGCAGGCTGCCATAACCATCTTCGGAAATCGTTAAAAACAATTGTTGTATATCCCGTACGTCGTTGGGTTTTATGATAATCTGCCATCCTCCGCTTTGTCTTTCTGTCAGGGAATGGCTGAAGTCGACCGAAGTAAAGTTTATCCCTCCGGAACCGGGGTCCATCGGGGCGGTATAAGCTCGTCCAAAATAGGGAAGATGAGCAATCAGCGTATCTTTTGAGACGCGCAGCTCGTATTCCGAGGTAAGGATCCTGCTTCTCCCCCTTGCAGGTTCCGCATTCCGCGCTTTGAAAGTATACGCCTGCCCGGTAACGGCCGACCGGATATCCGCCCTGCTGGTTTGTTGCGCTTCCCTGGGCGCCGAGCAGGATATGCCGATCAGAAAAGCCATATATAGAAAGACTGATGGTGAACGCATGCGCTTTGGTTTAACCGTTATTGTGTATAATATAATACAGATAATCTCCATATAAAATTATGCCATCCTGTTGGGAGAACAGGGAGTTGCCGTTGCCGGATCCGGGGTGATAAATCATTTTATTGTGCGTAAACCATCCCGCCTGTATAGACCCTTGAAGCTGAGGAGCCGGCGGATTGTGGCTTATTTTGCCTGATTTTGGTTATCTTGTCTGGTTACGCTGCGCCTGTTTCATCTGCCAGGGAAACCAGATAAGGGATTTGAGCGCGTATGGCAAACAACGTCTATAATTTATACTATGGAAAAAAAACATAAGATCGGGTTTAACCTTTTGCCCTGGTCCTCAACATTGTCGCCAGCGCTCAACCCCGTGGCCGAGAGGTTAAAAGAAATCGGATATGATGGCGTGGAATGTTTTATGGGGGAAAGTAGCGATCAATCCTATATTGATTTTGGCAAGCATCTAAGCGCCTGCGGGCTCGAGTCGACCTGCGTATTGGGATTGGGACCGGAGCATGATCCGATAAGCGAATCTGCCGCCGTGCGAGGCAAGGCCGTAGAAAAATTAAAATGGGCGGTTGATCGCGCAAATGATCTGGGCGCTAAGGTTATCTGCGGTCCTGTTCATTCTGCATTTAAGCATTTCCGTCAACGGCCTCCATCCGAAGATGAATTTAAATGGAGCGCGGAAACCCTGCATATCGCGGGCGAATATGCCGCTGCATCGCAGGTGATTTTTGCTCTCGAAGCGCTGAACCGGTTTGAATGTTATCTATGCAATACGGCAGCGCAGCTGTTCAAACTCGCAACGATGGCAGACCACCCGAATGTATGCGTCATGTTCGATACCCATCATGCCAATATAGAGGAAAAAAAATTAGCGCCGGCAATCGAAATGCTGAAGGATAAACTGGCGCATGTTCATATCAGCGAGAACGACAGGGGAACGCCGGGCGACGGTCATGTGCAGTGGGAGGAGAGTTTTTCAACATTATCTAAAATAGGTTATGAAGGTTGGCTAACAATAGAGGCTTTTTCCAGGAGCGACGAGGGGTTTGCCAATTCCATTAATGTTTGGAGAACCTTTTCGCCAACCTGGGATATTGCGGAGAAGGGGTTTCTGTTCACGAAAGAGATGAAACAGAAATACCTGCCGTAGCGCCACGCTATGACGCGCAGCCTTCAGGCCTTTCTTCGATGGTTGCTAAGCATATGCCTTCAGCCGTTATTGCGGGTCGGGCATTTTTATTCGTAAACTCAGCATTCGACTATCGGAGGCGGAACTTCTACTGTGGCAGGGCGTTAAAAGCTGATCCTCAACATTCAAAATATTCCGACCGGAATTCGCCATTTACGGCGGCGACCTGGCGGAGCGTAAAGCTGTCGCCGTTTTCCAGATGAAATACCGTTTCCCCCATATCGGATCCCCCCGCCGGCTTGATATCGGCGATCAGGCCCTTCATTCTGGTCAGTCCGCCTTTGTCCACCAGCAGGGATGCTTCTTCCTTCTTGGCGTAAAGGTTTTCCAGTATTAACCGAAGATCGGCCAGGCTGTTAAAAGCGCTTCTGCAATCCATACCTGCAAAATTACGCTTTGCGCGTATAATCCTAACGCATCTTCATATGCTATTCGGACTTACCCGGCATGGGTGTCCCATTATTTTAGTATATTTCATTCTTCATTTCAAATCAAGCTTGTCGATGAAAAAAGACCGAATGTTATGCATACCGACGAACAGCGCCGCCGCTTATGCACGCTCCGTTATTGTTGTCTTTCTTCTTGCCGTCATCAGCGTTTCCTGTCAACCCGAAAATAATACGGGCCTCCGGGAGTTGGACGGATTAAGGGTCCCGGAAGGATTTACCATTGAAAAAGCAGTAGATCCGGATAAGATAGCGTATCCCATGTTTGCGCATTTTGACGATAGCGGCAGGTTGTTCGTATTTGAGTCCGACGGCAGTACGCCCAAGCCCCAGGAAATGCTGGACAATCCCAGTTTCCTGATCCGGCTGTTGGAAGATACGGATGGGGATGGAAAATTTGACAAGAGCGTGGTCTTTGCCGATTCGATCACTTACCCAAAAGGCGGATATTTTTATAAGGGCAGCCTGTATACGACCTCGGCCCCGGATCTGCTGCGTCTTACCGATACCGATGGCGATGGGATTGCGGACAAACGGGAAACGATCCTTACGGGATGGGTATTTCATAATAATGGTTCTATACTGGGCGGACCTTTTTTTGGACCGGACGGATGGATGTATATGACAGATGCCAGGCGGGGATTCGATATTGTGACCAAGGAAAATACCCGGTTGAAGGGCGCCGGCGCCCGGATCTGGAGATGTCTTCCGGACGGGTCGCGGCTGGAATCCATGTCCGGCGGCGGATTCGATAATACCATTGAACTGGTATTTATGCCTTCCGGCGAAGCCCTGGGCACCATGACCTATTTCATGGATCCGCAGGCCGGTATGCGGGACGCGCTGATGCATTGGGTAGAGGGAGGAACCTATCCCAAGCCTCATCCAAGCGTTGAAAAAGACAGCCTGAAGCTTACCGGCGAGCTGATGCCCGTGATGTCCAAGACCGCCCGCGTAGCTCCTGCGGGCCTGATGCGTTATCGCGGGTTGGCATGGGGGAACGAATATGAAGGCAACCTCTTCAGCGCAGAATTCAATACCGGGCGCATTATGCGTCATCAACTGATTCCCTCGGGCGCTACTTATCGTACCATCGATGAACCGTTTATTGTCTCCACGGTACAGGATATACACCTGACCGATGTATGGCAGGATGCGGACGGCTCTATGCTGGTAGCGAATACGGGCGGATGGTTTATTGCCGGCTGCCCGCTCTCCCGGGTAGCTAAGTTGGATGTACGGGGAGGGATATACAGGATAAGAAAGACGGGCGCCGCGACTGTGCAAGACCCCAGGGGAACCCGCCTTAACCTTTCTTCGTTGACGCCGGAGGAACTGGTAAAACACGGTGAAGACAAACGGCCGGCTGTTCGCGATAAAGTCATTGAGTTATTGGTAGAAGCCGGAGAGCCGGCGGTAGCGCCGATCAAAAATGTGTTGCTGGCTTCCTCCGGCGAAGCGCTGCGCGCAGCGGGGGTATTTGCGCTTGGCCGTATTGGAACGCCGGGGGCTATAAAAGAGGTCGCTAGCGCGTTGGACGATCAGGGCGTTTTGGTTCGAACCGCGGCAGCCCGGATACTGGGGCTGGCAAAACATAAGGAGTCGGTGGAAAAGCTGATGGACCTGGTACAACAGCCGGAAGCCCCGGTCAGGAGACAGGCGGCCACGGCGTTGGGCCAGATAGGCGATTCCCGCGCCATCGCCGCGCTGATAAAAGCGGCAGCCGATAGCAATGATCGTTTTGTGGAACATGCCATTATATACGCTATGATCAGCCTGAACAACGCCAATCTAACAAGGGCTGAACTGCAAAACCCTTCTCCGCATGCGCGCAAAGCCGCGCTTATCGCGCTGGATCAGATGGATGGATCGCCGCTACGTAAGGAAGAGCTTGCGGTTTTTCTTTCCAGCGCCGATCCCCAACTACGGAATGCGGGTATCTGGGCGGCGGCTCATCATCCCGAATGGGCGGATATCGTCATTGGCTTTCTGCGGAATAACCTGGATGGAACCGGTCTGTCCGGAACAGAAACAGAAAATATCCGCAAACTGATGGTTGTTTTCAGCGGGAACCCGCAATTTCAGCATTTCCTGGCTCAGCAGCTGGGCGCCGCTTCCCGGCCGGAAACAATAACCTTATTGCTGGATGTGGTTAAGGAAGCCGACGTGAAAAAAATACCTGCAGCATGGGTCGCGCCGCTTGCAAAACGGTTACACGGGAACGATATGACGGTCCGGGCGCAGACGCTGGCGTTGATCGAATCGCGAAATATCAGGGAACTGAATGGCCACCTGAATAGCATTATAGCAGATCCGGGGCAGATGAAAGATTTTCGACTCAAAGCGCTGAAAGCGCGATTGCTCACGAACCCGGTGTGCTCGGCGGATGAGTTTAAGATGATCAGGCAATCCCTGGACAGCGCCAATGATTCGCCTATCAGGCAACTGGCCGCCAGCGTGTTGGCTCAATCCAAATTAAGCGATGGCCAGCTTCTGGACATTGCGAAGACGCAGGTGGCGCAGGCAGACGTATTCCTGTTGCCTGCTCTGGTCGGCGCTTTTCAGGGAAATGGCAACGCCGCTGTCGGAGAGGCGTTGGTAGAAGCGTTGCAGCGATCGTCTGATCGTTTGGATAATCTTTCCGAACAGGATGTACAAAACCTGTTTCGGGAGTTTCCTGCCGCCGTCCAAAAATCGGCGGAGCCCTTAATGGCGCAATTGCGCGAGCGGCATGCCGAAAGATTGTCCAATTTGCAAAAGATAGAAGCCGGATTAAAAACCGGCGATGTGAGTCGCGGACGCCAGCTTTTCTTCGGCAAGGCTGTATGTTCCACCTGTCACGAGGTAAGCAGGGAAGGCGCGCATTTTGGTCCTGATCTCACCAATATCGGCGATATCCGTTCGCGTCACGATATACTGGAAGCCATCGTTTATCCGAACGCGAGCTTTGCAAGAGAATATGAGACCTCGAAGATCATTACCGCAGGCGCCAGTTATTCCGGTATCATCAAGGAACAAACGCCCGCGGCCGTCGTGATAGAAACGGCTCCGGGGCAGACGGCGCGGATACCGCGCGCGGATATTACGGCTATTGAGCCGCAAAATGTTTCGATGATGCCGCCGGGCCTGGATAGATTGCTTAGTCCCGAAGAATTGTCGGATCTCATCGCCTATCTTACTTCGCTTCCCGATGGGATGGGCATAAACAGGTAGATTTTTTTAGCTATTTTCGCCGCCCATACAAACAGAATGCTATGAAACTGGAAGAACAGTTGCTGGTAAGAAGCGAAAACAAATGCGAGTTATGTCAGCGGGAAGAATCTTTGAAAATATACGAAGCGGAGCCCGGGTCGGGCGCCAGCGAAGAAAACTGCCTGATGATCTGTAATAAATGCCAAGCGCAGATAGAGAAAAAAGAGGAGCTGGATAGCGCGCATTGGGCTTGTTTAACAACCAGCATGTGGAGCGAAACGCCCGCTGTACAGGTGGTTTCCTGGAGGATGCTGAATCGTTTCCGGGGGGAAAGCTGGGCCGCCG
Source organism: Chitinophagaceae bacterium UBA2791 (assembly GCA_002352105.1). Lineage (GTDB taxonomy): Bacteria > Bacteroidota > Bacteroidia > Chitinophagales > Chitinophagaceae > Flavitalea. The sequence continues at coordinate 5,449 of DEHV01000048.1, read as the reverse complement.
ACAGCCTGGACATGATGTATCTTGATGAGGACCGCCTGGTATGGGCCAGAGCCTCCGGCGATCATGAAAATGATGCTACGGTCGATTTGCACAGGGACTGCAATGGCGCAGCGCTACAGACCGGCGATTCCATTGTATTGACCAGGTCGCTTGACGTAAAAGGTTCTACGCTGAACGCCAAGATGGGAACCGTCGTAAAAAATATCCGCCTGGTGGAAGAAAACACCGAACAGATCGAAGGCAAAATTGAAGGGCAGACGATCGTGATCCTCACTAAATACGTACGGAAGCAGGGAAGTTGATTGGTTGTAAATGCTGCGCTAATGTTTTAGCGTCACTAACAGTTCCTCCAATTGGTTCAAGCCCATTGTAAATCCTTCTTTAAAGCCCATTGCGATCGTTTGTTCAAGATCTTTCAGATGGTCGAATGTGAGCGTAACGGTTACCAATACCTGTTTGCCGGTTTCGCTAAACAGGCTTTCCCATAAGTTTTGCGGAAATGCGGGATTTATGGTTCCGTTTTCATCGCAGAAGCCGTCTTTCGCCGTAAAGGATCTTTGCTTTACAATAGAGATATAACTGGCCTTGCTCCAATGTTTTTCGCCTTCGGGACCTGCCATTGCGTAAAGCCAGAATCCTCCTTCCCGAAAATCCATTGTTTTGGTTTCCGCTTTCCAGGGTTTTGGCCCCCACCACTGGTCAAGCAATTCGGCCGTTGTCCAGGCCTGCCAAACCAGTTCAAGGTCGGCGTTGAATTCGCGTTTTACGCGAATGGTTTTATTTTCTTTATCTATGATAAAGTCGAACAATAGGTTGCTGTTCATTTTTATACTTTTTAAGTTTTGCCTAATTTCTTTATTTGCTATTATTTATTTAATTTATGGTAGCTGATGTATGATAACGCAAGTATCCCAATAAAAATAAGCGGGAAGAACGACTGAAAATTTATTCCGTCCACTGCAAAATGGCTTATGCTTGCAAAAATGAAATCAAACAGAAAACCCGCATAAGCCAGCTCCTTAAGTCGTTTCGGTACTTGTGGAATGATCAGTATTAAAGACCCCAATACTTTGAATACGACCAATGCATTGCCAAAATATTCGGGATAACCCAAGTGTCGGATGCCTTCTTTTGCAAGCTCGGTTTGTGAAGTGAGCGCCGGCATTACGCCTTCCCAAAGGAAAATGATGCTTGTTGTAATCCAGAAAATAATTTTGTTCTTTTTCATTGTTATTTGGTTTTGAATTGATAGATCCCTATTCAGTATTGGGATTGGTAACCGTTTGCCTCAGGTTAGCTTCTAATGTACGCTTTGATTTGTTCTTATAAGTTCATCTTGTTTTATTATTTCAGCGTTGCCAGCAGGTTTTCCAGGTTTTCCAATGAGGCGGTAAACCCTAGTTTAAAGCCTTCGAGCAATCGCTCCATACGGTCAAAGGATTCATTGTAAATAGTAATGCTTACTTCTGTTATACCGTTTTGTTCTCTGAAGTTGTAATCCCATTCGGAACCGGGGAGTTCGGGGTTTTCGTCTTTGTCGGCAAAAGTGTTATGCAATTTGAAGTTGGTTTTCGGGCTGATAAAAGTATATCGCTGAAGCGCCCAACTCTCCTGTCCATCGGGACTAACCATCGCATAAAACCGTTTACCGCCCACTTCAAAATTCATATGCTTTGTTCTGGATGTATAAGGGACAGGCGCAACCCATTGGTCGAGCAACTCAGGTTTGGTAAAAGCGTCCCAAACCAAATCAAGCGGCGCATCAAATTCGCGTTTGATATAAATGGTTTTGTTTTCTTTATCTACGATAAAGTCAAAAAATAAATTGCTTTTCATATTTTTTGTTTATTGTTTACTAAGCAGTTTGTTTTTTATTTTCAGCAAGTTGTTTAATGATATGAATAGCTTTTTCCCACATTTCTTTAAATAAAGGAATATCGCATTTGGCCGTTTTCCCGATTTCTATGGAAAGTATGCATTCGCCGTTTTCGGAGCGGAGCCTGAATTTTTCATAGTAATCGCCTAAGGCATCTTCGGGCATTGGTTTTAATTCATCATAATAATGCAGCTGCAAATATTCTTCCGGTTTGTGAACTTCCACGATTCCGTTGGCCCCGATAGCCCCCTCTGTATCTTTCCAAATAATGGATGAGTTTTCTTTCCAATCGGTTTCCGTAATTGTGCCGCCGCCAAATGCAATACCCCATTGCTTATCGGGGCGCAACACAATATTCCAAACCTCTTTAAGGCTGGCGCGGATACGGATGGATAGGGTAAAACTGTCTTTTTCCACAAAATTGCGAAGCGACTGTCCCAATATGCTGTTCCAACCCTCGTTGAAATTGTCTTGCCCCAAATCGGGGTTGTCTTTGGGGAATGTATCCAATCCGGAATGGGTCAGTTTCAAGCGGGTTCTATTTTTTTCTTCGCTAAATAATTGAAAAGTTACCAACGATTGCCCGGTATAGCCATCATAACTCCATGTGTACGAGATCCTGGTTATAGGCGCTGCTTCCACAACCCTGCACTTGTGCAAATACTTTTTGTCTTCGGTTCCGCCGTAGAATTCAAATTCAAATCCGACTTCCGGCTTAAAATCGGATACATCAAAGTACCATTGTTTCATAAGGTCTTTGTTGGTAAGCGCTTCCCATACGGTTTCAATAGGCGCTTCAAAGACGCGTTCTATGATTAATGTTTTGTTGTCCATTTATTTCTTTTACCTGTTCAAGATATTTTTCAAGACGTTCGAAATTCTGCGCCTGTCCCTCTTTAGCGTTAAATACATTGACAATCGTTTCCAGCATTTCTTCGGTATCAAACAGCGAACTCCATTCTATCTGCGTTTTTTCTTCTTTGGCTTCAAACAAAATAGTAGCGATGAAATGCGGATTAAAATGCTCAAAAACGATTTTTTTTAATGGAACGATCTCCCGGAAAATGCTCCTGTTGGGATAATCCTGTCCATTGGCATGATTATGCAAGGTCAGTTTCCATTCGCCTCCTACTTTGAAATCCATTTCATGAATGGTGGTAGTATGGTTGTTCGGTCCCCACCATTGGAGGATGTATTCGGGTTCTGTCCATACTTTCCAGACGAGGTTGATCGGGGCGTTTACCGTTCTCGTCATTTTCAGCTCTCTTTTATTTGTATTCTCCATAGCCTACTTCTTTTGCATCCTTGCCAATAGCTTATCCAGGTTATCAAAGCGGTCTTCCCAAATCTTTCGGAACTGTTCCAGCCACTTGTCTATTTCTTTCATTTTTTTCATTTCAAGCGAGTAGTAGATCTCCCTGCCCTGGCGTTGCTGATTCACCAATTCGCATTCGGTCAAAATGCGCAGATGTTTCGATACGGCCTGTCGGGTGGTGTCGAAATGCTCGGCGATGGCGTTCGGCGTCATTGCCTGTAAAGCAATTAGAGTGATAATTGCCCGTCTCGTCGGGTCGGCGATTGCCTGAAAAATATCTCTTCTCATTTTACGGTTACGCTGTTTTAGGAAACCAATCAGTTGCAAATATATATGCAACTATTCGGTTTCTCAAATTTTTTTATTTTCCGTAAAAATTGTATCGAGAAGCGTTGATTTAGATGCTATTACCGGTCAAAAGCGAGAACGTAAGCGGCTAGCATAAGGATCATGAGCGAACTTCGACATATAAACTTCGGCGGCGAACCCAGCCGACCCGGAACAGGAACCATATCAGGCGAGCCCGCTTCCACCGGTCATTCTTTGATTTTTATGGTTCCGTTCCTGTACAGGTCCAACGCCTTCTGCAGAATACCCTTTATTGTTTTTAGCGGTAAGTCTTTGTTCGGATTGATCCTGAAAACCTTCATTCGGGAACGGTCGCCTTCTTCCAGTCGGGGGTGGTCGAGGTATTTGCCTTCCACCATAAGCATATAGGGCTCGCCTGTTTTTTTATCTGTCCACAGGTAACAAAACATTTTCTTTTTAAAGCAAAAACAAGGCATTCCCCATTTTCGTGTTTCCGTAATGTTTGCGTCCTGCGCCAGAATAATGCTTCGCAACGCAAGCAGGCAACTTTTGTTTGGCTCTTCTTTGTTCAGATAGTAATTATCAGGCGCTGCTGACATTCGACGGCTATTTTACGGCAATGTAAATATCAACCTCCGCATTTTCCGGGTTTTGCGCTTTTGCTCCATAAACTTCAAAATCTGCAGTGAAGACCCTGTTTAGATCCATGTTCCATATCTCAGCCCATTTGTCTGCTATAAGCCCTTTCGTTAAGTCGCCCTTGGCGGATAGCTTTATATAGTCTCCGCCTTCAATTGATTTGCCAATCATTCCTTCGGGAACATCATCCAGGTTCGCTACCCTGCAGCCTAAAATGGTCGTGTATGGCGCGGTATGGTCGCTTTCATAGCCGGTATATATCGAATATACGGTATTGTCAATTTTATTGGGAATGGCTTCTGCAATTTTTTCATTCATGAACCTGCCCCACAAATTTCCAATGTCTTTTGCGCCCTGCCCGTTTTTGTTTGTGGTTCTTACCGAAATGCCGATCGCCTTAAAGGATTCAATTTTTACTTTGTCCATTTGATTGAATTTTTGTTGAACTACAAATCTAAAATCAGGTTGCGACAACAGTATGTCAGGGGTTGGGAAAATATTTTTCGCGACAGCGTTCAAAATATTCTTCCAACGTGATGCGGTGCGACTTAAAAACGTCGCCGAGCAATCGCAACCGCTTAATTCTGTCAAGTCTGAATGACCGATATTCTTTTCGTAATCTACAAAATGCGATAAGCAGCCAATTTTCCTGAACGCTGTATAAGGCAAAGGGTTCGATCGTCCTGTTTGTGTTTTCCCGGGTTTCGCTCTCGTATATTATTTCTGTCAGACGGAAATTCGTCAATGCAAATTGCAGGTCTGATAAATAAGCGCTTGTTTTCTCGTTATTGTTGTTCTGTCGGAATTGGATCCTTTCGGAGAGTAAATTAGCTTTATCTTTTACGCTGTATTTTAAAACGGCTTTTATTTTGTCAATGGCTTCCGTATAGTCTTTAATGAACGAAGCGTCTTTATTTTTGAGAACCAATTGCTCTGCGGTAATCAACGCATTGGCTTGCGTTTCGGTGAACATTACAGGCGGAACGCTGTACCCTTTCATTAAGGTATATCCTTTTCCTTCTTCTGTTATAACCGGAACGCCCGAATGTTCTAAAGCCCTGATATCTCTGTAAATGGTCCTGACGCTAACGGAAAATTTTTTCGCAAGTTCCGTGGCGGTCAGAACTCGCTTGGTTTGCAACTGTGTTAGTATTGCAGTTAATCTCGAGATTCGTTTTATATCATTGTCGTTCATTTATGGCATATTATCTGACTGTTAATGTTGCCAGGGTCGGGGCCCATATTGAGCATAAGGTTCCGGGTATTGCCATAGGAGGCGGCGTCGTTGTGTAAGCTTCCCTTAAAACTGG
>DEHV01000001.1 GCA_002352105.1 Chitinophagaceae bacterium UBA2791 | reverse complement strand
GCTGCCATTCCCTTCCGGGCGCAGCAACTGAAGCAGGCTTTGTACCCCATAGAACAACCCGGTTTCATCGTCCGCAGCAATCCTGATCCGATTAGGGGAGATCTGCAGATGATAAGCTTGTTTCAATAAATTGGGTTCCAACTTTTCCTTGATCGTTCCCGCCTTCACTTCCAGTACGATCCTGTTGCCGCCCGTCTTGGCAAAGCTCAGCGAATGCAGCGATGCCGAACCCTCGTTAAGGCTGTTCAGCGCCTTTGTTCCCTTGCCGGCGGGAGTAAGCGAGACCGACCAGCTTTTGTCAACAACAATATCTTTTCCGGTTAATTTCAGTTGCTGCGGCGCGGGGATAAGGCTATATCCCTTGCTGCGAAGATCATTGATAATACTTTCTTTTGCCGATCCCGAGTCCCAGCTCTTAATCGCTGTATGATTTTTTTCAATAGCCGCCATCAACTGCTCTACAGATAACAAAGCCGCAGTGGTCATCAGGCCCGAAGCCCGTAAAAATTTCCTTCTGCTAAAAGACATACTGAATATTTAGGGGTATAAGGATACAATAGCATTTTAGCGTTCTATAAGACTAATATCGTCCGGTCGCTTAGGTGGGTTGGCATGATGAGCGTTATAACGCATTATTTTTAATGAGTCTATCGCCGAGATCTCGTCTGCTACCGGAAGCAGAAATTCGATTTGCAGCGGTTCATCCGGCGTGACAGCGATATTGCTGACCACGGCCTTCAGCTTTTGCCGATCCGGTTTGTTCCAGACGGCCGTGATGGTCAGCCTGGTGGTGTCAAAAGGCTTCAACTCCAGCTCGCCAAGCGGATAATCTTCAATATCGTGATCTGCCGAGAACCGCGTTCTGTAAGGAACCGATGAACGATTAAAAATGCTGACGACGATAATTTTCTCTCCGTTTCTCGTTGCATACCTGGCATTGATCGATAGCGAAGCCTTAAACAACGCTTCAGCTTCCGGCTGACGGGCTATAATATAGTCGTCAACATACACAGCGGTTCGCCGCGTATCCAAAGCCTCCCGGATAGCCTTTTCGGATTTCTCCCTCGCAAAGACCAGGGTCATGGGACGGTGGGTTTTTTCGTAACGGGCATACGCATCATAGTGTTCGTCGGTGTTGGAGAACATCGTCAGGTTATATTTCATGGCTAACCTGTGGGCGATGATATTGTAACGACCGGAATTCGCCACTTCCACGCCTCGAAGGATACCCTTGTCGTACAGTTCCTGATGAAAAGAGGTGAAAATATTAGTATCTTTTTTATCCCACCAAGAGTAGCCCGGATGATTGTAGAACACGAAAGCGCCCTGTTTCTGCGCTTCCAGGAACGGAGCCATCAACTGTTCTTTGGTGGGCTTATCCTGCATGACAAATTGTTTCTTGCCGCTCTTCATGTAGCCGATTGGCAACGCATCAATATCCTTTAAAAAAATAGCATTGTTGTGATAGGGAGGAACGCGCGGCGAAATTTCTGCTCCTTTGATGATGAGCAGGCCTTTACCTCTTGTCTTTGCCCTCTCCAGGGCAATCTCATACGACCTGTTGTAATTTCTTTGAATCTCATCCGGAGCGCCTTCGTAATCGATATGCTCGGTGAGCGAGATGGCGTCCATATTATCGCGCACGGCTTCGTTTACCCGAAACGTCGGCCACACATGCCCGTCGGAGAATGCCGTATGCAGATGAAAATCGCATTTCAACGTCACAAAGCCGGGGATATCAGGCAGGCTCACGGAATCCCTCTGTGCAGCGACAGGCAAACAAAAGCTCAGCCCAATGCAAAGGGCAGGTATTTTAAATTTCATATGAAATGTTTATAAGATTAAAAAAAACTACCATCCGAGATTCGGGAAAGGGCGGGATCAATCCAATTTTTTTCAACCTTTATTCGAGCTTTTGATTATCCACCTAAGGCTATATAGCAGCTAAGAACGCTTAATCTTCCAGCCTTGTTTCTTCTGCCTCTGCGATCGGCACATTATTCGCTTTCGCGTACACGGCAATCGTGTTCCATAATTCTTCGCGCCATTTTTTCATTTCCATCCGTTCAAAAGGGGCCGTCATGTATTCAAGACCCAGACGGCGATCGGCAAAATGATCTTTTACGTCATCCAGCACATGAACAAAATGTTTTCCGTTCACGCTTCTGCATTTTTTAAACCGGCTCTTCTCCCAGATAGCGGTGAACTCGGGCCAGAAGCTATCTAACTCAGCGATCAGCGCGCCGACAGCTTTATGCGCGCCAATTAGTTGGTTCACGGCGTTAGCTGGTTTGTCCTTACCGCGCACGGCAGATTCGAGCATAGCTTCCGCTCTTGCCAGCATGGGGAAAGTCTTTACGCTATACCTTTCTAAGTAAGCAATGGAAAGGAAAACTTCCAGGTTGTATTTATTTCGATGAACTTTAGAAATATTCTGTTGAAGAAGGCCTGCCAGCTTATTCATATCTTCCGCTAACGCTTTAGCTTCGGCTATCTTTTTTTCATATTTTTTCGCAAAAGCAGGTTCGAATCTAAGCTCAATGCCCGAAGGTATCGGCGGCATGTCCAGCGTTTCATCCGTACGCTTTGTGCCTATCCCCTTGCCATGGGAATTGCCATAACCCGGCCCTCTTTCTTTGGACACAGGATGGTCCCACATCTGATGGTAAAATCTTCCGCCTTTTTCCAGCAGCCTGTAAGTCTCTACCATATCCGGGCTATTATGTCCATAATAGATATCCATAAAATCAGCAACGGTTTGCTCTATTGAGGGCTTTGTAGCCGTCCAGGCGTATTGCGCTACCGTTGCCCAGCCCAGCCAGAACGCTTCATTATGCAATCCCGAATCGTCCCAAGCTGCGGCAAAGGTTCCGATAAGCTCCGCCCCCATAGCTTTTGAGCCCGTAACCGTTTTCGACGCGCCATCTAACCTGCCGGCGCGTTCCCCGAAACCAAAATAGCCTGGGAATAAATATTCGGCGCCTTGCATGGAAGAGTAGGCTAATTGTTTGATGCCAACCTTATTTTGATTATCGACCCAGTCCTTGGTTTTAGACGTGCTCATAATGCCGTCAATAAGATCGGCGGGTAATTGCACAATGTGTTTCGGCAAAATAGGATACTCCACCCAGCACAATATTCTCCTTCCTCTTTCAGCAAACCATTTATGCACGCGGTTAATATAATCTACCACCATCTGGCTCCTGTTCTCCTCATTGTATTCCTTCTGGCATTTAGCGCACATTCCGGCATAGTACACTTCGTCTGTTGAAACAAAGAAGTAGTTCACTCCTGGCGTGGCATCGATCATGTCCTGGTACATGTCCAGGATAAGATTCATAGCTTCCTCATCGCACATACATGCCTGGTAGTTGCTGCCATCAGACTTTAAATGTTCAAATTCCTTATGTTTGAGCACATACGCCATATGCGCAGGAGCCTGCACGTTAGGGACCAATTGAATATATCTTGCATGCGCATACGCGGTCAGTTCATGCATCTCCTTCTTGGTGAAGGCCCCGGGAGCGCCAATGATCGGATGCCTCGGATATTCGTATTTATCTTCTATCTCAAAGGCGATCATATTAATTTTAAAAAGAGCCGCCCAGTCCATATATCTTTTCAAGGTTTCCATCCGGTCCTGGTGATGCTTGGTATCCCAATGGATGAACCGGAGATCGAGCGCAGGCCAATCCGTTATTGAGCCCTCAGGAAGTTTGAAGCTGCCGTTCCCTTCCGGGCGCAACAGTTGAAGCAGGCTTTGTACCCCATAGAACAAGCCTGCTTCATCGTCTGCTGCAATCCTAATCTGATTCGGGGAGATCTGCAGATGATAAGCCTGTTTCAACAAACTGGATTCCAGTTTTTCCTTAATTGTTCCCGCTTTCAGTTCCAGTACGATCCTGTTGGCGCCGGTCTTGGCAAGGTTCAGCGAATGCAGCGATGCCACGCCTGTATGAAGACTGCTTAATGCCCTGGCCCCTTTGCCGGGGGTTAGCGCGGCCGCCCAGGTCTTATCAACAACAATATCATTGCCCGTGAGTTTTAATTGTTGCGGCGCGGGGATAAGGCTATATCCCTTACTGCGAAGATCATTGATGATGCTTTGTTTTGACGATCCTGAATCCCAGCCTTTGACCGCCTGGTTTTTTTCGATTGCGGCAAGCAATTGTTCTACGGATAATAAGGCCGCGGTCGTCATCAGGCCCGAAGCCCGTAAAAACTTCCTTCTGCTAAAAGACATACTGATTGTTTAGCGTTAAAAGAATACAATAGCGTTAGCGATAATTTACGGCCCGCAGAACAGGTTAATGTTGAGCGGGCCGCTACTCATTTTATTTATTAATCTTCCAGCCTTGCTTCTTCTGCTTCAGCGATCGGCACATTATTCGCTTTTGCATAAGCGGCAATTGTTTTCCATAATTCTTCGCGCCATTTTTTCATTTCCATTCGTTCAAAGGGAGCGGTCATGTATTCCAGCCCCACGCGGCGATCGGCAAAATGGTCTTTCACGTCATCCAATACATGAACAAAATGCTTCCCGTTTACGCTTCTGCCTTTTTTAAACCGCCCCTTCTCCCAGATAGCCGTGAACTCGGGCCAGAAACTTTCCAGCTCGGCCGCCAGCGCGCCGACAGCTTTATGCGCGCCAATTAGTTGGTTCACCGCGTTAGCAGGCTTGTCCTTAGCGCGTACAGCAGATTCCAGCATGGCCTCTACCCTGGCCAGCCTGGGCATTATCTTTACGCTGTACCTTTCCAGGTAAGCGATGGAAAGAAAGACTTCCAGGTTGTATTTGTTTCGGCGCACTTTGGAAATATTCTGCTGGAGAATAGCTGCCAGCTTATCCATGTCTTCTGCTAACGATTTGGCTTCGGCTATCTTTTGCTCATACTTTTTCGCAAAAGCGGGCTCGAACTTAAGATCCACCCCGGAAGGAATCGGCGGCATGTCCAGCATTTCATCCGTACGCTTTGTGCCTATCCCCTTGCCATAAGAATTGCCATAACCCGGCCCTCTTTCCTTGGACACCGGCTGATCCCACATCCGTGTATAGAATCTTCCGCCTTTTTCCAGCAGCCGATAGGCTTCCACCATATCCGGGCTGTTATGCCCGTAATAGATATCCATAAAATCGGCAACCGTTTGTTCTATTGAAGGCTTTGTGGTGGTCCAGGCGTATTGCGTCACAGCTGCCCAGCCCAGCCAGAACGCTTCATTGTGAAGACCCGAATCGTCCCAGGCGGCGGCAAAGGTTCCGATAAGTTCCGCTCCTATTGCTTTTGAACCTGCGACATCTTTCGAGGCGCCTTCCAGCCTGCCGGCGCGTTCTCCCGTGCCAAAATAACCCGGGAACAAAAATTCAGCTCCTTGCATAGAGGTATAAGCCAGCTGTTTCACCCCCGCCTTGTTTTGCTTCTCAACCCATTCCTTCGGCCGGGTAGATGTCATGCAGCCGTCTATAATACCCGGAGCCAACTGGGGAATATGTTTGGGTAAAAGAGGGTATTCTACCCAACAGATCATTCTTCTTCCCCTCTCGGCAAGCCATTTATGCATGCGGTTCATATAATCGATCAATGTCTGGCTCCTGTTCTCCTCATTGTATTCCTTCTGGCATTTTGCGCATATCCCGGCATAATACACTTCATCTGTTGACACTAAGAAATAATTCACGCCCGGCGTTGCATCGATCATGTCCTGGTACATGTCCAGGATAAGATTGATGGCTTCCTCATCGCACATACATGCCTGGTAGTTGCTGCCATCGGCCTTTAAATGAGCAAACTCCTTGTGCTTGAGCACAAACGCCATGTGCGCCGGAGCCTGCACATTAGGAACCAATTGAATATATCTTGCATGCGCATACGCGGTCAGCTCATGCATTTCCTTCTTGGTAAAGGCTCCGGGAGCCCCGATGATCGGATGCCGCGGATATTCATATTTATCTTCTATCTCAAAGGCGATCATATTGACCTTAAAAATAGCCGCCCAATCCATATATCTTTTCAAGGTCTCCACCCGGTCCTGATGATGCTTGGTATCCCAGTGGAT
>DEHV01000079.1 GCA_002352105.1 Chitinophagaceae bacterium UBA2791 | reverse complement strand
CCGAACTTCGGGGGAGCTTACAGTTGTTGATCAGGAATCCCGGGGTTAGATGCAAATATAGGGCAATCAGGCCGGTTGACTTCAGCGTCAAATGATCCCTGACTTGCTTGCCAGTTTTATTAAAGACGCGGAGTTATTTGTTTCAAATTTTGCAAGCAGGTTCTTTCGGTGAGTATCTACGGTATTCAGACTGATAAACAATTTTTCCGCGATTTGGGGATTGGTAAGCCCGTCTGCGATCAGGTGCAATATTTCCTTTTCCCGCCGGGTAAGAACGGGTTGGTTTTTCAGTTCCTTCTTTTCCTGGTTGTTCATATTTACGTCAACGCTTAGGTACATCTGACCTTCAATAACCAGGGATATGGCTTTTTCTATTTCTTCTTTCGAGGCGCTTTTCACCAGGAATCCGTCTGCTCCGCTTTGGATCATTTGCGAAATATAGCTTCGTTCATTAAAGGTGCTCATCCCTATGACTTTGATTGCGGGATATTCTTTTTTAAGCCTGGCGGTCAGCTCGATACCGCTGATCTCAGGTAGATTGATATCTGTAATTACCAGGTCCGGCTGTTGTTCCCTTAGCTTTTCCAAAGCCATATAAGCATTGTTGGCCGTGGCGCACAATTCAAGAAAATCAATCTGTTGAAGCATTGCCCGCATGCCTTCGATCACCATTGGATGATCGTCCACGACGATGATTTTGATTTTATCCATAGGGCTTTATTTCACATTCTATATATACAGAAGCGCCGCTCCCCGGTTCGGATTGAATATCCATTTTTCCGTTAAGGTATTTCACTCTCGACCTGATATTCCGCAGTCCCGCTGAGTGGTAGCCGGCGTCTTTCGGATCAAACCCTTTTCCATTGTCTTCTACGGTTATGTTGAGGCGCTCTTCGTCGTGCCGCATGATCTGCACAAGTATGGTCGTTGCGCCGCTGTGTTTCACGGCGTTGTTGATCAATTCCTGTACGATCCGGTAGATCACCAGTTCCGTGGAATTGTCCATTCGTTTTTCCATACCCCGGAATTCGCATTGAATGGTAAAGCCCTGCTGCTGCGACAAGCCATTGCTATAATCCAGCAATGCCTGCGGCAATCCGAACCTCAGCAAGGTTTCCGGCATCATATTGTGCGCCACGCGACGCATCTCCGAAATGGACTCTTCCAGGTTCACTAACACCCCGTTAAAGGCCAGTCCATTTTCTTCCGTCAGAATAAGATTTCCTTTCATGGCTCCTAGTTGAAGTTTTACGCCGCTCAGCAAACCTCCTAAACCATCGTGAAGATCTTTGGCGATGCGCGATCGTTCTTCTTCCTGTCCTCGTAAAAGGGACTGCGTGGCCATCAGTTGTTTTTCGGCTTCCAGTTCCCTGATCCTTTGTTCCTGGATCTTTTTTCGTTGGCTGTAGTTCCGGTATCCCAGTACGGAAATGATCAATAACACGGCCATTCCGCCAATCAGTATCCAGTTCGTGGCGTTCTTTCTTTTCAGCTTTTCTTCCTGGAGAGCGAGCTGCGTATTTTTTTTGTCCAGTTCATATTTCTTTTCCAGGTTAAGCGTATGGGTCAGGATCTGGTTGTTCATCAGGCTGTCCCGTATGGATTTGGCTTCGTTTTCAAACTGCTTTGCCTTCCAGGGGTCTTTTAAAAGATAGGCCAGCGCAGCCTGTTGGTCGAGGATAAGCGCTTTCTGCCGCGGAAGAGGATGTTTTCCTGTTAATGCAACTGCCTGCCGGATATATTGCTCCGACATGGGATAGTCTCCCTGGTACATATAACAATAGGAAATGCCGCGAAGCGCAATGATCTCATCCGATGGCAAATGAATCTTTTTTGCAGTCTGCAAAACCGACCGGTAATAATTTCTACTTTCTTCCAGGTTCCTTTTCCATAAATTAACATCGCCCAGGTTGATTTCTATGGTTGAAATCAACACCTCGTCGTTGATCGTCCTTGCAATCTGTTCTGCTTCTTTATAATAAACGAATGCCGAATCCTTCCGGTTCATGCTTCCATACACAACGCCAAGATTGTTTAGCGAATAGGCCAGCATTTTTGGGTTGTCGAGCGTCCTGAATTCTGCAGCCGCTTTTTTACCATATAGCAAAGCCTTGTCATACTGATCCATAGCGGTGTAAAGGTTCTGCAGGATATCGCTTGCCTGGGCCAGGAATACCCTATTGTTCAATTCCTCAAACAATTGATATCCCTTCTGATAGTATTCAACAGCGGAGGAATAGTCGCTCATGTAGTTATAGGAAGTCCCGGTATTAAAATAAGCTTTTGCCAGTTGTTCCTTGCTATTCAGCTTTTTTGCCTCTTCAATGCCCTGCAAATTCAGTATAAGGGAAGAGTCATATTTTCCTTCCATGTTCAGCGCAAATGTATAGTTGCTGATGAATTTTGATTCTGTCTCCGGATAGCTGATCCTTTTTCCCAATATCCGCGCCTGCCGGTAATATTGCTTGGCCTTATCCAGATCGGCGGATTCATATTCCTGGCCGATGGCAATAAGCAACAGTACTTTGTCCGGATCATCCTTAGCCGTTTTTAATATTCCGGTCAGGCTATCCATGACGCCGGGGCGCTGCGCCTGAACTGCAAATGAGCAAGCGAGAAAAAATAGGACGGGTATGCGAAACCGGGCCTGCATAATTGGGCTTTATGTATGCAAATATCTGTATTCCGGGGTACGGGATCGCTCACCCTTTCAGGGGATTTTTTTCTTCTACAAAATCACGGAACCGCAGGATTGATTTCAGGAACAATTCAGCGCAATTTTACGTTACCCCAGGCTGCCAGTGATGTTGAATTCCGGGTGTATTATATCAATAAAAAACGAACAAAGGAAAAAATGTTTTTTGTTTCCGTCGATTATGTTATTCACTTGCCGGTAGCCTGCGTAAAATCCGGCAAACCCAAAGAGGAAAGGATGGCAAACCGCCGGTTGAGATCCGAGGCTTCTGGGAACTTTTACCATAAACGGCGGCACAAACGTGTTCCTTGATCAGTACAAAAATATCCCGGTAAAAAAAGGTAAGCTAAACGGGACCTGATGTAACGAATAGACAATAATACATCAAATTTAAAATGTATAAAAATGAAAACATCGATCATCGTCGCCTGCATGGCGTTTTTTCTCTTATCATGGACAGCGTTAGAAAATATCATTGATAAGCTCGGCTTAGGCGAGGAGACAGCCCGCAAACATATTTTACAAAATATTGCCGGCGATTTCTCGGGAGAACCGATTAGCGCAACTGTTGAAGATTCCGGAGGCGGCGGAAACAGCGAGAGATCAGAGTTGAAGGGATTTAGAATACCCAGTTCGCGACTCCTGCCTGATATTATTAAAGGGGATAAGGCGGGAGCGGCTAAGGAACTCTTTCTGTATGTAAAAGAATATGTAAGCAGCAAGGATTTTTTAGCGGCTTATCAGCGCCAAAGAGATGCGGCCAAGCCTGTTTCCGAGCCGCCGCGGTTAGACGCTGCGACGATAGCCTCGCTAAAGACCAGCCTGAAAGAAATGGAAGCCAACCGGACTAAAATGAAAGCTGATAAAGCGCCGGAAGCGGCGATACGGCAAATGGAGCAGGCTATTGTTCAAATGAAGAATCAGATAGCGGCGCAAAGCGATCCTACGCCAAACCTTACGCGATGGAAAAAACTTTATCCCGAAGATGCCGCCGAAGTCGTAAAAAACCGGCTGAACGAATATTTAACATTGGCTGCTACGGTAGATTTTAATGCCGCTACCGTAGGCGCCGGAAAAAAAAGAAAATTTGCCAACCCGGCTTACGAAGCCAAAAGCCTGAAATGGAAAGCGATTTATAGGGCAGGTAGAGAGGTGAATGATGCTACCGCGGCCTTTGTAAAACAATGGTTAAAAGAAGGGATAAAAATGGGCGGCGGGTCAAT
The DNA here is from genome assembly GCA_002352105.1 of Chitinophagaceae bacterium UBA2791. Taxonomy (GTDB): domain Bacteria; phylum Bacteroidota; class Bacteroidia; order Chitinophagales; family Chitinophagaceae; genus Flavitalea. The sequence goes on along the minus strand of DEHV01000079.1, from coordinate 14,112 downwards.
GCCCCTGCAGTCGAAACAAATCAATACGGCGCGCCCTGAAAGCGCTGCTGCCGGCGGGGAAGAAACCGAGGAAACACTAACGACCACCGACCGGGCAAAAGGAGAGGTAAAGAAAGGGCTGCAGAAAATAAAGTCAAAAGCAAAAAAGATTTTTTAGTTAAAAGCGTCTGGCATACCCCAGGCGATGATCTTACGTCGAATTTCCTGATGGCGGGCAGGCGCGTTTGGGGGATAGGTTGCGCAAATAGAAAGATAAAAGAGAACCACATGAAAAAAATAATATTTTTTGTTATCGTCTTTTTTGCTGTAGGCGCCGTGTTTGCGCAGAAAAAGAAAACGGAAGTTCAGCCTACCCAGGCGGAAATGAATAAAATGCTGGAAGATGCCATGAAGGCCGAGGGTATGAGCAAGGAAGAGCAGGAGGAGATGAAGAAAATGATGGGGGAGATAATGCCCGATCTGATGGAGCAAAATGCGCAAACGGCAGACTATCCTTCTTTTTCCGATAATACAGAACTGGTTCCCCCGAAAAATGAAGCGGCAATCGCGAAGGCGACCGGCAAAAAGATAATTCAGGCAGAGATGGCGTCTTACGCCTCTTCATTGTACAATAAAATAGCGGCCAAAGGAACGTCTGCTGAAATTGCGCTTGCCAAAAAAATAATTGCCGCAACCCCCCATGCGGCATTAATGAACGAATCGGCCGTATTGTGTATGCTGCAAGGGCATAATGAAGCCGCATTGGCTTTGGCGCTAAAGGCTGTGCAGACCGATGCGTCGAATTTGCTTTACCAGAACAATATGGCGGCCTTGCTAACGCAGTATGGTTTTGCCGAGCTGGCCATTCCTGTTTTGAACAAACTGCGTTTGCAACAGCCGGGCAATAGTACATTGCTCAATAACCTCGCTTTTGCCTGGCTTTCCCTGGGGGAAACAGAGAAGGCAAGGGTCTTTGCCAATGGAGCCGCGCTGGTAAATCCCGCGCACCCCGAGGCAAGGGCATGCGGCGGCATTGCAAATGAAGTAAGGGGCGGCGACCCGATCAAGGAATATACCGATGCGTTGGAAAACAGCGTCAACCCTTTTACAGAAAAGCTAATTGAAAACAAAGGGGGCAATGCCAAGCCCGACTGGAACCGCATCAAACGCAATCTTTCTATTCATGAATATTTCCCTAAAGACTGGATGCAGCTGCCCAAGCCGCTGAGCAATGAGGTAAAGCAGCATTATGAAGACCAGGCGATGAAAAGAGCATACCTCGATATGACGGAAAAGCTAAGGGAAAAGATAGGCTTAATGACAGAAGAGTTGCAAAAAGACCTGGATGATCTTACTGATAAAGGCGAAGAAGCTTTTGTAAAAGCAATGGCCAAAGAAACGATGAAAGGACTGAGCGTTATTAGCAAGCCAGCTGCAAGTATAATGAAAGTACTGTTGGCGTATCAAGTCGATGCGCAATCTGCCTTAGCCGATTCCCTGGAAAAAATAGGAGCATGGAAGGAGAAATTGGCGGCTCAGAAGAACGCGGAAATAAAAAGAATATATCAACAGATAGATAACAGTAAAGGCACGACCTGCGAACAAGTTAAAACCCGCCTGGACGAACTGGAGAATGTGTATATGCGTACCGTAAACAACCGGTTGCGCAACCTGCTGGTAAAAAATGTGGATGAATACCGGGAATGGACAAATGCTTTTATTACCTGGAACTGGTTTGTCGCTGGCAATATCAAAAACTATATTACCATTCAGAATCTTCAGCAAACAGCGTATCTCGCCGAGCAGTATTCCTTAATTGTGACCGAAATGGAAACTTTTCCGGAGCATTGCGGATCTAAGACGCCGGATATTGTAAGGACGATTCCCGAGCCGGAAATCCCCAATTTCAATTGCCCGGCGGTAGTGCATTTGCCATCAGGAAAAGAATGGCAGCGATTGAGCAATGAAAGCAAAAATTTCGATAAAAACAGTTCGAAGATTACCAAACAACCCTCGCCTGTTCCTAATCTTACGGTTGCGTATGGCACGGGAGGTATTATTGCACAGCCTGGTTACGCGCCGTTTATCAAGACTGCTGATGGCAGCGTTACGCCGGGCGGATTCAATGGCAATGATGAGCTGACCCCCTTGCCGAATCTTGGCAAAGATGATTTAACGCCTTTGCCCAATATCAAAGATGAACTGGCGCCCCTTCCCAATTTGCCCAAAGACGACGAACTGGTTCCGCTCCCTGATTTACGGAAAAGCCAGTTGGCAAAGGAATTACTGAAGAATATGTTTGCCAATAGCTGTGATAAACAGAAAAAGAAAAAAGTAAAATTTGTTGTAGAACCTGATTTCAGCAAACTACGGATATGGGACGAGGGAACGCCGATACCGGTAGAGGAGGATTACTTTGTCGTTGGCATTGGCGAACTGATAATGGATCCCCTGCCTACGCCAGCGAAGGATAAATTCACGGTGGGCATCGGGCAATTAACAATGGAACCAATAACTGGCGCTACTCCGGAAGGCAGAAAGATCTTACAGGAAGTGAAACAAGCCGTCGACGCAGGGTTGCAATCTACCATTAACAACGGCCTGCAATTGCCGGGGACAACTTCAATGAGTAAAGATATTTTTAGATAGATTCAATCTATAGCCACTATCAGGATAATGGCATTATAGCAAACCTGGTTGCGGCCAAAACCGCTCAGGGGGCGAACCCGGGAAAAAGATCTTGGGAAGAGGGTCAAAGAAAAGGGCTGTTCGATTTCGAACAGCCCCTGGAAAATTTGAATGATTGTACCGCGTAGGGGAATCGAACCCCTCATTCATCCGTGAAAGGGATGCGTCTTAACCGATTGACCAACGCGGCATACCCGGTTTTGGGACGGCAAAGATAGCAGGTGGGAGATTTTATTCCAAAACTTTATGCTCTTTTTGGAAAAGAAATTTAAACGGTCTTTGCGCCTGATCTGCAACCCCGCCTTTTTATTCCGCAAACGATTGAATACCCGTTTTCCGGATTAATTATAAGTTTCTCTCATCTAAGTTAGACCAATTGCGTAATTTTGCACCTCAAATTCTTTACACATAAATATTCAATTATGAGCACAGTTAAAGTGGCTATTAACGGTTTCGGACGCATTGGACGCCTGGTATATCGTCAGATATATAAAATGGAAGGAATTGACGTGGTGGCAATTAATGACCTGACCAGTCCGAAAACCCTGGCTCATCTGCTTAAATACGATAGCGCCCAGGGGCGGTTCGACGAGGATGTTCAGGCTACCGATAATGCGATCATCGTAAATGGCGATGAAGTGAAAATATATGCTCAGAAAAATCCTGCGGAGATTCCCTGGAAAGCGCATGAAGTGGACGTTGTGCTGGAATGTACCGGTTTTTTTGCCGATAAGGACAAAGCCGCTGCTCATATTACCGCCGGCGCCAAACGCGTGGTGATCTCCGCGCCCGCTACCGGCGATCTGAAGACCATCGTGTTTAACGTGAACCATGAGATCCTGGATGGATCGGAGACCATTATCAGTTGCGCCTCCTGCACTACCAACTGTCTCGCGCCGATGGCCAAAGTACTGGACGATAAGTATGGCATCCAACTGGGACTGATGACCACCATCCATGCCTATACCAATGATCAGAATACGCAGGACGCGCCCCATGCCAAGGGAGACCTTCGCCGGGCGCGCGCTGCCGCTCAGAATATTGTTCCCAACAGCACCGGCGCCGCGAAGGCGATAGGGCTGGTATTGCCCTCGCTGAAAGGCAAGCTTGACGGATCGGCGCAACGCGTTCCCACGCTGACCGGCTCCCTGACCGAGCTGAATACCATCCTGGGTAAAAAAGTTACTGCTGAAGAAGTGAACGCAGCAATGAAGGCGGCCGCCAACGAAAGTTTTGGTTATACGGAAGATGAAATCGTGAGCAGCGATATCATCGGCATCCACTTCGGCTCCCTGTTTGACGCTACGCAGACCAAGGTGATCACCGCAGGCGACAAGCAAATAGTGAAAACCGTTAGCTGGTACGATAATGAGATGAGCTATGTCAGCCAGTTGGTCAGAACAGTGCGCTATTTTGCCGGACTGATCCAGAAATAATTTTTTATTATCAACCCGAAGGCAGTAAACAGAAGATTATCCCGGTCTTTGTTTCCTGCCTTCTCTGTTTTTAAGACTTGTTTTTTTATTTAAAGCTATTTTCTATGCCGGATTTTTCTCATGTCAATTTTGCCGATACCAAAGCGTTGATACGCGTTGATTTTAATGTGCCGCTGGACGATCATTTTGAGATCACCGACGACAACAGGATCCGCGCCGCCATATCTACCGTTCAGAAGATCCTGAAGGATGGGGGAATGGTCGTCCTCATGTCGCATCTGGGCAGACCGAAAGATGGTCCGACCGATAAATATTCCCTTAGACACCTGGTGAATCGGTTACAGGAATTGCTGCCCGGGACCCGCGTGCTGTTTGCGGATGATTGTATCGGCGAACAGGCGAGGGAAATGGCAAAGGACCTAAGGCCCGGGGAAGTATTGCTGTTGGAAAACCTCCGTTTCTATAAGGAAGAAGAAAAAGGCGACAGGGAGTTTGCCCGAAAGCTGGCCGGATTGGGAGACGTATACGTGAATGACGCTTTTGGAACTGCGCACCGCGCGCATGCTTCCACAGCGGTTATTGCAGATTTTTTTCCGGCCGGGAAAAAGATGTTTGGCCTGCTGATGGAGAATGAGATCAAAAGCGCGGAAAAAGTGCTGAAGAATGCCGAGAAGCCTTTTACGGCCATCATGGGCGGCGCAAAGGTATCGGATAAGATCCTGCTGATCGAAAACCTGCTTGAAAAGGCCGATCATATCATCATCGGCGGCGGCATGTCCTATACCTTTTTCAAGGCGCAGGGCGGGGAGATAGGAAATTCCCTGGTGGAAGAAGACCGGTTGCAGACAGCGCTGGAACTATTGGAAAAAGCAAAAGCCAAAAACGTAACCATCCATCTTCCGGTAGACAGTATCATTGCCGACAAATTCGACGCCAACGCGCAGACAAAGACCTGTAAGAATGGCCAGACGCCTGCCGGATGGATGGGATTGGATATAGGTCCTGAAGCTATTGCCGCGTTTCGCAAGGTGATCCTGCAATCCAGGACCATCCTGTGGAACGGTCCCATGGGGGTTTTTGAGATGGAGAAATTTCAACAGGGAACCAAGGCCGTGGCTCAAGCTATTGCCGAAGCCACCGGGCAGGGCGCTTATTCCCTGATAGGGGGAGGCGATTCCGTAGCGGCGATCAACCAGTTCGGTTATGCTGATAAGGTAAGCTACGTCTCTACGGGCGGCGGCGCCATGCTGGAGTTTTTCGAAGGGAAGCAACTGCCCGGAATCGCTGCAATTAATAAATAGGGAAGATACCCGTCTGTTGTCCTTCCCGAAAAGACCGGGTAAAAAATCGCGTTGCCGCAAGGTCAAAAACAGTAATTTTAAGCGGTTAAAACCTTTGTTTAACAGGTAAAGGTTATATTTAAGCAAAACACATCATTTATGAAATCACGCAATCTCGTATTACTTGTTATCGTCGCCGCTATTCTCTTGCTCGGCGGCTGCGGTTGTAGCGGTTATAACAATATGGTTAGCCTGGATGAGAACGTCAAAACGAAATGGGCAAACGTTCAAAGCGATTACCAGCGGAGGGCCGATCTGATCCCCAATCTCGTGAATACGGTAAAGGGCGCGGCTAATTTCGAACAGGAAACGCTCACCCAGGTGATAGAAGCCAGGGCTAAAGCCACTTCCGTTAATATTAACGCGGGCGATCTCAACCCCGAAAGCATGGCCCAGTTCCAACAGGCGCAGGGCGAACTGTCCGGCGCTTTGAGCCGGCTGCTGGTTTCGGTGGAAAGATATCCCGAATTAAAGGCCAACCAGAATTTCCTGGACCTGCAGAGTCAATTGGAAGGAACAGAAAATAGGATCAAGGTGTCCCGGAACGATTTTAATACCGCGGTGCAGGGATATAACCAGGTGGTGCGTCGCTTTCCGAACAACCTTTTTGCCGGCATGTTTGGGTTTTCGGTAAAACAGGCTTTCCAGGCGGACGCCGGAGCGGAAAGAGCGCCCAATGTTCAGTTTTAATTTAAGCGGGATTGATGAATTTATTGCCTCCATTTAAAAAAAGGGGATTTTTCTCGTCGGAAGAGAATGATCGTATCGTAAAAGCCATCAGGAAGGCTGAAGAGACCACCAGCGGGGAGATCCGCGTGTATATCGAAAGCCGTTGCCGGTATGTCGATCCGTTTGACCGGGCGGCAGAAGTGTTCTGGAATCTTAAAATGGACCATACGGAATTACGGAATTCCACTCTTTTATACGTGGCCATGAAGGATCACCAGTTTGCGATCTATGCCGACAAAGGCATTTATCAGCAATTGGGGAAGGAGTTTTGGAGAAAGGAAGCCGCCGCCATGAGCCGGCATTTCCGGGAGCGCCATTATGTCGACGCGCTGCTGCTTGTAATTGAAGATATAGGCTCGGCCCTGCATACGCATTTCCCTTACGATCCTGCCGTGGATAAAAATGAACTGCCTGATGATATTGTATTTGGTAATTGACAATAGCGAATGATTGAATATCGGAAAAATATTATCGGAAAGCAGGTGGTATGGGGGCTGATCCTGAGCCTGGCGTTGCTGCCGTTTCTATCCTTTGCCCAGCAGATTCCGGCGAAACCCGATCCCCCGCGGCTGGTCAATGATTTTGCCAACGTTTTGTCTGAGCAGGAAAAAACGGCCCTGGAGAACAAGCTGAAGTCCTTCGACGATACGACCTCTATCCAGTTGGCGATCGTTACGGTGAAGACGCTCGACGGATATCCCATTGAAGAATATGCGCTGCGGATATTAAGAGAGTGGGGGATCGGTAATAAGGCTACCAATAATGGCGCTCTGATCGTTGCGGCTATTGACGACCGGCAGATCAGGATAGAAACAGGCTATGGGCTGGAGGGGGCCATTCCCGACATCACAGCCAACCAGATCATCACTTATGATATTGTTCCGAATTTCCGTTCTGCCAATTATTACCAGGGGTTGGACCAGGCCGCCAATTCCATCATAGAGGCGGCAAAAGGAGAATATACCGCTCCTGAAGGGTATGCGAACAGGGGTGAGAAAGACGGCCGGATCCCGTTAATGGCCATTGTTTTTTTTATTATCCTCATTTTTATCCTGGCTAACCGAGGCGGAGGCAAGGGAGGCGGAGGTTTTATGAGCCGGCGAGGTTATCGCGACGGGATGGGCCCGCTGATCTTTCCTGGCGGGATTGGTTCCAGAGGATGGGGCGGCGGCGGTTTCGGTGGGGGAGGCTTTGGAGGAGGAGGATTCGGCGGTTTTGGCGGCGGCAGCGGCGGCGGGGGCGGAGCCAGCGGAAGATGGTAGCGGTAATTTTTCTGTATAGCGGGGAAGCCGAAAACCGCATATTGACAGAGTAGGCATTTGCCGGTACAAAAATGTTTATAAAGAAAGCCCCGCCGATATTTGCAATGATAGCCATCGCCGTTTCTGTTTTGTTTTCAGGTTGCGCCACAATCTTTGGAAAAAGCGTTTACCCTGTTTCCATCGGCTGTAACCCACGTGGCGCGACAGTAAGCATTACCGACAAAAAACACAGAGAGGTTTATAAAGGAAGCGCGCCGGTGGTCGTTGGGCTGAAATCCAGCGCGGGGTTTTTCTCCAAAGCGGAATATTTTGTAAAGATCAGCTCGCCTGGTTATGCCGACCGGATCCTCCCGGTTAACTTTAAACTGAATGGCTGGTATTTTGGGAATCTCCTTATCGGAGGGGTTTTAGGAATGCTTATCATTGATCCGGCTACCGGAGCGATGTGGAAACTTGCTACGCCGGATATATATATTGATTTTGAAAAATCAATACCTTCTGCCGGTACGCCAACGCTGCAAATTATAGATATTGCAAGCGTTTCGCAGGACATGAAACAATATCTTGTTCGCCTGAGATAATGGATGATAAAAAGCCAGCCTGATCGTTAAACCAGGCTGACTTTAGTTGTTTCTTGCCAGGGCGGTCTTACTCGCCCGATATCTTCGATTGTAAATAATCTATCTGCTCCTGGAAAACGGCTGGCAACAGCGAAGCCTGGCGGGCGGCCTCTTTCTGCGAGATGATCCGCTGCAACAGGTTATTGATGAAGGGCGACAAGCCATATTGTTCGGGTATGGATTCCCGGAAGTTCACGATCATGTCGACGCCTGTTTTTACTTTCTCGGTGTCTTGCATTTTTCCAAGGATGCTTGCCAATGGCATCAATAAATTGAACTTGGCCTGCGATAGCGGCATGTCGTCAAATACATTTACGATGACATCGAAGCCGCTTTCATCGCCCGAACTGATGAGTATGCCGGTGATGGATTCTATCAGCTTGCCCTTCGCGGGATAGGCGCTTAATTTCTTTGCATGGCTAAAGGCGGCAGCGCTATCGATCGCGAAAAGACCTTCCAGCGCGGCGCCGGATACTGAATACGAAGAATCGTTGATGTTTTTTTCAAACAACGATTTGTATTTAGGATCCCGGTAAGCGGCCAGCTGGCTGAGCGCGGCGCCCCTGGCGGAAGATTTGGGGTCTTTTGCGGCATTATCGGCCAGGATCGGTTCTACCGCATTTCTGACCGTCGCATCCTGCATGTTCAGTTGGGAGATGGCATAACTCCTTAATCCGTGGTATTTATCTTTTAATGCGGTCTTCATCAGCTCAAGCGCCTTGGGATCGCTCTGGTTTGCGGCAAAATCAATGGCCTCCCGCCGGTCGAGATAGGTAGCGGCGTATTTGTATTGGTGCGCGTAGTTGTCAAGGGTTTTATGGTCGGTTTTCTCCGCTAGCAATACCTTGTCTCCATCTACATTCACGAGGTCCGGGCGGCGGGTATAAGAAAACCGGAGCGTATCTGCGCGGTTGCGCAGCCATACCTGGCGCCGGTCTTTTTTCTCCCCCTCATAAATATCCACGGCAACAGGCAATATAAAGGGAGCGCCTTCCTGTTTCTGGCTGACGATCACATCTACCTGTCGTTTTTCATCGTCGTAGACATATTCGATATCCAGTATGGGATGACCGGAGCCAAAATACCATTGGTTCCAGAACCAGTTGAGGTCTTTCCCCGTAACTTCTTCAAAAGCCATACGGAGCTGGTGCGCTTCCGCTGATTTGAATTTATTGGTCGTCAGGTATAAATGGAGCGATCTGAAAAAGGCGCTGTCGCCCACGTGGTTTCTCAGCATATGCAATATCCGCCCGCCTTTGTTATAACTAACGGCGTCGAACATGGCTTCTTTATCGGGGTAATAGTACCGGACAAGGTTTTTATGATCGCTTTCGCTGCGCAGGTATCCCGCCATATCGGAGAAGTTCTCTTCGTCGCCCGCGTCTTTCCCATATTTATGTTCGAACCACAACACCTGGCTGTAGTTGGCAAAAGATTCATTCAGCGTGAGGTTGCTCCAGCTCTCCGTGGTTACCAGGTTGCCGAACCAGTGGTGAAATAATTCATGAGCAATAGTGCCTTCCCAGGTATTGCCGTCGATCAGTTCCCGGGCGTCCTGCTGCGCGCCTTCCTGGTACAGGGTGGCCGTGGTGTTTTCCATGGCGCCGCTGACATAATCGCGCCCTACCATCTGCGAAAACTTATTCCAGGGATATTCATAATTCAGTATCCGGGAAAAAAAGCCCATCATCTCGGGGGTATTGCCGAATATTTTGCGCGCTACGGAAGCGTATTCGTGTTCCACGTAGTAATTCACTTCCTTGTTCTTGTATTTATCCTTGATAATGGCGAAATCGCCTACGCCCATAAAGAACAGGTAGGGCGCATGAGGCAGGTCCATTTTCCAGGTATCGGTGCGGGTCCCGTTTGCGTTCTTTTTAGAAGAGACAAGCGCGCCATTGGAAAGGGTAACATATTTCACAGGAACGGTCATGCTGATCTCCTGCGTGGTTTTTTGGTTGGGCCGGTCGATGGTAGGGCACCATACGGAAGTGGCTTCTGTTTCGCCCTGGGTCCATATTTGCGTGGGTTTGTTCTTTTCTTCTCCTTTCGGATTGATGAAATACAGGCCCTTGGCGTCTGTGATCGCCGCGCTGCCCTTTACCTTGTATTCATTGGGTTTAGCGGTATAATCGATGAAGACAGTGTATTTCTCCCCCCCCTTATAGGTCTTTCCGAGATTGATGTATAATTTGAGGCTATCGTAGACATAATGCAGCGGCTTGCCGTTGGCAAGCGTTACCTTATTGATCTGCATTCCTTTTGCATCAAGCGTTAGCGAGTCGGTAGGGTAAAAATGGGGCGCAAGGGTGATCCATGCTTTCCCGTACAGGTAAGCCTTGTCGTAGTCGAACCTTACCTCGAGTTTGGTATGAACAAGGTTATTGATCCTTGCAGGGGTTTCGCGATACAAGTGTTTCCAGGAGGTGTCCTGCTGCGCCGCTTCTGTCTGAGCCGCCAGTGGAAGGAAAAAAGCCAATGCTAAGAAAGCGCAAAATAGTTTCTTCATTATGTTGATTTAATTGGGTAAAGATAAGTTTGCCTTTTCTTAATAATACTTAAAAAAACCATAACTGACCCAACAGAGGCGGCAAATAAGTAGATTTGCCTGGTTAATGGACCTGGCTACCGGATCGGCCTTTAAGAAAGGCGCCAGCCCCAAAAATCTTTTCATTACATGAAGAGGATCATTTTCAGCCTGGCTTTTTTTGTGATCAGCTTGCGCATATCAGCGCAGCAGGAATATTTTATGTTCATTCAGGAGGAGGCGGGTCAACCTTTTTATGTAAGGATCGGCGAGAAAAACTACAGTTCTTCATCCGTCGGGCATGTCCTCATCTCCTCCTTAAGAGACAGCGTTTACCAACTGGCCATCGGCTTTCCCAAAGACCGCTATCCTGAGCAGTCGTTTTCGATCGTGATGAACAGAGAGGACAGGGGGTTTGACCTGAAGCATATGCCTGAGGGCTGGGCGTTATTCGATTTCCGGCATTTGGAATTTATCCGGTCCGCTTCGGGCGGGCAAGCCGGAGCGAACGGCGCGCAGGGCGTAAAAAGAACAGATGCATATTCTCAGCTGATGGCGGGACTGGTAGACGATTCGGCCGTATTGTATGCGCCCGCCGAAGCCTCGGCGAAGGCAGGCGAGGCCGCCAGAGCTACAGTGAGCGAGGAGTCCGGAGAAAAAAGGTTCAAAGACAAGGAACCCCAAGAAAGGCAGCCCGCGAAGGGGAAATTGCCGGAGCGAAGGGAATCTGGCGTTGATACCATCCCGGCAGCGCCCGACAGCATTGGCCGGCGCGTAGCGCCGCCGGGCGCCGGGACGAGACTCAAACCAGCCGCTTCAGCTGAGTCAGATCTGACGGGAACGCAGGTCGACGCGCAGGCGCCATCTGATCTGGCGAAGTCTCAACCCGGCCGGCCCGCGCAACCGAATCTTACAAAAACGCAGCAGGCAATCCTTAAAGAACAGCTTTCGAACGATATAGACTCTTCGTCTACAAAAGAGCCTGCCTTCGCTTTCAACCGCCGTAGCTCGGAGAGCGAAGGCGTTAAAGCTCCGGCAGGGGAGGAATCCAAGGAAAAGAGGCCCGCCTTCGCCGAGGCTTCGGCGGGCGAAGCCAGAAAAACGTCCAGTATAACACAGCTAAGGAGCCATATCACCCCGGAATGGAGCCAGTTTATCTATATAGACCGGGGCGGCGAGATTTTTGATACCATTGTTGCTTTTATTGTGGCAGACTCCTCCATAGTAGAACAGCCGGCGGCGGTGGACACGCCGCGGGTAGCTGACCCTCCCGGCCCTTCCGGTCCCCCCCGGCTTCAGGTCTTGAACTCCGATTGCCGCAATTTTGCGGGCGGACAGGATGTAGACAAGTTAAGGGTAAAAATGCTGAGTGAAAAAGAGGTCTATCGCCGGTCGATGGTGGCCAGGGTAGCATTCAAGGCAAAATGTTATAGCGTTAAGCAGGTCAGGGCGCTATCGGAACTATTTGAGGATGACGCAGGCCGGTACCAGTTCCTGGAAACAGCCTATCCCTATGTTTCGGATACCTATAATTTTGCCGACCTGGTCGATCTTTTCAAGACTGAATATTATATCGACCGGTTTAAAAAGCTGACAGGAAAATGATCATCACGCCGTTTTATGAACCGTTATTTTCTTGAAATAAGTTATAAGGGAACAAACTATGCCGGGTTCCAGATACAGCAGAATGCCGTAACTGTCCAGGAAGAAGTGGAAAAGGCGCTGGCGGTGTTGTTCAGGCAAAAAATAACCTTAACCGGCTCCTCGCGTACGGATACGGGCGTCCATGCCCTCCAGAACTATTTCCATTTTGATATTGATCAGAAGATATCGGAAGGCGTTATCTATAATCTAAATGCTTTATTGCCCCCCGACATAGCAGCGAACAGCCTGAGAGCGGTGGATAGCCAGGCGCATTGTCGTTTTGACGCGGTATCGAGGAAGTACCGTTACCGGATCTATAACCGTAAAAACCCTTTTTTGCAGGGCCTGGCCTATTATTATCCCTATACGTTGGATATTCTCCTGATGGAAGAAGCTGCCCGGATGATCATGCGTTACGCCGATTTTACGGCTTTTGCAAAGCGAAACTCGCAGGTAAAAACGCATAACTGCATTATCCTGGAGAGCAGATGGGTGCAGGAAAAAGAATACCTGTCGTACGAGGTAAAAGCCAACCGGTTTTTACGGGGCATGGTGAGAGGGCTGACCGGAACGATGTTGCAGGTAGGAAGAGGGAAGCTCAGCATACGGGAGTTTATAAGCATTATAGAAGAAAGAGACGCTTCGAAAACCGATTTTTCCGTTCCGGCGCATGGGCTATGCCTGGAAGAGGTCTTGTTTGGCTAACGCCGCGCAGAATAAGTTATCCTCTGGAATGCTTTCTGGTTGCCGGTTACAGAAACTAAGGCCTGCGCTTTTGAAAAAAATGTTTGGCGATTGTTGTTGCAGCGCTATATTTGCGTCCCCAATTCAAAAGGGGAAGTTCTTTAAATAGGCGATGCATAAGAGAAAGACCGAGGGAAATCATCTGGCGCTGTTTAATGTTTGTTAACAGATAAAATATTTTACAGAAAGATGAAGAAAAAGTTTGGCGGTAATTCATAGTCAATTATCTTTGCAGCCCGCATTCAAAAAATGGGTTAGTTCTTTAGAAAACAGGGAAGAAGAGAATAAAAAAAGAATGAATTAATCCTGGAAAGATTGGGCAGACAGATACAAACATTGTATCTTAGCGCTCCGCAAAAAAAAGCAGAAAGTTCTTTTAGAAATAACGTATTTAAGATGGCAGAATGATTTTGCAAAAAGTCAAAAAGATTTTGCCGGAATAAAAAAAGCGAGTACCTTTGCACCCCGATTAAAAACCGGGAAGCGGTAAACGCAGAAGATCTTTGAAAGTTTGGAAAGTAACAGCACATTGAAATTTTATTTCAGTGGTAAGGTTAGCGACATTATATTAACAGACAAGAACCGTTAATATTCTCATTGAGAATTTTTTTAACGCTATGGTCTAACTCTTTTACAATGGAGAGTTTGATCCTGGCTCAGGATGAACGCTAGCGGCAGGCTTAATACATGCAAGTCGAGGGGCAGCAGGGTGTAGCAATACATCGCTGGCAACCGGCAAACGGGTGAGGAACACGTGCGCAACCTCCCTTCAAGTGAGGAATAGCCCAGGGAAACTTGGATTAATACCTCGTAACATTATGAGATGGCATCATTTTATAATTATAGCTCCGGCGCTTGAAGATGGGCGTGCGGCTGATTAGGTAGTTGGCGGAGTAATAGCCCACCAAGCCTTCGATCAGTAACTGGTGTGAGAGCACGACCAGTCACACGGGCACTGAGACACGGGCCCGACTCCTACGGGAGGCAGCAGTAAGGAATATTGGTCAATGGACGCAAGTCTGAACCAGCCATGCCGCGTGGAGGATGAAGGTCCTCTGGATTGTAAACTTCTTTTATCTGGGAAGAAACCCACGTTTTCCAATGTGGTTGACGGTACCAGATGAATAAGCACCGGCTAACTCC
>DEHV01000012.1:34223-62929 GCA_002352105.1 Chitinophagaceae bacterium UBA2791 | reverse complement strand
CCGTACGCCCCGGATAAAAATTTAAAATGAGTCGCCGCCAAGGCATACGGAATGACCGGAATACGGTAAATTTGCCGTTTGGGAGTGGCCCGGAAACAAACCCGGCGCCAAACAAATAAGCAGACTAATGATCAATGACGGATCGTATGAAACGGTTGTCGGGCTGGAAGTGCATGCCCAGTTGCTCACCGCCAGCAAACTATTCAGCGGCGACAGCGCCCGGTTTGGAGGCGATCCCAATACCCATATCAGCCCCATTACCCTGGGGCATCCCGGCACGCTTCCGCTACTAAACAAAAAAGCGGTGGAATATGCCGTTAAGCTGGGCATCGCCTGCCATTGCTCCATTACCAAGACAAATTATTTCGCGCGCAAAAACTATTTTTACCCGGACCTGCCCAAGGGCTACCAAATCTCGCAACATACCACGCCCGTATGCGTCGGCGGCTATGTGGCCATTAAAACGGAGCAGGGAGAGAAAAATATTCAGCTGAACCGCATTCACCTGGAAGAAGACGCCGGAAAAAGCCTGCATGATATTGACGAAACCGCCACCTGCGTGGATTATAACCGCGCCGGAGTGCCTCTTGTGGAGATCGTTACCGAGCCCTGCCTCGGCAGCGGCGACGACGCTTACGCCTATCTTACCGAACTCCGGAAACTGCTTCGCTACCTGGAAGTATGCGATGGCAATATGGAAGAAGGCAGCATGCGCTGCGACGCCAATATTTCCGTCCGGTTAAAAGGCGATAAACAACTGGGCACAAAGGTGGAAGTGAAAAATCTCAACTCCATCCGGAATGTAAAACGCGCTATTGAATACGAATCGGCGCGGCTGATCGGCATCCTGGAAAAAGGGGGAACCATCATACAGCAAACCAGGAGCTTCGATGCGGTCAATGGAACCACTTTCGCGTTGCGCGTTAAAGAAGAGGCGAATGATTACCGTTATTTCCCCGACCCGGACCTGGCTCCTTTTGAGATCACAGAAGATACCATAGTTGCTATCCGAAAGGCTATCCCCGCGCTGCCGGAGGAAAGAATACAGCGGTATACCCGGGAGTTCTGCTTGCCCGAATACGACGCCCGCGCGCTGACCGCCGAAAAAGAGGTCGCAGATTATTTTGAAGAGCTGACAAAATTTTCGGTTAACCATAAAGCGGCAGCCAACTGGCTGTTGGGGCCAGTAAAGTCTTATTTGAACGAGAACAACCTGGCCATCGGGGATTTTCNNCCGCTGTTTTCCCCGAGCTTATCAAAGCGCCCCATAAGACCGCGCGGGATATCATGGCGGAAAAAAACCTTGCGCAGGATGCCGACGAAGCAAGCGTGGAAGCCTGGGTGGAAGAAACGCTGAACAAGATGCCCGACAAAGTGCTGGAATATAAAAAAGGCAAAAAAGGATTGATCGGATTATTTGTAGGCGAAGTGAAAAAAGCATCCAAAGGAAAGGCCGATCCAAAACTTACCAATGAATTATTATTGAAAAAATTACAATCCTGATTGAGATCATTCTTATTTAAAAATTCTATAACGCCAATGGCAGACCGTAAATGGCCGCCGCTTCACGAAACACTATTTATGAAAATTCAATACAATCTGATAGGGATAACTGCAGCGTTGATCATCCTTATTTCCTGCAAACAAACCAAAACAGGTTCGCTGGCCGTAACCGGGGAAATAAAAAACGTGGAAGCCATAATGGCGCAGTTTCCTGAAACGTTCAGGAACGATTCGCTGAAACTTTTTCTGTTCGAGATCCCCTTCGGCAATGAAACGGCGCCTGTTCAACTGGACAGCGTATACATTACCCCCAGCCGGAATACCTTTGCCCTGAACGGCCAGGTGAAGGGCGAAGGCTTATACGATGTGATGATCGAGAACGGACCGATGATCCCCCTGGTGAACGACAATCATGAGATCCAGCTTACGATCGACCTGAATGATAAGGACAAATATTATACTGTTGAGGGTTCAGCCGCCAGCGCGCAGCTGCGCGATTTTATATTTGGTTACAGCGAAAAAAGCAATGCCGCCAACGATGCCTTTAAGAGGCTGGACAGCCTGAAAATGTACAATGCGGCAGATAGCTTATTGCTGCGGGCCACCAATGAAAAAAACAACTCGCTGACTGCCGTCAACGACTATCTTAAGACCTTTCTTTCGGCTGTTGAGCACCCTACCGTAGCCGCCTTTGTGCTTGGCACAGGATCCAATACGCTTCCTGAGAACGAATATGAATCTTCGCTCGACAAAATGATTGGGAAATATCCCTCGGATACCAGCCTCGAGTTCCTGAAAAAACAGCTTGAGATCAGGAAGGCGGCCATGGCGCAAACGCAACAAACCTCCTGGGTTGGAAAGCAGGCTCCTGAACTTACCATGCCCGATGTGAATGGCAAGAACGTTTCCCTTTCTTCGTTTAAAGGAAAATATGTGCTGGTTGATTTCTGGGCAAGCTGGTGCGGGCCATGCAGGGTAGAAAACCCCAATGTGGTGAAAGCGTATAATGCCTTCAAGAATAAAAACTTCACCATCCTCGGCGTTTCGCTCGACAAGGAAAAATCGAACTGGTTGGAAGCGATCAGGGAAGATCATTTGGACTGGACCCATATCAGCGATCTTGCATACTGGAACAGCGCTTCGGTGGATATCTTTAAATTCGAGGGCATCCCTTACAATGTACTGATCGACCCGCAGGGCGTGATCATTGCAGAAGGATTGAGGGGAGCCGACCTGATGGAGAAGCTCGAAGAAGTGATCAAGTGATCCGGTTCAGGATAGTATAGCTTCCAATACCGGAAGCGTTTTCAGCGTTCCGAAATCCTGTATATGCAGCGCATAATACATTTCGTAGGCGTGCAGCAACACTCTTCTTTTTTCCTGGTTCAGTTTTATCTCATGCAATTCATGAGGCTGCATGGTTCGTAACAGCATAGACGTAAGCCGGCTGTATTCTCCTTCCAGGAAATAAGGATGAGCGGGGGCCTCGGCAACAAACTCTCCTTCTTTTAAATCAAGCGCCGGCAAACGGTCCGAATATTTATCGCTCATCCGGAAGCCAAAAAAGCCGCTCAGGTGCAGCGCGAAATACAACGGGTAGTTGGCAACCACAACTTCGCCGGCTTCGTCGAGACGCAGCAAAGCATCCTCAATGAAATGAAACAGATCGGCGTTCGGTTCAGGTTGTTTAAGGCTTCTCTGCAAAAGCTCGATCATGAACAGGCTAACGGAATTCTTAAACACGTCAAAAAAAAGATGCTCGTATAGCCTCCCCCATTTGAACTCCTTTATCCGCTGCAGGTTCTTCAGTTCATTGTGATACACTACCAGGTCCAGGATGGCGGCAGGCTGAAAAAGATTGGATTTTATTCCCCCTTTTTTAGACATGCCCCTGACGCCGTTTACCAGGTAGGATTGTATGCCGAACAACTCGGTGTATATATTGGCGACGATGCTGGTTTCTCCGTACTTCGTCGTTTTTAATATTATACCTTTAGTTTTGTGGTTCATTGCGCCGCAAATAAATGAGGAATCCGCCGCGATGGCCAATTCATTCCTTAGCGATATCCTCCAAAGGTACCTGTTAAAAAATGAAATAAACTTCGTCGATCCCTTCAAAATAAGTTTCTTTGCGGCGGTCATTTTTATTCACCGGAAATAACACACACGCCGATGTGGGGACGAATAGCGCGTTTTGTTTTACGATACAGGGTAGCCTTGCTGATTATTGTATTGGGCGTCACCGCCTTTATGACCTACCATGCGGCGCAGGTGCAGATGAGCTATGAATTCACGCGCGCCATCCCCGTCGACAATCCGAAACATATTGCCTACCAGGAATTCCGCAAGGAGTTTGGGGAAGATGGCAACCTGATGGTCATCGGGTTCCAGACCGACCGGCTATATGAACAATCAATATTTAATGATTTTTCCGCCCTTGCAGAAAAGCTAAGAACCATTAATGCCGTAGAAGGAGTGTTGAGCGTTCCCGGCGCCACAAACCTGGTGAAGGATACGCTCACCGAGCAATTAAAACCGGTTCCCGCTTTTCCGAAAGGCCCGCTTACCCAGGAAACCATTGATAGCGCCAGGGCTGTTTTTCTTAATCTTCCTTTTTACCAGGGGCTACTCTATAACCCTACTACCAACGCTTACCTGATTGGCATCAGCATCAACAAAACGGTGTTGAATTCAAAAAAAAGAAATGATGTCGTAAAAGATATTGTAGACGCCGCGCAGGCATTCGGACAGCGCCATTCGCTGGATATGCATTACAGCGGCCTCCCGCTGATCAGAACAAATATGGCTACCCGCGTGGCCAACGAAATGCAATGGTTCCTGTTCGGGTCCGTGATCCTATCGGCTGTGATCCTGCTGGCCTTCTTCAGGAGCTTCAGCGCCATGCTGCTCTCGCTTTCGGTAGTGGTGATGGGCGTGCTGTGGAGCCTCGGAACCATGCACCTGTTCGGGTATAGCATCACCCTGCTCAACGCGCTTATTCCTCCTTTGGTCGTAGTGATCGGCATACCCAATTGCATTTATTTTCTCAACAAGTACCATAGCGCCTTCAAAGACCTGGAACGGCCGGGAACGCCGCCAAGCGATATCAAAAAAGCGGCGTTGTTCGAGATGATCAGCAGGATGGGCGTGGTTACCTTGTTTTGTAATATTGCCGCCGCTATAGGATTCGCGGTTTTTGCGCTCACCAAAAGCGCCATCCTGAAGGAGTTCGGCGTGGTAGCGGGCATAAATATTTTCGCGCTGTTTTTTATTTCATTGATCGTGATCCCGGCGTCCCTGAGTTTTTTACCCCCTCCAAAAGCCCGCCATACGCGTTATTTAAATAACAAGTGGCTGCTGAATATCCTCGACCGGCTCGAGGTATGGTCGTTGAATTATCGCAAACTGATCTACCTGGCTACCGGCGTTATACTGGTCTTTTCGATAGCCGGGATATTCCGGTTAAAAGCCGAAGGATTTATTGTAGACGATCTTCCCAAAACGGATAAGATCTATACGGACCTGAAATTTTTTGAAAAGAATTTTAAGGGAGTGATGCCCCTGGAGATCATTGTAGATACCAAAAGAAAGAACGGACTCCGCAGCAACCCGCTAAAGACTTTTGAAAAGATCGATCAGTTGTCTTCCTTTATCGCTCAGCGGCCGGAGATGACCCGCCCGCTTTCCATCGTGGAAGGAATGAAGTTTGCAAGGCAGGCCTACTATGACGGCGACAGCGCCAATTACGCGCTCCCCAATTCATTTGATATTGCCTTCCTGGCGCAGTACCTGGCGCCCGGCAGGCAAGACAGCGCCGCAAAGAACAACAACTTCAACAGGCTGGTGTCGAGCTTTATGGATACCAGCAGGCAGCGCGCCCGTATCAGCGCAAACATGGCGGATATCGGCAGCAGCGAATTGGAAAAGCTATTATCGACGATCGACCAGGAAAGCCGGAAAATATTTGACACTGCTTCTTACCATATAGAGCTGACAGGCTCCAGCGTTACCTTCCTCGAAGGCTCTTCCTTTATTATAAGCGGACTCAAGGAGAGCGTGCTCTGGGCGTTTTTACTCATCGCCCTGTGTATGCTGTACCTGTTCAGGTCGTTCAGGATCCTATTGTGCTCGCTGATCCCCAATGTTATTCCCCTGGTTATCACTGCAGGCGTTATGGGTTGGGTTGGCGTGAGGATCAAGCCTTCTACCGTGCTGGTGTTTTCCGTCGCCTTGGGCATCGCCATAGATATCACGATCCGGTTCCTGGTCAATTACAAACAGGAGTTAAAAGCCTCCAACCAGGGAGTAAGGAGCGGCGGCGCTCCCTCTATCCAGGTAGTCATTGATACCATTCACAAAACAGGCATCAGCATTATTTATACCTCGCTGGTCCTGATCGCAGGTTTTGTGATCTTTTGCTTCAGCGGCTTCGGCGGCACGCAGGCGCTGGGCTGGCTCACCTCGCTGACGCTGGTGATGGCCACTTTCACCAACCTGGTATTTTTACCCGCCTTATTACTGTCTACCTCAAAAGGAAGAAAAAACCCTCTGTAGAAACAGAGGGTTATCTAACGATTGCTTGTAAGAGAGAAACGTAGACCTCGTGGTTACGGATGGAATCGAACCATCTGCAAAGCCAAAGCTTGCCCTCCATTCAGGATCGTAACACTTTTAAAGCAGATCGAAAGTACCGCCTATAAATCAATATCATTTACGAATTCAGGTTTCAATATTTCGGAAAGAGAAAAATCATTTTCCTCCCTATTTAGGAATGAACGCTCCGGGCACGAGTACGTATATTCGAATATCACATATGGTAATATTCATAGTCCCCCGCGCAACGATGTAGAACTTATTCAACAAAATGCGGAAGGCTTTGGTATTCATTAAAACGGCGGACTGTTTTCCCGGAAAATGTCGACCAGGTTAACGCATGGCCCGCTAATTGTAATTTTTCCCTATGAATGGACAGCAATTATACCGAGATCAATCTTGGCGCTGTTAACCGGATCAGGGATATTCTTCTCTTACAGCATCAAACTGCGGCAGTTGCGGAAAGTGTGACAGCAGGGGATATCCAGTCGGCCTTATCTCTTGCTGAAGGGGCATTGAGTTTTTTTCAGGGGGGGATAACCGTTTATAATCTTGGGCAAAAAGCGCGACACCTGCATATCGATCCGATCCATGCATTAGACAACAACTGTGTATCAGAGAGGGTCGCGGCAGAAATGGCCGTATCGGTAACCTCCCTGTTTTCGGCCGATTGGGGTATCTCCGTAACCGGTTATGCCTCCTTGCTTCCGGATAAGAACATAAACGAACTATATGCTTGTTTTGCCATCAGCTACAGGAGTAATATCGTGCGCCAGGAAACTGTTTATGCCCAGAAAGCGCCGCCGCGCAACGTTCGTTTTTTTTATACCAACAATATCTTATCGGCTTTTCTGAAACAGATCAGGTAAGATCTTCCCGGGAAATTTCGATATAACGCTTCGGTATAAATGAAACCGGCGACCATATCCCCAAATAGGATCATGGCCGCCGGTCGGGTATATTTCACAGATCAAATATGCGCTATCTCGGCTATCAGAGAACAAATTTTTGCAGCAAGTCATGCAGGTTCTTTTGCGCATCATCAGGTTTCAGGCTGCCTGTAGAATAATCTTTAGCCATGGCAAACAGGTATTCGTACATTACTTTGCCGTCGACCTTACTCTTGAGCGAAACCTTATCATGCGTAGCTAAATATTCATCCCATACCTTGCGCACGGAATTCCAGTAATCCTTGGTTTTCTCCCAATAAGCTTTTCCAGCCTCGCATTCGCTGTCGGGCTTGCGCACATAAGTATTCAGGCCTTTCTCTTCCGCCAGCAGCTGCTCCTGCCCGTCCTTGCGCAGTATCTTCTTATTGTCCTGCTCATGGACATATCCTTTATCGCCGTCGATCACAAGCCGGTTGGTACGGCGCAATATATTATAGTCGCTGCGTTTTGTATATTCACGGCGAGGCAGGGGCGCATCGGTGGTGTTCTGCCAGACTATCTTGCCATCCTGCTCCACCCAGTTGCTGGCGCCGAAATACCGCGGGGCGTCGCTTACCTCCCATACGGCTTGCGTCCATTTCCCTTTCACTTCGGCCGGCTTCAATGGCGTCTTTGTCCAAACATTATCCCCTTCAAACTTCCAGATCACCGGATCTTCATAGGTCCAGTCTTCCCGCCAATGTTTCACGATCATCGAATCGCTGATGATCAGCAGATGCTGCATCACTATTTTTTTCTTGCTGGTCTCGATAGGAAATGCAAGTTCAGCGCCCGCAACGATCCTTTCGCGTTTATGGTATTTGTATTCTTCATCGGGCGAGAAGGTTTCGGCATATTTGAATTCCACTTCAAAACAGCCGCAAAGTTTATCTACATATTGTTTATCCTTTACCTTCTGCGCCTGCGCGCCTGCTACCCAGGCAAGCATAATAAGCAATCCAATTATCTTTTTCACCTGTATCTGTTTAAATAGTTTATAATTAAAAGTCTCTACGTTTCTTCAAAATTATGACGGTCGTCTGGTTCTCCTGATTGAACCTTATGATCCTTTCTTTACCAGTTTGAACTCTATCTCGGGGCGGCCTCTTTCTCCGGTATCGCCCACGCCCATTTTCAGGAACCGCAGTTTATATATATTTCCCGAAGGATCTTTAATTACATAAAAGCGGTCGCGTTTTATCCCGGAACCTATGGTCGATCTCCATTTGCCGGCAACCGCATCGCGGGTAGACAGGAAGGTCAATCCGGCCAGATCGCTTTCGGCAAAAGCGTTGAAGCGCGTTATCGTGGTAGCTTCCACGGCAGGCGTTGTTCCATCGGCCTCAAAGACCACAACCTCCGCAGCCTGCGCGCCTCCGATATAGTTAAGTATGATAAAGTCCTGGAACCAGTAAGGCGTATTCAGCCCCGAGTTATAGGTGCTGTATCCCCATTGTATATCCCAACTTGCAGCTTTGGGCTCCACGTCTACTATCGTATTGTTCTCGAGAGAAACAAATGTGAAATTATAATCCTCTTTTTTGGGTACTTCAAGCGTCTTGATCGCTGTTTCCCCAATCTTGGCATATTGAACCTTATAGCCATCGCCATTCCGGGTTATCTTCACCTTAAGCCAATCGGATTTTGTTGCTCTGGTCGACTCTGAAGCCAGCAGGTATACTTTATTTTCATTATCATTGGCCGAGATCTCAGCAATAGCTGTCTTTGTCAGATCGCCTGTCCAGTCGTCCACATTGTCCAGCGAACCGTCGCCGGGCGCAAAGTTCAGTTCAATATCATCCGCATCGGCTTCTGTTACCTGCGTAATATCCGTTTTAGTCGTTACTCCGGCGACCGACTGGTATGCATGATTCAATACTACCCTGAAATCAGATCCGCTTTTAAAGCCCAGGTTCCAGCTTTTCCTGTCTGCGGCAACCACAGCGTTATTGCTAAGATCGATAAACACCATGTTTGCATAATTCGAGCCGGGGGCCGATCCTGTGATCTTTCCGGGAAATACGAATGAAGAGCCGCCTTCAGATACGATGGTAGCGAAACTAAGCGTAGCTTCCTTGACGGATCCTATCGCCAGCGTTCCCGCTTCCGCAATGCTGAATTTAATTGTTTCGCCTCCCGACAATAGCAACTCAGGTTTCTTGGTTACCTTAAAAGAAACCGTATTTGATCCGGCGGGAACCGATAAGGAAATTCCGGAGGCGGACGCTTCGGGAGTAGTGGTAAAATCTGTGCCATAAATAACGCCCGATGGCTCCAGTCCGATGGTAACGGAAGTCGCTTCGTCCGCCTCCCGGCTCAATGTCAGCGTTACCGTCGCTTCGGTTTCTGAAGCGCCCAGTCCAATTTCTGCCGCCTGGAAATTAATATTATTAGGAGGCAGCGGGGGATCGTCTTTCTTACAAGAATTAAGGACAATCGCCAGTCCGAATACCAATAGAATAGAAGCTGCCATTTTTTTCATCATGTATACGTTTTATTTGATTTAATCTTTATCGGTTGTGCTGCCAGTTAAACTGCAGACCAAGAAAATACGATCTTCCATAGCTCTTCAATACGGGCCCCGAAGCAGAATGTCCGCCGCCGGAGCTTTCAGAAGTATTTTGCAAGCGGGTTACGTTAAAAATGTTTTTAACGCCGCCCGATAGGGAAAGCAATTTTCCGATGGTTTTTGCAGCGGTAAAATCCGCAAGCTGAAATCCTTCCAGCTTTGTCCTTCGCAATACGTCTTCGCCGTTGACCGTAGCCAATTCATAGCCGGGAACCTTGCCGGTATACTTATATGCCAGTCCCAGCGTTAATCCGGCTTTGGTAAATCGGTACAGGATATTGCTGTTGACCTCCGGCGACCATAAAAATGTGCTCAGATCATTCCCCGTTTTTTCTGCTACGGTGTCTCCTTTCAACCTGTTATATCGGCCTGTATAGGAAAGCCCTACGGTCATCTGAAGTTTCTTCCAGGCCAGGCTGTTCTCAAACAACGCCCCGGTTGTTTTATAGCGGTCAATATTAACAAGCGTGCTCCAGGAAGGATTAGAGGGATCGGTAGCATAGGATATCATGTTCTCGAAAACATTGTAGAACCCGGACACCGAGGAACTGAACCGTACGGCATCCTGCTTACGGTTCTGCCAGCTTAATGAAGCATTGAAACTATTGGAATGTTCTGCTTTCAGGTTGGGATTTCCTTCTATATCATGGCTGGCGTCATGAAAAGTGAAATACAGTTCCCGGAGCGCCGGCGCCCGGAATCCCTTGGCATAGGATGCCCTCACTATCCAGTCTGCCGCCAACTCATACTTTATATTCAATGAAGGAATGACGGGGGGAGCGTCATAAATCGAGTTCTTGCTGAACCGGAGCCCGGGTCTTATGTTCAGTTTTTCCCAGGGTTTCGCTTCGGCGGATAGGAACAAGGCATAATCATTTATGACCGGTTCGCCATGGATACGCTGCCCGGAAGACTGATCCGATTTTATTTCAACGCCCGGTTGAAAAGACAGCTTTTCCGAGAGAATATACTGCGCTGCGCTCCTGAAAAAGAACATGTTAAAAACAGAAACATCCTGGGTAGCGGACGGATTAAGGTATTCCTGTCCCGATGCCAGGTCCATAATGGTATTGCGGCTGCGTCTTTCATAACCCTGGTAAGAAAGGGCGCTGTTCAGGAACCACTTGTCGCTGATCCTCCAGTCGGCCTGAGCGGTATGGGTCGCCCTCGACGTGACATATCTTGTATCGGCGGCCTTATTATCAGACTCGAGTTTTCCTTTTGTGATGATCTCTTCGTCGACATAATCCAGGCGATACCATACGTCGAGATCTTTTTTCCTGTACCCGATATTTCCGCTTGCCAGGTATTGTATTTTAGGTTTCCATTCCTGCTCTCTTCCCACCGCATTTCCCTGCCAGCCGCCAAAATCATTCCTGGTAAGGTTGGCGCCAAGGCTCCAGCCGTTCTTATGCTGCCACGACAGGCCAACAGATTCATTGTGAATACCGCTCCCGTTTAGGGGTTTGTAATCATTTGCCACGGTTTCTTCCTGAACCCTCGCCGTGACCTGTATGGTATTCTTTCCTTTCGCCAGGTTCTTTTTGGTAATCAGGTTAACTACTCCCGCGAGGGCGTCTGTACCGTAGATTACGCTCATGGGGCCTTCAACCATCTCAATCCGCTCAATATTATTTATATCAACCTGGCTGAGCGATTGCCTGGCGCTTCCCCTGTCTACCAGGGGCACGCCGTCCAGCAGTATCTTCACATTTTGTCCGCTCATCCCCATCAGTTGTATATCTGTTTCACCGAGGGTGTAATCCGTGCCAAAACGCACGCCCAGCTCTGTATTCAATACGCCAATAAGATCGGTAGCCGCCCGCATAAGAATCCGTTCCTTATTGATAACGCGTACCTTATACAAAGAATTCCTGAGCGATTGCTGCTTAAACTGACCGGTAACCACCACTTCATCCAACAGCTTTGCCGCTATTGAATCGGCTTCGGCGTTTCGCTCGCTTACCTGCCCCGAAATATTATTGGCTACAATAACAAGAAGAAAGAATAAAAACGGGGACTTGCTCATACGCTTGTATATCAGCGCGCAAATTCGCGTATATGTAAGGACGGGCATTTACCCAAAAAGGAAAACCATTTACGTAAAACGAAAATATACCCTTCCGGACGGCTGTCCGGAATACAATAATAATATAGAGGCGCCGGTTTCAAAACAGGCTTAGGCGACTGGCGATGAAACAAGTTAAAGATTGGCTATACGCTAAACAGGTACTACAATATCCTGGTAGGGCGTCTCAGGTTATCTATCGCAACAAAGGTAAACTCTCCGCTGATCGCTTTTTCCTGCCCATAGGCATACATTTGCTCAACAAAAACCTCCACGCTTACTTTCAGGCTGCTATTCCCCACCGAAGACACCCTGCCGACGAGTTCAATTATGGTTCCGGCTGGGATAGGTTTCTTAAAATCGATTCTATCGCTGCTCACCGTCACCATCTTTTGACGGCTAAACCGTGTTGCCGTAATAAAAGCCACTTCATCCATCAGGCCCATAGCCGTTCCGCCAAACAGCGTATCGTAATGATTTGTGCTGTCGGGAAATACCGCTTTGAATATTCTTGTTACAGATCCTTCTATCCGTTGATCATACATGATCAGTTCTTTATTCGTCATTTTCTTTATTTAGGGCGGAGTTATCTGAAGGCGAGGCGCAACCATAAGCGCAACGCCTGCAACCATTATGACAGCAATATCCTCTTTGTAAATGATACAATTCGGTAAATACGATCTGTCCATTTTCCCTGTAATAGTGCAAGCCCTCAACCATCAACTCCTTTTGCGCCGGAAAAGAATGCAGGAGACTGAATTTCACCATTTGCTCGATCTGGATCATACAGTTCCTGCACAAACAATCATAGCAGGTTTTCTGTAAATAATCCTGCGCTTCTTTTGATAATTGCACGGTATAACATTGGCAATTGGTTATGTCTCCCATCTTGCAGATAAAAATGGAACCGCATCGTTCGCAATATTTCTCTTCATGTTTAGTCAAAGCGGGTATTTTAAGCCTGGGAAAGCTTCAACGCTTTCCCAGGAAAATGATTTACGCGCTGGTTTTGACAGATTGCCGAAGCAACCTGGCCGCAGCAACCATTTCTTTTAAAGCCGCTTTTGTTTCATCCCATGCGCGGGTCTTTAACCCGCAATCGGGGTTTACCCAAAGCTGTTCCGCGGGAATCACCGATCTTGCCTTCTCCAGCAAAGCGATCATCTCTGATTTGGACGGAATACGAGGCGAGTGAATATCGTACACGCCCGGACCAATTTCATTGGGATATTTAAACCGGGCAAAAACATTCAACAACTCCATCTGCGAACGGGAGGTTTCAATCGTGATCACATCTGCGTCCATATCGGCAATACTTTCAATGATATCATTAAACTCGGAATAGCACATATGCGTATGTATCTGCGTAGTATCCTCAACCCCGCTTGCCGATAAACGAAAAGCGCGAACCGCCCAATCGAGATATTCCTGCCAATTCTCTCTACGGAGCGGCAACCCCTCTCTTATAGCCGGCTCGTCTATCTGAATGATCCTTATCCCTGCTTTTTCCAGATCTACCGCTTCATCTCTGATAGCCAAAGCAATCTGCATACAGGTTTCGCTACGCGGTTGGTCGTTGCGCACAAAACTCCATTGCAGAATCGTAACCGGGCCTGTCAACATGCCTTTCATCCATTTGTCGGTAAGCGACTGAGCGTAGCTGCTCCATTCCACCGTCATGGGATGAGGGCGGCGCACGTCTCCATATATGATAGGCGGCTTCACGCAGCGGCTGCCATAACTCTGCACCCAGCCATTTGCAGTAAACACAAATCCCGCGAGCTGTTCTCCGAAATATTCCACCATATCATTCCGTTCAAACTCTCCATGCGCCAGCACGTCCAGCCCGATCTCTTCCTGCAAGCGAACAGCCCTTTCTGTTTCGGCCCTTAATAAATCGTTATACTCAGCAGCTGCCAGCTCGCCTTTTTTCCACTGCGCCCGCCAACTGCGCACCTCTCTGGTCTGAGGAAAAGAACCAATGGTGGTCGACGGAAACAAGGGCAATTGCAAGGTAGCGCGCTGTTTTTCTCTCCGAACGGCGGCGGGGCTTTTTCTTCTGGTATCCCGATCGACGACAGCCGCTGTCCTTTGTTTTACAAGATCGTTGTGGATAAGCGGGGATATTCGCCTGCTTTCAATGCATCTTATATTATCCTGTAACGCCTGTTGTATTAATGGATCAGCGTCGCCGGCTGCCAACTGTCTTAAAGCGGATACTTCATGCAATTTCTGTTTGGAAAAAGCAAGCCATTGTTTTATTTCAGGAGTTAATACTTTTTCGTTGGTTTCAAGATCCAGATCGCAGGGAGAATGCAATAAGGAGCAGGAAGGAGCAATCCACAACCTATCCTTTCCGATCTTTTGCTTTGCCCTTTCAATCATTGAAAGAGATTGCTTAAAATCATTCTTCCATATATTCCTCCCATCTACCAAGCCTAAAGACAAATATTTATTTGATTTCACAAATCCCGTTGTCAGTATATCTTCTAATTGCGATGGGCAGCGAACCAGGTCGAGATGAACCGTATGAACCGGCAAGTCAAGAACGGTTTGCAGGTTATTGCCGTAACACTCGAAATAGCTGGTAAGGATTATTTTCAGTTGCGGGCATTTCTGGCTTATACGTTCATACGTCTTTTTAATAGCGTCTAATTCCGCTTTTGATAAACTAAGCGAAAGACAGGGCTCGTCGAGCTGAACAAAATAGGCGCCGCGCTCGTCCAGTTGTTTCAGCGCTTCAAGATAAACCGGCAGCAGGTCGTCTATGAGTTCGAGCCGGCTAAAGCCTTCTTCTTTTTCCTTGCCAAGCAGGAGGAAGGAAACGGGGGCAAGCAATACGGGTTTTGCCTGAAATCCACCGCTTTTAGCTTCAACAAATTCATTAACAGCCTTATTGCTGAAATAAGAAAACTTTTGATTAGCCCTGAACTCCGGAACGATATAATGATAATTGGTATCAAACCATTTTGTCATTTCCATAGCCGTTATATCAATCCCATCCTTTTGATACCCTCTTGCCATTGCAAAAAGCAGATCCAGGCTATGCGCTTTATTGCCTTCAATAAGCTGATGATAGCGTTCGGGAATAGCGCCAACCATTAAACAGGTATCCAGCGTCTGATCATAAAAAGAAAAATCGTTACAGGGTATCCAGTCTATCCCCGCGTCTTTTTGCAATTGCCAGTTGAAAAGGCGAATGGATTTGGCGGTCTGTTCCAACTGGCAGGGTTCAATTTTGCCCGCCCAGTACTGTTCGCAAGCGGTTTTAAGTTCCCGGCGGTTACCTATTCTCGGGTAACCCAAATTGTGTGTTTGCATTTTTTTTGTTTAATCGTGAAACAATAAATGCTGCATTGCAAACGCACAGCTTAGCGCAATAAATAGAAGATGAATAATGTACAGGCAGATTGCCCTTAATAATTACAATATCCGACCTGCTTTGAATCGTGAAAGCGGCGTCATTACGATATGGGCAAGTCTCCTGGCTTGTAACATTTCTGCTCCTTCTCATCCGCTATTGAGCGAACAATGGATCATCTGCAAAAATTGGTAGCGTTACTTACAGTTGCACGTCAGCCCGTGATTTACACACGGTTCCTTATTAATTCCGGTTAAGGAAACCCATACCTGATAACATGTTTTGCAAAGAGCGTAAGCAAAGATAAAACATTCCATTAAGCGGGGCGGGAAAATAAACAGAGCAGCTCATTCGCGCAGAGATTAGAATCTGCCTCCTCTACAATACGGTGAAGAACATTGACTTCTGAGGGCGACAGGAATAAGGAAAGCCCTTCGCAGGGAGTAGGTATTGTAATGGTCTTCACAGAACTTTCCAGGCAATCGCAGTAGTCTTCCATGATCTCGCTGATCACCTTTCTGAAACTCCGGAATTCCTCATTTCGGAAATGGATCATCAAACACCCAAAAGCCAATTGCAGATGCTTGCATTTCGTGCAATAAATAACATAGCCATATTTCCGGTCGTAGCTGAGCGTGAGGTATGCGCACATCGGCAAGTATTTTAAGTAAAAATAGGGTTGGAAGGGTCAGGCCAACCCCGCTATCAGGAAACAAAGTTTCGAAAACAGAAAAACTCCGCCTGAAAACAGCCCCAAATACCTGCGAAGCGCCCTGTATGTATTCAAAATAAAAATTTTCACAAATGCAACCGGCCGCCATCCCGCAGATCGTTAAATATCGCTATAGCGGCTCTGGCCTGTGATAATGACATGAACAGGCTCAGCAGTGGCCGCCGTTCAGTGAAAAACAAACCTGGCTGCGATAGCGCCGGTAAACAAGTTTCTCTTTATTCCGTCTTAGAGTAGCCGGGTCGACCTTGTACGGCCGGAGAGTTGCTGGCCTTCCGCCTGCTCAATCAGCAGGATGCCCGGCGTTTTCCCGGGTTCAAAACTTCCAAAACGATCCTGGATGCCCAATGCTTCTGCGCCATTAAACGTGGCCCATTGCAACAGGTCGGAAAGCAAAAGATGAGGGAAATATTGATGTATGATCTTTAACTCTTCCAGTATGTCCAGCCGGTGGTTGGAAGCCAGGCTATCCGTGCCCACCGCCAACTTACAATCATTTGCCAACAGAAGATCTATATCCGGCAACCGGTCCTGGATATATTGATTGGCGCCCGGGCAAAGACACCAATACAGATCGGGAAGCGGGCGCCGATACTGTGCGATCCATTGTAGATCAGCAGCGTTGGTAGCCACATTATGCACGAGGATCAGGGCGCCTCCCTCCCTTTCAAGAGCCGGGAGACAGGTTTGAAGACTGCTTTTTCCCGAAGGGCGGAAGCCGGAAATATCAATCCCCAGCGCCGCAAACAATTCCGGGAAGCCGCCGGCGCCGGATTGAAAAAAGGTATTCTCTTCCCCCGATTCCTGGTTGTGCATGGTCAGCGTTGTATTGCCGCTATGCTCATTGATCAGGGCAAAAAGACTGCGGGATACCGAATAAGGAGCATGCGGCACGATAGAAGCGGGCATTCCCGCAAAAGTTTTGTATAGCTGTACGGCCTGCTCAAACCGTTCGCCGGCCGATGCGTCCCCGAAGCCCATCGTTTCCACAAAATTGTGATAAAACAGGTTGCCCTTATTTTTTTGCGATAAGGTATGAGCGGTATTGCAAATATCTCCTACGGCAACAATGCCGGCTTTCAGCATCTGCGATTCGGCCCGTTCAACGGCTTCCAGGATCAGGGGCAGGGCAATATGCCGCTGGTTCATGACGGATAACAGGAAGCCCGTCATGCCGGTATGCTCGGGGATAACGGCTTTCAGATGCGATAACTCGAGGTGACAATGGCAATTGATCCATCCCGGCGACAAAATACCGCTATAGGTTTCGACATCCTCTCCGGCATCTGCTTTCGCTACAATATGTTCAATCTTCCCGTCGGCCCGGGCGATCAGCGCATATTGATCGTCCAGCATCTGGCGACCGGTAAATAAATGATCAGCAGCGAATTTCCTGTAATGCATGTGGGCGAAACAATTAACTTTGCAACCCTTATTTTATCCTCAAAGTAAAGCAAACTATGCTAGATAAGTTAGCCGCCATAAAAGCCCGATTCCAGGACCTCGGGGTAGCCCTTACCAATCCGGCCATCGTGAATGACAATAAGAAATTCATGGAGACCAGCAAGGAGTACCGGAGCCTGGAAAAAATTGTGCGCGCGCAAGAGGAATACATCAAGTTACTGGAAGATATCGAGTTTTATAAAGAGGCGTTGAATGGCGATGATGAGGAGCTAAGGGAGCTGGCCAAGGCTGAAGCCCCGGATCTGGAGGAGAAAAAAACAAAGTTGGAAACCCATATCCGCCAACTGCTGATCCCTAAAGACCCCATGGATGATAAAAATGCCATTATTGAGATAAGAGCGGGGACGGGGGGAGACGAAGCCAGCCTGTTTGCCGGCGATCTGCTGCGGATGTACCTGCGTTACTGTGAGAAAAAGGGATGGAAGACCGCCATTCTAAGCGAGAGCGAGGGAACAGTGGGCGGCTATAAGGAGGTACAGTTGGAAGTGATCGGCGACGATGTATATGGCGCCCTTAAATTTGAAAGCGGGGTACACCGCGTTCAACGCGTACCAGACACCGAAACCAGCGGAAGGGTGCATACTTCGGCGGCAACAGTGGCGGTGATGCCGGAGGCGGAGGAAGTAGACATAGAAGTAAAAGACAGCGATGTAAAGATGGAAACGGCCCGGAGCGGCGGCGCCGGAGGGCAGAACGTAAATAAGGTCGAGACCAAGGTATTGCTGACGCATATCCCAACGGGGCTGGTGGTGATCTGCCAAACCGAGCGGACCCAGTTGGGAAACCGCGAAAAAGCCATGCAGATGCTCCGGACAAAACTCTATGAAGAACAGGTGCGGAAACAGGAGGAAGAGATCTCCAAAAGAAGAAAAAGCCTGGTAAGCACCGGGGACAGAAGCGCCAAGATCCGGACCTACAACTATCCGCAGGGGAGGGTGACCGACCACCGGATAGGTCTTACCGTCTACAACCTGGATGATGTGTTAAACGGAGAGATCCAGGAATTTATCGATGCGCTCCAGTTTACGGAGAATGCTGAAAAGCTGGCCAGGCAGAATTGATCCGTCCAATCTCAAAATGGGAATTCCTTCCGGTCTCCCCGCAAATATTAAGTTTCTGTGAAATAACAACACATATAGGGAAAACAATTCTACATCTTCTTACCTTTGTGCTGGCTCTTTACCTTAGTTTAAGTGATTATTTTATAAGAGGTTAAGTATTTATCAAAGACTTAAATACTATTGGCGCGACCTTTGCGTTTATATAGCAAAGACAAATTAAAAAATTTACGCTTACAAAGCAGTCAATTTTCTCATAAGCAGTTAGTTTTGGTTACAGCCCCTGTTTCTACAGGGGCTTTGTTTTTCCCGTGATAGGTTTAGTTACACAGCCCCCTGGCAGGATCCTGCATGCATTCCCATCTTTGTTTTTCTTTCATGATAAGCGATACGTTTAGCGGCATGTATAAACCAGGCCGCTCAAAAAAATATGGGAAATTAGAAGATGCTTTGCTTGCTTCGGAGATAGATGGCCGCGGCCATAGCGCCCACAGCATCTGCGATGATATCATACATATCGAAAGAACGGTTAGGCACATAATCGCGCTGCACGAATTCCATGATGATCCCCAGCAAAATGCCATATAGGGCCAGCATAATGAATATATTCCGCAGCTTTTTGGAGTTGCTTACGACCTTTTCCGCGAACCATCCCCATAGCAGCACATTGGAGCCGAATAAAAAGACATGCACGATCTTATCGAACCCCTTAAGGCCAAAAAGCCCGGTACCCGGTACCACGGAGCCCGGAATACACAAAAGAAAGACGGTAAAAATCGTCCAGGCAGCTGGAAAAAACTTGTGGTGGATCAACCTTCGGAACAACGCCGCCATAGCGATGGGATTGTTTGTTATCCGGTTATACTTTGATAAGCGGCAGCATCCATTAACGCGTCCAGGTCGGCAGGATCATCCACTTTCAGTTTGATCATCCACCCCTCGCCATAAGGATCGCTGTTTACGAGTTCAGGCGCATCGGCCAATGCAGGATTGAATTCGGTAATGGTTCCGGAAACAGGAAGGAAAAGATCAGAAACTGTTTTCACCGCTTCTACAGTGCCAAAAACTTCGCCGGCGCCAAGCTTTTTGCCAACGCTTTCAATTTCCACATAAACAATATCGCCAAGCTCGCTCTGGGCGAATTCGGTAATGCCAACTATTGCGATATCGCCTTCTAACCGCACCCATTCATGCTCCTTTGTATATTTAAGTGTTTCTGGAAAATTCATACGCTGGTTTTTTAATAATGATGCAAGATTACAAAAACTGCTGAGAAAAACCTATACAGAGGAAATAATTAAAAAACGAACAGACAACCGGAGCGTTTGCCTGTCGGAACGGCCCGTTTTAACGGCGATTTACCGGGCAAATTGGCCCGAAGAAAGGTTTGACTTAAAACCACGCCATTTAAACAAAGATCGCCGCTAAAACGGGCTTTAAAAATCATGCGCTTCGAAATACAGCAATACATGATCTTTCAGAAAGTTCTCCTGTTCTATGAGGTTCATGACCGGTAGTTCTTTCAGTTGCCTGAAATGCGGCCACCCCTCGCTATCCACGCCTCCTATTTCATAATACCCGCTTTGAGACAATAAGGAACAAACCGCGATATGAATAAGGTCCTGTTTTTGTTCCTTGGTAAACTTCGCGCGGATATCGCCGAATTCCTGGATACCTATTAAAAACAATATGCCTTCCATGTCGGGCTTTTTCCCGAACCTTTCGAGTAATTTGGCTTCCAGTCGCCACCATCTTGATTGTATATCATCCTGAACCTGCATCCGGCAAAGTTAAGGATAAGCGCCTCGTCACATGCCGGTTCTCCCTACCTTTGCGCCAAATACGCAGAAATGTTATCAATAGGCTATATCCGTCAGCATACAGACCTGGTAAAACAGAGGCTGGCGGTTAAAAATTTTAAGGAAATACATCTTGTAGGGGAGCTCATTGCCTTAGATGATCAGAGAAAAGAACTGCAATTAGAAAGCGAGAATATCCTTGCCAGCGTAAACAGCATTTCAAAGGAGATCGGTCAGCTCATGGCCAAGGGCCAGCGGGAGCTGGCGCAGCAGAGAAAACAGGAAGTTGAGACGCTCAACCTTTCATTCAAACCGCTTAAGGAGCGCCTGGCTACGGTAGAAATACAGCTCCAGGATATGCTGGTAAAACTGCCTAATCTGCCTTCGGAGCAGGTTCCGCCCGGCAAATCGCCGGCCGACAATATCACTGTCCGGGAGGGCGGACGCCGGCCCCAGTTGCCCGCGGGAGCACAGCCGCATTGGGATCTTGCCAAAAAATTCAAGCTTATCGATTTCGAGCTGGGCAATAAAGTAACAGGA
Organism: Chitinophagaceae bacterium UBA2791; assembly: GCA_002352105.1. GTDB lineage: Bacteria > Bacteroidota > Bacteroidia > Chitinophagales > Chitinophagaceae > Flavitalea. Next base: position 42,315 of record DEHV01000012.1, on the reverse strand, counting down.
AGCGGCTTCCCGGTATATAGCGGCTATGGGGCCAAACTGCAGCGCTCCCTGATCCAGTATTTCCTGGACTTCAACACGAAGGCCGGGTACCGGGAATATCTTCCCCCATTCATGGTTAATGAAGCGTCTGCCTTCGGAACCGGTCAATTGCCGGATAAAGAAGGGCAGATGTATTTTGTTACGGAAGATCAGTATTACCTGATCCCAACCGCTGAGGTGCCGGTGACCAATATCTATCGCGATGAAATCGTAAAAGAGTCTGATCTACCCATAAAAATGACTGCATACACGCCCTGCTTCCGAAGAGAGGCGGGAAGTTATGGCAAGGACGTAAGGGGATTGAACCGGCTTCATCAATTTGATAAGGTGGAGATCGTTCAGTTAACCGCTCCGGAAAAAAGTTATGAAGCATTGGAAGAAATGGTGTTGCATGTGGAGCAGCTGATCCAATTGCTTGATCTTCCTTACCGTATTCTGAAACTATGCGGGGGCGATATGGGGTTCACTTCCGCGCTTACCTACGATTTTGAGGTCTACAGCGCGGCCCAGGAAAAATGGCTGGAGGTAAGCTCCGTTTCCAATTTCGAGGGTTACCAGGCCAACCGGATGAAGATCAGGTTCAAAGGCGCTAACGGTAAACCGCAGCCTGTTCATACCTTAAATGGAAGCTCGCTGGCATTGCCAAGAATACTGGCGGCTTTGCTGGAAAATAACCAGGAAGAAAAGATCATCCGGGTCCCGGAAGCCATACGCCCCTATTTCGGCGCAGACCATATATCGCTGGACCACGCATGATCGCTATAAACAAAGCCGCCTGCTTTATGAACAAATCATCCTGATGATTCAAAAACAGGCGGCCGAAGTATATTCAAAACCGGGATTTTACCAGCCTTTTTTGGCAATACCGGCTTTAATGGCGTCAAGCGCTTTTTGTTCCCCCAGCAGGGTAGTCAGCTTATTGCCCTTGCCATCGTTACCCTGAGCCATATACGCTCCTTTGGAGGTTTTGGTGATCACAGCGTCCTTTATGGGAACATTTTTCTCTTTGGTTTTTACATTATACGCGGTCAACGTTACTTCAGACATAAAGATTTTTTTAATGATTAGTAATTACGGCAATAGCGCTTCATGCTATAAACCTTATTTAAAGGTAGGGATTTTCTGATACATTCCTTTTTCTGCTCCCTTAAAGGTAATAAATAGATTATTTTCAATGTATTGCGCAGAAGATATGGCGATCCTGATAAGGAAATGCACAGATCATGATAAAAGAATAAGATCAGTCCCGGCGCGGCGGAATACCGGAACGAACCCGGCCCTCCGGCAATTCATACAGACAGAAAGCCGAATAAAGAGCATTCTTAAACGTCCAGCTTGGCATACCGGGCATGCGACTCAATAAATTCCCTGCGGGGAGCCACTTCATCGCCCATCAGCATACTGAATACCCTGTCGGCTTCCGCAGCGCTTTCAAGCGTCACCTGCTTCAGGGTCCTGGTATCGGGGTTCATGGTCGTTTCCCAGAGCTGCTCGCTGTTCATTTCCCCCAACCCTTTATACCGCTGAATGCCCACGGAGTCTTCCTTGCCATTGGCAAATTTTTCCACCAGCGCCTTGCGCTGTTCCTCCGTCCATGCATAAGCCTGGTCCTTTCCTTTCTTCACCAGGTAGAGGGGAGGTTGGGCAATATAGAGATAACCCTGCTCTACCATTTCCTTCATATACCGGTAGATAAAGGTCAGGATCAGGGTGGCGATATGGCTTCCGTCCACATCGGCATCCGTCATGATGATCAGCTTGTGATAGCGCAGCTTGGAAAGGTTCAATGCCTTGGGATCCTCGGGAGTGCCGACCGTCACGCCCAACGCCGTGTACATATTGCGGATCTCCTCATTTTCATAGATCTTATGTTCCATGGCCTTTTCGACGTTCAGGATCTTTCCCCGCAGCGGAAGAATGGCCTGAAAGCTTCTGTCCCTTCCCTGCTTAGCCGTTCCCCCTGCCGAATCCCCTTCCACCAGGAACAATTCGCAGCGTTCGGGATCGCGCTCGGAACAATCGGCCAGTTTACCCGGCAATCCTCCCCCGCTCAATACGCTTTTACGCTGCACCAGTTCCCTTGCCTTACGGGCCGCCGCTCTTGCCTGCGCGGCCAGGATCACTTTCTGAATAATATTTTTAGCCTCCCGGGGATTTTCTTCCAGGTAAGCTTCCAATGCTTTGGAAACCGTGCTGTCCACTACTCCCATCACTTCGCTGTTGCCGAGCTTTGTTTTGGTCTGTCCCTCAAACTGAGGCTCGGGAACCTTAACAGAGATAATGCTGCTCAACCCCTCGCGGAAATCATCGCCCTCAATTTCCACCTTGGCCTTCTCAAATAATCCCTGTTTATCGCCATAACTCTTAAACACGCGGGTAAGCGCCCGGCGAAAGCCTGATACATGGGTTCCGCCCTCGATCGTGTTGATATTGTTTACGTAGGAATAGATATGCTCATTAAAGCCGTCATTGTAGCAAAGAGCGACTTCCACCATTACGTTGGAATGATCGTCCCTTCCTTCCACATAGATGACTTTGGGAAGGATGGAAACCCTGCCGGCATTCTTATCCAGCATCTCTACAAATTCCACAATGCCGCCTTCGCTGAAAAAAGTTTTTGAATAATGATTGCCTTCCTCGTCTTTCTCGCGGAGATCATTCAATATGATGGTGATACCCTTGTTGAGATAAGACAGCTCTCTCAGGCGGCTCTCGAGCACTTCTTTTCTGTAAACAGAGGCGGTAAATATGGAATTGTCGGGCAGGAAATGCGTAAGGGTGCCGGTTTTATCGCTTTTGCCGATCTCGCGGACCGGGTAAACGGGAATGCCGGTGCGATACTCCTGCTCAAATATTTTTCCTTCGCGGAACACGGTTACATGAAGCATGGAGCTCAATGCATTCACGCAACTCACGCCCACGCCGTGCAGTCCGCCTGAAACCTTATAGGTGTTCTTGTCAAATTTTCCGCCCGCATGCAATACGGTCATCACTATTTCCAGTGCGCTTCTCTTTTCCTTGGAGTTAATGCCGGTGGGAATGCCGCGGCCGTTGTCTTCCACAGAAACGGAGCCGTCTTCATGCAAGGTAACTTCTATCCGGTTGCAATAACCTGCCAGCGCTTCGTCGATGGAATTGTCCACTACTTCATATACCAGATGATGAAGCCCTTTCTCGCTAATGTCTCCAATATACATCGCAGGTCGCTTACGAACTGCTTCCAAACCTTCTAAAACCTGTATACTATCCGCTCCATAACCATTTACTTCTGGGGTTATCATTTCCTGTGTTGATGCACTCATAATAGATTGGGTAATCCGTTGATTTTTAATTATCCGGAGGTTGATGCAAATTTACGAAAATTAAGGCTAACCGCAGTAGATAAAGCGCTGGTTTCATCCCTATTTTTATCCAGATTTTAAGCAGGTAAACGTGTGAAATTCCCTTCGTCTATTTGCTGGTTTCACCCTTGTTTTTACCCGGATCTTGCCCTCCCATCCATCTCTGTTTAACGGTTCGTATCTTTATTGCACAGTTTTTGTACCCCTACCAGCTAAGCCTAATATCAATTTGTAACTGAATGACCAGACCGGCACGCCAAATAGCTTTTGATTTTTTCCAGGCAGATGAAACGGATCAGCCTATTCCTGCGTCTCCGGATACCGAAGCCAGGGAAAGCCGGCAGCAACAGGCTGAGTTGGAAACAGGCCAACAGGAGCCCCACCACTCTGCCAGCGCGCATCGGGACGGCCAAAGCGAAAACGGGGCAGATCTGCCTAGCGCGCCGTCGGATTCCCATAGCAATGAACAACAGGAAAACGGGGTAGACGTTCCCGGATCGCAACAACCATCCTTTAACGCCCGCGAGGATGAGGGCGAGAACGGCATCGCCGCGGAAATACAGCTCCCGGACAATACAAAAGCGAGTGGGAATGGCGCGCAGGAACAGCCTGCCGAAACCGGCGATCGTTTGACAAAAGGGAAAAAGGAAGAGCCTGAGAGACCAGCGCTATCTTCTCCCTTAAAAGGCGCGGTTGCCGTAAAATCAAAAAGAGGACGGAAATCGCTGAAAACCCTTAGCGCGGAAGCCGATCTGGCCAATATCCCGGACGATGAGCAGCTGTTTCAACGGCAATATTATTCCATCGGGGAAGTGGCGACGATGTTTGGCGTTAACGCCTCTCTGCTGCGCTTCTGGGAATCCGAGTTTTCCATCATTCAACCCATGAAGAACCGGAAAGGCGACCGGCACTTCCGCCCGGTGGACATCAAGAACCTCCAGTTGATCCACGACCTGCTGCGCCGGCGTAAACTGACCATCGAAGGCGCTAAAACATTCCTTAAGAACAATAAAAAATCGCAGGAAAGGTTCGATATGATCCGTTCGCTTCAGCAGATCAAATCCTTTCTTCTCGAGATCAAGGCTTCGCTTTAAAGAGGGGTTTCCGCGAAAATTTTTAGCCTGACCCCGTTTTCTTTGTGTTTTTCTCAAAACTGTTGGCCGGGCTCTGTTTTCTTTGTTTTGAGAAGCGCTTTTTCAGGCTTATCCGAAAATGCCAGATACACGCGCGCCATTCTTGTTTTTTTATTTTTTGGAGCATGTAAGACCCTAAGGAGAAGATGCCCGTAATTTCCCGGACACTAGCCAATAGATCCTGGCTATTGCGCGGCAGGCATGACCTCGGAGGGATCCTTGGCAGCCAGCTTTACGCCCATGTCTTCCATGGTCTGAATGATGGAAAGATTAACCTCCTGCCGCAGGGCATTAAAATCGGCCGCGGGAATAGTAGCAGTAAAAAATTCGATGAAGATCACATAGGCATTCTTTGTAATGTCGGAAAGAAAAACGGTGTGGGCCTCTATCTTATCCTTTCTCAACTGCATAATGTGCTCAATGCCTGATACCAGCTGGTCAACGGTTTCGTGGGGGGTAGACGACTGTATCTCCAATTGCACAAACGCCCTTCGCTGCGTACGCAACGACAGGTTGTCCGTGATGCTGTCCACCATCTGCTTGTTGGGCACAGTTACATAGGTCTTCTGATCTGTCCTTAACCGGGTGCTTCTTAAACCGATCTTTTCCACGGTTCCGGTAATACTGTGCACCTTGATCAGATCGCCCCTGGAAAAAGGTTTGTCAAAGAAAATAATAAAGGAAGCGATCAGGTTTTCTATGCTTTCCCTCGTGGACAGGGCAATGGCGGCGCCCGCTATGCTCAACCCGGTAATAAGACTGGAGATCTGAAAATTAAATCCGAATTTAAGTACCAGCAAAACCCCATTGATGATCACCAGCGCCTTGAAAAAATCTTTAAAGAACAATATCAACTGGTTATCGCTTGAACCCTCTTTAAGGTTGCCTTTCTGTTCCAAGATGATCGCGATAAAATCTATTATCCGCAGGATAAGCCATACCAGCGAAATGATCAATGTAACAATGGAGATCGTTTCAAATAAATTTTTCAGACTCACCCGGTAAATGTTAACATTCAAGGCTTCGGGAAAACGAAGCTTTTCCAGGGAAATAATCGCCACCAGCACCACCAGGGTTGTTTTAAGCGGCGAGATCATCAGGCGCACAAAGCTTTTTTTATCCAAGCCTTTGGCCAGTTTCCTGACCACGCCGAACAGTATACCGGCAATATATTTCGATAGCGGCTTTTTAAAAGTCAATACCGCCAGAATAGCCGCCGTCACGCCAAGGTAACTGCCTATTGAATTATCTAATATGGTCCATTCTAAAAATCTGAACATTCCTGCTAACTATTAACTTAACGCTTGAAATAAGGTTATCCAATCATTATTACCGGTAAGCATACGTTCTTACCAAACCATCCTGCAACAAATAGATAAAGTTAGGCGCAATCATTATTTTCTGAGCCTGCTTCATGAATTCGGGGATGGCATACTGCTGCAGCCGTAAACCCGACGGTTCATACCGGTACAGGTATTTATCGTCCCTGCCAAACAATGTCTTATCTATAACATTAAAATCAATCCAGCCGATAAAGGGTATGCGGCTCTGAAAGCCTCCATAATAATCAAAAATATACGCCCCCGCGGCCGGGTCATACAGGTATACGCGCTGGTCCTGATCAATGATATAGGAAGGCGAGGGCATGGTATCAAAGAGCATGCGAAAATCGGCCGACTGATCAATGATCCTGCCTTCGTCGCTGATCCTTTTTAGTTTGCCCTCCATCTCGTCGAATATCCAGATATTGTTATCGTATGCGCGGCCCACCGCTTTTACCTGCAAAAGGTTGTGCGTCCTAAGATCAAGGGTAGACCGGTTGTTCAGCAAGCGATCCAGCGCCACTATGGTCCCGAAATCTTTATAATACAGGATGATCTTCTGCGGATTGCTGACATCAAAAGAAAATACCTTGCCGAATTTTCTCACATTGTTAAATACTGCCGCCGAGTCGCCATTGGGAAGCAGCTTCTTTAACTGCCCGCCCGGAGAGAGGATATAAATATTCCCCAGGTTATCTACGGTAAAATCAGCCGCCAGGCCGGGAAAGGTCCGCACATAACGGAAACTACCCTCCCCATCCGCCGGTCTGCCGGTAGAAGCGTCTCCTGTCGAAGGATTCTGCTGGGCTGCGCACTGCAAAAAAAACAATGCGAAGAAAAACAATATCAAAAGCCGGGTGGTCATTTATGAAAGCTGTCTTGCCGGGTACGACGGACGATCTTATTATCCAGCTGAGGATAACGCGATTGTAACACAAGTTGTTGCCCATCGAAGACGGCATACGTAAAATATTGTATCCAGTCGCCCAGGTTAATGTAACGGCTATCCCCGATGGAAAGATCAATGGGTAGATGCCGGTGGCCAAATACCAGGAAATCGTAATGCTGCCGCCGGAGTACTTCCTTGCAATAAATGATCAGCCATTCTTTTTCTTCCCCGTAAAAATGTTCCTCCTGGCTGCCGGTAGCCTTACGGCTTTTCCTGCTGAAATAGTTGGCCAGTCCCATTCCGATATAGGGCGGCAGCAAACCGAACAACCATTGGCAAACGGGGTTCCGGAATACCTTTTTAAGCATTTTGTATCCATGATCGCCGGGGCCCAGGCCGTCGCCATGCCCGATCAGAAATTTTTTACCGCTGAATAAAAACTCCCTGGGCTCAAAATACACGGGTATGTTTAATTCCGTCTGCAGGTAATCCTTCATCCACATATCGTGGTTGCCCACAAAAAAATGCACCTGGATGCCGGCATCGGTGAGCTCAGCCAGCTTTCCCAGCAACCGCACATGTCCCTTGGGGACAACCTTACGGTATTCATACCAGAAATCGAACATATCGCCCACGATAAAAACAGCGGAGGCCTCGTTCCGGATCTCCTGCAGAAAGTCGACGATCTTTTTTTCCCGCTCCCGGCTGGAAGAGGCGTCCGGCGCGCCCAGGTGAAAATCGGAAAGGAAATAGATTTTTTTGGCTTGTTCAGTGTTCATTGCAGGAAGCTAGGCCTAAAACTACAATTAATTATCAGGACGCAAGAGGATTCCGTTCTACCAGGAAAAGATAAACCTCCCCGGGACCGTGAACGCCAACAACCAGCGTTTTTTCGATATCGGCGGTGCGGCTGGGGCCGGTAGCAAAGCTAATAAGCGAAGGCAGGCCGGCAAGGCCATATTTCTCCCTAAGCGCCTGCAAGGCATCCCGGATATCATATACCAGTTGGTCAGTATACGCTATGCAGATATGAACCGGCGCATATACGCTGGTGGTGCGGCCGCTTGGCTGGGCCGAGCTCAGCACGATGGACCCCGTCCGCGCTACCAGCGCTTCGCAACCGGTGATGGCCGCATCGCAGCCGGCCAGGTCGGCGAACGGCGGGCGCTGAAGAAAGGATTCCGGCAATAAGGACTCCGCCTCTTCGCTAACGAAATAGATCTTCTCCCATTTGTTATGCGCAATAAGCGCTTGCAATCCCGATTCAAGCTCCTGGCGGTCGGAGCAATAAATAAATTTGCCCTGTAAAGACGAAAACTGCTCTCCGAACTCTATTTCAAGCTCCTGGCGGGAAGGCTGAAAAACAGA
>DEHV01000012.1:0-34185 GCA_002352105.1 Chitinophagaceae bacterium UBA2791 | reverse complement strand
TCCTTGAACGGACGTTTGCCGATCAGCTTTTCCACATCGCTCTGGAACAAAACCTCTTTTGTCAGCAAAGCCTCTGCCAGGACTTCCACCTGTTCTTTTTTCTCCACCAGCAACGCCTTTGTTTTATTGTACGCCTGTTCGATCAGTTGTCTTACCTCATTGTCGATCAGCTTTGAGGTTTCTTCCGAATAGGGTTTGGTAAAACTATTCTCCGATGCGGGGTCGTAGAAGCTGACATTCCCTACCCTTTCATTCATACCATATACGGTAACCATTGAATAGGCTATCCGGGTAACCTGTTGCAGGTCGTTCTGGGCGCCGGTGGATATCTTTCCAAAGAATATCTCTTCGCTGGCCCTTCCGCCAAGCGTCATACAGATCTGGTCCATCAGCTGATCGGTATCATAGAGGTATTGCTCGCGGGGCGTATACTGGGCATAACCCAGGGCCGCCACTCCCCTGGGAACGATCGTTACCTTTAATAACGGGTAAGCGTGTTCGAGGAACCATCCGCAGATCGCATGACCGGCCTCGTGATAGGCGATGATCTTTTTTTCTTCGGGGGAGATGATCTTGTTCTTCTTTTCCAATCCGCCGATCACCCTGTCCACCGCGTCCTGGAAATCTTCCATTTCCACGTGCGCCTTCCCCTTCCTGGCGGCAATCAATGCGGCTTCATTGCATACATTGGCAATATCAGCGCCGGCAAAACCAGGCGTTTGTTCGGCCAGTTTCCGGATATCCACCTTGGTGGATATTTTGATGGGCTTTAAATGCACTTTGAAAATATGTTCTCTTCCTTTCAGGTCGGGTTTATCAATGGAGATCTGGCGATCAAAACGACCCGGCCTCAGCAGCGCGGAGTCGAGCACATCGGGCCTGTTGGTAGCCGCCAGTACAATGATACCGGTCTCCCCGCTGAACCCATCCATTTCCACGAGCAGTTGGTTGAGGGTGCTTTCCCTCTCGTCGTTGCTCATCACGGCATTCTTACCGCGGGCGCGTCCGATAGCGTCTATCTCATCAATGAAGATGATACAGGGCGCTTTCTCCCTGGCCTGTTTAAAGAGGTCGCGCACACGGCTGGCGCCAACGCCTACAAACAGCTCTACGAAATCGGAGCCCGACATCGAGAAAAACGGCACCTGGGCCTCTCCCGCCATCGCCTTGGCCAGCAAGGTCTTTCCGGTTCCCGGAGGCCCTACCAGCAGCGCGCCCTTAGGGATCTTTCCGCCCAACGCAGTATATTTCTTGGGATTTTTCAGGAAATCCACGATCTCCATCACTTCCACCTTGGCTTCATCAAGACCGGCTACATCGGAAAACGTAATGTTTACCTTGGTGCCCTTATCAAACAGCGTAGCTTTTGATTTACCTATATTAAAAATGCCTCCGGGACCTGCGCCGCCGCCAGCTCCTCCTCCCATCTTACGCATCAGCATCACCCATATCAGGATGATGACCAGGAGCGGAAGCAAAAAGTTCAGGATGGCTCCAAAATATTCCCCCTCGGAAGTAGGCGAATACGGGACTTCCAGGTAAGGGCTTTTCTCAAATATCTGGTTGAGCCTTTTCTCAAATTCATCGGCCTTGGTAACCTTGAATTCAAAATGCGGCCCTTCGGGTTTCACCGCCGGCCAACCCTTGCTTAATTTTTCTTTATAATAAGGTTTCTGAAGGCTGTCCTTTTTAATGTAAACCCTTACCAGGTTTTTATTGGTAACGATCACCAGCTTAGCCACATCGCCGGTTTCCAGCATTTTTGTACGGAACTCCTGTTCTGATTCAAGGGGTTTTGCATCAGGACTGAAGGATCCAAAGAACTGGAAGCCCACTAAAATGGCAAATATGACTGCCCATACCCAATAAATACTAAAACGGGGGCCTTTGCCGGGAGGTTTTCCGTCTTCTTTTGGACGGAGCCTGGGAAAGTTCCGGTCATTTTGCCTTGAATCGTCTTGTGCCATATATTTTATTAACTTCTGCTTGTTGTCTAAATAATAATTATGTTGCGTATTTGTTCAAAAAAAGGTAAGAAAATTGATACTTTGAGGTTGTTGTTACTGCTTTAACAGAGCTTTTTGATTCTGGCGCTGAAAAACCAATATCAGAAAGGAATTAATGGTGTTCTTCACTCGGGGCGTCGCTCCACATTTCTTCCAACTTATAAAAGTTTCTTGCCTCAGGCTGCATCACATGCACGACCACGTTAACATAGTCAATTAACGCCCAGCGACCAACCTGCTGACCTTCCGACTTATACGGTAATTCATTTATAATTTCTTTAACCTGATATTCCGTGTAATCCGCTATGGCTTTGACCTGGGTGCTGCTTCCCGCCTCGCATATGATAAAAAAATCGGCTACTGCCTCTGGTATTTTCCGAAGATCAAGAGATACGATTTTTTCGCCTTTTTTTTCCTGGATAGCGTTGATGATGGTTTTAAATAGTTTTGAATTTCTGGTTAACCTGGCTGCCCCTGTTCTCTTTCGACGGGTAGTTAAAATTGACAATTGTTCCAATAATCACATCATTTTTAGTTGAATAAATCTATTTGCAGGGATTTAACAAGAACCCTCTTATTTTCGTAATGACCAAAAATAGTAATTTGTTCTCATATACTTCCTCCAATCATGTGGTCGGAAGACCTTTTATTATTCTTTCCCAGGTTGAAAGTACCAACAACTATGCCATGGCAAAACTGCATGCCGGAGTGATAGGTTCCGGCGCCTGTTTGCTGGCCATTTGCCAAACCGCAGGCAAGGGGCAAAGGGGTAGATCCTGGCAGGCCAAACCCGGTGAAAACATCACGCTAAGCGTAGCGCTTCAGCTGCAAAACCCGCAACCACGCCCCTTTTTGCTCTCTGCCGCCACCGCGCTGGCCTGCTATGATCTCTTTCAACATTATGCCGGCGACCAGGTAAAAATAAAATGGCCGAATGATCTTTACTGGAATGACAGAAAGGCAGGCGGCATTCTGATCGAAAACATATACTCCGGCCATGCCTGGTCATATTCGGTGATCGGGATAGGCATCAACATCAACCAGACCCATTTTCCCCCGGACGCTCCCAAAGCCGTATCCCTGAAACAGATCACCGGGAATACATTCGATATCGTAACTCTTGCCCGGCAACTGGTAGAACGACTTGATTCCCGCATCCAATGGATACGCGATACGGATCCCGAAAAGATCATGGAAGCTTACTGCGACCACCTGTATAAAAAAGGGGAAACGGTAAGGCTCAGGCAGGGGAATATTGTTTTCGAAACCGTTATTCAACGCGTAGAAGCTTCCGGCGAACTGATCGCCTGCGATGCCATGGAAAGACGTTTTTCATTTGGAGAAATAGAGTGGGTATGATCAATACACCCTTCGGTCTGCAACCTGCGGTCCGATCGGGAGCATTCCCCATTGGTAAAACGCGACGCTCAACGCCGGGTTATCCGGCAAGGATCTCCTCGGCATGCTCCTTGCTTTTAGGACGCAGGAAAATTTTAGTGATAACGCCGTTTTCATCAATCACAAAACTGGTGCGGTGCAATCCCATATACCTGCGACCGTACAGCTGCTTCTCGCCCCATACGCCGTACCGCCGGATAATTTCATGGGAGGTATCCGCAATAAGGGTAAAGGGAAGATTGAATTTTGATTCAAACTTTTTATGCTTGGCCGGGTCATCGGGACTGACGCCCACTACGGCATAGCCATGCTTTTGCAACAGCGCGTAATTGTCGCGAAGATTGCAAGCCTGAACCGTACAGGTAGGCGTATTGTCCTGGGGATAAAAATACAAAATCAGCTTCCTGCCTTTAAACTGGGATAAAGAAACGGCATCTCCATTCTGATCTGTGCCGGTAAACATCGGCGCCTTATCGCCTGCTTTTAAATGCGTCATAAAATTATGCTATCGGTTAAAGGTTATACTTTTCACGCTGCTGTTGCCGGCCTCGTCTTCGGCATAGATCACGAGCTCATGCTTGCCCGGGGGGCATTTCTCATCAAAAGAATATACAAATGTTTTGTGTTTATCATTGGTAAACCGAAGCCAGCGGCCGTCCAGTTCAGCCCTCACATTTTTAACCCTGCTGAGATTATCCCTTACGGTAAAAGCAATGCGGGAGGCTTTTTGCAGGTTGGCCCCATTGGCAAAGCCGATAGGAACGATCTCGGGGGGCTCGGAATCGACGATCAGCATGAACGTTCCGAACCCACGGAACCGGGCATAGGCCCATTCGTGCTGCCACTGAACCTTCTGCACATAAGTACTGGAGCCGGATCGCAACTGCATGACGGTTCGCTGTTTCGATTCATCGGAGAATTCGGCCTTGGGGCGGATCATGACCAGCATGGAATCATGTAAGGGAATATAACTTGCGCCGATGGTATGCGCGTCGGAGATCACGGCAGGATCGGCAGAGGCCGCGCTGCTGTATGCGATATGGACAGAATCGTACAAACACCTTTCGCCAATATAAAATTCGCAGTTCCCGGCTTCAAACCCGTCCAGCATCAACGGATAAAATGTTTTTCCCTTCGCAACAGCCGCGGGAGGCTTATACTCGTATTGCACCTGCGTGTTCAACGTCATGGCATTGCCATTGACATCGCGGACGATAATGGAGATATCATGCACGCCGCCGTCGCTGATATCGATCACGCCGCTACTGTTGCCTTTGGAATAAATGGAATTGAGGTATCCCGGCAACTCCGACAGGTGTTGCAGGTAGGGGCCTCCCCCGGCCTTATGACGATAATCAATATGCGCATTAAGATAACGGGTATCGTCATAGCTGATATATTCCATTTTAAAAGATTCTTCCTCCTTCCCGTTAACCTTCAGGGCGCCTTCGTAGATCCCGTTCAGGTTGGTCGAGCCCGAATGAGTATCGTAAGCGGTAACGGCAAAGCTGATCAACGGGGAAGCCGATTTAATGATACGGGGGGAAGTAACCAGGGAAGAAGCGGAACCCGCGCTAACAGGAAATATCCTGGGCGACTGTTCATATACGCTCCTGGTGCGGTCGTACAGCGCAAGCCGGAGTATCCTGGGCCTGGTATCGTCTTTCAACGGAAGGCCAAACAGCAAGGGATTGATGTTCACGTCTTCTTCTGTCCGCCTGATCTCAAAATGCAGATGCGGCCCCCCCGAGCCGCCCGTGTTTCCGCTATACGCGATAAAATCGCCTTTTTTCACTTCAAACAAACCGGGAGGCAGTTGCAGGTATACCTGCCAGGATTCCAGCTCATACTGTTTTTCCTTCAGGTAAGCCTCCAGCTTGGGATAAAAATCATTCAGGTGAGCGTAAACCGTGGTAAATCCATTGGGATGATTGATGTAGATCGCCCGGCCAAATCCGCCCGGTTCGATCTTTACCCTGGCGATATATCCTCCGGCGGCAGCATAAACCCGGAGGTTTTGACGCTGATTTGTTTTTAGATCCAACCCCATATGAAAATGGCCGGACCGAAGCTCGCCGAAATTACCGCTGAGGCTGATGGGGATATCAAGAGGGTTCCGGAAATAACCTTTGGGGTATTCCCACTGGCCCAGACAATCCAAAACAGTCAAAACCAGCAGGCTAAAAAAAATGCATCTCATCCAGTCAACTTTTGTTCGAAACAAAATTAAACTAATAACCCCAGCAGAAGACCCGGTTCAGTCTTTTGTGAAGTCTTTACAAAACAATGCAACGCATATAAAACATATCCTCATATGAAAAAACTGTTAAATGGTATGATTTTTTCTACGGCTATACAGCGTTTCTTAACAAATTCCTGTCTTATACAGTATCTGCAGTAGCGACTCACTCAACTTCAGCATGTTGCGCGGCCGGGGATAAAGTTACAATGAGCCGATACATCTATCTTCTGATATTTAAGCCGAGAATATGAAAAAGATCAACAGCAAATGGACATTATTATTGATACTGATCGCGGCTCCTTTGATCGAGCTTGTTAAGGGTAGCGAAGCCAGGCAGAAATGGGTGTTTAAGTTCAGGAACCTTTACGACGAAAAGCGTTCTGTAGAAGAACAGAAAAAACTGGCGCGCGAAGGCGGCGTTGCGCTGGATGAGATAGAAATGGCTTCCTTCCATCGCAGTTGAAAAATATTATGGGATGCATATCCCAGGCTTATACCTTGAAGCGTCCCAACCTGGGACGCTTTTTTGTAGGGCGCAGGCGTACCGGCATGGTTTTATGGAAGCGCTATTTGCGCCAGGACCTTCCATTCTTAACAAAACAGGCGGACAAAAAGAGGCCCGGCTCGATGGAACAAATGCAGCGCGGGCCAAAGCGCCCGGGAAAATATCTTGCAACGGAAGATCAATTCGGCGCGCAACCGGAGAATATCAAAAAAAATCCTCAAAATTGCTCCTGCTCCCTTACTTTTGCGCAATTTGTTTTTAGAAAATACTCCAACTCAAAATGCCAAAAGACCTCTCAATTAAATCTGTATTAATTATCGGCTCGGGACCTATTATCATCGGCCAGGCTTGTGAATTTGACTATTCCGGATCGCAGGCTGCGCGAAGTTTAAGGGAAGAAGGAATAAAAGTGCTGCTGATCAATAGCAATCCCGCAACCATCATGACCGATCCGATGATGGCCGATAAGGTTTACCTTCTGCCGTTGACGGTGGAAAGTATCGAACAGATACTGGAGGAGAACCAGGTTGATGCGGTGTTGCCTACAATGGGCGGACAAACCGCACTGAACCTGGCAAAGGAAGTGGAAGACCTGGGCATCTGGGAAAAATACAATGTGCGCCTGATCGGCGTTGACATAAAAGCCATTGATAAGGCGGAAGACCGCGAAGAGTTCCGCAAATGGATGATCGAACTGGGCGTGCCGGTTTCCCCGGCAAAAACAGCAAATTCCTTCCTGGAAGGAAAGGAATTTGCGCAGGATATAGGGTTTCCCCTGGTCATCCGCCCCTCTTTTACCCTGGGCGGCACAGGAGGCGGGTTTGTGCATGATAAAGATGACCTGGACGAGGCGCTGAACCGCGGCCTGGAAGCTTCCCCGATCCATGAAGTGCTGGTAGAAAAAGCCGTGCTGGGGTGGAAAGAATTTGAGTTGGAACTGCTGAGGGATTCGAATAATAATGTGGTTATCATCTGCACCGTGGAAAACTTCGACCCCATGGGCGTACATACCGGCGATTCCATAACGGTAGCGCCAGCCATGACCCTCAGCGATACAGCCTTCCAGCTCATGCGTAACACGGCCATCCGAATGATGCGCGACCTGGGCAATTTTGCCGGAGGTTGTAATGTCCAGTTTGCGCTTAACCCCGATACAGAAGAGATCATTGCCATAGAGATCAATCCCCGTGTAAGCCGTTCTTCGGCCCTGGCATCTAAAGCCACAGGATACCCGATCGCGAAGATAGCCGCTAAACTGGCCATCGGATTTACGCTGGACGAATTGCCGAACCAGATCACCGGCAGTACATCGGCTTATTTTGAGCCTACGCTGGACTATGTGATCCTGAAAATGCCCCGCTGGAACTTTGACAAGTTCAAAGGCTCCGACGATACATTGGGATTGCAAATGAAAAGCGTGGGAGAAGTGATGGCGATTGGCAGAAGCTTTGCCGAAGCCATCCAGAAAGCCTGCCAGAGCCTTGAAAACAATGCAGTGGGGCTGGGATATTACGGTAAAAGCCTGATGCATGCCGAAGCGCTGCTGGAATACATCAAAACGCCCAAATGGGATCGCATCTTCCGCATAAAGGACGCG
The DNA here is from genome assembly GCA_002352105.1 of Chitinophagaceae bacterium UBA2791. GTDB lineage: Bacteria > Bacteroidota > Bacteroidia > Chitinophagales > Chitinophagaceae > Flavitalea. The sequence continues at coordinate 26,437 of DEHV01000012.1, read as the reverse complement.
CTGATGGCCGGCATCTCCGTAAGCACCATCTCAAAAGCCACTAATGGGATCGACCGTTGGTTCCTGTACGAGATACAGAAGATATGCGCAATGGAAAAGGAACTGGCCAACTACAAACTCGATACCCTGCCATTGGATCTATTAAAGGACGCCAAACGGCTTGGTTTCAGCGACGAGCAGATCTGCCGCATTATGAACGATGGCACAGAAGACGCCCTGTATGAGAAAAGAAAGGCTGCAGGCATCACCCGCGTATTTAAAATGGTGGACACCTGCGCGGCAGAGTTTGAAGCAAAAACCCCCTATTTCTATTCTACTTTCGAGAATGGCCAGGCCAACGAAAGCAAGGTAAGCGATAAGAAAAAGATCATTGTACTGGGTTCGGGGCCAAACCGGATAGGCCAGGGAATTGAATTCGACTATTGCTGCGTGCATGGCCTGCTGGCCATCAAGGAATGCGGTTATGAAGCCATCATGGTCAACTGCAACCCCGAGACCGTGAGTACGGATTTTGATATGGCCGATAAGCTGTATTTCGAACCGGTTTACTGGGAACATCTGTGGGAGATCATTGAATGGGAAAAACCCGAAGGCGTTATCGTACAGTTGGGCGGCCAGACGGCTTTGAAGCTCTCCGAACGGCTCGCCGAAAAGGGAATAAAGATCATAGGCACTTCCTTCGAGAATATGGATATCGCGGAAGACCGCGGACGGTTCAGCGATATGCTGAAAAAACTGGAGATCCCCTACCCCGAATACGGCACCGCATATTCCGTGGACGATGCCATAGCAGTAGCCAACAGGGTAGGTTACCCGGTTCTGGTAAGGCCGAGCTATGTGCTGGGCGGCCAAAGAATGCGGATCGTGATCAACGACGAAGAAGTTGAAAAAGCGGTGGTCAGCCTGCTTAAGCATATCCCGGGCAATAAGATACTTATCGACCATTTTCTCGACCGCTGCCAGGAGGCCGAGATAGACGCTATTTTTGACGGGAAGAACTTCCATGTCATGGGCGTCATGGAACATATAGAACCCGCGGGCATACATAGCGGCGACAGCAATGCCGTATTACCCGCATTTAATCTTACGCCCCTGGTGGTCACCACGATGGAGCACTATGCAGAAAAGATCGCCCGCGCGCTGGACATCCGCGGATTGATCAATATACAGTTTGCCATCAAAGACGGGAAGGTATTTGTTATCGAGGCCAACCCCAGGGCCTCGCGCACCACGCCGTTTATTGCAAAAGCCTACCAGATACCCTATCTGAATATCGCCACCAAGGTGATGATCGGCGCTCATAAACTCACCGATTTCAAATTCGAGAAAAAGCTCAAAGGATTCGCCGTTAAAGAGCCGGTATTCAGTTTCAACAAGTTTCCGGGCGTAAGCAGGGAACTGGGCCCTGAGATGAAGAGCACCGGGGAAGCGATCCGCTTTATCAAAGACCTTCGGGACCCGTATTTCAGGAAACTGTATAAGGACCGGAGCATGTACCTGAGCAAATAAAGCGGCGCCGTTAATATCCGGTCGGTCGCCAGCCAATCCCTGAATGGCTTTCGCCGGATTATATGGCTGATATTCAGCAAGCGCTTAACAATATATCGTTGAAGATCGCCAGTATTTCAGCCAGGATTTGATAAGGTTCCCTTATACGATGTGGTCATGTTTTTATAAACGCCTGTTCTTAACCGCGTCCTTTCCCGGCAAAGGCCCCTCATAATCAAACAACGCGGAAACGGGAACCTCCAGGGCATCTGCCAGCATCGCTATCGTATTCAGCTCGATATTGCCCAGCCCGTTCTCGAAGCGGCTGATATCACTGCTGGGCACATGCGAAACCAGTTCCACATCCACCTGCACCAGCTTTCGCTGTTTGCGGATATCCTGCAGTCGTTTTCCGAATCTTTGTTTTTCTTCGGTTACCTTAAGCGGAGTAAATTTTCGGGAAGTCTGCGTAGAAGAGGAACGGCCGGTAAGTTGAGGCGTATTATTGTTTTTAGCCGCCGGTATTTTCGCGGATGGAATAACATGCTCATCAGAGAAAAAATCGACCAGGGCGAGTTCCAGCGCATTGGCCAGCGCAGCCAGCTTGGAAAACCTGGGGCTTCGTTTGGCATTTTCGATCCTGCTGATCTCGGCCTTATTGATCTTTAACCGTTGCGCTAACGCGATCTGCGTATACCCCTTCCATTTTCTGATCTGCCTGAACCGTTGTCCAAACGCTATTCTGACCCGTTCATCAGGACCCATTTCCAATGATTTATTGAAAGATGTCCGAATGAATTCAAATAAAAATTGTGTTTTAGCGCATATTTTAAAAAATATCCTTACTTTGCAGTCAACTGCGTGTATTCGCTACGTTATCCAGAAGCAGTTATTTTATAAAGAACTCCTGCAAAGCGTCAAGATGAACGGGAATTGGCGTTGCGCTAACAAACTCCGGATTTTCACAACAGGTCAGACCAGGTTCAGGCGAGTTAGCATTGCTATAAGGCTCCTATTATAAACCCATCCGATCATCTCAAAAGCAACCGTTATGATTCCCGTTTACCTTCACAAAGGGCTTCATCTACTGCAAACGCAGATGGCCAAGAAGCCCAAAAGCCCTGTTTAACGAATCTTCCATTCCGACGACTATCCTCCTGCTGCGCCTGCGTTGTAAACCGCATTACTAAAAAATAACGCCGAACACAATGCATTTGCCCGGCGCCGTTATGCCCATACAGAATTAACGGTTATCTATAGTTGTCGTTTCACGATTCATTTCATTTCCTACAACCAAATCGCAACTTGCAATGAGAAAATTCAAACATTGCCTGCTGGCCATCTTATTGTCAGCAATGAATGCCTTTGCCCAATCGCCGCCTGAAAACATCAGGCCGCTGGAGATTGGAGATACCGTACCGGATATTGTCCTCACAAACGTCACAAACTACTCCAGCCCTACGATCAGGTTATCAAAGCTGAAAGGGAAACTGGTAATACTGGATTTTTGGGCCAGCTTCTGCGGTTCCTGCATTGACATGTTTCCAAAGGTCAACCATCTGCAGGAGGTATTCAGGGATCAGATCCAGGTGATTCTGGTCAACGCCAATAAACACGACAACGCCGAGAAGATCGCCTCCATATTTGAAAAACTGAAATCGCGTATAGGGTATCCCATTACCCTTCCCATAAGCGCATTACAGTTATCCATTACCAGATATTTCCCGCATAAATATATTCCGCACTATGCCTGGATCGATAAAAACGGAAAGCTGGTTGCTATGACTACGCAATTTGAAGTAACAAAAGAAAACATAAAATCTATAATTGACGGAAAGAATATTTCCCTTCATCTCAAAAAAGACCAGTTCGATTTCAACCGCAACAAGCCGCTTCTTGTCGACGGCAATGGCGGTACAGGAAATGAATTCCTGTACCGGTCTCTGCTCACCCCCTTTATTAACGGGATCGGCAACGGAACCGGCACACAGAGAAATGAAGAAAACAAGATCATAAGATACTATAAACATAATGCCTCCGCTTTAATGCTGCTTCGGGCATCCTATCAGGAAAAAATGGACTTCCCGGCAAACCGGATCCTGGTTGAAACCAGGAACCCGGAAAAGTTTCAGTACGACGCCGACCATCGCCGATATGAAAACCGCTATTGCTATGAAATCATCGCGCCGCCTTCCGACTGGGAAGAAATGAAAATATATGTGCAGGAGGACCTTAACAGAATGTTCCAGGTACGTATTTCCAACGAAGAAAGAACGCTTAACTGCCTGATCATAAAAGATGGCAAACATTCGGGGAAATTAAAGACCAAAGGGGGAGATCCTGGAATTGACCTGGATACCTACAGCCCCATCAATTACCTGCGCAACCAGCCCATGCATTTGCTTACAGCTTTATTAAACGACATATCTGATAAAATGCCAGTCCTAAACGAAACCGGTATTTCAGAAAACATAGACATTGTAGTCCCATCCAAATTTTTAACCCTCAGTCCAGCAGCGCTTAAGCAATTCTTGATCCAATCCGGATTTCAAGTAACTGAGGAAAAAAGAACATTACCCGTTGCCGTTATCCGCGACCGATAAGATACCCATCATTCTCACCACCTAAAACCAAGATTTATGCGTTTATATCCATATACCCGAAAAGTATATTGCCAATCGTCGGCGCCATTATCTTTCATATTAAGATCCATCGCCCTAATAACATGCGGGATCTTATTTGCCCTGTCCATTTACGCACAGACCACAGAAACAAGAGGAAGAATAGTCAATGAACAGGGAGAAGGAGCGCCCAATGTTTCCATTACCATAAAAGGAACCAATCGCTCTACAACCACCAATAGCCAGGGCGAATTTGTGCTTACAGGTTTAGATAATAATGCTACCCTTATTATCAGCAGCATCGGGTATGAGCCGATGGAATTTAAACCCCTGGGGCAGTCTGCATTAACGATCCGACTGAAGACCAGGGTCAGTGAAATGCAGGAGGTTGAGGTAGTCAGCACAGGTTACCAGGACATTCCCAAGGAGCGCTCCACCGGATCATTTACAAAAATCGATAAAGCCACGCTTAACCAGCAAACGGGAACTAATATACTGGATCGTTTGATAGGCGTAACCAGCGGGTTGCTATTCGACGTAAACAAAGAGGATGGGAACCCGCAAAACAAGACCAAGATCTCCATCCGCGGCTTAAGTACTATTCACGGTCCTATGGATCCGTTAATTGTAGTGGATGGCTTTATCTATGAGGGGGATATTGAAAACATCAATCCCAATACGATAGATAATGTAACTGTCCTAAAAGATGCAGCGGCAGCCAGTATCTGGGGCGCCAGGGCGGGAAACGGCGTAATCGTGATCTCCACCAAAAGGGGAAAATTCAACCAGAAGCTAAAGGTCGATGTAAATGCAAACATAATTGTTACCGAAAAGCCGGACTTTTTCTCGCTTCCCGAGATATCATCTGCTGAATATATAGACCTGGAACAATTTTTATATAGGAATAACTATTTTAATGGCGCGCTCAATAACATATATGCAGCTATAACCCCGGCCGTATCCATATTTGAAAGAACAAAGAACAGCGAGCTGAGCTCCAGCGATTCCGCCTCCCTTATTAATGCGCTAAAACAGTCCGATATCAGGAATGATCTTCACAAGTATATCTATTCAAACGCCGTGATCCAACAGTATTCCGTCAACCTGAGAGGCGGAAGCGCCAATCATTCCTATACCCTTGGGGTCGGCTACGATAGAAACCTATCAAACCTACAGTCGCAGTCGGATAAGCTAAACATAAAACTGGAAAATATTTTTCAGCCGGTTAAAAACCTGCAGATACTATTGGGCGTTTATTATACCACCAATAAAGGGGGCTCAGGAAAGCCCGGCATCAGCTCGCTTAGCATAGGCGGAAGAAAGGTTCCCTATCTACGGCTCGCAGATAACCAGGGCAATCCTGTATCCGTTCCTTCACCCTATCCGGATGAATACACCGATACTGCCGGAGCTGGCAAGCTATTGGATTGGAAATACTATCCATTGGAAGACTACAAGCACAACAAGTTCAAATCCAACACAGAGGAAATCTACAGTGTCGTTGGAATAAACTATAAAATAAATAAGCTGTTCGCTTTGGACTTCAAATTCCAACACCAGAAGCAACAAATACAGACAGAACAAATTTTTGATATTGAAAGCTATATTACCCGAAATACCATTAACAGCTTTAGCTCCATAAACGGCGAAACCGGGGTAGTCAGTTATGGGGTCCCCTTTGGAGCAATTCTAAAAAATAATTTTTCCACCATTCAGTCGCATACCGGAAGGGCGCAACTGTTATTTAATCATTCCAGGGGCGATCACGAGCTCACCGGAATCCTGGGAAGTGAAATAAGGCAGGCGCGGGCCCTTGGCAATAGCAATACTACGTACGGATACAATGCCGACCCCCTGTTATATGCTAATGTAGACTATGTTAACGTTTACAGAACCTATACGGGCGAATATCAAAGAATCCCCGACGCTCCGTCATTTTCCCATACCCTGAACAGGTTTGTCTCCCTGTTTGGCAATGCTTCCTATACGTTTAAAAACAAATACAGCCTGTCGATCAGCAGCAGAAAGGATGGATCCAATCTGTTTGGAGTCACTGCCAACGATAAATGGAAACCCCTATGGTCCGCAGGAACCGCCTGGAAAATATCCAATGAACCCTTTTATAAATCAGCGCTTTTCCCGGTGTTGAGATTGAGAGCGACCTATGGTTACAGTGGAAATGTTGACCTGAGCAGAACGGCAGTAGCCATTGGCTCCTATTCTCCCTCTTCCAGTGTCAACTTACCATTTGTACAGATCGTTGCGCCGCAAAATCCCTCCCTGCAATGGGAAAAGATCGGTATGTTCAATATCGGCCTCGAGTTTGAACTGAAAGAACAAACGCTGTCCGGATCCATAGAATACTATCGCAAAAAAGGAACTGATCTTTATGGTCTGAGCCCTTATGATTATACCGCCTGGGGAGGAGGCGGTTACGAACTGATCCGGAATGTGGCAAACATGAAGGGTTCGGGATTGGATATTGTTCTTAACAGCAAAAATATAAATAAGGCCTTCAAATGGAATAGTTCTATGCTGCTCAATTACAATAGCAGTAAAACATCCAAATACCTGAGTGAATCGGCGCAAAGCATCACCAGGATCCTTGGCGGCGGAATCGGCATAACCCCGGTGGTTGGCAAACCGCTATATGCTATTGCCGCTTATCAATGGGGCGGACTGGATGCGCTTGGAAACCCCCAGGGCTTTGTCAATGGAGAACTAAGTACTAACTATAACGCAATCCAAACGGAATCCGCCAAAGCGGAGGAGGGCAACCTGGTCTATATCGGCCCCTCAAGTCCAACGGTTTTCGGATCGCTGATCAACTCGTTTGCCTTTAAAAAAATCTCTCTCTCCATTAATCTATCTTATAACCTGGGCTACTATGTCCGAAGGCCGGCGCTCAATTACTATCAATTGGTTTCCCAGGGCGCGGGGCACAGCGACTATGCGAACAGGTGGATGAGACCCGGTGACGAGAAAACCACCACTATCCCTTCCTTTATCTATCCCGTCGATCAGAACCGGGAATCGTTTTATGCGCTGTCAGAAATCAATGTCTTAAAAGCCGACCATATCAAGATCCGGTATATCAATTTGAGTTATTCCTTAAGCAACCCGGCTTCGGGAAGTTCAATACTAAGGCATGATATACAAGTCTATGCCAATGCAGCAAACCTGGGAATGCTATGGAGGGCCAATAAGCAGGGACTAGATCCGGAATACCCATCAAGCCTGGCGCCTTCAAAAAAATGGACAATCGGCATCCGCGCCAATTTCTAATCTCAAAAAAAACATTATGAAACGTAAACAAACCGCCCTATACCTTGCAGGGATCATAGCCATCCTTTTCGCTTTCTCTTCCTGTAAAAAATACCTCGAAGAAAAACCCGATAAAAAACTGGTCTCTCCCAAATCATTAGACGACCTGCAGGGGTTATTTGATGGGGATTTTCTCATGAATTCCAGAACCCCCGGATTAGGAGAAGCTGCCGCTACAGACACCTACGCCAATCAAGCCAATTACAACAATTATATTGCCGCTGTTCATAAAGATTTTTACATATGGAATTTTAAAAACTATCAGAATAATTCCTCCGGCTGGGGCAATAGCTACCTGGCTATATACAATACCAATTATACGCTGGAAAGAATTGACGGGATTGAAAGAACCGCTTTAAACAGCGCCAAATGGGACAATGTAAAGGGTTCCGCTTATTTTTATAGAGGATACTATTTCCTAAACCTGGCCTGGGATTATGCCAAAGCCTATGATCCTGCTTCTTTCGAGAAAGACCTGGGCATACCGTTAAGATCCACATCCGACATCAATGTTCCATCGGTAAGGGCTACGGTCAAAGAAACCTATGATTGGATCATAAATGATCTTAAACAATCGGCCAAATACCTGCCCGATCATCCGATACATCCCATGAGGCCCTCAAAAGCTGCATCCTACGGCGCCTTAGCGAGGGCCTATCTGTCCATGCGGCAATACGATAGCGCCTATAAATATGCAGACCTCTCGCTACAACTCAAACACGATCTGCTGGATTATAATAGTCCCGATATCAATGAAACATCCACCGTCCCTTTTCAACCCTTCAACAATGAGATCATATTCTATACCCAGCATACCTCAGGCCCGGCCGCCTCTCCTAGCACCGGCCATATAGACAGCGTACTGTATGCAAGCTATGAAGCGAACGATAAAAGGAAAACCATATTTTTTCGGCTGTTTAACGGGGGACAGCGCTTTAAAGGAAGTTATACCGCTGCTACTGTAGGCCTTTTCAGCGGACTTGCCACTGATGAAATGTATTTAACCAGGGCGGAATGCCATGCAAGGGCCAACAGGATAACGGAAGCCATGAACGACCTGAATACCCTGTTGGAAATGCGATGGGCGACAGGAACCTTTATCCCCTTCGCTGCAAGCGCGCAGGGCGAAGCCCTGGCCCTTATCCTGGTAGAAAGAAGAAAGGAACTGCTGATGCGCAATCTTCGCTGGATAGACATAAAACGGCTGAATAAAGAAGGGGCCGGTATTGTTTTGAAAAGAATGGTCAACAACCAAGAATATACGCTGGAACCCAATGATGACCGGTATGCCCTACCGCTGCCCTACAGAATTATCGATATTACCGGGATGCCGCAAAACTAAATCAGGCAATAAACAAACAATAGCGAAAAGCAGCTCCGCTGAGCGGGCTGCTTTTCGTATTTTTATTAGATGAGACTCATTAGATCTGTTTTCTCCGCCACAACCGGCTATTTTTTCTGCTGGTTGTTTATGCTGACAGCCTGCAAAAAGAACGATACCGGTAAGCATGAGCTCCCATTGTTTTCAGCCTTCGCGCTATCCATGGAGCATAACCCATCCCTGTCAGAAGATATTCCCTTCATGATCGATGGCGATACGATCAAGGCTACGGCGCCCGATATATTCCATAAACGCCTGAAACCGAAATTTACCACAAATGCGGCGCAGACGCTGGTTAACGGGCAGCAACAGGAGTCCGGCGTATCGGAGCAGGACTTTTCGGATATAGTTGTCTATACATTGAAGTCTGCCGGCGGACTGGAAAAAATCTACCCTGTCAAAATACAATGGTTACAGAACAGCCTCCCGCATATTTACATCAATACAGAAGGAGGCGCCCCCGTGGATTCGAAGGATAACTATATAAATGCTGTATTGACCATAGACGGAAAGGGAAAATACCCTGATTATACCGGCGCTACACAAATAAGGGGCAGGGGCAATAGCACCTGGTGGCAGCCTAAAAAACCATACCGGCTAAAGCTTGCCAGCAAATCGGAAATGTTCGGCTTGCCGGAAGAAAAAGATTGGGTGTTGCTGGCCAATTATCTTGATCCGACCCTGATGTTGAATGCGGTAGCCATGAAGATCGGGCATCAGTTAAACCTTGCTTATACCAATACGATTATACCTGTAGATCTGACAATGAACGGAGAATACGCAGGTTCCTATAATTTCACCCAGCAAATAGAGCAAGGAGCAGACAGGGTGAATATAGGATCCGATGGATTGCTGCTGGAACTTGATGTAAATTTTGACGAGGATTTTCAGTTCCGTTCGCAGGAGTACGATCTGCCGGTCATGATCAAATACCCGGATCTGGGCTCAGCCCAGGAGATCGAACCCATTGCCCAACAGTTCAACGCCCTGGCATCTTTGATGGCGGCGCCTGATTTTCCGGATAATGGATATGCGGATCATTTAGACCTGGAATCACTGGCAGGCTTTCTGATCGTGTATCTGCTGACGGACAACCATGAACCCAATCATCCCAAGAGCGTCTATATGCATAAGCGCGCAACCGGCAAGTTTACGATGGGTCCTATATGGGATTTTGACTGGGCCTACAGCTATAATGGGGTTGATAAGCATTTTGTTACCGCCAGTAGTCAGTTTTTCAGGGATTCGGGCGAAACGCCAGGCGCCGCTTTTTTTGCCAGGTTTACGCGGGATCCGGCTTTTGTAGAGCTTCTTCGACAGAAATGGACAAGTTACCGGTCTACCTCGTTTGACGAGCTGATACAATTTGTAGAACAATATTCTGTGCAGATCAAATCTTCCAAGAACGAAGACTTTAAGACCTGGAATACCGGCAATGGCGACTTTATGGGCGATGTGGGCAAACTTAAAAACTGGCTGCAGCAAAGAGCGGCTTATCTGGATGGATATATCGGGGGAATAGGAAGATAGCCGATTAGGTCGACTATCTTCCTTTCTTAGCGTCGCATGAGCGGGCCTATATACCACTGGGCCTAACTCAAGCTGTACACCATATCAGAATCCTCGCATCTCAAAGACTTTTTTGAGATAACAGAATTAAGGTCTGCCTTTGCTTGACGAAATCCCGGTATGCGGCATCTTAGGAACATACCCATTGCCTGAGCCGTCGGCGCCGGCAACTGCAATGATACCGAGCGTACTCAAAAGCTTCCGTTTATTGCCGTCGTTTACATCTACAAAGGTTTGATTATCATCAACCACTATTTGGCAGGCTTTGTTATCTTCTTCCTCGCATTCATTCTCGGTTGGCGTGATGCTCCATTTACTCTCATCCGCAACATCCGTATCTAACAGAGGGTTCCCGGTAAAATAGAAAGTATAGCTCTGGGGTTTAACTTTTACTTCCGGACTTGTATACGCTGCAGCGCCGATGGCAATAATGATTGCTGCGAGGCCTAAAAAATAATTTTTCATAACAAATGTTTTAGTTTGATAATTGATGATTCATATTCGTTGCGGGCGTTGCGCCCCGCGCCTGTCCTGACTCCGTCATTACAGGCTATCAGCATAATATCGTTTCTGTTCCCGAAGGAACCTAAGGGGGAGATTCGCTCACCGTTGTCTTATAACGCCGGTATATATAAATGGCGGCAAACGCTAACCCCACAAAAAACAAATTGAAAAAAATATGCTGACGCCAGCTCAGGCTTTTTAATACGCCGCCGCAACCGCAGGGAAGATGGGGCGCAAACAAAACCATATACGACAAATACAAAGCGAACGCGATCAATAAACTCGCCGATACATACAGGCCTCTCAAACGAGTGATCGGGAGCAGCAATAAAACAACAATGGCCAATTCCAACGCCGGCAGCGCCCAGGCCAATACATTCGCATAGGGCTTCAACAAGGGCGACTGATCCAACACCTGCGCAAAACCATAATAATCCCATAGCTTGCTCGCCGCCGCATAAGCCAGCAACAGTATGATCAGCGCATTGATAAGATCCGCCAGCAAAAGCAGGCGCCCAGACTTAACAATATTTTTTATACCAGCACGCATATCCGCATCTGTTATTATTAAAATCAGCGTAAGAAATTGTCTTAACAAAGCCCTTATCGTACCGCTTTGCCGCCGGGATTATATTGCATTAATTCACGAGGCGCTACGAAGAAATTGTGCGTGTTTTAGTACAATCACAATGATCGTATTGGTTCAATCCGTGTAGCGCTGCCGGAGAAATACGCTGCCCGACGCTATATCCGTGATTGCATTGAGTTAACCCGCAAAACAATTTCTTGCCTGCACTCCGTTGTTGCTACGGAGCAGCGTTAGCTTGATCCATAAAATATAAGTCTGCTTCGACCCCCGGTTTTTCGAGGAACAGGCATTCCTCTTTCCCATAAAACTCCCTCTGTGCCTTAATGGCGCAATACCGAGAGACAAACAAAAAATATTCAGAGCGTTCTACATAAGCATGGATTTATTATCCTACTTTCGAATTGACTTCCTTCACTTGTATAAACAACAAAAACGGGCTTTAGTCCTACCCGGATATTCATAAATTTTTTCTGCCCTTTATTTTAATCCGGTCCGCAACTGCAATCCTCCCTTCATTATGGTATTTCTTCCTGTTTTAATCCCATATCAGTCAGACCGGCATGGCGCAAAAAAAGATATACAACGACGATCCCTTCAGGCTTCTTGGCCTCGACCACCAACCGGCCCTGGATTCGATTATTGAGCGGTATTCGACTGAACTGCTGGCCTATATCAGGAATATTATTATCGATCCCGAACTGGCAAAAGAAATTCTGTTTGACGCCTATCAAAAACTTTGGGAAAACAGGAAAGCCATAGCCGCCATGGAACGCCCATTGGCATGGCTGTATAAATGCGCCAGGTTTCAATCTCTGAACGTATTAAAAAGAGAGAAAAGGCGGTTTACTATCGGGCTCGACCAACTGACGCCATCCCAGGCTCCCGGCATTATGGAAAACGATATCGATATCAAGGAACTGAAAAAGGAGATACAAGCTGCGGTAAACCGCCTGCCTCCGCAAATGCAACTGGTGTACCGGCTGAGCCGGGAAGAAGGATTGAACAGAAAACAGATCGCTGAAAAATGCAAGGTATCGGAAAGCACGGTTAAAAACCTTATTACAGGATCGCTTAAGCAAATACGTAAGTTCATGAACAGTCGCATTAAATTATTGTTATTATAAATCTGCCGCCATGATTCATCAACCTGGATATGTGAAGGAACTGCTTAAAAAGCATATGGAACGTACTGCTTCCGCTCATGAAGAAGAGCTGCTGATGTTGGCGCTGGACCTTTACGAAGAGGAAGAACTGGAACAGATGATAAAAGAGGTTTCTGATGGTCTGCCATATAATGATGAGCTGCCCGAAGAGCTTAAGCGTTGGAAGCCTTCGGCAAGGGAGATCATCAGCCGCTCCAGGATTTCCCCGTTAAAAAAGATCCGATCTTTTATCTCATCCCAACGCTCTTATGCAACATACGCGGCCACGGCGCTGCTGGCCATTCTGCTGGCCTGGATATTTCACCGCCCGTCCAAACTGGAATACGCCTGTAGCGCCAATACGGAGGAGAGCGCCCTCATTCTTCCCGGGGTGAACAAATGCAAGCTTATTCTCGACAATGGATGCGCTATCGTGGTAGACAGCAGCTATACCGGCGAAATCACCCGGCAGGGAAATACCGTATTGGTTAGATTGCCTTCAGGCGTACTGGAGTATAAGTCGCTTGGCAGGCCGGGGCAGGTCGGGCAACAACCCGTTTACCATACGATTGCCACTTCCCGTGGCGCCTGCCATCGCATCTTATTGCCGAATGGCGTTAAAATAACGCTGAACGCCGCTTCTTCCATACGGTTCCCGGTTGATCTTACCAGCCCGGAATACGCTATCGAACTCAAAGGCGAAGCCTATTTTGAATCGCCGCAACAGCTCAACTCGCCCTGGCATATCATTACCGATTACGCCAGGATAAAAGTTGCCCATGCCGACTTTAACGTAAACACATACGATAACCGGATGGTATCCACGCTTTCTGCAGGAGAACTCATGATATCCACTCCCGGCGATAACGCTATGCTACAAGCCGGACAACAGGCCCTTGCAGGCCATGATGAACAAAACGGTTTGCCCGGCGGTATTAAGGTATTATCGGTCGATACCAGGGAAGCTTTGTCCTGGATGGGGCCCGAACGCATTTTTATCCATGTTGCGATGCGCGATTTTTTATTGGAGATGGAACGACGCTACGATCTGGATATCGTGAATATCGACCGGGCTTCTCATCGGTACTTTTCGGGAACATTGTGCAACGAAGCGCCGCTCTCGGAGCTAATAAAGCTCCTGCGCGCAAACGGACTGCATTTTGTGCAGCAGGGAAATACCCTGATCTTTTCAAAACGCCCGCAAGATCAGGAACAAGGTCTTGTTTCTTCTTTAATGCCGCCGCTGCATGAACCGGTTCCCTTAGGGATGAATTAAGCATTTCATATACTAACAAACAGGTATCGCTGCTATAAAAATGGAAAATCTGCGACAGCTCCGCGATGTTTGCTTTAACCCGACAACCCGTGTTGTTCTACCTTGCTGTCAAACAGGATCATCCACCAGGCCACCAGCGTTTATTCCCGACAACACTGTAGTATTTTACTGGTATTTTATTGACAGGCTAACCGTGATAAAACAGTAGAAAATCTGTTTTTTCCTCAGCAGTTAATGAGGGTTTTCTCTTAATAACAATAGAACACCGCAAAACCTTCTTCAGGAGATAAAGGCCTTAATCGCCGAAAAACCTTGTTGTGCAACGAAGCGCCGCTCTCGGAACTAGTTGATAAAACACCGCCAAAACGTTTTTTTCCCCTGGCCTGCTGCTAGCCCCGGTTTAATTTGAATCATGTCATCGTATGCGTTGTCCATCTGGAAACAGGCGCCGTTTGTCCGGCTGCTGCCGCCCTTAATAGCCGGTATCATTGTTCAATATTATCTTCCGCTCCCGGTAATTAATTCCTGGCGGCTGACCGGCATATCGCTCTGCGGACTGACCCTGTATGCTATGTTTAGCGCCCGTACCCGGTTTACCCTGAGTTGGCTGACAGGCGTCTGCCTGCACCTCCTGCTGTTTAGCGCCGGCGCGCTATTGACTTACTATAAGGACTCCTCTCCGCTCGCGCGAAAGGTTAGCCGCTTTTGTAATGCGGATGAATACGACAACGCAGGCCATTCTTCCTATCCTTTTATGAAGGGCGCGGGATTCGATTCAACCGGGCAAGGCCAGAAATCATTTAACCGAAAAACAATCATAAGCAGCCATATCTTCGATTCAACCAATCAAGACCCAAAACCATTCAATCGCAAAAAAAATTCAACCAGACCCGTCGTTGGGCTGTCCACGGCGCCAAGAGACCCGACCAGCCCGGCTTCCATCTCTTCAACCAAACCGGCCGCTGCTTCAACCCCTCGCCGCCCGCCGGAGATCATCGCCCTTATCCGGGAAAACCCATCAGAAAAAAGATCATCCTGGAAAATGTTGGCTACCATACAGGCTATCCATAAACATCATCCTTCGATCCATCCCCCTATAGGAGAAGCTACCTTATCAGACGCCGCCGCGACTATTCATAAACAACAGGCGCCAATCGATTCCGACATCCCATTCTCCTCTTACTCAAAAAACAAACAAAGAACAACGCGCCCGGATTCCAACGCGCCGGGAAATCCAGCCCCTTCCAGCATACCTGATAAAACACTGAACACCGAAAACAGAACCTCGCCGCATTATCCCGGTTGTTCCATGAAGAACTGCGGAAATATCTTTGTCTATTTCCTGAAACCGCGCCCCCGGCCTAAACGCATAACCGCGCCGTCAACAGCTATTTCAAACCGCGGACCAGGCGCGCCTTTCCCGGACCATTCCACACCGAATCCCGCCAGCCCTCTTCCGGATAGCGCTGCGGGGGAAATGCTGTCAGCTTATACAGTTCATCCCTATCCGGCCGCCTACCCCCGTTACGGAAACATGATCTCCTTCGCCAAACCGCTGCAACCGATAGAAAACTTCATGCCTCCGGGCCCCGGCAGCTTCGATTATCGCCGGTATTGCGCATTTGAGGGCATCCATTTCCAGGTATTCCTCCGCCCCGGGGAGTTTACCGTCCTGCCGCAAACCCGCTCCTCCCCGCTCCAGGCCTTGCTGATCCATACCCGCGAAAAGATCATCTCTATCATTCAAAAATATATCCCCGGCAAAAAAGAGCAAGGGTTAGCAGAAGCCCTGCTGATCGGCTATAAAGACGATCTGGACAAATCATTGCTTCAATCGTACAGCAATACCGGCGTCGTGCATGTGATCGCCATCTCAGGGTTACATCTTGGGTTGATCTATGCGCTGCTTAAAATCATCTGCCTACCCCTATCGCGCATGAGAAAAAACCGGTGGCCGGAGCCGCTGATCATTCTCGCCGGGCTATGGCTGTTTAGCTTGCTCGCCGGCGGCGCTCCTTCGGTTTTGCGATCAGCGGTAATGTTTTCCTTTATCGTGCTGGGCAAAAGCATTTCGAGAGAAACCTCTATTTACAATAATCTCGCCGCCTCGGCATTTGCCTTATTGTGCTATCATCCTTACTGGCTATGGGATGTGGGTTTCCAGCTTTCCTATGCGGCGCTGACGGGCATCGTCATTTTTATGAAGCCTGTCTACCGGCTGCTGACCTTTAAAAATGCAATCGCAGACGCAGCCTGGAAACTGAACGCGGTAACGATAGCGGCGCAATGGCTCACGCTGCCGCTGATCCTGTTTTATTTTCGCCAGTTCCCGAACCTGTTTCTCCTGACCAACTTTATTGCCGTGCCGCTTTCGAGCATCATCCTGATCGGAGAACTATTATTGTGCGCCATCTCCTGGCTCCCACCCGCCGCAACGGCAATAGGCTGGGCGCTCCACTGGATGATCTGGGCGATGAATACCAGTATTCAATACCTCGAAAAGATCCCCTTCTCTACCTGGAAAGACCTGAGCATCTCCCTCCCCCAGGCTATATTGCTCTATACCATCATTTTTTATGGGAGGGGGCTGCTGTCCAAAATAAATACGCACAAATAGCGGATTTGACGCGGGCTGCTTTGCCAGGAGTTTCATTTGAAGTAATTTAGCGCCCTTTCTACGCATTAAAGCTCCCATTCCATGACTAAAAAGATTCAATCGGCCCTGATCTCTGTTTTTTATAAAGAGGGACTGGAACCCATCGTAAAACAATTGCATAAGCTTGGCGTTCAACTGTATTCCACCGGGGGAACTCAGAAATTCATAGAGCAGCTGGAAATCCCGGTTACGCCCGTAGAAAAACTCACCGGCTATCCCTCGATCCTTGGCGGACGCGTAAAAACGCTTCATCCGGTGATCTTTGGCGGAATACTGGGCAGAAGAGACAATGAAACAGATATTAAGGAGATGGCGGAATACAATATTCCCGAGCTGGACCTGGTGATCGTTGATCTCTACCCTTTTGAAGAAACGCTGAAAACCGCCAACAACGAACAAGCCATTATCGAAAAAATAGATATCGGCGGCGTTTCGCTGATCCGCGCGGCAGGCAAAAACTTTAAAGACGTGCTGATCACCGCAAGCCCCGCGCAATACCCCGACCTGGAAAAAGTGATCACGGAACAGCAGGGGGAAACAACGGTTGAAACCAGAAAAGCCTTTGCCGCTAAAGCTTTTGAAGTTTGTGCGCGGTACGACCTGGCGATCTCCAATTATTTTAATCCCGCCGCGCCCATCGAAACCCTCAACCAGGGCCCGGAGAGGACTTTACGCTATGGGGAGAACCCGCACCAGAAAGCAGTGTTTTATGGCGACCTGACCAGGACCTTCACCCAACTGCATGGCAAGGAGATCTCTTATAATAACCTGGTAGACATTGATTCGGCCATCCAGTTGATCGCTGAATTCTCCGATACCAGCTTCGCCATCATCAAGCATACCAATACCTGCGGCGTGGCATCGAGAGATACTGTTGAAGAATCCTGGAGCGCCGCGCTGGCGGGAGATCCCGAATCAGCGTTTGGCGGCGTGCTGGTATGCAATGGCCCCATTAATAAAGCAACGGCCCAACTGATCAATGATATATTTTTCGAGGCGCTGATTGCGCCTGCTTTTGACGGAGAGGCCCTGGAAATATTAACGTCAAAGAAAAACCGCATCCTGCTTCAACATCATGCGAACGCCGCTCCTTCCCCGAAGATGTTTAAAAGCATCCTGAACGGAACGCTGGCGCAAGACATCGACCAGGGAAATTATGCTTCCTGGGAAACGCATGGCACAAGAGAAGCGACCGAAGCGGAAAAGCAAGACCTGGTTTTCGCCAATATTGTATGCAAACACCTTAAATCCAACGCCATCAGCCTGGTAAAAAACAAACAGCTGATCGGAAAGGGCTGCGGACAAACCAGCAGGATCGACGCGCTAAGGCAGGCCATCGACAAGGCCCGGCAATTTAATTTTGACCTGGACGGCGCAGTACTGGCTTCCGACGCTTTTTTTCCGTTCGACGATTGCGTAAAAATGGCGCACCAGGCGGGCATTGCGGCTTTTATTCAACCCGGCGGCTCTATCCGCGATAAAGACTCGTTGGAATATTGCAAGCAAAACGGATTGGCCATGGCAATCACCGGGCTCAGGCATTTTAAACACTAACAATCGATTTTTAAAGCCGGAACCGTGCTTAAACGGTCGACCGGCGCCTCCAATGATCAATAGCTCATTAGTAAAAAATTACAGCGAACGCAAAAAAGCGCTGTTCGCGCTTTCTGTTCTCTGCGTCCTTTGGGGGACGACCTGGGTGGCCGCAAAAGAAGGCGTGAGGTATATGCCCCCCTTACAACTGGTAGCCATAAGGCAAACCCTGGCAGGACTTCTTTTTACCGGTTATTTTATCTCCAAGGGCATGCCCTGGCCAAAAGGCAGGGAATGGCGCCCGATACTGATCCTCGGAACGCTGAACATCCTGATACCTAACGGGCTGACGACCTGGGGCGTGAAATATATTTCCGCGGGACTGGCCGCCATCCTCGCCGCAACCTTTCCAATATGGATGGTGGTGATCGCTATGTTCAGCTCAAAGAATAAAACGCCGAATAAAGCCGTGCAGGGATTGTTATTGGGCTTCCTGGGAATATGCCTGATCTTTTATGAACACCTGCTCGATTTTTTAAACCCCGATTTTCTTTTCGGTATCATCATCTCCCTGATCGGCGCCTGGTCATGGGCGTTCGGAACCATCTATACAAAACAGAATGCCAAAGTGTTTAACCCCTATTTCAGCCTGGGTTTACAAATGCTTATCTCCGGGATCGTCGTAGGCGTCATCTCCAAAAGCGCGGGAATGACCATCCCCCTGTCGGAGATCAGCTGGCAGGCCTGGACGGCCATCCTGTACCTGGCGCTGATCGGTTCCATCGTATCTTTTATTGCCTACCTGTATGCGCTGCAACGCTTACCCATAGAACAGGCTTCCATATACGGTTATATTAATCCCGTTATCACCGTTTTGCTTGGCGCCGCTTTTTTTGGAGAGAAACTGACTGTTTTTATCATTGCCGGAGGCGTGGTTACCTTATATGGCGTGTATTTGATCAATCAGGCTTTAAGAAAACCTGTGCGGGAAGATAAAAGCGCTTCTACCGCCTAGCTGCTGCTATAGGCGTCCCAATAAGCGGTTTCCTTCATAAACAATTCAAACATCTCTTTCCACCCCTCCGTGCCGGCAGCCGTGCCCAACAAAGTATTATGCCATATTGTTATCATTGTTCCCTTCGTCCTTTTTACCTCATCGTAATACTGCATCAGCTCTGCATACGCCTGGCCGGGCGTATAACGCTGTTTATAGAAAGCATTGGCATCCATAAAACAAAAAGGATAGATCATCAACCCTGTGGCCGCCTCCCTTTCCAGGTCATACCAATAAAAGGGAGTGCATACCGAAGCCCTGAACCCGTTGATGCCGCCATATCCCATGGAGAAATCCTTTTGTATGCCGATATCGATCAGCTGGCGATAGGTAACGGGAAGGGTAAACCGGATATAATGTTGCCTGCTGCTGACTATTTTCTTATCCGCCACAGCTTCTATCCATTCCAGTTCCTCCTTCATTAAAGCAGGCCGGTTATAACTTCTCCAGGAAGGATGTATGCCCACGGTGTACGTGGTCGAATAATACTCGATAATATCCCGGAAAGCCCTCGCGTTTGTAGGAGTATTCTTATCGTACTGCGATCGTTGTTTGGCCACAAGGAAAAAAAAATAAGGCTTTAGCCGGCAGTACAGATGCAGCGCATCGAGCCATTCGTAGCAGTCGAAGGGATCTTTTCTTATCCTTAACAATACCAACGCTCTTTCGGCCAATGATTTCCATTGCCCTTTGATAAGCGATCGCATGGCCCCGCCCAGGTTCCTGAGCGCCCCCTTGTGCAAATAAGAATAAGCCATGTCAATATCATATGTGAGCATATTGACAAAGCCCCTGTTTTTAAAAACCATACCGGGAAACCTGCGTTGCAATATTTTCTTAAACTCCTGTACCCAGATATCGACCAGCGGCTTATGCAGAAAGCCTTCTCTATAGGCAAGGGATTGCGTATGGGCATAACGGCCATACTCGTCTTTTTCATGAGGAAGGTATTCTTCATAACGGCTCAGCAAGTAAAAAGAAGCGGCGAACAGATCAAAATGCAGATCTCCCCCGGTTTGAAAAAATGCCTTGTGGTAGTTGATCTCAAAACAGCAGATCTCCCGGAAACGAATACCTGTTTCGAAAAGCAGGGAAACCGGCCTGATCATCAACTCGCCTTCACAAATTTCCTCTTCCGAATAATTCAGCTTGGGAATGGAGGCCTGCCGATACTCCTCCTTATCCGTCGTAATCTGTATCTGCGTATCGAAAAGCGCTGCGCTGAAAAAATTAACGATATATTGTAGTCGCGGCGTAAGCGCCTGGCAATACACTAAAAGCATAAAACAATGTTACTATAAATTGGGCTTTTTTCTACGCCCCACAAGGAATTAACCTGTTTCTGCGTTGTATTTTAATATTTTTGGGTATTGATGAAAAAGATAACATTATTATTGGCGGGACTGGCCTCCCTGCTTTTAGCCCGCGCCCAAACAGGCTATGATATTGCTGTCACGGTGAAGCCGTATAAAAACAGCTATATATACCTGGGATATTATTATGGCAAGATAAAGGCCCTGGCAGATTCCACGCTGCTGGATGAACGTTCTACCGGGAGGTTTACCGGCAAGGAACGGCTGCCGGGAGGGATCTATTTTATCGTTTCTCCCAATAAGGAGATCCTTTTCGAGGCCCTGGTCGACAAACAACAACATTTTTCCATAGAAGCAGATACAGCCAGCCTGCCCTCAGGCATTGTTTTTTCCGGATCCCCGGACAACCTCCAGTTCCAGGAGTATTCTTCCTTTGCCGCCCGGATGGGAAAACAGATAGAGGAAACCAACCAGCAATATGCCGCCGCAAAGAACAAACAGGATTCGGCGGCGCTGAAGGCCCGGTCAAAAAAACTTACCGACAGCCTGCAGCATTTCCGGGATAGTATCGGCAACAAATACCCTTCTTCTTTCTTAGCCATGCTGTTTAATGCTATGCGCGAGCCTAAGATACCGCCTGCCTCTCAACATCCCGGCGGGAAATACGATTCAAATTTTGCTTACCGGTATTATAAAGACCATTACTGGGAGGGCATCTCCTTTGCAGACGAACGCCTGGCGAGAACGCCTTTTTTTGAACCTAAACTGGAGAAATATTTGAACGACCTGGTAACGCCAAATCCCGACTCGCTGATCAAAGAGGTCGACGCGATGTTATTGCAGGCGCGCGTCTCTCCCGAAATGTTTAAATACCTGATGGTGCATTTTGTTCAGAAATACATCACGCCGCAATACATGGGACAGGACGCAGTGTTCGTCCATCTTTTTGAAAAATACGTCAACACCGGGAAAGCGGAGTTTTTTACAGCTCAATACAAGGAGTTCATGACCAAAAGGGCATATAGCCTGATGGCCAACCTGATCGGGCAACCCGCTTCCGATATGGTAATGGTGGATACGGCGGACAGGCCCTCCCCGCTGTATAAACTCCCCGCCAGGTTTACCGTGATCTGTTTCTGGGACCCCTCCTGCTCGCATTGTAAGGAAGTGGTGCCAAAAGTAGATTCTATCTTCAAAGCCAAATGGAAAAACCAGGGCGTACAGGTCTACGGCGTTAAGGTAGACGGGCCGAAAGAAGACTGGCTGAAATTTATCCGCGAACACCATCTTGAAGGCTGGACCCATGTCTACCAGCAACCTTCCCAACAGGAAGCCGAAATCGCCGCAGGCCGCCCCGGTTATAAACAGCTATACGATGTGTACCAAACGCCGGTTTTGTACCTGCTGGACAAAGACAAAAGGATCATTGCCAAAAAACTGACCTATCTTCAGATCGACGAAGTGATCAACCTGAAGACTCAACCTCCAAAATCCAGATAATATCATGTTTGTAAAACCATCTGTTTACGGCATCGCCTTATCTTTTTTCCTGCTCTCTTCGCCGCTGGCTGCGCAAACCTTATTTTCTTATGGCCCCAATAAGGTGAGCAAGGAGGAATTCCTGAAAGCATACCATAAGAACAATAACGATACCGCGCAACAAAAAATATCCTATGCAGATTACCTGGAACTGTACTACCGCTATAAACTCAAAGTAAGAGCGGCGCTGGATGCCCGAATGGATACGCTGAGCTCCCAGAAGGTGGAGCTGCAGGGCTTCAGGGAGCAACTTGCCGATTACTACATCACGCAAGACGCGGGAATGCAGATCATGATCGACGAGGCTTTTGAAAGAAGCCTGAAAGATATTTATCTCCTTTCCATTTTTATTCCCCTGTCGAAAAACCCCGATGCTGAAGAAACAAAAGCGGCCGAGGCTGCTATCCGGGCCGCTTACCAGGAGCTGCGACAAGGAAAGCCTTTTACGGCCGTAGCGCTGCAATACAATCCGCAGCAGGCGGACCCTAACGAGGGCGACCTGGGCTTTGTCTCCGCCTTCACCCTTCCCTACGAACTGGAAACGCTTGCCTATTCGACCCCTCCCGGCGCATATTGCGCTCCTTTCCGGGGTAAGAACGGATGGCATATCCTGATGAATAAGGAAGAACGGAAAGCGACGGGAAAACTGCGCATTGCACAGATCCAGCTGGCCTTCCCGCCGGGCATTTCGGAAGAGGGGAAAATGCTGGTAGCCAAAAGAGCGGATTCGATATACAGCGCGCTGCAAGCCGGGGCGGCGTTTGCGCAGCTGGCCGAACAATTCAGCGACGACAATCTCACCTATAGGAACGGCGGCGAAATGCCGGCATTCGAAGCCGGGTATTATGATCCCGTATTTGAAGCGGCCGCATTCGATCTGGAAAAAGACGGCGATATCAGCAAGCCGGTGAAAACCGCCTTCGGATACCATATTCTAAAGAAGATACAACGCATACCGGTAATCGAAGACAAGAATGATAAGCAGCAGAGGGAAGCATTAAAAGAACGTATCCAGCAAAGCGACCGAATGCAGGCGGTTCAGCAGATGCTGATCAAAGACATCCAATCCCGCACGGGATATGCGAAAGCGCCGGTCGACGAAAACAAGCTGTCCATATTAACGGACAGCATCATTCAACAGCGTCCCCTACCGGAGTTCCCCGATCCGAACCCGCAAACCGTTCTGTTAACGATTGGCGGCAAAACCAGGACCGCGACGGATTTCAGGAATTACCTGGAAGAAAAACGTTCCATAGGAGAAGAGCTGCGCGATAAGACCTACGCGCAGTTGTTTGATGGCTTCGTGGAAAAAACGACGATCGACTACTACCGCGACCACCTGGAAAAATACAACCAGCATTTTGCAGATCAGCTTGCAGAGTTCACGGCAGGCAATCTCTTATTCGAGATCATGCAGCAGCAGGTATGGGACCCTTCCTTATCCGATAGCGCTTCCCTGGAAAAATATTATACAGACCATAAGGATAATTACTGGTGGGAACAGAGCGCCGATGCGCTGATCTTTATTTGCCCGGATAAGGAAACTGCCGAAAAATTGCGCGCTGCCTTACAAGAAGACCATACTCAATGGCGCGCGCTCGCCGCTTCCCTGGGAGATAACATACAGGTCGATTCAGGGCGGTTTAACCTGGGGCAGATACCGGCGCCGGAAGGAACGCATTTCACCGGGGGGTTGATCACTACGCCGGTTGGTCAGCAACCAGACAATACCGCTGCCTTCTCTTATATTATCAAATTATACTCCGAAAAAGAGCCAAAATCATTCGCTGATGCGCGGGGAGAGGTAATCGTCGATTACCAGAACCGCCTGGAAGAACAATGGATAGAAGGATTAAAAAAACAATACCCGCTTAAGGTCAATAAAAAGCAATTTAAAAAGCTGCGAAAAGATCAACCTATCCTATAACAGCTGCCGCACCACATCATAGATCACCCTGGGTTTGCTCAGCGTATAGTAATGCAATACGGGAACCTTGGCCTCTTTTAATTCCCTCGACTGCTGCAGCAGCCATTCTGTGCCTACCAGCTCTACATCTGCGTCTGTTTTGCATTTCATGATCTCCACGCTAAGATCGTTAGGAATATCAACGTTAAAGGTCCTCGGCAATACCGATAGCTGACGCTTGCTGGCAATGGGTTTCAACCCGGGGATAATAGGCACGTCAATGCCAACGGCCCGGCATTTATCGACATATTCAAAGAATTTCTTATTGTCGAAAAACATCTGGGTCACGATATAATCCGCGCCTGCATCCACTTTTGCCTTGAGATAGCTAAGATCGGTGTTCATGTTTGGCGCCTCGAAATGTTTTTCAGGATAGCCGGCCACGCCGATTGAAAATTTGGTGCGGAACCCATCCCGGATATCTTCTTCCAGGTAAATGCCATTATTCAGGTTAACCACCTGTTTCAGGAGATCTATCGCATAACGGTGTCCATCGGGCTCAGGCTCAAACACGGATTCGTTTTTAGCCGCGTCGCCGCGCAGCACCAGCACGTTGTCTACCCCGATAAAGTTCAGGTCTATCAAAGCGTCTTCCGTCTCGCGCTTGGTAAACCCTCCGCAGATCAGGTGGGGAACGGCGTCTACATGGTAATGATTCATGATGGCGGCGCAGATACCCACCGTGCCGGGGCGTTTCCTGACCTCTACCTTATCGAAAGTACCGTCGGCTTTCTTCTTAAACACATGCTCGCTGCGATGATAGGTAACATTTATAAATGAAGGCTTGAACTCCATTAGCGGGTCAAGATGCTCATATATGGAATTGATGGTCTTTCCTTTCAGCGGCGGCAGGATCTCAAAAGAGATCAGGGTTCCCCTTGACTGCCTGATATGATCAATAACTTTCATGAATTTTTATTAGGCTGCAAACTTACCACAGGATTCTGGTATCTCAAACACTCGTTAAATTCGCCTATACCTGGAATTTAATGGATTAGTTCCGGTATTTTTGCCCCAAACACAGGAGCTTGATCAGCGAAATACACACCGACAACCTCATCAAATCTTATAGAAGCCGTACTGTCGTCAATAATGTTTCTATAAACGTCAAACAAGGCGAGATCGTGGGACTGCTTGGCCCAAATGGGGCGGGTAAGACAACTACCTTTTATATGGTTGTCGGCCTTATCAAGGCCGACGATGGCAAGGTATTCCTGGACGACCAGGAGATCACGCGCTTACCCATGTATAAGAGAGCGCAGCTGGGCATCGGCTACCTTCCGCAAGAGGCTTCCGTATTCCGTAAGTTAAGCGTGGAAGACAATATCCTGGCCGTGCTGGAGATGACCAGACTCAGCAGGTCCGAACAGCGACAGAAGCTGGAGGCCCTGCTGGATGAATTCCACCTGCACCATGTCCGGAAAAACAATGGCGACTCCCTGAGCGGAGGCGAACGCAGGAGAACAGAGATCGCCAGGGCCCTGGCGGTTGACCCCAAATTCATATTGCTCGACGAACCATTTGCCGGCGTCGACCCCATTGCCGTGGAAGACATACAGGCGGTGGTGGCCCGGCTGAAATACAGGAATATCGGCATCCTGATCACCGACCATAACGTAAATGAAACATTGTCCATCTGCGACAGGGCATACCTGCTGATCGAGGGAAAAATATTTCAACATGGCACGGCCGAAGAACTGGCGGACGACGAGCAGGTGCGCCGGCTTTACCTGGGCAGGAACTTTGAATTAAAAAGGAAAGATTATCTGCATGAGGAAGCGCGGGCTGGCAACGGGTAACCTTATCCCTCTTGATATTTTCGTAATTTGGCGGCTGTGAAATTCTTATCTCCGGCCATATCGCAATTAGCCCGCCTAAGGTTCTGGCGTATCGACGGCTGGAAAATGCATCCCGAAGATTCCCAACGGGAAGTGCTCCAGGATATCGTCACTTCCGCTCAATACACTGAATTTGGCAAAAAATACCATTTCTCTAAACTTTATACGGTCAGGGACTTTAAAAACGCTGTTCCTATCCATACTTACGAGGATATTAAGCCCTATATCCAAAGGATAATGGATGGAGAACAAAATATATTATGGAATACCCCTGTCAACTGGTTTGCCAAAAGCAGCGGCACCACCAGCGACAAGAGCAAGTTTATTCCCATCACCGACGAAAGCCTGCAGGATTGCCACTACCAGGCTGCCAAGGATGTGCTGACCATGTACTATCGTTACAATCCCGACTCCGACCTGCTTACGGGCAAAGGCCTCGTGGTCGGCGGCAGCCATAACGTTCACCAGGTAAATGACGAGGTCCACTATGGCGATCTCAGCGCCGTATTGTTACAAAACACTCCTTTCTGGGGAAGCTGGATAAAAACGCCCGAGCTAAGCATCGCGCTGATGGACGAATGGGAAAATAAGATTGAGAAAATCGCACAGGCAACCATAAAAGAAAATGTGACTTCTATTTCCGG
>DEHV01000053.1 GCA_002352105.1 Chitinophagaceae bacterium UBA2791 | reverse complement strand
AATACTTGATTCTACTCGTTGAGACTGAGCATAATGAATAAATGAGAATAGATCTTAGAAGGACTTAGGCTATCCGAATCAGTATATTCTAATAAGTTTATTTATTATAAACAAGCTTAACAACTCCGAATAGAAATTGGAGAATGATATTCTTTAAAATTCACTACATGAATAAGAGCCTGATCTTTTCATTTTTTATTGTTTTGATTTCAACAGGCATAGCGGCTCAGCAACCAGGTATCGATTTGACTTTAAAACGGGGCGAACTGGAAACGGCCCCGTCTTTTAATACCTGCAGCTACTATTTTTATCCCCAAAATGATAATGAAGAAAAATATACGGTACAGTTCCGGCGTAAAGGAGAGAATGCCTGGCAGCCTGCTTTTGAAACGGTCAGGGACCTGCCCGAGGGAATCTGGAAAGGAAGCATTTTCGGATTGGAAGAAGATGCAGGCTGGCAACTGCGTATTTTGTCCGGACGGGATAGTAATGTTGTAGTTGCCCAAACTGATTTTTCTACCTGGACCAGTAATCCTCCTATTGCAAAACTGGTAGATCTGAGTAAACTTGCCGGAAAAAGTAAGGGAGGTATTGTTATTTCCGATAAGGGCAAACCGGACGGTTGGATTAAATATACGGCTCCTCCCGGATGGGTATTGAGTCGCGCGTATAACGAAAAAGATCTTCCGGCATTAATTAATATCAGCAAAGCGAAGTATATAATTCTGGAAAACATTACGATTGAAGGAGGGCTTAGACATGGGATTGAAGTAAATGAATCTGAATTCGTTCGAATAATCAATTGTGATATTTCCGGGTGGGGCCGCGTGGGGCGCCAGGTATTTGTTTATAGAAATCTTACTCAAAGAGAAGGCTTGGGCGTATATATCGATTCGGAAGGTAAGACAATAAACAATGATGCAGGCGTCTATATAAATAATAGTAAGGGAACGGTTGTAGAGCGCTGCTATATTCATGATCCCCGATCCAGGGCCAATGCCTGGATGTTTGCTCATCCGGCCGGCCCCAATGCAATATTCCTTAGCCCGTTAAAAGGCGGCACTGTGTTAAGATGGAATGATATGATTGGAAGCGATGAACACCGGTGGAATGATGTGGTCGAAGGCAGATCCAATGGCTCTCCCACGGGGGGCTTTTATAGGGATAGCGATATTTACGGTAACTATCTTGCTTTTGCTAACGACGATGGCATTGAATTGGAAGGGGGCGGCATGAATGTTCGTTTCTATCACAATATGATAGAAGGCGCATTATGCGGGGTCAGCACCGGCGGAGGTATTCTTGGGCCCCAGTTTATTTTCCAAAACCTGATTACCAATCCGGGCGATGAAAGCGGTTTGTCCTGGTGGTTTTTTAAGAACAGGTTTGGCAGCCCGCAGGGAGGCAAACGATATCATATCAATAATACGCTTTATGGGAATAATTCAGGGCTATTGACAGGTTATCGTAATCCGCTGCCAGACAGGCGTATCGGTTTTATGCGGAACAATATCTTTATAGGCGGAAACACCAGCCTGTTTTTAGGAGAAGTAGGGCAATCTGATAGTAATCCCACAGCGAGGCTGGATAATTTTGATAATGACCTGTTTTGGGTAGAAAATGATCCTGAAGTATCGGAGAATATTTTGTCCGGCTTTAAGAAAGTTGGGCAGGAAAAGCACGGCATAGCCGGGAATCCTCATTTGGCAGATCCATCAAAGGGGAATTATCATTTAGAGCCCAATAGTATTGCAGGGGGAAGATCGGCGGCTGTTACGAATATCATCAGGGAAGGCGAAGATATGGGTGCGTTTTCAAATGGGATAGCAGAATTGCCGGATCGCCCCCTTGCTTTATCAGCCATGCCAAAACAATTAAATTTCCCCGATCCGGATAAAAAAGCTAACAGCGAGGTAATGTTAACCCTGCCTTCTTCAGCTCCCGGCGCGGTTAAATTTAACATCAGGCAGACCAAAACGACTAACTGGTTCAAGGTGTCTCCTTCATCAGGCGAAGTAAAACCGGGGAAAACAATTAAGCTTATTGTTGCTGTCGATAGGTCAAAGCTTTATGGACGACCGGCGTTCAGGGGCGCTTTTATTATCAGAACGCCCGAAGGATTATCGCGCCCGGTGTCTGTGTATGCTAAGGCCGAATTCAAGGAAGACCTGAGGCCTTCAGCGGCGCCCAACACGATCTATATTGAGGCTCCCTCCCTTCCTTTAATGAATAAATACGTTCATACTACAGATGACCCAGCCGTTTCCGAAGGGAGATACATACAACTCAACGCTACGCCTGAAGAACCTGAGATGGCGAATGAAATTGATATTAAAATAGCCGGCGAGTATCATTTATTGCTGCGCCTTGGGGTAAGGGAAAATGTTGCTCCCCTTGAGTTCCGGCTGGCATTGGATAGCGATAAACAGGATATTCCTTTTAGAACGCATGGCCGTTGGCGTAAGCCGGCCCCTGATTTTAAGGCAATATATTTACAACCCCTGGGGTATCTCTCGCCAGGCAAACACCGGCTATCCTTAAAACTCCTGAAAGGGCATATTAACCTGAACCAGATAGTTATTACGGATAAGCCGGGAGAATTCTTTGAGCAATATTGGCATCGTGAACAAAACTGATTTTTCCCTATTGTTATTCGGATCGGAGAAATTTACGCGTATTCGGCATACAGAGCATACCAATCCAGCCGGATTTAGATAATATTTCCTTGATAGTCCTTTGATTTGAGAAGGTTGTAAGAGAAATTATTGCAGGTCGGTTATACTTATCAGGCGTTTCCCGAATAGTCGAATTGCGATTGCATTTTTAAGATATAAAAAACAATACAATATGCTTCATTTTTTTTCTTCTTTAAAAAACCATTTGTCAATAATAATATTGCAAATCTTTTTTACGGGGCCTATCGTAGGCTATGCTCAATCCGTACCGGATATTGAGACGGATATCCTGGTTTTTGAATCTACTCCCGCGGGGATAATTGCATCTATAGCCGCCGCAAAAAGCGGACGTCAGGTTGTTATGCTTACCGCCCATCGTCATTACGGAGGTATGCGCATAAGCGGGCTCAGCATGCCAAATATCAGGAACCGCGAATTGTTCGGCGGTTTGGGAAGGGAGTTTCACAAGCGTATTGAGCAATATTATATTACCCGATACGGGATTGGGTCTAAGCAGGTAAAGGATTGTGATGAAGGGTTCATGTTTGAGCCCAATGTAGCTGAAAAGGTTTTTTTAGCCTGGCTAAGGGAATCGCAGATACAGATTTTAGATGAAGAGTATATTGTTTCCGTTGAAAAGAAAGGAGCAACAATTATCGGCGTTCAAACCAATAAAGAAAGAAAGATCAAAGCGAAAAGTTATATAGACGCAAGTTATGAAGGCGATCTAATGGCGTTGGCAGGCGTTTCATACCGGATTGGCCGCGAAGGCAGGGATAAATATGGCGAGACCTTATCGGGCTTAACTTTTCCTCCTGATAAACTAGGGTTAAGCAGCGACAAGATCCAACGATATGTTTATCGTCTCTGTTTGACCGACTCGATCGGGAATCAAATTCCTATTCAGCAACCCAAAAACTATCATCCGGCGACTTTTATGATAGACGCGGCAATGTTCGCGAGCAATCCTCCCTCTTCCCTCAGGCAAGTATTGCCGTTAAACAGGTTGCCAAACCGGAAAACCGACGTGCGTGTTGGAGAAGGTTGGCTGGGAGGATCGCAGTATTGGCCGGGGGCCTCGTTAAGCGAGAGGGCGTTGATCGCCCGGGAGCACCGTGAATATGCCCAGGGCTATCTGTGGTTTTTGTTAAATGACAGATCCGTTCCTCATAATGTTAAGGAAGAATTGCGAAAATGGGGTTATGCCAAGGACGAATTTACCGATAATGAAAATTGGCCGTATCAGTTATATATACGCGAAGCCAGAAGGTTGGTTGGAGAATATGTAATGACAGAGCATGATATTCTCAAAGATCGGTTTAAGCCCGATGGCGTCGCGATTGGCGATTTCCATCTGGATGTGCATCCTATACAATATGTTGCATTGCCGAAGGTTGAAGATAAAATAAGGCATTCCTATAGCCAGGGTTTTGCCAGCGAGGGCTCAGTATGGGAGGCGGTAGAACCGTATGAGATCTCTTTCCGGGCTATGCTGCCAAAACGCAATGAAGCGGATAATCTGATCGTTCCCGTTTGTATTTCGTCGAGTCATATTGCGTACTCGAGCGTTCGTATGGAACCCGTTTATATGATGTTGGGGCATGCAGCAGGCGCGGCCGCCGCCATGAGTATAGAACAAGGCGTTAACCTGCATCTTCTTTCGACCAAGGAACTCAGGGCCCGTCTTATAAAAGAAGGCGCAATAATTCAAATAAACCATCACAAATAAAATGTTCTCAATCCAAAAAATATTATATATTAATATAATGCGTTTTGAATTTGTTCTTTGATTTTAATTTTTTTTTAATACCTTTTTAAGGCTGGCTATCTAACATTCGTCAATTTTGGATGTTAAGAAATATGGAATGCTCGTCTATGGAAGAAATCAGAATTTTACTTGTTGAGGACGAAAAGAAAATTGCGGACTCCCTGAAAAAAGGACTATCAGAACACAACTATCATGTGGAAGTCGCGTACGACGGACTGATGGGGAAAAAACTATTTGACAGCGATCGTTTTGATCTTATCATCCTGGATATCAACCTGCCCCTGGTGAATGGATATGATCTTTGTAAAAAGATCAGGAGCCGTAATCCAAGCGTGCCTATCGTAATGCTCACTGCGCTGAATGCCATCAGCGATAAGATCGAAGGGTTCGACGCCGGCGCGGACGATTATATCGTGAAGCCTTTTGATTTTAAGGAAGTGCTGGTGCGCATCAAGGCGTTGCTGAAAAGGACCAACCAGAATATTCCTGTTGGTAATATCCTCAAAGTGGGCGACCTTGTTATGAACCTCGACAGCAAGGAAGTCACCCGCGGCGGCAATGATATTTTTCTTACGGCAAAGGAGTTCCAGCTGCTGGAATATCTTATCCGGAACAGGAATCGCGTGGTTTCGCGGGCAGATATCGCCCTGAATGTCTGGGACATTGATTTTGACACCAAAACAAACGTGATCGACGTGTATGTAAATTTTCTGCGGAAGAAGCTGGATAATAATTTCGAAAAGAAGATCATACATACGCAGGTAGGAATGGGGTATATATTAAAAGAGTATTCCTGATTGAAGAGCAGCCACAAAATAACATTACTATTCACGGCGCTGGTTACGGCCATACTCCTGGTGGTAAGTTTTTCGGTGTATTATTTCAATTCCCTGGAAAGAAAGGATATGTTCAAAAAGCGGCTTAAAAGCCGCGCTAACAATAACGCCCAGATATTCACTTATTTTCTGGATTCCAACAGGACGGTCCTGAACAGGATAAACACCAGCTCCCTGGAATCATTGCCTCATAAAAGCGTTGGCATCTATAACGTCAGGGGCATCCCTCTTTACGAGTATAATGCCGACGACGCCCAGCCTCTTCATTTTTCAAGGGACCATATTCAGCAGGTCATTCATGAAGGCGAAAGCTTTTTTGTTATTGACGAACGGGAGGTCTATGCCGTGCATTATACGGAAGAGAGGAACCCTATTATCGTGGCGGTTGCCGCCTATGATATGGATGGGTGGACGCAGCTAAAGGGGTTAAAACAGATCTTTATCGCCGCTCTTTTGGTGGGCGCCTTTATTGCGCTGATCACAGGACGGGTATTTTCCAGGCAACTTTTAAAACCCGTGGTCCGGCTAATCCGCGAGGTAAATGATATTTCTTCTCACAATCTTTCCCACCGCATCTATACGGGGAAAACGCAGGACGAGCTTAGCCAGCTGGCCACGACATTCAATGAATTGCTGGATCGTCTCCAGGAATCCTTTATTTCTCAGCGCCGGTTTATCTCTAACGCTTCTCATGAATTGTCCACCCCGCTTACCTCTGTTTCAAGTCAGCTGCAGGTTGCCTTACAACGCGAAAGAAGCATTGAGGAGTACCACCAGGTAATGCAGTCCATCCAGGAAGACGTGGTGCAGATGCGCCAGCTGACCAAAAGCCTGCTGGAGATCGCCAAAACAGGATCAGAAGGCAGCATTGAATTGAATGAGGTCAGGATAGACGAAACGCTTTTTAAGGTCATGGCGGATGTCAAAAGGATCAGTCCTAATTATAAGGTGCAGCTGCAGTTCAGCGATCTGGAGGAATTCAACTTCCTGGTCTTCGGCAATAGCGATCTGCTGTATATAGCGGTTAAAAACATCGTGGAGAATGGCTGTAAGTTTTCTCCTGATCATACTTCCGAGGTCAGTCTTGCTTACAGGGACGGGCAGGTTATTATCGAAGTTTCCAATAATGGGGAAACGATCCCCGAAGGAGAAAGGGAACAGATCTTTCAACCGTTTTACCGGTCGGCCTCCGCTTCCGGCATCGGCGGTTTTGGGCTGGGGCTGGCATTGGCCAAACGCATCATCGGTTTGCACAAGGGCGCTATATTCCTGGAATCCGGCTACTCCTCCGGAACCACTTTTATTATTCACCTGCCTTCCTATCACGGGAAATAAAGAAAGAGCGGGTTGGACAATTTACGTTCCCTCTTGGCTTGGCTGTACTGATCGTATTGATTGATTCGCTTCTTTACAAACCGCCCAGTTTCTTTTTGAGGCTTTCATACTGTTCTTTGTGTTTCTCAGGGTTTTTATCCTTCAGCCTTTGAAGGTTTTGCAATTTCCAATTAATCGAAGGGAAACGCTGAAAATCGTAGATACTCCAATCAGGAGTCAGGTTTTTAACGCTTAACAGAAATTCTTTATCCTTGTCGGTTAAGTTCTGCTGGATGGTTGCAACGAGCTTTTCCCGAACACTTTCGTATTCCTCATAAGTAAATGCTTCATCCGTCATGCCGGAAAACTGATTAATATGCGCCGAACGCTGATCTTGAAAATTAGGCGTTATGACTTCGTTGATTGGCCTCTCACTACAAAGCAGGAATAGCAAGAACCCTTCTTTTATTTCCTGTGTGAATCCTTCCGTTGCCAGCAAGTATTTTACATCGAACAAATCACGCGGATGCTGGCGATCAAGGGCAGCTACTATTTTGCCTCCGAAAAGTTGCCCCATTGGAACAACAGGAACCACGCAAAAGGCTTCAAAGGAAGTTTGGGCTTTCTGGCACAGCGTCATTTCTTTCGGTTCTGCTATGGAGCCCCGGTTAACCAGGTTGACTTCAAGTTTCACGTCAACCCTACCGGCTGAAATTTGCAACTTTCCAACGTCCAAACGTTGAGTAATACGAACGCCCGGGATGACCTTCTCTAACCTTGACTTTATTCTTCCAAGCGCTTCGGCGATATGTTTTAAGGATGTATTCCTGTCTTCAATAGGAAGATAGGTGAGATCAATGTCAACAGATAAGCGCGGCATATCCCGGACAAAGAGGTTGATTGCCGTGCCGCCATGAAGCGCAAAGCGCTTTTCTTTGACAACTTCCGGCAATACGGCCAATAATAGCGCTACCTGTTGTCTATATAGTTTTTCCATGTTCTTCCAACGCTTTCGGGACGGTTATTCCGTATTTATCTATAAGCGTCCCGTTTTTCACGATGCTCCGTTTGCCCTTCCCTAAATGTACATTTCTTAGATCAAGACGCTTAAACCAATCGTGATCCGCCTTTTCGGCCATATACAAGAACAAGCGTTTCACTTTCACTGACTGGCAATCTTCAAGCAATGCCTGAACCTGTTTGGGGGGAAGATTATTCAACCCTTCCATAAGTTCAAAACATTCCATGAACTCTTGCTTTTGAGGGGCAAGATGCAGGCATTCCATGATAGCCCGAGCGGCCCCCGAAACTTTGATAGAGAAGTTGTTTAACTCAACTTCCGTTAACCCTAATTCAGGCGGAAGGAAAGAGGTTTCGTGGTAGGCAACTTTTACTCCCCAATCATGATTTTTAAACCATGTTGGAAGTTTTTCCCCTCTGCCGCCGAAGAGAAAAACTTGGCTAGCGGATAAATCCAGATAATGGGCTTTTCCTAAAAATGAAAGCGCTGTTCGGGCTCCGGGGTGTATGGTCAGTTTGGCTTGTTTTTGCAGAGCATATATCGCTCCCTCGTATTTAACTTTATCGTCAGCTCGTATATGCGCTCCCTTCCCGATAGATTGAAGCCATTTTGTTTTTCGGTAGTGTTTCTGTAAGTCAATGCTATATCCTTCCTCGGCAAGCCAGGAAGATAACAGCACAACCCCTGGAGGCTGCTCCTGAAGAAGGCGGTTTATTTTTGTTTTATTTACAGTAGTCATACTCCCGTTATAACACTTAATTTAAACTAATTTAATTATATGGTTTGTATTTGGTTTATTAAAAGTAGCATAACTACCTTATTAAAACAAAATTCAAACAAAGATATTGCAAAAATTCTGACTTGGGGTTCACTATTCTGTTAACCCAAATTGTCTGAATCGGGCCTGGTTTTAAAATCAATACCTTGATAGTTCAACTCCACGCCCTACCCGCTCTTTCTATTTTTCTTCCCATTCCTAATAAGGCTTGTTTGACTGTCTCCTTTCTTTGTTTAGCAATGGGCAGTTCTGTTCCATTTTCTAAGAGCGCTCCGCCTTATCACCCGACCACATTTAGCTAAATCCTGAGAAACATCTGAGAGGCTTTTTTATTTGCTATGCTATTAGAAACATCCGAATTTTGGTCCGT
Source organism: Chitinophagaceae bacterium UBA2791 (assembly GCA_002352105.1). GTDB lineage: Bacteria > Bacteroidota > Bacteroidia > Chitinophagales > Chitinophagaceae > Flavitalea. The sequence continues at coordinate 53,232 of DEHV01000053.1, read as the reverse complement.
ATGACATAGTCGTGAGCTATCGGACCGACTCGCTGTAAGCTCTAACAAAACTAACAAAAGATGAACCGTATCAAAAACCTTTTCTTTACCTCTTTTTTCCTTCTCCTCTGGGGATGCCCTCTTGATACTGCGGCCTGGCGAAACAGCCCGACTGACGACCCAAGTCTCCGTACGGAAGTAAGCCAGTATGGAATTACCTGGACATTTGACAAGCCAACTATGGCAGGGCAGTTCGTCAATGGCGACTGGTGGGTGTTGGGGCCGGTGAACATCGTGAAAATTACGCCTGAAGCCGGTCCGGTTCCATACGAGAAGCTGGAGTTACCGCTTAACCATTGGAATGATACCAGCTTAAAAAACGATACCACTCTTCGCAACGGTTCAATGATCGTTCTCAAAGTTGGAGGAAGACACGGCTATGATTCCCGGGCGGAGGGGTTCAGCAAATCGGAGGTTGTAACCCTTCCTCTGGCATTACAACCCAACCGTTCGCTTATTTCATCGATAAGCAATAAAACATTGCCCGTTGATAATTTTGCCAAAAATATCATGTGGGATAATGAGAAGAAATCGCAGAACGTCATGAAAACCGCGGCCGTGCTGACTTGTGTGGGTGAAATCCCGCCCGCAGACGCTTTCCGGCCCCCTTATGCTGGTACCGTAAAACCCTTTTTCCAATCGGGCGCTATTCGTTGGGAACGGCTGCCCCGGCTTTCTCCCGCGGGCAACGTGCCGTCGTGGGAAGAGTTTGAGCGGTATTTTCAGCGCCCCTGGATCGATCATCTCATGAGCTGGTCACAACAACAGCTTGTGCCTAATGAAAACGGCCCGAATTACGGACGCGAACATGCCCCCGGCTGGTGTCGCTGGCCAGTCTGATGGTGTCGCTCGACGTGCCCCGCGAGCGAAAGGAGAAGCTGACCATCGGGCTGATCCAGCGTGGTATCGACCTTTATGGATTGGCTATGGCGGGCGGATACTGGAACGAAGGGGGCGGACACTCCAGCGGCCGGAAATGGCCTATTCTTTTTGCAAGCCTTATGCTGGATGACCCACAATTGACACAGCTTCCGGGAACTGCAGTTTTTCAAGAAGATACACAGACCTATTATGGAAAAGGCTGGTTTGGCCAGACGGCGCTCTGGTGGATGATCATGCACCATGGGCCTAGAGATACCTACGAGGAGAAATCGCCCGAACAATGGGAGCGTTGGGATCAGGTTTCGGAGAGCTATCGTACTTGCTGTAATGCTGTTGCCTGGGTCGGTACCGCCCTGGTGGCAAGGCACATGAAAGCTGTCCGGCTCTGGAACCATGATGCTTATTTCGATTACGTCGACCGTTGGATGCGGGAAGACGATCCTTATGCCGAGGCCAGAGGGAAACATCCACGCCCGAAGGCAGAAACCACTACCTTCGACCCTTTTGCGACCGAAATGTGGAAGGCACACCGGAAAAATGCACCCGAGCAGGAAATGGCAGGCAACCCCCGTAAATGGGTTTGGGTAGGACAGAAGGGGACCTGGGTGACGAATCCTAAGCCAATGGATTAGTCGGGTACCTGCTGGTTTAACGAGTCCTGATCGTTGCTTTCGGGTGGTCTTTTGTGTTACAGCGTATATACACGGCCCACAATAGGTTTGCGTGAAGTCGAGCAAGGTAAAACAGCTCATTTAAACCGGCGTAAGAGGTATAATATTTTTTTACAAAGTTGAGTCGTATGGAATCTGTGGTTCGGTCGAGCGGCTTAACGCGAGTCGTCCATAAAGAATCGGCTTTGGTTTGGGCAACCTTACTGCTATCCATTAGTAGCCCTGTTATTTGTTCAACCAGTTCGTGCCCGCGCGTATTGTGCCATTTGATTTGATCAAACAATACCTGGTAGATGTCTTGTGATGTTGAGCCGGTTATTTTTAGGTAATAAGGGAAATCGGCCTTATCTCCCGAAATTCAGAACTATCTTATTATGCAAAACCTGGAATGTGTAACCGGCATCGTTTTTTGTGTACTTGGATAATATATAACGGATCGGTCCGATATACGATAGGTAGCAAAAGGAAGAACCGAAGCCCGCCAGATCAGATTGTCTTCAATGACTGACCTTAACGGGCGTGGAATGCCGGGTCAGCAAGTTGATCAGCTTTGTGATCTCTTTTTTGCTTAGGGGGGAATCTTTTTCCAGCCGGCGCCATACCTTGTTAAGGTTATTTCTTTCCGGAACGATATGCATAATGCGCCGGGTATTTTTTTCAAAGTAAGCCGATGAGGGAATGACCAGGTTATTATCTCCCTCGCGCAGATCCCCGGTGAAATCCCTGGCGCCGGCAAGGGCGATGGAATGATTGTTCTGCGCGCTGACGCCCGATACGGAGCCGAGATTGATATTGTAGTTCTTGTTTAGCGCCGCGGTATTGCCCGTGATGGCGATGCTGTTCAGCAGGCTCCTGCCGCCGTAGTCTTCCACTGAAATGCCGGGATTGCAGCCGATGACCAGGTTGTTGCGGATATCCGACGGCCCGCCGCCAACAACGATGCCGCCCCAGTTCCGCGAGCCGATCACAATATTGTTTTTTACGATGTTTGCATTAGCGGGGTTGGGGTCGGTAGCCCCGTAAACCATGATGCCGGGGCCTTTTGTGCCGGTGATAAAATTATTTTCGATAACGCTTTTGACCACGTTAAGCTTTAGTTGGATACCGTATCCGACCGTGTTGTCAGGGCCGTCATTCTGCGAGCCGTCGATCAGGTTCCCCCTGAAAACAAAATTCTCGATCGCGCCTCCCCCGCTATGGTCGCCGATATAAACAGGAGTTCTTTTAGGGCCGATAAAGTAATTATCAATAATATAGATATCCTTATAATCGGTTCCCGGGGCATTGGCGCTGATGGACCCTCCCCCGCATTCGTAGAACAGGCAGTTCTTAATAATAATATCCTGGCAGCCCTTGTCCCGTAGCCCGATCCTTAATGCGTAGGTATCCCAGGAACGGAACTCCAGGTAATCGAAGACCAGGTGACTGCCGTTTACCTGGAGCAGGTTTGCATTATTGCCCTTATAGATCAATACCGGTCTTTTTTCGCCGTTGCCCCAGCCCCTTATCACAATGGGCTTTCCCGGCAGGCCCGATACATCTACAAAGATCTTTCCGTCATAATCGCCTTCATGAAACGCCAGGTGATCGCCCGGCTGCAGGGAAGCCAGGATAGCGGAATAGTCCTGCCCCGGCCGGACCTCCCAAACCTTTCCTTCCGCGGCAGACGCGTTGTTATCCGATTTTCTGACGTCCTGGGCGGAAACATTAAAAACAATCATTGTCAGGGCCAAAAACAGTTCAATTCTTTTCATAATTAAAGCAAGTTAGAAAAAATGGAAATTTCAAAACGGCATATTCGCCTGCGGGAACAACGTTGGGCTAACTTTTATGGTAAACCTTAAATACCGGTTCTCTCAGCGCATTTCCTTTTGCCGAACAGACCATTTCCATAAGCGCGGCAATATCGTCCGCTTTTACCCAATCATCGAAATCGGCATCGGGCATGCTTTGCCTGTTGGCGGGGGTATCAATGATGCCGGGCGCAAAGACGGAAGCAACGACATTTGCCTTGCCCGCCTGCTGGTTCAACAGTTCGGCATATTTAAATAACAACGACTTGCTCAGCGCATAAGCAACCGTATGCTTGCCCTGCTCGCCGGCCATTCCCGGCCGTGCGCCAACCAGGATGATCCTTCCGTAGCCGTTTTTTATCAGGCGGGGGAACAGCGCGCGGGAAAGATGAAATGCCGTTTCGAAATTAAGCGCAAACATTTTTTTAAGCGTTAGCTGGTCTGTCTCGTCCAATGAACCCATAACAAATCCTCCCGCCAGCAACAGGGCGCCGTCTATCTTCTTGCGGCTGACAAGTTCGTGAACAAAATTCCGGGTTGCCTTTTCGTCGGACAGGTCAACCGCTTTCCATTCAAACATTGGGTTTGAAACGGCAAACTCCAGGCGCGATACAGACGAACAGACCGCTACCACTCCATAACCTTTATCCAGGAATGCTTTAACTGCCGCGACGCCCAGGTTTCCATTGGCGCCTGTTATAATAAAAGTTTTAGCCATACCGTGCGTATTGACGTTATTGAAAAATAGAAAGAAGACCGATGAATGAACGACCGCAACAGGTAACGGAAAACAGCGTTGAAAAAAAAATCCTCCCGAAAGAATCAAGAGGATTATTATATGAATGGGTTAGTAAGTACAGGAAATAAAAATTTCCCTCCACAATATTAAACAGAATTTATTTAACTAAAAAAAATTATCCTTTATTTTATTAACATTTGTTTTTTGGCTTGTGGAAAAACCAAACGCTTCATGTTATTTTTGTTAAAATAACCGCCATGAAATTTCCTTCTCCCGTATCTGTTGAATGGATTGCAGAACTTATTTCCGCGAAGCTGGTTGGCGAAAAAGGTTATGCCGCCGGCATAAATGAGATCCATAAAGTAGAAGAAGGCGATCTTGTTTTTGTTGATCACCCGAAGTATTACCAGAAATGCCTTCAGTCTGCGGCCAGCTATATCATCATTAATAGCGAGGTTGAGGTCCCGAAAGGAAAAGCGTTGCTGATCCACGACGAACCCTTCGAAGCGTACCAGCAGATCGTCAGGCATTTCAGGCCCTTTCATTACGCGACGTCCATGAGGGGCGAACCGGTAACGACGGGCGAAGGAACATTTATATTTCCCAACGTTTATATCGGCAGCCATGTTCGTATCGGCAATGACTGCGTTATTCATCCGAATGTTACCATACTGGATCATTGCGAGATCGGCAACGGGGTAATCATTCAATCCGGAACGGTGATCGGGTCGGACGCCTTCTATTACAATACCAAGAAGAACAGGGAAACCTGGTATAAAAAAATGGAAAGTTGCGGCCGGGTGGTCATTGAAGATCATGTGGAGATCGGCGCCGGATGTACGATAGACAGGGGCGTGAGCGGCGATACGGTCATCGGCCGCGGAACCAAGATCGACAACCTTGTTCAGGTGGGGCACGATACGGTTATCGGCAGGAACTGCCTGATCGCCGCCCAGGTGGGAATAGCGGGAGCGACGACGATCGGGAACGGCGTGATTTTATGGGGCCAGGTGGGCGTTTCCAAAACGCTTACCATTGGCGATAATGCCATCGTGTATGCGCAAAGCGGGGTTCCCTCGTCGTTAGAGGGCGGCAAAACCTATTTTGGATCGCCGGTTGAAGAGGCGTCGGAGAAAATGAGGGAAAGGGTATGGATAAAACGAATACCGGAATTATGGAAGAAGGTAACCGGGGCTCACTCATAGGTATAATCGTAGGGAAGGGCTTCTGCCAGCTTTTTCCATCCCCAGTACCCGGTATTGATCACGTCGTACTGCTCATAGAAAAAGCCGTTTTCCTCAATGATAAATCCATCCGCTATATCTAGTAGCGTAACCTGCATGCGGGTATTTGCAGGCAGTTTAAAATCTTTCAGGAATTTAGGATCCGGGAATACGCTCTTGTAACTGATGCGAAAGCGACCTTGCCAGTTAATGGCTACCGTATTGCTGTCCGCTTCATAAAGCGAACTGTCGTACAGGTCCTGCAGCAAGACGCCGCGGGCATTTTTCCCCGCGCCCTCCATCCTTTCTACGATAAAGCCTTCTTCCGTAGCAATACTGTCGTATAGAGCCCGCATAAAATGCAAACGGGATCCCAGGTAGGTCTTTGCCCGGTTCCTGATCCATTGCGCCGATACCTCTTCGGAGGTATCCGTTTCAATAAAAAAGGGAAATCCCGTGAACTGGCTGATGTTGGAGTTATAATCATAGCTAAAGGAATCCAACTGGTAACGGATAAGATAGCCCAGCGCATTGTTTTGGATCAGCAGCTCCTCGTCGGCGGTTACTTTCAGGCGATGCCGCTTTTTGTTCTTGGTGAAGAAAAAGCGCAGCGCCTCGGGGTTTTGCAGGATACATTCCGCGGCATTTGGCGTTGTGCCTATAAAATGGTCAAGAAAAAAATTCCCATATACCTGCCAGCCATCCTCTACTTCATTAGAAGCCACCACCGCCACTTCCATCAGGGAGTTGTCGATCATCGTCAGCGCGATCGTCAGCGTATCTTCTATGGGTTGCGTGTTGCTGATCCGTATGGTTTTTTTCTCATACCCGGTATAGGATATCGCCAGGTCGTATCCCCCGTTGGGAAGCCGCATGGCAAAATAGCCCTCTGCATTGGCAACGGTTCCATAAGTGGTATTCTGGCATAGCGCGGAGGCGCCGGGTAGCGGCTGTTGCGTGGCGGAATCAACCACCCTGCCTTTGATAAGGAAGGTTTTGTCCTGCGCCGATATGGATAGCGTATGGATCAGGATAATGATCAGGGCAATGAACGGTCTGGTAAGCATGGATCCTGTTTTTAAATTTTGTGCTGCTTGCTTCGGGGTTTACCGGCTTATAAACGCTGAAGGTTGGCGGCATATTGGTTACAGGCCTTATTAATTGTTTGGTCCAGCGGGGTGAAGGAGAACCCGGGAAGCGCGTTGAGTATCTTGCTGTTGCCGAAACGCGCCGTATGACGCGCCATTCGCGCTGTTTCCCTGGTAACCAGGCTTTTTTTACCGGTAAGGAATGATCTTGCCGATTCCATTCTCCAGGCCAGGCCTGCTAGAAAAGGCGTTGCCTCTCGGTAGGGTCTTTTCTTGCCAAAGGCATCGGCAATGGCGTCGAATATGCGCCGGAATGACCAGTTGTCTCCATTAATAATAAACCGTTCTGCAACAATATCGCTTTGCATTAACAGCAGGATCGCTTTCGATACGTCTTCCACATCTACAAATCCCGAACCTCCGTTCGCGTACCAGGGGAAGCCGGCATACCCGTTCTTAAACAGCGCGCAGCTCGAGGCGTTCCAGTCGCCATACCCCAGGATGGTCGTGGGGTTAACGATCACGGCGTTCAATCCCTCGGCTATGCCTCGCCATACTTCCATTTCCCCATGGTATTTACTAACGGCATAGCGGGTGTTCTTTTTATGCTCATCCCATTTCTTCTCCTCCGTGGTGATATTGCCATCCAACTGCTTATCCAATGTGGCTACGGAACTGACATGAATAAACCGCCCGGGTTTTTTTTCCAGGGCGATATTGACCAGGTTGGCGGTCCCTTCTACGTTGGTAACGCGCATCTCCTGCTCGTCTTTTTTTTGGAAGGAAACTTTTCCCGCCGCATGAATAACGGCGTCTGCCCCGGTCATCGCTTCTTCGAGTCCAACGATATCCAGCACGTCGCAGTCGAACCATTCCACTCTGCTGAATATTTCCGGTTGTATAAAAAACGGCACATTCAGGCTGCGTCGTATGGCCCTTACCTTATACCCTGCGTTTACAAGATCTCTGATGATGTATGCTCCGAGGAAACCTGTGCCTCCTGTAACGAGGATGGTAGACATGGCCGGAATTATATCGCTGAAGTGAATTGTTTCAAGAACCGTACGTCGTTTTCGCTGAACAACCGGATATCGTTGATCCCGTATTTGAGCATGGCCGGTCTTTCTATACCCATGCCAAAAGCAAAACCTGTATGCTTATTGGCATCGATCCCGCAGTTTTCCAGCACTTTGGGATGAACCATGCCGCAACCCAATATCTCCACCCAGCCGGAATATTTGCACACGTTACATCCTTTTCCATGGCAGATCTGGCAATTGATATCCATCTCTGCGCTGGGTTCGGTAAAGGGGAAATAGCTGGGTCTGAAGCGGATCCTGATATCCCCGCCATACATCTCCTGCACAAAATAGTACAGGGTTTGTTTCAGGTCGGCAAAGGAAACATTTTCATCAATGTACAATCCTTCCAGTTGATGAAAAAAGCAATGCGAGCGCGCGCTGATGGTTTCGTTGCGGTACACCCGCCCCGGGCAGATAATGCGCAGGGGCAGTTTGCCTTTTTCCATTTGACGGATCTGTATATTGCTGGTATGCGTTCTTAAAAGCCAGTCGGGGTTCTGCTGAATATAAAAAGTATCCTGCATATCGCGCGCAGGGTGATGTTCGGGCAGGTTCAATGCCGTGAAGTTGTGCCAGTCGTCTTCTATCTCGGGTCCTTCCGCTACGGCGAACCCCAGGCGTTGAAAAATTTCAATGATACGGTTCTTCATCATGCTGATGGGGTGGCGGCTGCCCAGCGGGAGCGTATCGCCGGGAAGGGTAAGATCTATCTGTGAAGAAGTCCCGTCGCCATTGTCCAATGCCGATTTCCAGTCTGCATACCTGCCCTCGGCCAGTTGTTTGAATTCATTCAGCAGCAGCCCAAACTCTTTTTTCTTTTCGGGGGGAACATTCTTTATTTCCGTAAAAAGATTTTTGAGGATCCCCTTGGTTCCGATAAACCTGATCCTGTATGTTTCGAGAGAGGCGGCGTCGCTAATGTTTAACGATTTGATCTCTTCCGTATATTGATTGATCTGCTGTAACAATTGCTCCATACGGCAAAGATAGGCAAATGGGCAAATGTTCAAATTTGCTACATTTACACCATGTCCGATTATTTACATATTGCCGATTTCCTTGACCCTATAGACATGAACCTGACCATGAGGGACGAAATGTTCCAGGATGGACAGATCGGAAACTATATTGACGCGTACCAGAACGAGTTTCCCGATCTTTCCGATGCGGATATTGTTTTCATCGGCTGCGCCGAACGCAGGGGCGCGGGCCCGGGTGAAAAAACGCCTGCGCCGGATAGGATCAGGGAACAGTTTTACGGACTTTATTTCTGGCACCCCTCCATCAGGATAGCCGATATAGGAAATATCAAAACGGGGGCCGATCTATCCGATACCTATGCTGCGTTAAAGACCGTTATCCGCGAGATCACTGCCGCCGGAAAAACAGCGGTGACGCTTGGCGGTTCGCACGATCTCACGCTGGCCCAGTATTATGCTTTTGCCGACAGCCATAAGATCATTGAAGCGGTCTGCGTGGATGCGCTGATAGACCTGAATGTGAATTCGCCGAAAAAAAGCGAGCATTTTTTGATGGAAATGCTTACCGGCGAGCCAAATTTTATCCGCCACTACAATCATATCGGCTTTCAAAGCTACTATGTTCATCCAAGGATGCTGGAAACCCTCGATAAACTCAGGTTTGATTGTTTCCGGGTGGGTAAGATAAGGGAAGATATGGAGGAGATTGAGCCCGCGATCCGTCATTCCCATCTTTTCAGTTTTGACCTGACGGCGATAGCCAATGCTTTTGCGCCTTCGAATATCCTTTCTCCCAATGGGTTTACCGGCGATGAAGCCTGTTCCCTGCTTCGTTATGCAGGGCTGAGCCCTTCCTTAAACTCGATCGGCATATACGGGTATGAGCCCGAAAAGGACAGGGATAGCCTTACGGCAAAACAGGTAGCGCAGATGATATGGTATTTCCTGGACGGAAGGAACCGCGGAACGCGCGAGGCGACAATTGAAGAAAAGGATGCCTTTAACGAATACCATACGGTTTTTGCGGAAGTGGAGACCATTTTTCTGCAGAGCAAAAGAACCGGTCGCTGGTGGATGCAGCTTCCCGATGAGCGGTTTATCCCCTGTTCCTATAATGATTATGTTCTTGCAAGTACCAATGAAGTGCCGGAGCGATGGTTACGCGCGCAGGAAAGAAGCGCCTGATTGCAACTATTCCGCAGGTCCAGAGATGCGCCGGACCGGCAGGTTGCGCCGGGGAAAAATTTGCAATGAACCGCTCTTTTATATTTTTAATATGCATCCAAATACCTGTTTTAAAGTTGATTTAATATGCTTTCGATCCGGAACGTTACGTGCGTTCCTGATATCAAACCTTTTTAAAATATAGCGTAAGATGTCCGTCTCAAGATACCTGTTCGTTTGCTGGCTATTGTTCTTTACGCTTTCCGCGCTGGCCCAAAAGCGGGTGGGAAGCATAGCCGAAAAATATTTACTGGAAGATCCCGAGCTGTCTGCCGCCCATATCGGGATCAGCGTGTATGATGTTTCTTCAGGAAAGGATATATACAATTACCAGGGGGATAAATTTTTTGTTCCGGCTTCCAATACCAAGATCATGACCTGCTACGCGGCCATGAAGTACCTGGATTCGGTGGTTCCGGGCGTCCGGTATTATGAGGACGATACTGCAGTGTATCTCCGTCCTACCGGCGATCCGAGCCTGCTGCATCGGGATTTTATGTATCAGCCCGTTATCGAGTTCCTTCAGCGGCAAACAAAAAAAATATATATATCCGATGCCGGCTGGAAGAACAAACCGTTTGGTCCCGGTTGGGCATGGGATGATTATAATGATGCCTATATGACCGAAAAAAATGCGCTTCCGGTATATGGAAATACCATTCGCTGGGTTCAGGAAAGAATGAGCAATACTCCGGGCGGCGCAGACAGCTCTGTTTCTGTTTATTCCGATCCGGAGATCTATTGGAAGGTGAAGTTTATGCCGGACACCGCTGATAAGGGGTTTTCCGTAATGCGCGACCGCGACCAGAACATTTTCAGTATTACCCAGGGTAGGGAAAAATACAAAATGGCAGAAACGCCTTTTGTCGTGAATGGTATCCAGTCTGCGCTTGAGCTGCTCAGGGATACCATAGGGAAGGATATCTTTATGGCAGAGGCTCCCCTGGTACTGCCGTCTGAATGGCAAACCATATCCTCCTGTCCCATCGATTCGCTGCTGAGGCCGATGATGTATCGCAGCGATAATTTTATTGCAGAGCAATTATTGTCGGTGGTATCCGAGAGCCAGCTGGGCGTTATGGATGATGAAACCATCATTGAAGCGCTCTTAACCAAGGAGTTTGCCGGTTTTGCGCGTAAGCCCGAATGGGTGGACGGCAGCGGGTTGAGCCGGTATAATTTGTTTACGCCTAAAAGCCTTGTTTACCTGTTGAATAAGATGAGAACGGAGTTTGGCATGGAGCGCATCAAGACCGTTTTTCCTTCGGGCGGCGATGGCACTTTAACCGGGTTATATTTAAAGCAAAGAGGAGCTCTTTATGCTAAAACGGGCACCCTGTCGGGCGTGGTGGCGCTCAGCGGTTATCTATATGCGAAAGACAAAAAACTGCTTGTGTTTTCTGTTGTGGTAAATAATTTCAACGGCAAGGCGTCCGTGGTAAGAAGAAAGATAGAGCGTTTTATTTCCGAATTAAGCGCGAGTTGAACGGCTATCGCGGAGATCATTGCGCGTGATGAAGGGTTTGTTTTTAAAACGGGAGAGATTGGCGATTGGTAAAATTTCAGGTATTTGCCTTCGATATTGGCCTGTGATTAACAGGCAGCGAACAATAGGCCATTTCAATATTTGGCTTTGAGGAGCCTTCGTACTGCCGCCGAATTTCAGTCGTCCCGCGATCAATGTTTTTTACGCCGACAAGCGGTTATCGCAGAAGTAAAACGCCCGTAGCCGTTCAGGTCGATTTACGAAACAATTGATCGAGGTATTCTTTTTTGAATTCAATATAAGTGGGGTTGCCGGCGGCGGTCAGGTTCGGTTGCGTACAGCCAAACAGGTCGGACGCCAGGTTGTGCATTTCTTCTTCGGTAAGCGGCGTTCCCGGTTTAACGGATTGTTGCCGGCAAAGCGATCTCGCCAGTTTTTCCCTTTTGGATAGTTTAAGTTCAGTACTGAAATGCTTGAACTGTTCCAGCAGGTTTTCGATGATCTCTTTTTCTTTTCCCTGCTCCAGGTCTGCGGGCGTTCCCTGTATCACAAAACTATCCTTTCCAAAGGGCTCCACGAGATAGCCGAGCAGGCGCAGCTCGCCGATCAGTTCCTGCAGCAGCGCGGCATCGGGCGACGATAATTGCAGGGTAACGGGAAACAGGCTTTTCTGAATGGCGGCGGGTTTGTCGACGGAGGCGCCGATCAGCCGCTCATAAATAATGCGTTCGTGCGCAAGCTGCTGATGGATCAGGATAAATCCCCTGTTGGTAGGCGCAATGATATAGGTATTGGCCGCCTGGATAAGGGGCGCTTTTTCTATCAGTTGAATGCCCCCGAACGAAGGCGGTTGTTGGTTGACGTTAAAAAAGGAAGGGGTCTCTTCTTTGCTTCCCGCGCGGTCATTGCCCGGAATGTCCGGGTCTGTTTTTCCGGCGGAGCGTTCCCCCGGCATCTTCCAGGGTTTTAACGCGCCTTTCCCGGATTCGATGAAATGCGCCTGGTTTTTTTGCGTGAAGGACTGGTATAGGGAGGAGGCGGTTATGGAAGCTTTTGTTTCATCCGACACCGGTTTGCTTACGGCATCGAGGTTTTGAATGGAGGGGTCGAGATCGAAATCAAGGGTGGGCGTGATGCTGAATTGCGCGAGGGCATGCTTGATGGCAGCCTGCACAAAAGCATATACGATCTTTTCGTCTTCAAATTTAATTTCCTGTTTGGTGGGATGCACGTTCACGTCTACCTGTTCCGGGTCAAGATCAATGAACAGCACGTACAGGGGGAAGCTATCCGCCGGGATCATTTCCTGGTACGCGCTCATGACGGCATGATTCAGGTAAGCGCTCCGGATGAACCGGTTGTTCACGAACAGGTACTGGTCGCCCCTTGTTTTCTTTGCCGTTTCGGGCTTGCCTACAAAGCCATAGATATTCAGGTAATCGGTATTTTCCTGAACGCTTACCAGCCTGGCATTGTAATGATTGCCCAGGAGCTGGATGATGCGTTGTTTCAGGGAGCCTTTTTCGAGGTGAAACAATTGCTGGCCATTGCTGGTCAGCGAAAAAAAGATATGCGGGAAAGAAAGGGCGACGCGTATAAATTCTTCCACGATATGCCTCATCTCAGCGGCGGCGCTTTTCAGAAAATTTCTTCTTGCCGGCACGTTAAAGAACAGGTTTTTCATGGATATGCTCGTGCCTGTTGGACAGGCGACGATCTCCTGTTTTCTGACCACGCTATTGTCAATTTCCAGATAGGTCCCGGTTTCGTCTTCCGCTCTTTTGGTTTTCAATTCCACCTGCGCCACTGCCGCAATGGAAGCCAGCGCTTCTCCGCGGAAACCCATGGTGCGAATATGAAAAAGATCTTCGATCTTCTTTATTTTGGAAGTGGCGTGTCTTTCAAAACACATCCGCGCATCGGTTTCGCTCATGCCCTTGCCATTGTCGGTTACCTGCACCAGCGATTTTCCCGCATCATTGACAAATAGCCTGATCTCGGTTGCTTCGGCATCCACCGCATTCTCCAGCAATTCCTTAACGGCGCTGGCCGGTCGTTGGATCACTTCTCCCGCAGCGATCTGGTTGGCAATATTATCAGGCAATAAATGGATGATGTCTGGCAATTCTGACTTAATTTGTGGTGCAATTTACTGCGAATAAACAAGCTTTTTAATCCAGGTCAGTATGAAAAGATGTTTCTGGCTCGCTTTTTTTTTATGGAGTGTTAATTCTTATTCACAGATCCAACCTTCTTTACAGGCAAATAAATGGGTAGACAGCGTATTTAAAAGTTTAAGCGAAGAGGAGAAGATTGCGCAATTGATGATCGTAAGGCTATCTTCTATCGACGGCGCGCGCAAACCTGTTTTTTATGAGAAGGCGGTAACGGAAGCCATACAGCGATACAATATCGGCGGCATCTGTTTGTTTCAGGGCGGTCCGCAGCAGCAGGCCGCGATGATCAACCGTTTACAGGGCATAGCCAAAACGCCTGTGCTGGTATCCATTGATGCGGAGAATGGGCTGGGGATGCGGATGGACAGCGTAGCTGGTTTGCCGCGGCAGATGATGATGGGCGCTGTAGGCGATCCCTCCCTGATCTATGAATATGGGAGATGGGTGGGCGAACAGTGTAGGCGAATGGGCATACAGTTGAATTATGCCCCTGTCGTGGATATCAATAATAACCCCGCTAACCCTGTTATTAACGACCGTTCCTTCGGGGAAGACAAACACAAGGTAGCCCTATACGGCATCCAGTATATGCGGGGCATGCAGGAAGTAGGCGTCATGGCCTGCGCCAAGCATTTTCCCGGGCATGGCGATGTAGCCGTAGACTCCCATCATGATCTTCCCGTCGTCAGCAAGAGCCGGAAAGCGCTGGATTCTATGGAGCTGTATCCCTTCCGCCAGCTTATCCAGGCGGGGGTGGCTTCCATCATGGTAGCGCATTTATCTGTTCCGGCGATTGACAATACCGCCAACAGGGCCTCTTCCATATCTCCTAAAAATGTTACCGGTCTGTTAAGGAATGAGCTCGGTTATACAGGCCTGGTATTAACGGATGCCCTGGAAATGAAAGGCGTTTCAAAATATTCCGCTCCCGCGGAGGTCTCGGTACAATCGCTCCTGGCTGGAAACGATATGCTGTGCTTACCCGGCGATATACCCGGAAGCATCAATAAGATCAAAGAGGCGATAAAGCAGGACAAGCTAAGCTGGGAGGCTATCGATAAACGCGTAAAAAAAGTGTTATTGGCAAAATACCGGCATGGATTGGCTTCTTTTAAACCGGTAGATCATAACCGCCTGATCGAAGACCTTAACCGGAAGACGGCGGATATGACAAGACTGATCGCGGAAAATGCGCTTACCCTGTTGAGAAATGACGATCCGTCCATCTTTCCCCTGCGCAGGGGAAAAAGGGTCGCCTATGTGGGCGTGGGCATTTCCAAAGACAATGAGTTTGCTTCACAGGTTCGGAAGGAGTTGGACGCGCATACCTATTATTTTGATTATAAAATGGGCGATGATAAGGTCGCGCCCCTGCTTGAGCTGATCAGGAACCGGTATGATGTGGTGGTCATCGGCGTGCACAATTACAGCCGTTTTCCGGCGAGGGACTTCGGTATCAGCAAGGCGGCGATCTCGCTGATCAAACAATTGCAGCGGGAACAGCGGACCGTCACTATGGCGTTCGGCAATCCTTATGCGATAAAAAATATCTGCGACAGCAGGGTGCTGGTGGCCTGTTATGAAGACGGCGAGATCGTTCAGAAAACTGCCGCGGACCTTCTTTCCGGAAGGTTTACCGCCAAGGGCAAGCTGCCGGTGACCATTTGCGAATCTTTTCAGTATGGCGACGGGATCACTGATCTGCGTTTATTGTCAACCGTTAGGCCTGCAGATATGGGCTTTAACGCGGCAAAGCTGCTGACGATCGATTCTATCGTAACAGACGCTATTTATAAGCAGGCGACGCCCGGCGCGGTCGTTCTGGCGGTTAAGGATGGAAAGGTCGTTTACGAGCGCGCATTCGGATACCAGGGTTATGATAGCCTGGAACCGGTATACCCCGAAACGATCTACGACGTTGCTTCGCTGACAAAGATCATGGCCACTACGCTCTCGGTAATGAAATTATATGAGGAAGGCAGGCTGAGCCTTAGCGCTACGTTGGGGGATTACCTGCCCTGGACAAAGGGGACCAATAAGGCAAGGCTGCGAATATCCAACCTGTTGCTTCACCAGGCGGGGCTGAAGGCATGGATCCCCTTTTACCGCGAAACCATTGAGTCTGTCAATGCCGGTAATGCCGGCAGCAGTATTTATTCTCCCACGCGCGATTCCCTATATCAGATCAGGGTGGCGGAAAATATGTATATGCGGCGCGATTGGAAGGATACGATCTACAAACGGATACTCGAAAGCCCCGTAGGTCCGCAGGGCGTGTACACATACAGCGACCTGGATTTTATCTTTCTGGGGAGCGTGGTGGAGTCCGTTACCGGGATGCCCCTGCACCAGTATGTGCGAAAGACCTTTTATGATCCGCTGAAACTTAAAACCATAGGATTTAATCCCAGGCAGCATTTCACCCTGTATAATATTGCGCCCACGGAAACGGATTTTAACTTCCGGATGCAGTTGATACGCGGCGATGTTCATGATCCCGGGGCGGCGATGCTGGGCGGCGTTGCGGGACATGCGGGTTTATTCAGCGACGCTTATGATCTGGCGGTCCTATGCCAGGTATTGTTGAATGGCGGGAAGATGAACGGTATTCAGTTCTTTAAAAAATCCACTATCGACATGTTTACGTCTTATCATGGCGCCAGCAGGCGGGGGCTGGGATTTGACAAGCCCGAAAAGGAAAATCGTTCCAGGCGCGACCCTTATCCTACCTTGTCCGCTTCTCCGTTGACTTTTGGCCATACCGGCTTCACCGGCGCCTGCGCATGGGTGGATCCTAAATACAAGCTGATCTATATTTTTCTTTCCAACAGGGTGTACAGCAATGGCGACGCCAGCCGGTTTAACCGGATGAATGTCCGGTCCAAGGTTCATGAGACGATTTATCAGGCATTATTTTCAAACCAGAAATTGCCTGCCCCGGCCGCTCCGGGGAGGCCGCGAAGCCCTCAAACCCGGAATTTATAGTAAATTAGTCCGATTTAATACTTTTTATGACGCACAAGGAAGAGGTCCTACAGGACGTAGTGATAAAGTTTGCAGGGGATTCCGGCGACGGAATGCAGTTAACGGGCAGTCAGTTTACCAACAATACGGCTTTATTAGGGATAGATCTGGCTACTTTTCCGGATTTTCCCGCAGAAATAAGGGCTCCGCAGGGCACTTTGCCCGGCGTGAGCGGTTACCAGCTGCGTTTTTCCAGCGACAGGGTGTTTACGCCGGGCGACGAATGCGATGTGCTGGTGGCCATGAATGCCGCCGCTTTAAAAGCCAACCTGAAAAGCCTTAAAAAAGGCGGGAAGATCATTGCCAATACGGATGGCTTTGATGCAAAGAACCTGCGACTGGCAAATTATCCTGATGGCGTTAACCCGCTTGAGGACGATAGCCTGGGAAATTACCAGCTCACCAAGATGGATGTGACCAAGATGACACGGGAAGCGTTGAAGGAGATCGTGATGGGGACCAAGGAAAAGGACCGCGCAAAAAATATGTTTGTGCTGGGTTTCCTGTACTGGATGTATAACCGCGACATGGACAATACCATCTCCTTTATCAGGGAGAAGTTTGGCAAGAAGCCCGAACTGATGGAAAGCAATATCAAGGCATTGCAGGCGGGGTATAATTACGGCGACACCACCGAAACATTCTCCACCCGTTTCCGCGTGGAAAAAGCGAAGATGGAACCCGGCGTTTACCGCTCGATCATGGGCAACCAGGCATTGGCATATGGGTTGATCGCCGCCTCCGACAGGAGCGGACTGCCCTTATTCCTGGGCTCTTACCCCATCACGCCGGCCTCGGATATTTTGCATGAGCTGAGCCGCCATAAAGCCTTTGGCATCCGGACCTTCCAGGCCGAGGATGAGATCGCGGCCATTGCTTCGGCTATAGGGGCCAGTTATGGAGGGTCGTTGGGAGTTACCACTACTTCCGGACCGGGTATGGCGCTCAAGTCGGAAGCCATGGGGCTTGCGGTAATGCTGGAGATCCCGTTGGTCATCTGTAATATTCAGCGCGGGGGGCCGTCGACAGGATTGCCCACCAAAACGGAGCAGAGCGACCTGTTGCAGGCGTATTACGGGAGAAATGGCGAATGCCCCATGCCCGTTATTTCGGCATCCACCCCCAGCGATTGTTTTAGCGCGGTCTATGAGGCGGCCCGCATTTCGGTAGAGCATATGACGCCGGTGATCTTTTTAAGCGATGGATATATCGCCAACGGCGCTGAACCCTGGAAGTTTCCAAAGGCGGAAGAGCTGCAGCCGATAAAATATGATTTTAAAACCCAGCTGGGGCATAATGAAGATAAATTCCAGCCCTATCTTAGGGATGAAAGGCTGGTAAGGCCCTGGGCGATACCCGGCACAGCCGGATTGGAGCATCGTATCGGCGGATTGGAAAAACAGAATGTTACGGGCAATATCAGCTATGATCCGGAAAACCACCAGCTGATGGTGAAGATCAGGCAGGAAAAAGTGGACAAGATCGCAGATCATATTCCGCTTCAAAAGCTGGATAGCGGACCGGATAAGGGAGAGGTATTGGTATTGGGCTGGGGAAGCACTTTTGGCGCTATTAAGAGCGCTGTTGCCGAGCTTCAGAAGGAAGGTCTTGCCGTCAGCCATGCGCATTTACGGTACCTGCGCCCATTCCCCAAAAACCTGGGCGCGCTGCTGGGTTCTTTTAAACGCGTGCTGATCCCCGAGATCAATAATGGTCAGTTGGTCAGGATCATCCGCGACCAGTTCCTGGTAGACGCCAAAGCGTATAATAAGATCATGGGCGTTCCCATCACCAAAACGGAAATGGTAGAGAAGATCCGGGAGATCATGGCGGGATAATCATCCCTTTCAATCTACTGAAGTTGACTAGCTGCTTCCATGTTTCGCGAATATCAATCGCTTCCCAGGTTCAGGTTCAGCTTTAGCATCGCCGACAGGTAAGCGTCATTTTTTGTTGGATTGCCGCGTATAGACGCTTCCATTATGGGAGGGCCTTTGATTTTACGCCTGTCTGCCAGCGCTTCGGCGACAGCGGCTTTTTCCGGTGGAAGATATTTATAAAAGTTTTCGGGATCGATATAGAAACCGCTTGTATCATCGAGATAGTCGGTAAACAGCAGCCGATAAGCCAGTTCAAACCGGGCATGCCATTTTTGAGACAGCCGGAACCGGAGTCCCAGTCCCAGGGGGATACTGCATTGCAGCAGGGAATAGTTTTTTCCTTTTTCATGCGCTGTAAGACCCCGTCCTTCGGTATGCAATTCATGAAGGAAAAACCAGGCGTTGCCGAGCATTGCGCGGGGATTGAAATGAAACAGGCCTATTCCCCCGAGAAGATAGGGATCGAGCGCCCTGGCCGGTTGCAGATGAAGATCGCCCTGGTCTGTATGCTTTAATATATATTGATTAAGACGGAGCAGGTTCAGGAAATAGCATTCGCCGGTCAGCAATGCCTCGGTAATGCTTGTGCGAAAATGAAGGTTCCGGTTATAACGTCCGTAGGAACCTGGCGCCGCCTTTTGCAAAACACTGTCGGCCGCGGCCAGCGATCCCCCGTTGATCTCCAGTCGCAGCGCCAGTATATCGTTCCAGAGCGCTCCCAGGCAAATGCCGGCTGCAGGTTGGGCGGCGCTCATACGGAGATCTTTCATAAAGGTCTTTCCCTGACCTTGTTTTCCCCCGATATCGGTGAGGCCGTTCATGGCTCCCGGGGATAAGCCCGCAAATATTTTCCAGGGACTGTCAAAATAATTGCTGTTCCGGGAATCAAATTGGGCGGAAGCTCCGGCCCATATCCCTGTCCCCGCCGCCAGCAAGGCTAAGGCGCACAGCAAACAACAACGGGTGCGCCGGACGAGTCTTTTACCGGTCCACAGATTCCGGCGTTTCCCAGGCGCCCGGTACGGCTTTTTTATTTGGCAGTATCTCAGGAAATATCTCATAGGAATGCATTTAAGGGTTAACAATGGCGTATGATTGATCGTCGCCTCCGACGGGCGCGGACTGCCTTTATTCCCAGGAACACGATCAAGGTCCGCCGTTGTCGCTGCAATGCCGCTGCTCATCGATCTATCTTCGTTATCAGGCAGATTGTAAAACTAGTATCATGCTTAGGGCAGACCATGAGGTTTACCCGGAATATCGATGTGTTTTGCTTTTTAGCGCGGGTGGTTTTACCGCGTCAGATCCCAAAACTGAATACTCCTGTCTTTACCCAATCGGCTCGTTTATCTTTTCGGGGCCCTTGAATTTGTGGTAATACTTGCAAACCGGTTTCAGCCCGCAGATGGAGCATTTGGGGTTTCGCGCTACGCAGACATACCGGCCGTGCAGGATCAGCCAGTGATGCGCGATATGAATAAGCGAAGAAGGAATGTTTTTCGTGAGTTGCTTTTCGGCGGCCAAAGGGGTTTTTGCATTATGCGTCAGCCCGATCCGGGCAGAGACCCTGAAAACATGGGTATCCACGGCCATATTGGGTTGCTGATCGATCACGGAGGTAACGACATTGGCCGTTTTTCTTCCTACTCCGGGAAGTTCCATCAATTCATTTACCGTAAGCGGCACTTCGCCATTGAATTTTTCCACTAGCATCTTAGCCATGCCGATCAGGTGACGGGTTTTGTTGCCCGGATAGGAGATGCTTTTGATCAGGTCGAACAGATCCTCGTAATCGGCCTGGGACAGCGACTGGGGGTCCGGGTACCGGTCAAAGATCGCCGGAGTGGTCATATTCACCCTTTTGTCGGTGCATTGGGCAGACAGGATCACGGCAACAAGCAACTGGTAGGCATCGCCGAATACCAGTTCCGTTTCTGCTGAAGGCGCATGACGTTGGAAATAGTCAATAACAAATTTGAATCGTTCTTTGCGGGTCATTCTATCGCTGAAACTGCGAATGTACGCGAAGAAAGATAAACAAATATGGCTTA
This sequence comes from Chitinophagaceae bacterium UBA2791, assembly GCA_002352105.1. Classification (GTDB taxonomy): domain Bacteria; phylum Bacteroidota; class Bacteroidia; order Chitinophagales; family Chitinophagaceae; genus Flavitalea. The sequence goes on along the minus strand of DEHV01000053.1, from coordinate 32,893 downwards.
ATGAGGCTGAACCGGCTCGCTTACCGATTCGCGGGCATAGCGGAGAATATTCGTTATCGCTTCCGCCCTGGGCGATTCAAGTCCTTCATTCAGTAAACGTTGGGAATCTTTAACGGCTTCCAGCTTTTCGCGGAGCGTCCAGTCTTGCTGCAGGGCTGCGTTGATTTCTGCAGTCCTCTCAGGAGAAGTTTCATTATACAAATATTGTACAAGCTCCTCAGGAGTAAAAAGTAAGGTCATAGGCAATCCATTTATGTCCATTAAACCCGGAATAGTCAGTTCCGGAATCCGTCCATACTTATAAACGCAATGAAGTTGATCTTATTGCATTGGAAATTAATAAATCATCAAAAAAGATGAAAAAGGGAAGTTAATGAATACGCGGGACCTGTAAAATAGTAAAAATACGAGGCTTAATCGGTAATGATAAAAAGGTCCTCGTTGTCTTTCTTCATCCAGTATTTTTCCCTGGCGTATTTTTCAAGGGTACCCGCATCAGACTTGAGTTTGTTCAATTCGTTGCGGGTATCCCTGATCTGTTCCTCATAATATGCTTTACTTTTTTCAAGCTTGTTGAGCTCCATCCGGCGCTTGAAATGGGTGGTGATCACATCCCTGTCGTCGAAAAATACCATCCACACGGCAAAAGCGGCCGCGGTAAGCAGGTATTTATTCTTGAATATCGATGAAACCCGGTATCTGCTCATTTGGAATGATGATTATCCTTTTCCAAATTTAATTTTTCCTTTTAAATAAATGCCGTTAGCGCCCAGCATTTCTTCTATCCTGATCAGCTGGTTGTATTTGGCGATCCTGTCTGTCCGCGAGGCCGATCCGGTCTTGATCTGCCCGCAACCAAGGGCCACGGCCAGGTCGGCTATGGTGGTATCCTCCGTTTCGCCGCTTCTGTGGCTCATAATGGTATTGTAGCCGTTCTGCTGCGCAAGCGTAACGGCGTTAATGGTTTCCGTGATGGTGCCGATCTGGTTTACCTTTACCAGCAGGGCGTTCCCTACGCCGTTGTCTATGCCTTTTTGCAGTCTGTTTACATTGGTCACAAACAGGTCGTCCCCTACCAATTGTACGGTTTTGCCCAGTTTATCCGTGATGAGCTTCCAGCCTTCCCAATCGTCTTCCGCCATGCCGTCTTCAATGGAAACAATGGGGTATTGTTTGGCCCAGCCTGCCCAGAAGTCGACCATTTTCTCTGCCGACAGCTTTCTTCCATCCGATTTATGAAAATGGTATTTTTTGCTCTTGGCGTCGTATAATTCGCTCACGGCAGGATCCAGCGCGATGGCCACCTGCGCGCCTGGCTTAAAGCCGGCCGCCTTAATAGCGGTCATTACCGTTTCAATGGCTTCGTCATTGCTCTGGATATCCGGCGCAAACCCGCCTTCATCGCCCACATTGGTGCTGTACCCCTTTTTCTTTAGTACGGATTTCAGCGCATGGAATATTTCTACTCCCCAGCGCAATCCTTCGCTGAAATTGTCCGCGCCTACCGGCATTACCATAAACTCCTGGAAATCAATCTTGTTATCTGCATGTGCGCCTCCATTCAGGATGTTCATCATCGGCACGGGCAATACCCTGGCATTGGTTCCGCCGATATACCGGAATAAGGGAAGGCCCGCTTCCTGGGCCCCTGCCTTGGCGGCCGCCATGCTCACGGCCAGCATAGCATTTGCGCCCAATTTGGATTTGTTGGGCGTGCCGTCGAGTTCGATCAGGGTTTGATCCAGTCCTGCCTGATCCGCTACTTCCCAGCCTGCCAGTTTTTCGGCAATAACGGTATTCACGTTCTTCACGGCCTTTAATACGCCCTTGCCCAGGTAAACTTTTTTATCGTTATCACGCAATTCTACTGCTTCATGGACGCCGGTGCTGGCTCCGCTTGGGACCGCCGCGCGACCCAGGATCCCCTCGTCGGTAATGACTTCAACTTCTACCGTGGGATTGCCCCGGCTGTCTAAAATCTGTCTGGCAAAAATTTCCGCAATGTAACTCATGATGGTATGGTGATTTTAAAGAATTAATGTCAAATATCCGGGTTGGTATTTTCAGGGTTGGCGCCGGTCAGGCTCCGGAATATATCTTCCAGGCTATGCTTAACCGTCTGCAAAGAAACTATATTCAGGTTATGGCGGAGCGAGTTTTCCATAATTTCTTTCCGGGCGGTCTCCGGGTCATGCGTCTGGAAGCGATAGCAGGCATCCGGCAGTATCTCCATGGCGATGATCCCGTTCAGGGATTGCAGGATGCTTTGCTCGACGGGTTCCTGGAACTGCGCCAGCACAAAATGCGAAGCGGATCGGGTTTGTTGCAGGTTGTCCAGCTTATCATCGGCTGCCAGCTTGCCTTTATTAATGATGATCACCCTGTTGCAGACGGCTTCCACTTCCTGCATGATATGCGAGGAAAACAGCACGGTCTTATTTTTCCCCAGGTTGCGGATCACTTCTCTTATCTCGATGATCTGGTTGGGGTCGAGGCCGGTGGTAGGCTCGTCGAGGATCAGCGTTTCGGGGTCGTGCAGCAACGCCGCGGCGAGCCCGACGCGTTGTTTATATCCTTTGGAAAGCGCCCCGGTTTTTTTATTGCTTTCCTTCGTTAACCCTACGGTTTCAATGATCTCCGCAATTCGCTGTTTTTTATTCTTAATGCGATGAACATCCGCTGTGAAGCCGAGGTATTCGCGTACGTACATATCATAATACAGCGGATTGGCTTCCGGGAGATAGCCTATTTTTCTCTTGCCCTCTATGGGGTTTTCCTGCATATTGATCCCGCCCACGACGGTATTTCCGGCATCCGGTTGCAGATACCCGGTGATCAGCTTCATGGTAGTGGATTTTCCCGCTCCATTGGGACCAAGAAAACCGACGATCTCTCCTTTACCGACCCGGAAGGAGATATTGTCGACAGCTTTTTGAACCCCGTATATTTTGGTAAGGTTCTTTACTTCAATGGACATAGCGGCAAACCTACTGCAAAAAAGCGTACGGTATTACGCCGCGTCGTTTTTTGCCGGCGTTACTGCATTTTTTTTCGCCAGGGCAGAGACCAGGTAGATCGTCAATGCGGCGAGCGGAAATGAAATAATAGCGGGGTTTTCCAGTTTATGAAACGCATCCTCGGGGTTCAACCCATACCTGCCCCACATGGTGGGGGAAGTTAAGATGATGGTCAGCGACGAAACGATGCCCACGATAATGGAATAGCCGATCCCTTTCGCCGTGGTCTTTTTCCAAAACAACAGGAACAGGATAGCCGGCAGGTTGGCAGAAGCGGCGATGGCAAACGCCCATCCCACCAGAAAAGAAACGTTCATTCCCTTGAATGCGATGCCTAGAATGATAGCAAACAGGCCTACGGCCATCGCGGATATTTTTCCAGCCCTGACCTTCTGCGCATCTGTTTGTTTCAGTTTCAGATAATTGTCCATTATATCATGCGCGATCGCGCCTGACGAAGCCACGATCAACCCCGCCACCGTACCCAATATGGTGGCGAAGGCGACGGCGGAGATCATGGAAAACAACGCTGCGCCAAATGCTCTTGCCAGCAGCGGCGCCGCCATATTGCTCGATTCCACGTCCAGCACCCCATTGACCGCCGCGCCCAATCCCATGAATAGCGTGAGCAGGTAAAACAGGCCGATGGCCGTGATCGCGAGAATGGTCGATTTACGGGCGTCCCGGGGCGAATGAACGGTATAATAACGGATAAGTATATGCGGTAAGGCGGCGGTGCCCAGGAACAGCGCCAGCATCAATGAAATAAAGTCGAGCTTGCTCCATACGCTGGAACCCCTGCCGATCTTGTATTTGAGCCCAGGCAATAAAAAATTTTTTCCGGAAACGACCTGTGGAACATATAGGGAAACCGCTTTGCCTTCGTCAGTTAATTTTATTTGATTGAACCGCATGACCTCGCTGTTCTTGATCGTCGATAAGAACCGGAAGGGGCCGAGGGGTCCTGTTTTGTCTACTTCCTTACCATCTACTATGATCTTGCTCATATGGCCCACCTGGAAGAATTTCGCGTTCTCCTTGGGCTCGCCATTGTATAACAGTCCGCCGGAGCCGCTTTCGGAGATAGACAATACTTCGGTCAACTGATAATTCCCTTCCTGACCGCCCAGTAGAAACCAGCGTTCCACGCCTTCTTTTTCCATTTTTACAAATTCATTTCCGCCGGCGCTTTGTTGGGAAATGGCTTTCCATTCGCCTACGTCCTGTACTTGCTTATTGATCAGTTGGGGCGATAAATGAAGGAACCGGTGGTAGGGTTGGCCTTTGTGATCGGGTTGCAGCGAGAGCCCGTTTTTAAGGATGTATACGGTAAGCGTGGTCGACAATACCAGCAGCAGCCCCCCTTTCAGGAACTGGACATAGGTGGTGGATGTCATACCGGCGCTGGAAACGATCAGGATAACAATGGCGCCTACAAACAGCACGCCCACCCAATGGGGCAGCCCCAGCAGGGGAGTCACCAGGTCGCCCGCGCCCACCATTTGGGGGATCAGGTAAAAGATAGATACGATCAAGGTGCTGATGGATGCGCAAAGCGTGATCATTCTTGACCTGAACCTCGAGTTGAGGGCGTCCGTAAAAGTGTATTTACCCAGGCGTTTAAACGGCTCTGCAATGAGAAAAAGCGCAACGATCCATCCCGCAAGGAAACCGATAGCATATAAAAAACCGTCAAACCCCGAAACGGCGATCATGCCGCAAATGCCCAGGAAAGAGGCGGCCGACAGGTAGTCGCCGGCAAACGCGATCCCGTTTACCGTCCAGTGTATCCGGCCGCCTGCGGCATAGTAGGATGCCGAAGATTTTGTTCTGCGCGCGAAATAAAAGGAGAGCCATAATACGATGCCGACAAATAAAACAAAAAAGCTGATGGCCGTGTAAGATATTTCGTAGATCATATTTTTTTCCCTCCTGTATTCATTTTATCCTCATAACGGGAGCAGAGATAATTATAGAGAATGCCCAGGAGCACGGCGAACACGATCAATGCGATGCCATATAATGTTGCGAGGTTTAGCCCGCCTATGGTGTTTTCCGCCAATAGCTCATAGTTAACGACGCCGATGACGACAAATCCTGCATAGAAAAAAAGATAGATAAAAAAGAACAGGATGCCCAGCCTTGCTTTTTTAGACGAAGCATTGTCTGTTTCCGTACTCGATGGCGCGGGATGATGCATATAATTAAAGTTTAAGAAATCAGATCGCGAAATAGCGCTTTTGGAAAATGAAAATAATGATTTTATGCGTTGGCAGCGATAAAAAAAAGTCCCGGCTATTTTTTGCCGGGACTTTTTAAACGTTTTTTGCGTTTATCTTATGGTTTGTTTTTTTTCATTGATCGTTTTGTTTCAATTGGCTACTGCCTGTTCTTCCTGCATTTGCCGCCGGCGCATGCGGGCGCTGTTCATTTTCGAAGCGGTATGCCCCGGTTCAATGAAGTTTATCGTTTCGACGGATATGCTTTTTGTTTTGGCGTTGACCTTAAACTCCTGTATGAGTTCCACCACGTCGTAGGCAATTGATTTGGAATGGCTGCAATCAATGATCACCTTTGAGTTCTCGGGAATGGACTTCAGCGCTTTTATTACGTTGGCCTTGTTAAAGAAAGATACTTCCTCCGCCAGGATAAGATGCAGGGTAGGCTTGTCGCCATCCGTTGTGATCACCTCTTTCATGTGATGCGAATTGCGGAAGCTATGGCGAAGGGTATAGAAGATACCGCAAAGAATGCCCAATGTAATTCCTTTTAGAAGATCGGTAGCCAGTATGCCCACGACCGTAACGGCGAAAGGCATAAACTGTTCCCAGCCGTTTTTGTACATCTCTACAAAAAGAGAGGGCTTGGCTAATTTATATCCTACCATTATTAAAATAGCGGCCAGGCTGGCCAGGGGGATCATGTTCAGCAGGTTGGCTATGGTGAGCGCGCTGATCAGCAGGAAAAAGCCGTGCATTATGGCGGACATTTTTGTTTTGGCGCCGAAAGTGATGTTTGCCGAACTGCGCACGATAACCTGCGTAATGGGCAATCCCCCGATCAACCCGGAAACAAGATTCCCCAGCCCCTGCGCCTTTAATTCCCTGTTGGTGGGCGTAATTCCTTTATTCGGGTCCAGCTTATCTGTCGCTTCCACGCTCAGCAAGGTCTCCAGGCTTCCGATGATCGCCATGAGGATGGCCACTTTGTACACCTGCGGGTTGGCGAAGGCGGAGAAATCCGGCAGGGTGAATTGGCTCACGAAGCCCGGGAAGCTGTCGGGCGCGGGGAGGCTTACGAGCTGATCGGCCGCCAGGCTGAAAGGCAGCGTTCCGGCCTGGTAAAGACTATTCATGATAATGCCCAGTATCACCACTACGATCGGACCCTGTATCAACTGGAAGACCTTGTGTTTTTTCGCCAATACCTTGTCCCATAGTATTAATATCGCCAGCGATATCAGGGCAATGACCAACGCCCCCGGCGTCACGAATTCAAATGCCTTTCCTATGGCCGAAAGGGTATTCTCTCCATCCGCTTGAAGGAAAGCGTCATCTCCTTCTGCATCCTTATCCCATCCCAGCGCATGGGGTATCTGCTTTAAGATGATCAGCAACCCTATACCGGTGAGCATGCCTTTGATGACCGAGGAAGGGAAAAAATAACCGATAAAACCGGCTTTGGCAAAGCCCAGGATGATCTGTATAACGCCCGATAGCACAACGGCCAGCAGAAATATTTCATAGGCGCCGTTAAAAGTAGTGTGGATGGCCGTTAGCACAATAACGGCCAGCCCTGCAGCCGGTCCGCTTACGCCAAGCCGGGAGCCGCTCGCGGCCCCTACTATTATTCCGCCTACGATCCCGGAGATGATACCTGAAAATAGCGGGGCGCCGGACGCCAGCGCAATGCCAAGGCATAAGGGAAGCGCTACAAAAAATACTACTATGCTTGCGGGAAGATCGCTCCTGATCTCACTAAAAATATTCCTTGATTTCATTTTTCGTTGATTTTATGTTTTATTGGCGATTGTTTGATGGCTTTAAGTGTTCGTTAAGACGACCTGAAGGCGATGGCGTGATAGGGCTTTTTATGTTGCCCCATAAAAATGCGACCATAGATCCTCAGCGCCGATATTTCTATAAATACAAAGCTTAGGGAGGCCAGTATGATCAGGACAAGCTGGTCCTGCCGTATATGACTGAACAGGATGTCAATGCCGATGAAGCTGGGCGTAATCGGAAATCCCAATAATCCCAGGCAAGACAAAAGAAATAGAAAAGAAAGGGTTGGCTGTTCGTATGCATGTCCATGATACCCGTCCAGATCAATATTGCCTTCGCTGGATTTTAATGTTGTTAAGCACCAGTACCCGGCGATGGCCGACACGATTGTTCCGCTCAGGTAGATGGCAAGCTGATTAAAGCCAACATGCGCGTTTAGGGATATGGCAAGCCCGGTAAAAAACTGGCTTGAAGCCAGCAACAGCCAGGCGCGTCTGGCGTCGCCTCTTTCGGAAAAGCTTTTTAATACCAGGAGCGCCGCCAACAAGGCAAATGCAATGGGCAGGGATCTGTATAACGCCTGCGGTATGCTTTCCTGGAGGAGGAAACAAAATATCCCCCCCGCAAAAGCGGCAATAAGAAAGGCATAAGCCGTTTTGCCGGAAATAAAATCAAGCATTTTCCCAGCCCGCTTAAATGGCGCCCATAGAAAGCGATACAGGAGATGGTCGAGGTTCCATTCCTTAACCGCCAGCATATAAAAGGAGTTACGGATCTTATTAAAGATCGTATTGCCGTCCTTATGCGCGCGCGGCGTAAAATTAAAAAACTGGTCATGCGTCAGGTAGCTGAGCACGGAAGGCGAAACCAATAATTGATAGGTTCTTAAAAAGGCGTTTCCTGCAAAATGAATAAGGGCCAGGAGGTGAAAGCCCAGGGCCGCTTCAATAAAAATGATCCCGATCTGGGCGATCGAAGAATAAGCAATCTGCGTTTTAACCGTCGATTGGACCTTCGCAATGGAGGAGGCGATCAGCGCGGTAGACAGGCCGATCAGTATTACCAGCGCTTTAACCATCACTATATTCTCCCAGAACGGAAATGTTCTGAGCAACAGGAAGACGCCGATATGCGCCGCCAGCGAGCCGTAAAAGATGGCGCTGGAGCTCGTAGGGCCTTCCATGGCCCGGGGCAACCAGGAAGAGAAAGGCAATTGGGCCGATTTTGCTGCCGCGGCAACCAGGATCATGATCGAAATTGCAATCGCAAGCGACCCGTGTTGCCGCAGCTGTTCCTGAACCAATTCCATATCGTTCAGCTTAATAAACGTGATGTTTTCATGCCAGAAATGATGGCTCAGCCACATGGTCAGGAACAGGCATATATCGCTAAACCGGTAAATAGAGATGGTTTTAAGTCCGTTTTTTACGGGCAGGAACCGGTCGCGGTAAAAGGCGATCAGCAGGAAGGAAGAGATGCCCAGTATTTCCCAACCGATAAAAAGCGTTTCAAAATTTCCCGAAAAAATGATCAGGTTGTATCCGAGGTAGAAAAAAAGCAGGGTATTGAAGAAGCGTTTAAAGCCCTCCTCGCGGTGGAGATAATAACGGCTGAAAACGGCTACCAGGAAAGTAATAAGAGCGCCAACCAATGCGAAAACCGCGGTGGTCTTATCAAAAAAGAAGTCAATAAAAATTTCAAAATCCCTTGCCTGGAATAGCGTTACGTGTTTGATGTCCAACAGGGGATATCCTTTCAGCAGCCAATAAGAGGAAAAAGCCAAAACGCCCAATCCATGCAGGCTTAAGGCGCTGATCGCTATCCCCGATATGATCCTTTCCCTTTTCCGGGGCGCCGCCAAACTGAGCAGGAAACCTATTAGCGGTATGATAATAAAAAGCTGTAGTAGTTGAGCCATAGAATGATCAGATTATTGAATTAGGTAAACAGGTAAGTTTTCCCGGGTGGCGTCCGCTATTTGATTTGTTTCCATTTCCGCGGCTGATTCGATCGTCAGGTTGATATCTTCTATAGGGCTTATGGAGAAGGCCGTTGGCGTATACCGGTGGAAGCCCCCCTCTTTAAAAAGGAAGTATTCTTTTGTATCGGGATGTATGGCCGTCAGCCATACCCATTCATTGATAAACCACTCGTACATATCAGGGGCGCTCTGAATGGTTTTCAAGACGATGTCCGGGTAGTGCTTAACAATAACCAATAATCTGACGGGGTCGTGTACCTCGATCATCTGTACCGGCAATCCCGGCCGAAGGTCGCCGTCGCTGCTATTGGCGACGCCGATAAGGCCCATTACATTGTGCGGCAATTTGGTTCCTGCGCCCAGTTTATGATTGTCGACCCTTGAGAAATAATATTCCAGGTTGATCCCGCCGCACACCGGGCCCAGGGGTTTCATGATGCCCAACAGCAGTTTGCCATCAGGGTCTGTCCGGTAATCATATGAGTTCATAAATGCGCGCCTGTCCAAAAACAAGCCTTTTGTCAGGCTCCTGGGGCCTACAATGCATAGGGTATTTGTGCCATGACCAAGTTCGGGACGGGGTTCAAACAAGGAAACGGATCTCCGGCGAATCGCTTCCCGTATTTTTCGAAGGGGCATTTTTGTGTTGATTGAAGCGAATCTTCTTGATCTCTCCTTGGCGTTCAGGTTTAAGGCATTGTCAAAGGCCCTGACATTCTTTTTATGTTTCTCCCTGTTCTCCCCGGTAAGGATATCCTCGTCGAAAAAAGCGATCTGGTCGCTGGCCGTGTCATGAAGTCCGCCGATAAACTGCGTTTCAGGAGGAATGACCAAACCCGCGGCGCTTAGTTTTTCCCGTACCCTGGGGTGATTGGCCATAAAAGCAAACACTCTGGCATTGACCGATCCGGGCCTGCCGCTGCAAGCGCCGCAATCATGCGCGCCATGGTGGGGGTTGTTGGCGCTGCTGGAACCATGCGCGATAACGTATACGATCGGCGCAAAGTTTTTGGTCAGCCCGATACCCCGTAAAAGGCTCTCTACCCTGGTCGTCATTTCTGCTACGGTAAACCCTATCTGCAGATCATTTTCGCGATCTTCCGGGTCTTTGTTTTCAACAGTTAACCGGGAATGCTTATCCATGTGCGCAAAGGCATCGGATATCGCCGGGCTCATGGAAGGCCTGAACTGGTTCAGGAATAGACGGATGGCCGACCAGAAACCAAGGGTAAGGGTAAACAGGCTGCCCGCAAAAAAAGTATGGCTTTTATGCGTATACAGCAACTCATGTTTTCTTTTGTTTTTTACGTCGTATTCCTTGATCAGGTATTTGGGAGTTACCGGTTGCGGGCAAAGTTTATCATAGAATTTACCGTTCTCCGGTTGAAAGTAAAACTCAACGGAAAAAAAGCCCGGCGTTCCGAAAGTTTCGCTATCGGGGTCGACGGCTTCCAAATGCCTGCGCAAGGAGCATTCGCGTTCATCGATACAGAACATGGCCTGAAAAGAGGGGCCGGTAGCGGGCGTTTTTTCCGAACTGTTTGATAACGCCATCCCGGCAAGAACTTCGTCGTAGTAGCTCCATTCAAAAGCATCCTGCCAGAGGCTGAATACCTCGTTTAATTCCGTTTGATGCACGGGCGCGAATAATTTTGTTTTTGGCCCGCTCATTTGCCGGGAAAGCGGCTGCCAGTTGCTTCCCAGGGTATAGTCCAGCGCGTCGATTTCGAGCAAAAGCTCAAAAATGATCAGCTCGCGCAGCGTTATTTTTCTTTGATCCAGCAGAGATTTCGGTTGGTCCTCAACGGTAGATATTATACCCGACCATCCCTGGTGACCGAACTGTTGATCGAATAAATATTGTTCGTATAAGGATTCGTCGCCGACAAGGATATGGAGCAGATCTTTGATCTTGCAGTTCCCATCGAATAAAAGCGTTTTGGCTCTTTTTGTTTTGAAAAAGCTTACAAAGCTCTTTTTTTCCAATGACCTTATCGCGTCGAGAAATCCCCCGTCTCCGACGGGGAATTTCCAGATAGCGATTCCCTGGTCAAGATAGTGGCAAAGGATCCGGAACAGGAGCGGCTGCACCAGGTTGTCCAGGTCTGTTTGGTATTGTTTTTTCCACTCTGCCCTTAACGCCCCGATCCTCGGGACGTTAAGCGTATCGAAATTTCCGGCGATCAGTTTTTCCTTCCAGGTTTCTAATTGATCCTTTCCTTTTTTTGCGATGATTATTTTTTCGAGAACTTCTTTTTTGATCCTGCCATTTTTATATAGCTCCCTGTATTCGGTTAGCTGAAGCGTAACCTGGTAGCCAAAAATTTTGGAGGCCGTAAAGATGGCATCATAAAATTTCTGGCGCTGATAGGCATGCAGGGAATTATGATGAACAAAATCCTTTAAAGGGGTCTGCGAGGGCAGGCGATGTTTTAACTCATGCAATACCTGCTTTTCGTCAAAAAGGAGATCCTCTTTTTTGACGGCTATTCCCGGCTTCCCGTTCCCGGCTATCCCTTCCTGGTGATCATTAAGGACGATGAAGGAATCATCGTTGGCCTTAATGAAGGCGTTGGAGATATCTTTTTTCATACGCTGTTTAATAGATGATCAATTCAATTAATTCATTCCCGCATCCACCTGGTAAAACCTTGGCAGTTCGTTCCTGTCTTCTGTTGTGGCGTTCAGATCGGTCAGCAGCCCGGTTTTCAGGTCATAGATCAGCCCATGCACAGACAGTTTTTTGCCTTTGTTCCAGGCGCTTTGAATAATGGATGTTTTAGTGAGGTTAAAAACCTGTTCAAGCACGTTTAGTTCCACCAGGCGCTCGGCCCTTTTTTCTATGTCTTTAATAAAATCCAGCTCGCGCTGATGCAAGCGGTAAACATCTTTTATGTTTCTCAGCCAGTTTTCTACCAGGCCCATCGGTTGAGAACTAAGGGCTGCATTAACCCCGCCGCAACCGTAATGACCGCAGACGATCACATCGGTAACGCCCAAGACGTTTACGGAATAGTCGAGTACGCTCAACATGCTTAGATCCGTATGGATCACCATGTTGGCAATATTGCGATGCACAAATATTTCTCCCGGCAGGGTGCCGGTTACCTCATTGGCCGGAACGCGGCTGTCGGAACAGCCTATCCATAATACGGGAGGCTTTTGTTCTTTGGAGTGCTTTTCAAAAAACAGCGGATCTCTTTTTTTCATATCATCCGACCATTTCTTATTGCCTTCAAATAATTTTTTATATACGGGATTCATATACCGGGTGTTTTATAAGCCGCGATGGACTTAGGTTAAATTATGCCGGCGCAGCGCGCTGAGCCGAAAGATTACGGGAAATATGGCGGTATTACGCCAGGAGATTGTACAGGATCACAACTGACAGCGGCTTGGAGGCATACATCCTTCATTGCCTCAGGACCGGATCGACCGGTATTCAGGCGGCGCCTTATTCAACCGGCATATTGCGCCGGGACAAACATTGAAAGGGGTCGCTGCCGGTGTTATAGCGTTTAGTACAGCTGCAATTGCCGCCTTCATTCGATCAGGAGCGATAACAGCCGATGAATCAGCTGTGCCTCGCATACTAAACTAGATGCTAAAATTGCCTGGATCTTAAGATCCGTCAGTTGTAATACTGGAAAAATTAAGCCTGGTCAGGCGGGGGCGAGATCAGTTCGCCATAAAAAGCGATATAGATAGAAACGCTTTCCTGCGCATATTTTCTGGAAAGCAGGCGGAAGTATTCTTCATCGGCATGATGATCGTGAAGATATTCCTCCGTCATGGAGCTGATGCTGTTATTACTATTGGAAGTCTTTTCTTCGGTATTGGCAAAACCGCTGCTGTCGGTTTTTTCCTGCTGCTCCTTAGAGGAGTTCTCTTTTTCTACCTGTTGTTTTGCCTGGATGGATTGTTTGGCAGCAAGGGCAAAGGGAAGGCTCACCGTAAGCCATATCAGTGTCAGCATCAAAAAGATGCATGACGCAAAGACCGATATTGATGTCTTCTGGCGATGCTTCATATGCGTAAAGGTAGTTTATTGGAACGTTTACTCCAAATCAAGAATTCGTTAAAATGGAAGCCGGAAACAGGCGAATCTGCTCCTAATTCGGGGCGCTGGCCGATGGAAAAAGAACGCTTTTTTGTAGCGACTGCTTCCCCGGCTGACATAATTTCGTGCGCCTGCCCGATGTTTTTACCTGCGATCATAGTAACTTTAGCGAAAAATAAGACAGGACCAGTCATCTGACAGTCATTTTTTACGATTATTTCAATTTGATGCCATATGTATCCTTATCAGATCGCCAGCTTAGAGCAGTATCACGAAGTTTATAAGAAAAGCGTTGAAGACCCCGAAGGATTCTGGGCCGAGATAGCCTCTCATTTTTCCTGGAGAAAACCCTGGGATAAAGTACTCTCCTGGAATTTCAAAACGCCTGAAGTAAAATGGTTTGAAGGCGGGAAGTTAAACATAACAGAGAATTGCCTGGATCGTCATATCGACAAGCTGGGCGATACGCCTGCTATTATCTGGGAGCCCAACAATCCCGGCTCGGCTTCCCGAACGATCACTTACCGGGAATTGCTGTTTAAAGTGAAGCAGTTTGCCAATGTGTTAAAAAACAATGGCGTGAAAAAAGGCGACCGCGTTTGCATATATATGGGGATGATCCCCGAACTGGCCATTGCCCTGCTGGCCTGCGCCAGGATCGGCGCCATACATTCGGTTATTTTCGGAGGGTTCAGCGCCCGCAGTATTTCCGATCGTTTGCAGGACGCGCACGGCGAATATGTTATAACCTGCGACGGCTCCCATCGAGGCAATAAGGAGATTCCGCTGAAGCCCATCATTGACGATGCGCTGGTCAACTGCCCCTTTGTAAAAAGAGTGATCGTGTTGTCGCATACCAATACTCCGGTGAGCATGCACAAGGGCCGGGACGTATGGTGGAACGAGGAGATTGAAAAGGTGGAGGAACAGGGAAATCCCGATTGCCCGGCCGAAGAGATGGATGCGGAAGACATGCTGTTCATCCTGTACACGTCGGGGTCGACAGGCAAACCCAAGGGCGTAGTGCATACCTGCGCCGGGTATATGATCTTCACCAACTACACTTTTGTAAATGTATTTCAATACAAACCCGGCGATGTGTTTTTCTGTACCGCAGACATTGGCTGGATCACCGGGCACAGCTATATTGTATATGGCCCGCTAAGCGCCGGCGCCACTTCGCTGATGTTCGAGGGCATTCCTACCTGGCCGGATGCGGGACGCATGTGGGAGATCGTGGATAAGTATCAGGTAAACACTTTATATACTGCGCCAACCGCTTTGCGATCGCTGATGAGCTATGGGGTCGAAATTGTCAAAAAATACGATCTCAGTTCGCTGAAAGTGCTGGGCACCGTGGGCGAACCCATCAATGAAGAAGCCTGGCACTGGTATGATGAAAATATCGGGAAGAAAAGATGCCCGATAGTCGATACCTGGTGGCAAACGGAAACAGCAGGCATCATGATCTCCAATCTTGCAGGCGTTACGCCTTCCAAACCGTCTTTTGCAACCCTGCCGATGCCGGGCGTGCAACCTGTGCTGATCGACGAAAAAGGCGCCGAGCTCCAGGGCAATAATGTAAGCGGTAATCTATGTATGAAGTTTCCCTGGCCCGGAATGCTCCGAACCACTTACGGGGATCATGAACGCTGCCGGCTGAATTATTTTTCTACTTACGATGATCTTTATTTTACCGGCGATGGCTGCCTCAGAGATGAGGAAGGGTATTACCGCATTACGGGAAGGGTAGACGATGTGTTGAATGTCAGCGGTCACCGCATCGGCACGGCCGAAGTGGAGAATGCCATCAACATGCATACCGGCGTGGTGGAGAGCGCGGTCGTTGGATTTCCCCATGATATAAAAGGTCAGGCATTGTATGCATTTGTGATCTGCGGCGAACACCCCCGCGACGAGCAACTGATGCGAAAAGATATTGCCGAAACAGTTACCAGCGTTATCGGCGCCATTGCCCGGCCGGATAAAATTCAATTCGTATCGGGATTGCCAAAAACGCGGAGCGGCAAGATCATGCGCAGGATCTTAAGAAAGATAGCGGAAGGCGAAATGGCCAATATCGGCGATACTACCGCACTGCTGGATCCGGCAGTGGTAGAAGATATCAAGACCGGCAGGCTGTAACCGGGTTGATCGCCAGGAAACTTTCATTCTTTATTGATCCCTTTATTGACCTGCGAGAGATATCGGCGTTCCATGCCGGGTTCGCTTCGTTTCTATCTCCGTCGCGCATGCGTAATTCCTCTGCCCGGATGTTCAACGGCTCCGGATGTGCGGCGCGGTCCTGTCTTCATCATTTCGGTATCTGAAATGTTGCCTGGCCGCATGCGCGGTTTGCGCGATCGTCCGATGTTCATCGTTTGACGTTTGCGCGACGCTGCGCTAGGACTTTACGCAGTAATTTCTCCGGCGGCATCCTCATCCTTTGTTTTCCCGTATTTTTAAGCGTAATAATAAACTGATGAATAACAATCTGATTACGCGCATTGCCGCCGAACTGGAGGAAATAAAGACGGCCGGTCTATATAAAACCGAAAGGATAATCGCTTCTCCGCAAGGGCCTGAGATCATCGTCAATGGCAAAAAAGTATTGAATTTCTGCGCCAACAATTACCTGGGCCTGTCTGCTCACCCCAGGGTGACAGAAGCGGCAAAGCAATATATCGACCAGAGAGGATACGGGATGAGCAGCGTGCGGTTTATCTGCGGCACGCAGGATATCCATAAGGAACTGGAAAGAAAATTATCCGATTTCCTGGGAACGGAGGACACGATCCTGTATGCCGCGGCATTTGATGCTAACGGCGGCGTGTTTGAACCCTTATTTGGCGTTGAAGACGCGATTATTTCCGATGAGCTGAACCATGCTTCCATTATCGATGGCATCCGTTTGTGCAAGGCGCAGCGGTTCAGGTACCGGCATAATGATATGGAAGACCTGGAGCGCAGACTTAAAGAAAGCGCAGGGTCGAGGAACAGGATCATTGTGACAGACGGATCTTTCAGCATGGACGGCACGATTGCCCAACTGGATATTATCTGTACGCTTGCCGAGCGTTACGATGCGGCGGTAATGATCGATGAATCGCATTCCAGCGGTTTTATTGGCAAAACCGGGCGCGGGGCGCATGAATACCGCGGCGTCCTGGGCAAGATCGATATTATCACCGGAACGCTGGGGAAAGCATTGGGCGGCGCTTCCGGCGGATTTACTTCGGGAAGCCGGGAGATCATTGATATGCTGCGCCAACGTTCGCGTCCCTACCTGTTCTCCAATACGCTGGCCCCTTCCATTGCCGGAGCAAGCATCGCCGTACTGGACATGCTGAAGGAAACCACAGCGCTAAGGGATAAGCTGGAATACAATACCCGCTATTTCAGGAACAATATGTCGGCTGCCGGCTTCGATATAAAACCCGGAGAGCACCCGATCGTTCCGATCATGTTGTACGAGGCGGAAACTGCGCAGCGGTTTGCCGCCGCGCTACTGGAAGAGGGCATCTATGTGATAGGTTTCTTTTTTCCCGTGGTCGCTAAGGGGATGGCGCGGATCAGGGTGCAGCTCAGCGCGGCGCATGAGCAGGCGCATCTCGACAAAGCCATCAGCGCCTTTACGCTGACAGGAAAAAAACTGGGCGTGATACGATAGCCGGGGGGCGATCTTTTGCCATTATCCCCTGTAGGACTCGCGCAAAGAATACTTACATCGAACCAGCGGATCAGGGCGCTTTCGATCATTATACTATAAAGAACGGCGCGGGCGCTATGGATCAATCAGGATCTTTGCGCGATCATGCTGATCTCCACATGCACGTTTTTAGGAAGTCCTTTTACGGCGACCGTTTCTCTTGCGGGATAGTCGCCGGAAAAATAGCTGCCATATATTTCATTTACTTCGGCGAAAAGCGCCATATCGCTTAAAAAAATAGTGGTCTTAACGATATGGCTGAAGTTCAATCCCGCCGCATCCAGGATAGCTTTGAGGTTTTCCATTACCTGCCTGGTTTCTGCCCCGATATCCTGCATGATCAAATTGCCTGTTGCCGGATCAATAGGTATCTGCCCGGAAATGAACAACAATGGCCCGGCCTGCACCGCCTGGTTATAGGGGCCAATGGGCGCGGGCGCTCCCGAGGTGTTGACGATCTTTTTTTCCATTTGTCAAAAGTAGCGAAATGGATTTTCTTTGCGTTAAATTCACCGGTATGGTCATTGCAATTTTAGCCGAGGAAGCATTCAGGAAAAAAAATGCCGGTTTGTCCGCCTCGCCCGCTGAAGAAAAAAAGCCGCTACAAGATGTTATGGGAGACCGGCGGAGGACGCGTTCAAAAAAGAAGGAGCTATTGTCGCCGCCTGCGGAGATCGTATGGGCGGATAGCCTGCGTTCCCTGACCATTATTGACGCTGATGTTTATATAGACCTGCTGTTTGATGCGGACCGGGAAAGAATATCGAGGTTGAGATCATTAGCGCCGAAACCCGTGTTGGTTCATGCGGCAAGTCCCGCTGCCCGCGGGAAGACCGATCATCCCTTTATCCCTATTGTGGAGATCCGCGGCTTGCGCAAGGGTAACCGGGTAACCGTAGCTGCGGGCGACCCCGGACAGGAAGAAACGATAGCCCGGGTTTTCGATGCGCTTGGATGGGATTACCGGTTGATCGGGAAGCAGACAACGGCAAAAAAGAAACCGGGCGGCGGGACCTATTTGCTGCCTCCCGCAAAAAAACGGCAACAGCCAAAGAAACGGGATGAGCAATAGCAGAGGCTTTTGCCGCTAAACAATAAGAAACACCGAATGGCTTTTATTTTATCGATAGATACTGCAGTGGAAAATGCGAGCGTATGCATAGCAAAGGACGATCATATGTTGGCCTTCCGGGAAAACAACAAACAAAAAGACCATGCTTCCTGGATACATACGGCTATCCTGCAGTTATTGCAGGAAACAGGCCTGGAGCGGAGCGCGCTGGATGCTGTTGCGGTTACTGCAGGCCCCGGCTCTTATACGGGCCTGAGGGTTGGGCTGGCTACTGCCAAGGGATTGTGCTATGCGTTGAATATTCCGCTGATCACTGAAAATACCTTGCGGGTAATGGCGTATGCTGTAAGATCGGAATTGCCCGAACAAAGCATTGGCGGAAAAGAAAATGAATCCGAACCAACGGAACGAATAACAAACGAAGCCGGCATTAACCATCTTCCAACCCTGATCTGTCCTATGATCGACGCCCGCCGGATGGAGGTATTTACCGCTGTTTATGATATTCAATTGTCAGAAACGCTTAAGCCTGCGGCGGTCATCCTGGAAGCTTCCTCATTTGAGGAATTGTTAGATCAGAACCAGGTCATCTTTTGCGGCAATGGCAGTGAAAAATGGAGATCGCTTAGCGCTCATCCTAATGCTCGTTATAGTAATGTTAAATATCATGCAGGGCATCTTTCTGTATTGGCCTTCGCGAAACTGGATCGTCGGGATTTCACCGAGCTCGCCTACGCGGAGCCGGTATATCTGAAAAATTTTTATACGCCGCAGTAATTCTTATAAGTGGAAATACTTAAGACTTCGTTAATAAAAATCTACTTTAGATTTAAATTTAATATAGCCTTTTTATTATAGTTTTTGCCGCTAACTTTGTGGGTTAGGCAAATCCTTTTGTAGTATTTTAAATTGGCGATTGTGAACATGAACGTATCAAGTAATTACTCAATGGTCCTGCATGGTGATAATAATGAAGAGGGCAACCATGTGAAAGTGGATTTTCTGAATCTGAAAAAAGCCGCTATGATTCTGAGGGCGTTGAACCACAAGCTCCGGCAACAGATCGTGAAACTTATTGATGAAAACCAAAAGCTTACCGTAACGGAAATTTATATCAGGCTGAGGTTGGAGCAATCTGTCGCTTCTCAGCATCTTGCCATTCTCCGTCGGGCCGGGATTGTTAAAACCACCCGCGACGGGAAATTCATTTATTATTCCGTTAATGGCCCGCGTATTGATGAGATCATGAAATGTGTTCATAGCCTTACCGCCTAGCGCAGCGTTAATTTTCGGGATATCCAAATGCTGACCGGGTATGGACAGCTTTAATGGAGACCCCCTGTCTTTCAATACCTTCTTATCCATGTCAGGACCAACAAAAAAGGATATGAATCCTCAACCGGAGATGTTTAAAGAAGCGCTTACTGCGCTTTCCCTGGAAATGTTCAAGCGCCTGATACAGGAGGAAGATGCGGTTGTGCTGGATACCAGGCCCCCGGAAGCATTTATTGGTTCTTATATTCCCCGCGCTGTTAACATCGGGCTTGATGGTCGTTTTGCAGAGTGGGCGCTCTTGTTATTGCCCCCGGACAAACCGATCGTGATGGTGACGGAAAAGGGAAGAGAAGAAGAAACTGTTGCAGGGCTGGGCAAGGTTGGCTTTTCGATGGTCAGGGGTTATCTGAGCGGAGGCTTCCAAACCTGGCTGGATCGCCAGGAGCCTATCGATATGATCATAACAGTGGAGGCTGATGAATTGGCGATGGATATCCCTTTCGACGATCAACTGGTTGTTGTCGACGTGCGACGGAAAACGGAGTACAGCGACGGCCATGTTAAGAATGCGCTTCATATTCCGTTGGAGGATTTTGCCGATCCCGGGGTCTTAGCCGATTTTGAAGACCATCATAATCTCTACTTATACTGCGACGGAGGATACCGAAGCGTCACAGCGGCCTCCCTGCTAAAACGGCAGGGTATTCATAACCTTCGCAGCGTAGCCGGAGGGTGGAGTAAAATAACCGAAGAAAAAAGAATTGAAACGGTTAAGGAAACCAGCTTGTTGAATTAATCATATAACGTTGACCGCGTCGCGTCGTCAATCGCCGATCCATTGTTTGCGGTATTCTTCCTTCCATTCGATCTTCCAGCGGCGATGGCTCCAAAGCCACATTTCGGGGTGTTGCCGGATCGTTTTTTCAAGGTAACGCACATATCTCCTGGTTATTTCTCCATTGGGCAGTTCTGCGGGATTTTCTGTGCACAGTTCATATTCAAGCTGGTAATGACCCCTTTTTACTTTGTAGATCTGCGCAAACAATACGGACAGGTTGCCTACCCTGGCCCCGGTTTCAGGTCCGCGGATAAAAGGCGTAGGACGACCGAAAAAATTCAGCCAATAAGCTTTTGAAAGATCTCCCGGCGCCTGATCGGCTACCAATGCCAGCAGGTATTTTTCGCTCCTGTAGGGCATCATCGCGTTTTTCATATCGGTTGCGGGCAGCATTTTGTTGCCGCTGGAAGACCGCATTTTGAGCAGTATGCGATCAAACAGTTTACTCTTCAGGGGCATGTACACCATCAGCATCTCATAAGAGGTGACCGCGCTCACCGCGATATTGGCCATCTCCCAGTTAAAATTATGTCCGAGATGAAACTGGCAACGGGCGCCTTTATGATATTGTTCCTGCATCAGCGCGCCATCCGCCGTAAAATGTTTTGCCGCGAATGACGCTCCCCCTGAGATCAGCTTGAGCGTTTCAATAAAATTGTCGACAAAATTTTTATAGAACTGCTTTTCGATTTTTTTTCTTTCCGCCGTTGTTTTTTCAGGAAAGGCCAGCAGCAGGTTATTCATCACTATTTTTCTTCTATAACCGATAATATAGTACAGCAAGCCATAAATGCCGTCGGACAGGATGTATAATATCCTCAGCGGCAGTAATGACAGGATGTAAAGAAATCCGTAAACGAAATAGTAGGCCAATGCTCGCGGGTTTAGATGAATAAGCGGTTATGTTTTATGTATTGATCCATTGCTTGGCATCCTGCTCAATATGCGCAACCTCAACCTGAACCTTAAATTTATTTCTAAGGTGGCGCGCCAGGCAATCGGCTGCATACACGCTGCGGTGTTGTCCGCCGGTGCAACCGAAGCTAACCTGGAGGTTTTCAAAATTTCTTTGGATATAATCTTCCACGGAAATGTCTACAAGAGCGTAAACGCTGTTTAAGAATTCCATCATTTTTGTCTGCTGCTCCAGGAATTCCTGCACTGGCTTATCGCGGCCCGTAAGCGATTTATATTTCTCAAACCGCCCGGGATTCAGGATGCCGCGGCAATCGAATACATATCCTCCTCCATTGCCGCTTTCATCGGGCGGCGTCCCTTTTTTAAAAGAGAAGCTGCTGATCTTTACCCTTAGCGGCGTTTGCGCGGTCGCCTGTATAGGAGTAAAGCGGTTGATCACGCTATCTTCCGTGATCAGTTTTAGTATCCTTTCCAATTCTCCCGTCACGGTCTTGTCGCGCGGATCGTTCAGAAACGATTTAAGGTTTTTTAAAGCCAGCGGTATACTCGTCAGGAAATGCGCTTTTTTTTCAAACAGGCCGCGAAATCCGTAGGCGCCCAGGACCTGGAGCAAACGGATCAGCACGTATCCGTCGTATTGACTGATAAACCGCTCGCGGTCTATGGCGCCTCCTAACCGTTCTTCAACGCAATCCATATAATAAGCCAGAAGACCTGTCTTCCACTGCTCGGGCAGCTCGGCCTTTGCCTGCCATAACAACGATGCCGCATCGTATTGTAATGCGCCTTTCATCCCGCCCTGGTAGTCGATAAAATAAGGCTGGCCGTCATAGATCATGATGTTGCGGCTTTGAAAATCGCGGAACATAAAGTACCTGTGGTCGGATTCGGCAAGATAGGCGGCAAGCGCTTCAAAGTTTTCCAGCAGTATTTCCTTATCGTACGGCAGTTGAAGGGTATCCAGAAAATAATATTTGAAATACAGCAGGTCGCTCATGATGGCCTGCTTCCCGAATGCTTTGCTGGTGATGCAATGGCTATAATCCAAACGCTGATCGCCATTGATCTGGAGAAACGCCAGCTGCCGTAAGCTTTGCTGAAATAATCCGTAGACTTCTTCAGTATATCCCAATTGTTCCAGCTTGTTCAGCAGGGAAACATTTCCCAGGTCCTGCTGAATATAGATGGTATTTGTTTCGTTGATGCAAAGGATCTCCGGCAGGGGACAGCCTAATGAACGGAAATGCCTGGTGAAATAAACAAAAGAAAGATTTTCTTTTATGTTTTTACCCCAGGTGGCGATGAATGAGCGATCTCCGGCGTGAATCCGGAAATACGACCGGTCGCTGCCGCTTTGAGGGATCTTTTCAATACTTGTCAAGGGCAAACCTATTGACGAGAAAAATAACCGTTTGATATCTTCTATGGTTTCGAGCATAATGGCTGCAAAAATATATGTTTTAGTTATCCACCAGATTCCCGTGTTGGGAATAGCGTAAACGTCGGCCTTTTACAAAAAGTGTAGACCTATTTACCCAAATTGGCGGAAGCCGTGTCAATTTAACAAAACGATGTACAAATTAACAGCTCATTTTTTCCGCTTCAGCTGAAGGACATGTAGAAAATGCTACTAATGTGTTATTTTTTTTAGAAGATTTGTTCACATCTTTAAAAAATAAATCGTTCTTTATTAAAAGGCACACGCTTTGTTATAAAGCGTTGAAACAATCGTCATTAGTATGCGACCAAGAATATTAGGGTTTTTACTTGCCATTGTCGGTTTTGGAGGAATGCTCTTCGCTGGTTATGTTTTTGTCACCGGTTCCGGCGGCAGGGGCAATATCCTGGAAGTAACCAGTTATTTAATAGTAGGCGCCGCTTGTTTTTTTGCGGGTATAAGTTATATATATGATACAGGGTCCGAATATATGGCCGAGGATCTGGTCGAGGAGGAGTTTGACGATGTTATCCCGATCCAGCAGGAATGGCGCGCCTTTCATATTGCCGCTTCTCCGACGTCTTCGGGCGGCAGCAATACGATGATGACCCGCTCTGCTACAGGAAACGCAAACAACCTGAAAGTATCTGCCAAAGCCATGGCATCCTCCGATCACAGCGCCGCTGCCAGCTAAACGGGCGCTCTTAGTATTTGGTTAGGCGTCTGCCTCCCCGGCTTTGACGCTGTTTGTTAGCGTTGTATATTATTTTACTATCTGCCCTTCAAACCATTCAAGATAATTTTCAATCTAAAGGCTTGAACCGCTTCATTATGGTTATTCTTAAGTTGTGAAAGCAGGCGTAGCGTCTGTTTGACGAAATAATGAAGTATTTTTCTTCTTTAAAGTTGCTGGATTCCTCCCTCCTTATTACACAAGACAAGACAGACATTTGTCTGACTTGCTTATGGAATACCTCAGAATCTTCGATTCGAAGACTGGAGGAAGAGTCGATCTTCATCCTCTACATGGCGCCGATGAGTTGCCGGGCAATTCAGAAGTGGCGCGGATACTCGCAGAGTTTGGCCATGCCGTCAAGCTTTTGCCAACAATTGCCGCTGCAGATAAAGCCGCGAGGAGGCAATGGCTGGCAGATGTGATCGGAAATAAAAACCCCGATGTTCGTATAGATGATCGCCTAATCGGAGATATCAAGACGCCCAATCGGAGCATTGCCGTTAAACAAGCAACCATTAACCGCTGCACATATGCATGCGCGCAGCAAAAGGTTGCGATTGCGATTATTAATCTTGTCGATAGGGAATATGCTGTTCGGGACATTAAAAACGGAATTATCGGCGCTTTGCAGCCGGGCAGAAACAAGACGATACAAGAGGTTTGGGTATTGACGGCACAGCGAAATATTTTTAAAATAAACCGGGCAATGGTCTTTGACGAGTCAATATATGAAGCATTGAGTATTCTCTGAAAACAGTAAGAGCGGTTGCCTCTGTCGAGGTAACCGCTCTTCTGCGTAGGCTCCAGGCCGCAGCCCAAAGCAGGGCAAAGCTCCGAAAAAATTCCAATTCTTCAAAATAAGTTGAGTAGCGATAACGACTAATTTTAAATTCCTATCTCTGGTTCTAAAAGATGCCAAGATTGGGTGAATTGCTGCCAGTGCAGTAAATAACCAAATACAGGTTTGAAAATCAACATAATATCGTCACGGAGATAAGCATAAGATACTGATCTCAAATGTATAAAATACTTGATATTTAGGGTTATTTACCCAAAATGACATCGGTTATTAGGCCATCCGTTGGCGTCATCCCCCTGCCAATAAGGCTGAAGCCAACAGTTGCGCTGCTAAATGCTACTGAAGAGGCAATTCGCAGAAAGTTTAATACGCATCCCCCGGAGATCATATAGAACAAAAGGCGTATATTCAGTATCAGGGATATTTGATATGAAGCCGCTAGTCTTCTTTTTGGCGTATTTGCTTTTATGCAGTCAGGTGGTAAGGGCTGATCATATCACAGGCGGATCCATGTCTTATACGTTCGTCAATTTCTCCGATGGCAAGTATAATTATCGGCTCACGCTGAAACTGTATATGCGCTGTAACAGCGGCCGGCAGTTTAATGATCCCACGATATTCGGAATATTCGACAGGGTTACTCATGCCCGGATCAATGATTTTCCGGTTGCCCTTACCCGAACGGAGACGCTTGATATGAATTCGTTCAATCCCTGTATTACCAATCCTCCCAGGGTTTGTTATGAAGTAGGATATTTTGAAACCAGTATTTCTCTTCCCCCATCTGAAAACGGTTACCTGCTTTCGGCCCAGGTAGTTTACCGGATACAGGGAATAAATAATTTTATGAGCAACTACGATAATGTGGGCGCTACTTATACTGCGGAGATCCCGGGAACTTCGGCGTCGTCTGACGCGCCGGAGAATAACAGCGCAAATTTTACCGGCGATGACCTGGTGGCGGTCTGTTCGAACAATTCTTTTTCGTACAGCTTCAGCGCCGTGGATAAAGATGGCGACCAGCTCAATTTTTCGCTTTGCAATGCTTACCAGGGCGGCTTCGGAGGATTTGGGAACAACAGCAACCCGCCGCAGACGCCTCCTTATATATCTGTGCCTTACGGCATGGACTATAACGGTTCTTCGCCGCTCGGCAGCCATGTCAGGATCGATCCTTCCACGGGGTTGATCACGGGGATTGCGCCTTCCGACGGCATTTACGTAGTAACGGTTTGCGTGGAGGAGATAAGGAATGGCAAACTGATCGCCACTCAACGAAAGGATATACAGATCAATATTTCCGGTTGCACTATTGCCTCCGCTTCCATTCCTTCCGAATACATGCTTTGCAAGGATACCCGATCCATTGCTGTTTCGAATTTTTCTTCCAGTCCGCTTATCAAATCCTATAACTGGGACTTCATGGATGATAACGGCAATGTGCTTTATTCATCGGATGGCCGTTCCGCTTCTTATACTTTTCCCAGGGAAGGCGATTATAGCATTAAGCTGGTGGTGAACAGAGGGGGAGAGTGTGCGGATTCTTCCTTATCTGCCGTTAAAGTGTATCCGGGATTTAAACCGGATTTTACGGTCGAAGGGCTTTGTTTTAATAAACCCACCCGTTTCCTGGATGCTTCTACCTCTGTGTTTGGGAGCGTGGATAGCTGGAGATGGAGTTTTGACGGAAGCAGCAATATCTCCCAGCAGCGGAATCCCTCTTTTACTTATGTTAACGCCGGAAATAAGCGGGTGCGACTGATCGCGACGAATTCGGTGGGATGCAGGGACACCGTTACAAAAACAGTGAGCATTGTCGACAAGCCTCCCATCCAGCTTGCTTTCAGGGATACGCTGATCTGCGCGCCCGAAGTATTGCAACTGAGGGCCTCCGGCCAGGGCAGGATGACCTGGTCGCCCACGCTGAATATGATAGGCGCCCAAACAGCAACGCCTACGGTAAGTCCCCTTAACACGACCACTTACTATGTCGATATAGACGAGCACGGTTGCTTCAACCGGGATTCTGTTACCGTGAACGTGGTGGATCACGTTACCCTGAAGATGATGAACGATACGACCATCTGCGCGGGCGATACGATCCGGTTGAGAACGGTCTCGGACGGACTTCGCTTTGCCTGGACGCCGGGCGAACAGCTGATCCGTCCGGATATCGCCCATCCATACGCTGTTACGCCGGTTACTACGCGGTATTCGACGGTTGCTTCCATTGGGGCCTGCACGGCTTCAGGGAGCGTGCTGGTGACCGCCGTCCCTTATCCTATAGCCAATGCCGGCGCAGATACCATGATCTGTCATAACACTTCGGCGCAACTCCATGGAACCATCGACGGATCTTCTTTTAAATGGATACCCGATATCTCGGCGCTCAATGGCAATGGAAATGTATTGAACCCCACGGTGAGCCCGCGCGAGTCGACGGCGTACACGCTTGCCGCGTATGATACCAGGGGATGTCCTAAGCCTGGTTTTTCTTCCACGCTGGTTAGAGTGCTTCCTCCTATTGAGCCTTATGCCGGAAGGGATACTTCGGTAGTGGTCGGGCAGCCTCTTCAGTTGCAGGCTACCGGCGGAGTGGCATATTCCTGGTCGCCGGGAGAAGGGATGAGCGATCACCAGATTGCGAATCCCCGGGTAATACATGCGGCGGCGCATCCGGGCATCAGGTACCGGGCGCTGATCGCCAATGAAGCCGGTTGTGCCGATTCGGCCTTTATTACCGTAAAAGTGTACCATACCCGGCCTTCCGTGTTTGTTCCCAATGCTTTTACGCCTAACGGAGACGGTAAGAATGACCAGTTAAGTTTTGTTACTGCCGGTATTCAGAAGGTAGAATATTTTCATGTTTATAACCGGTACGGTCAGCTTGTTTTTAACGCGT
Source organism: Chitinophagaceae bacterium UBA2791 (assembly GCA_002352105.1). Classification (GTDB taxonomy): domain Bacteria; phylum Bacteroidota; class Bacteroidia; order Chitinophagales; family Chitinophagaceae; genus Flavitalea. The sequence goes on along the minus strand of DEHV01000053.1, from coordinate 6,144 downwards.
ACAATGAAATGCAGAAATGGGATGGATTCGTCGGCGGCGTCAGGCAGCCTTCGGGCTCCTTTGTGTGGATGGTAAAAGCGGTGGATTATAACGGCGCGTCCTATTTTGATAAGGGAACAGTTGTTCTTATCCGTTAGTCGCTTTCATCGCCGCAGCCCAAAGATTTTTCCTTGGAGAGTTCGTACTGGCTGATCAGTTCCGCGGCCAAAGCCGTCCATCCGGTTTGATGGCTGGCGCCGAGCCCTTTGCCGGAATCGCCATGAAAATATTCGTAGAACAACACCAGGCGGTCATTGCCCGGTTGTTCGTAAAACCAGTTGTATTCGCCAAAAAGCCGCCGGTCGCCCGACCCGTTTCGCAGGAACAGGCCGATCACCCTGCGGGAAAGTTCATCCGCCACCTGGGAGAGGTTTATCTTATTGCCTGACCCCGAGGGGTATTCCACCAGCAGGCTATCTTCATAAAATTTTCCGTAGGCGCGGACAGACTGGATAATGAGGTAGTTGATCGGGATCCATACCGGTCCCCTCCAGTTGGAATTGCCGCCAAAAATATCAGAAGTGGAATCGCCCGGATCGTAACGGATGGAATGCGTTGTGCCGTCGACGGTAACCGAGTAGGGATGCGATTCATGGCGTTTGGATAAGGCGCGGATGCCTCCGGGCGCCAGGAACTCTTCTTCATTGAGCAGGCGTTGTAGCAGGAATATCAGGCGATCGCGCGGGAGAAGCGATAAGAGCGTATCGCCGTTCCTGCCCTCTTCGTTGGGCCAGAACTTATTGTGCTTTTTCCGGTAGTTTTCGAACCAGGCAACGCGCTTGCTGAAGTCCGGAAGCTTCTCAAACACTTCTTTACGGATCACTGTCACCGCGAACAGCGGCGTCAGTCCGACAATGGATTGAATGCGGAGGGGCATCGGCTCATGGCCGACAATACACAGTACGTCATAAAAAAACTTGTCTTCCTCGCTCCATAGATTGTGCTCGTTCAGCGATTCGGCGATCAGGATAAAATGTTCGAAGAACTTGGTGGCCATATCCTCGAAGGAAGGATCGTGCAAAGCAATTTCTATGGCCATCTCCATCATATCCAGGGCATAGGTTCCCATCCAGCTGGTGCCATCGGCCTGTTCCAGCTGCGCTTCGCCGGGAAAATGAAAGTTCCGGTTGAATACGCCTATATTATCCAACCCCAGGAAGCCTCCCTCAAAGATATTGTTGCCGTTGATGTCTTTGCGGTTGATCCACCAGGTGAAGTTGATGATGAGTTTTTGAAATATTTTTTTGAGGAACACAATATCGCCGGTCCCGGTTTGCTTTTTTTCAATATTGTAGGCCATCATGGCGGCCCTTGCATGCACCGGAGGGTTCACGTCGCTGAAGTTCCATTCATACGAGGGAAGCTGCCCGTCGGGTTTCATATACCATTCCCGCATGATCAGCAGCAGCTGGTGTTTGGCAAAGGTAGGGTCTGCTTCGGCCATGGCAATACATTGAAAAGCCAGGTCCCATGCCGCATACCAGGGGTATTCCCATTTATCGGGCATGGCAATGATATCCTGGTTCTTGAGGTGCTGCCAGTCGTGATTGCGCCCCGTCTTCCTGCTCTGGCTTACAGGCGTGATGCCGTCGCCGTTTGCCAGCCAGTGTTCGACGTTATAATGATAATATTGTTTGCTCCATAACAAGCCCGCAAGCGCCTGGCGTCTTATTCCCGCCATATCTTCGGTTATGCCATCGGGTAATAGGGATTGATAAAACTCGTCCGCTTCCTGCTTTCGGATAGAAAAGATATCTTCGAAATGGTCCGGGAAAGCATGTTCCCGGGGTTCTGAGGATAACCTGCAGTAGATGATTTTCGTGGCGCCGGGCGCCAGGCTCAGGGAATATACCGGGGAGAATTTAGTTCCGGATCTTTTTTCTCGCAAGGCTTCCCGGTTATGGCCATGCACAATAGCGTCGTGAAATGCATCTTTTACAAAGATGGTCTCATTGGGGACGCCGGTTACCTTAAGCGTATTGGTGATGTTATTGGTAAACAGGACATCGTCGGGCGTTTGGAAATAAAAATAATAATCTTCATGCTGCTCGTGTTCGGCTTTCACCGCGCCAGGATCGATGAGCCGGATAACCGGCTCGTTTGAAAGCTGGGATCCCGCCCAGCGATTGTAGAACCATAGCGTTGGCAGAACCGCGATCTCGGCTGGCTGATGGTATCTGTTGGAAACGGCGATCTTTATAAAAATATCTTTAGATCCCTGTTTCGCATAGGTAACGGATACGTCGAAATACTGGTTGTCGGAAAATACCCCGGTATCGAGTATTTCGTATTCCGGTTCAAGCCTCGATCTTTTCCGGTTTTCTTCCCGGAGCTTTTCGTAGGGGAATTCCTGTTGGGGATATTTGTACAGGTATTCCATATAATAATGCGTAGGGATATTGTCGAGGTAATAATAAAGCTCTTTAACGTCTTCCCCATGATTCCCTTCCCCGTTGTGCAGGCCAAAGAGCCGTTCTTTTAGGATCGGGTCTTTACCATTCCAGAGCGCGATTGAAAAGCAAAGGTCCTGCGACAGGTTGCTGATGCCTGCCAGGCCGTCTTCTCCCCATAGATAAGAACGGTAAGCTGCATGATCAAAGGGGAAATAATGCCATGCGTTGCCGTCGGGACTATAATCTTCCCGTACGACGCCCCATTGGCGTTCGCTAAGATAGGGACCCCATTCTTCAAGTGGGACGGTTTTGGCGGCATTTTCTGCCAGTCGCTGATGTTCGGCTGTCATGTGGTTTCGGCGTTTGCCCTCGCAACAGTTGATCAACTGAGGCCGGTCGAGGAAATGTTAATATACGTGCAGGCAATCGAAACAGCGGCTAATGTACGATAAAACCTCAAACCGCTGCCGGGATATTGAATTCAGGAGCGACCAGGGCCTGCGTTGTACAGCAGAGGCGGCTGTCGAACTGCATGCGCGCCGATGTTTATGGCCTCGCGCCGCATTGGCACAAATATTATATAGAGATATGGCAATAAAGAACCATCATGGATAACGTATTACATCTTCAGGTTCCCTGGGAGCAGGTCAGGGAAAAATTAAAGGAGATCAATATTGAATTGACGGATGAGGATCTGCATTATGAGCCGGGAAAGGAAAAAGAGCTTTTGGACAGGCTGCAGAAAAAGATACATAAAAGCCGCGAAGAAATAAAAGGGTTTATTGAAAGCGTCTCTGCCAATAGGGGCAAAGCCTCATGAACCCGGGCCGATCGTGGATGCAGGCTTAGCGTTTACGATGCTTAGCGGGAAGTTTTGCCGCCGATGGATTTTTTATAGCTGTCGCTTCCTGCTTTACATATTGCGCCGGTACTGCCCGCCTACTTCGTATAGGGCGTTGGTGATCTGGCCGAGGGAACAATATTTCACGGTTTCCATCAGCTCTTCAAAAATGTTTTCATTTTTAATGGCGCGCTCCTGCAGCCGTTTTAAAGCTTCGGGAGCTTTTGCTTTATTTCTTTCCCTGAAGTTCAGGAGGTTCCGGATCTGTTGTTCTTTTTCTTCAGCGGAGCTGCGGATCACTTCTCCCGGGAGGGTGGTTGGACTGCCCTTCTTATTGAGAAAGGCGTTGACGCCGATGATGGGCAGCTCTCCGCTGTGTTTAAGGTGTTCGTAATACAGGCTTTCCTCCTGTATCTTATTGCGCTGGTACATGCGTTCCATGGCGCCCAGTACGCCGCCTCTTTCGGTAAGGCGGTCAAACTCTGCGAGCACCGCTTCTTCCACGAGATCGGTGAGCTCTTCAATGATGAAGGAGCCCTGGTTCGGGTTTTCATTTTTTGCCGTTCCGAACTCCCGGTTGATGATCAGCTGTATCGCCATGGCCCTGCGCACCGATTCTTCCGTAGGCGTAGTTATCGCTTCATCATAGGCGTTAGTATGCAGGCTGTTGCAATTGTCGTAGATCGCATACAATGCCTGCAGGGTAGTGCGGATATCGTTGAAATCAATTTCCTGGGCGTGCAGGCTGCGGCCGCTGGTTTGAATATGGTATTTTAATTTCTGGCTTCTCTCATTTCCCTTGTACAGGTATTTGGTCGCCTTAGCCCATATCCGCCGCGCAACGCGCCCGATCACGCTGTACTCCGCATCCATGCCATTGCTGAAAAAGAAGCTCAGGTTGGGCGCGAAATCGTCTATATGCATGCCTCTGCTGAGATAATATTCCAGGTAGGTAAAGCCATTGGCCAGGGTAAACGCCAGTTGCGTGATGGGGTTGGCGCCGGCTTCGGCAATATGGTAACCGCTGATGCTGACGCTATAGAAATTCCTGACCTCGCGGTCGATAAAATACTGTTGCACATCGCCCATGAGCTTAAGCGCAAATTCCGAGCTGAAAATACAGGTGTTCTGCGCCTGGTCCTCTTTGAGGATATCGGCCTGCACCGTTCCCCGCACTTGTTTAAGGGCGGAGGCTTTCAGTTGGTTGTAGATATCGGGGGGCAGTACCTCATCCCCGCTGAGTCCCAGCAGGCCCAGGCCCAGTACTTTTTTCTGCGGATCTTCCGGCGCCACCGGATGGCCGCCGGGGAAGGCGGGATTATGATAGACAGGCTTCGTGAAGCCGGCGAATTTTTCGGCCGCTTTGGTTTCCACCGCCGGCCACAGTCCATGTTCCTCAATATATTTTTCGCATTGCTGGTCGATCGCGGCGTTGAGAAAAAAAGCGAGGATCATCGGCGCGGGGCCGTTGATGGTCATGCTTACAGAGCTTTTGCTATCGCAGAGATCAAAGCCGCTGTACAGTTTTTTGGCGTCGTCGACAGTGGCAATGCTCACGCCCGAATTGCCTATTTTTCCGTAGATATCCGGGCGCTTGTCAGGATCTTCCCCGTATAAGGTGACGCTGTCAAATGCGGTCGACAGGCGGATAGCAGGCAGGCCGGCGCTAACATAATGAAACCGTTTATTGGTGCGTTCGGGTCCGCCCTCTCCGGCAAACATGCGCGTAGGATCCTCGCCTTCGCGTTTTAATTCAAACACGCCGGCGGTATAGGGAAAGGCGCCCGGCACATTTTCCTGCAACTGCCATCGGAGGATATCGCCCCAGTCCTTATACCGGGGAAGCATCACTTTCGGGATCTTTGTTCCGGAAAGCGTTTTGGTCTTCATCTCCTGCCTTATCTTCTTTCCTCTTACGGCGTATTCGAAAACATCTTCTTCATATTTTTTATGCAGCTCCGGCCATTGGTCGAGCAGTTTGCGGCATGCCGGATCCAGCGTCAGCGCATCAAAACTTTCCGTTGCCGGTATCATCGCCGCGGCCTCGTCTCCCTTATATTCCTGTAACAGTTTTCGCGCTCCTTCCAGCTGGTACTGTTTACTGGCAATAGCCGATTGCTGGTCTACCCATCGGTCGTAATTCCGGTTGTTCTCGGCAATTTCCGAAAGGTACCGGATGCGTTTCGGCGGTATAATGGGCGCGCTTTCCTGCGCCCGCTTGGGAGAAAGATCTATTTGGAGGTCGTCGAAGGCAACATTGAACTTGTTTTTCAAGGCGTCCATCAGTTTTTGGAAAAGCTCATTCACGCCGGCGTCGTTGAACTGGGAGGCGATGGTCGCCACTACCGGCAGCGCTTCGTCCTTTGCGTCCCATAGCTGGTGGTTGCGTTTGTATTGTTTGCGCACATCNNTATTCCGGGGTCATCACATAGAGACTGGTATCGCTGAAGTCCAGGATAGCAGTATCGCTTTGCCCGACGCCCGCAGACTCTACAATGATCAGATCATAGCCCGCTGCCTTGCAGATGGCAATGGCCTGGCGGATATAAGCGCTCAACGCGGTATTGTCTTCCCGGGTCGCCAGCGACCGCATATATGCCCGTGGATGGGCGATGGCGTTCATCCGGATACGGNNCGGTCGCCCAGCAGGGCGCCGCCAGTCTTTTTTTTGCTGGGGTCGACGCTGATCACGGCGATGGTCGCCTTATCATAAGTACGTAGGAATCTTCTTACGATCTCGTCTGTGACAGATGATTTTCCCGAGCCGCCGGCGCCCGTGATGCCCAAGACCGGGGAGGCGACAGCGGTCTTCTTAGCGGTGGAGGCCGCTGCTGACACTGAGGGTTCTATCCCTTCTTCTGCCAGCGTAAT